>JAXLWC010000001.1:0-201829 GCA_046328675.1 Anaerolineae bacterium
TCGTCGGGCCGCGCATCACCAACTATGCCGAAGTCTACTGCCCGGTGATGGGATCGATGGAAGACTTCTACTTCTTCGCGGTTGCAGGCTAAAACTATTCCGATGCAAGGGGCGTTCACCAGAGCGCCCCTACAACCCATAGTGCTGATAGTTTGTTGTTGACCTATGCTGAGATACCTGTTTCGCCGTCTGCTGCTGATCGTGATTGTGCTGGTGGGGCTGTCGATCCTCACCTTTACGATTGCGCGTATTATCCCCGCCGATCCGGTGATGCTGGCGGCAGGCCCGCGCGCCACCGACGAGCAGATACAGGCGCTGCGTGAACAGTACGGCTACGACAAACCGCTGGTCGAACAGTATCTCAACTACATGGGCGACCTGCTGCGCGGCGACCTGGGGCGTTCGGTAGCGCTGCGCCGCGAAGTCGGCCCCGATCTGGCGCGCTTTTTCCCGGCGACGCTGGAGTTGGTGCTGGTGTCGATGCTGATTGCGGTGCTGCTGGGCGTGCCGTTGGGCATTATCTCGGCGGTGTACCGTGACCGCCTGCCCGACCAGATTTCGCGCCTCATCAGCCTCGGCGGAGTCAGCCTGCCCAACTTCTGGCTGGCGATGGTGCTCCAACTCACGGTAGCCTTCAGCGTGTCGTGGCTGCAAATCTCCGGGCGTTATGACCGCATCGCCATCCCGCCGCAAACCATCACCGGCATGTACAGCGTTGACGCACTGCTGACGCTGAACTTTGAGGCCTTCGGCATCGCGCTGTCCTACCTTTTCTTGCCCGCGTTCTGCCTCTCGCTGGGGGCGCTGGCGACGATTGCCCGCACTGTGCGCGCCGATATGCTGGAAACGCTGGCCACCGATTACGTGCGTACCGCGCGTGCCATTGGCGTGCCGGAAGTGGTAATCGTGCTTAAATATGCGCTGAAAAATGCTTCTTTGAATACCTTAACGCAGACCAGCCTGTTTTTTGGCTATACCCTCACAGGCTCGGTGCTGGTGGAAAATATTTTTAGCTGGCCCGGCATCGGCAACTATGCCGTGTCCGCCGCGCTGACCAAAGACTTCGTGCCGCTGGTCGGGGTGACGCTGATGACGGGCTTCGTGATTGTGGTCATCAATCTGATGACGGATTTGCTCTACGGGGTCTTTGACCCAAGGATACGTTACGCCCGATGAATGCCACACACAGCCTCGACAGCCAGAACAATCAGGACTTTCAGCGCGCGTTGTACCGCCTGCGCCAGAGTCCGCTGTCGATGGTTGGGCTGGTGATGGTGGCCTTTATCATCACGATTGCGCTGATTGGGCAGTCGTTTGTCTCGTTCCCACAGGACGCGGGGGCGGTGACGCGCATGGATCAACGCCTCAGGCCGCCGGACGACACCTACCTGATGGGTACCGACGATGTGGGCCGCGATGTCTTCAGCCGCACGGTGATCGCCACGCAGACTTCGCTGGTGATTGGCGTGGTCGTGCTGGTGATCGCGATTGTCATCGGCCTGCCGCTGGGCGCGGTCAGCGGTTATCTCGGCGGTTGGGTGGACGAGATCATCATGCGCATCACAGATGTGTTCATGACCGTTCCGGCGCTGCTGCTGGCGATGGCTGTGTCGGCGGCGCTCGGTGCCGGGATGGTCAACGCCATGATCGCCATTGCGCTGGTGTGGTGGCCCGGCTACACGCGGCTGGTGCGCGGGCAGGTGCTGGCGCTGCGCGAACTGGACTTCATCGAAGCGGGGCGCGCGCTCGGTGCAAACCGCTGGCGTATCATCGCCAAACATGTGATTCCCAACGTCATGTCGTCGATCATCATCAAGGCCTCGCTCGATATGGGCTTCGCCATTCTGGTCACGGCAGGGTTGGGTTACATCGGCGTCGGCGTGCAGGCTCCCACACCAGAGTGGGGCGTGATGATCAGCGAGGGACGCAGCTTCCTGCGCGATGCGTGGTGGCTGTCCGTGTTTCCGGGGCTGGCGATGTTTATCACGGTGCTGGGCTTTAACCTGCTGGGCGACGGCCTGCGTGACATCTTTGACCCGAAGGCGAGGAACTAAGTTGAAAGCAATGAGCAACGAGCAATGAGTAAAAGCCAGCGTTTGCACTCAACAGTATTTTCAAGCGCAGAATATCTTCGCTCGCCTGCGCCCCTGATGGACTGCTGTTCACTCGTGAGTGAGGCTGCTTAAATGGCGAAGTCACTGGTGCAGATCAAGGATTTACATCTGCGCTTCTCGTCGTTTGAGGGCGTGTCGCATGTGCTGGATGGCGTGAACCTCAACATCAATCGCGGCGAGATTCTCGGTATCGTCGGCGAAACGGGCAGCGGCAAAACCCTGACGGCCATGAGCATCCCGTCGCTGATTCCGCGCGGCACGGTGAACGGCGAAGTGTGGTTTGACGGCGAAAATGTGCTCAACAAACGCGGGCGTGACCTGCAAAAGTTCCGTGCCAAACGCATCGGCGTCGTCTTCCAGGACCCGACGACCAACCTCAACCCCGTGTTCACCATCGGCGAACTGCTGATTGACGCCGTGCTGACGCAGCGTACCGACATCGCCGCCTGGAAGCTGCTGCCCATCGGCAAATGGTTCAGCGGCAGGGAGCGCGCCGCCGCCCGCCGCCACGCCATCGAACTGCTGACTTACGTAGGTATCCCCGACGCGGCACAGCGTTTGCACCACTATCCCCACCAATTCTCCGGCGGGCAAAAGCAGCGCATCCTGATTGCGATGGCGCTGGCTGGCGAACCCGATCTGCTGATTGCCGATGAACCGACGACGGCGCTGGACGTGGCGATACAGGCGCAAATCCTGCGGCTGATCGAAAAGATTGTCAGCGAACGGCGCGTGGCGGTGGTGCTGATTACCCACGACATGGGCGTGATTGCCAGGGTCTGCCAGCGTGTTGCCGTGATGTATGGCGGCGTGGTGGTCGAAGAAGGCTCGATTGCCGAAATCTTCGAGAACCCCAAGCACCCCTACACGCGCGGCCTGCTTAACGCCATTCCAACGCATGACATCCAGCAGGGCACGCTCGAAGGCATTCCCGGCGCGCCGCCCAGCTTCCTCAATCCGCCGACAGGCTGCCGCTTTCACCCACGCTGTCCCGAACGCATGAAACACTGCCATCTGCACCCGCCCGCCAATGCCCTTGTCGGACAGGAGCACACGGCGGCCTGTTATCTGTATACCAACGAGAGGCGACCATGACGCAACCGCTGCTGCAAGTGCGTGGTCTGAAACTGTATTTCCCGGTCAAGGGCGGCCTGCTGCGCCGCACGACAGGTTATGTCAAAGCGGTGGACAGCATCGACCTCGACATCCTGCCGGGGGAAGTCGTCGGGCTGGCAGGGGAGTCGGGTTCAGGCAAGACCACCGTTGGGCGCGCGATTCTACGGCTGATCGAACCCACTGCCGGACAGGTGTTGTTCAACGGGCAGGACTTGGCCGCGCTGGACGAACGCAGCCTGCGCCGCACGCGTGAACAAATGCAGATTGTGTTCCAGAATCCCTACTCAGCGCTCGACCCGCGTATGACGGTGCGCGATTTGATTATGGAGCCGCTGGACGTGCATGATGTGGGTGAGCCGACGCTGCGCGAACGGCGCGTGCGCGAACTGGCGAAACTCGTCGGCCTCAGCCTCGATACGCTGGATCGTTATCCGCACGAGTTTTCCGGCGGGCAGCGGCAGCGCATTGGCATCGCCCGCGCGCTGGCCCTCAACCCGCAGCTTCTGATTCTCGACGAACCCACCTCAGCGCTGGATGTCTCGGTACAGGCGACGATTCTCAATCTGCTGCTGAAGCTGCGCGACGAATTGAACCTGAGCTACCTGTTCATCTCGCATGACCTGAGCGTGCTGCGCTACATCTGTGACCGCATCGGCGTCATGTACCTGGGCCGCATCGTAGAGCTTGCCACGACCAACGAGATTTTCGAGCGTCCACAGCATCCCTACACGATTTCGCTGCTGTCCGCCGCGCCCAAGCCCGCCCTGGAGCAGAACGCCGATGAAATCATCCTCGAAGGCGAAGTCAGCCAGCAGGCCATCGGCAAAGGCTGCCGCTTCAATCCACGCTGCCCCGCCGCGCAAATCGAACTCTGTACCGAAATCGAGCCGACGCTGGACGAGGTATGGCCCGGACACCGCGCCGCCTGCCATCTGGCGCTGGAAGGCCTGCCGCTGAATATTCAAGCGGGGGTAACGCCAAAGCAAAACGCAGAGAGTTTGAACCGCCGGGACGCCGAGAATGGAGGGGCACAGCGCGCTGTGCCTTTGCAACCGACAGCGCCGTCACAATCGCAGAGCCAGTCTACACAGGCACAAAAAGCTATGACAATCACAAGCAAACCCATGAGCGGATACCGCATCGCCACTGACATCGGCGGCACTTTCACCGATATGGTCTATCTGGATGAGCGCACCGGACAGGTAAAGGTCACCAAAGCCAGCACCACGCCGCACAACTTCGCCCAGGGCGTGCTCGATACGCTGGACAAGGCGCAGGATTTGAACACGGCGCAGACTTCGTTTTTTGTGCATGGTACAACGGTGGTCATTAACGCGCTCACCGAGCGTAAGGGCGTGAAAACCGGACTGATTACCACCAAAGGCTTCCGCGATGTGCTGGAAATCGGGCGTTCCAATCGTCCCGACCTCTACAACATGTACTATCAAAAGCCTGTGCCTTTCGTGCCGCGTCATCTGCGTTATGAGGTAACCGAACGCGTGAACTACAAAGGCGAAGTGCTGGAAGCGCTGAACGTGAACGAACTGCGCGACGCCGTGCGCCAGTTGGTCAGCGAAGGGGTAGCCAGCATCGCCGTGTGTTTCCTGCATTCCTACGCCAACCCCGAACACGAAATGCTGGCCGGGCGTGTCCTCCGCGAGGTCGCGCCGCACATTCCGTTCACGCTGTCGCATGACGTGACGCAGGAATGGCGCGAATTTGAGCGTACCAGCACTGCCGTACTCAACAGCTACGTGCTGCCCACCGCGCGCGCCTATCTCGAAAATCTGGAACAAAACCTGACGACGCGCAAACGCATGGGCGATGTGCTGCACATCATGCAGTCCAACGGTGGCAGCGCGACCTTTGACATGGGCAAACAAACGCCGATTAACCTTGTCGAGTCGGGGCCTGTCGCGGGCGTGATTGGCGCGGCGCGTGTCGGGGAACTCATCGGCGAACACAACATCATCGCCTTTGATGTGGGCGGGACAACGGCCAAAACCTCGCTGGTGGAACACGGCAAGCCGAAGATCACGACGGAATATAAAATTGAACTCACACGCGAAACGGCGGGTTATCCCATTCTCGCGCCAACAGTGGACATTGTCGAAATCGGTTCGGGCGGCGGCTCGATTGCCCATGTCGATGGGGCAGGCGCGCTGAAAGTCGGGCCGGTGAGCGCGGGCGCGGTGCCGGGGCCAGCCTGTTACGACAAGGGCGGCACGCAGCCAACGGTAACAGACGCCAACCTGCTCACCGGACGCCTCAATCCTGATTATTTCCTCGGCGGCGAACTGAAAGTGAACGTCAAGCGCGCGGTAGAAGCCATGACGCCCATCGCGCAGCACTTCAACATGAGCATCGAAGAAGCCGCGCTCGGCGTGGTGCGTATCTCGGACTTCGGCAAAATCAACGCGATCAAGCTGATTTCTGTGCGGCGTGGTTATGACCCGCGCGACTTCGTGGTGGTGGCCTTTGGCGGCGGCGGCCCCATGCACGCGGCGGCCATGATGCGTGACCTGCGCTGCAAAAAAGTCGTCATCCCCACGCATCCCGGCGTGTTCTCGGCGTTCGGAATGCTGATGACCGACCTGCGCATCGACTATATCCGCACACTCATCAGCCGTACCGACCAGATTGACATCACGCGCTTCAATCAGATTTACGAGGAAATGGAACAGCAGGCACGCGCGCGGCTGAGCGAAGAAAACGTAGCCGCCGCCAACATTCAGGTGCAGCGCTACGCCGACATGCGCTATCACGGGCAGGAACACACGGTCAAGGTGCCGCTGCCCGCTGGCAAGGTGACGCAGGAAGCGCTGGCACGCATCAACGACTCGTTCCATGACCTGCACGAGCAAGCCTATACCTTCCGCCTCAACACCAGCATCGAACTGGTGAACTATCACCTGACGGCTATTGGGCTGGTGGCCAAAGCCGAAATCGGTACGGTGAGCAATCAGGGCACAGGCTTGGCACGCGCCAAAAAAGGCACGCGGCAGGTGTTGTTTGAAGACTTCGGCAAGGTCAACACCACCATTTATGAGCGTGAATACCTGCCCGTCGATAAAATCATCGAGGGTCCCGTCATCATCGAGGAACCAGCCTCCGTAACGGTGGTGTATCCCGACCAGCAGGTGTACCGCGACAAGTACGGCTTCCTGCACATCGAGATGCAGAACAAGAAGTCGCGCTTTGGGCTTGGATAATCTGAACCACTGAAACGCCGATAAATACAGCATTGAGCGTAATTGGGTAGTGTGGGGATGAAATTGATCGAGCGACGCTATTTTGATTGCTAAAGAGAAATGGCCCAGGGTAATGCTACATGGATGCGAAAGTGTTTGGGCTACGGCAAATGGCGCGGCAGCCTGGCTGAATCAGATTTTTCGGGGGAATACAAACTTACTGATGAGGAAAAACCGAACTCTTTCAGATGCTGATGAATAACCTCCGATACAATGATTTGATGAATGAATGCCGCGATGATTTACAAGACTGATAAACTCCGAGGGAAATAACCCATGACACTCAACCGCACACGCCCACCCGCGCTCAGCAAGCCAGCCGTTGACCCCTTCACGCTGGAAATCATCAAGGACTCGCTGATTGCCATCGGCGACGAGATGTTTATCGCCATGCAGCGCACCAGCATGAGCACCATCATCTACGAGGTGCTGGACTTCGCGCTGGGCCTGCTGGACGCCAACGGCAACCTCATCACGCAGGGCAACGGCGTCACCGGCTTCCTCGGCACACTGACGGCGGCGGCGCGTTCGGTGATCGAGAAGTTCAGCGGCAATCTCGCGCCCGGCGACATCATCATCACCAACGACCCCTACAGCGGCGGCGGCACACACCTGTCTGACGTGACGCTGGCCATGCCCATCTTCTACAAGGGGCGCTTGGTGGCCTTTGCCGCGAACAAGGCCCACTGGACGGAAGTCGGCGGCATGTCGCCCGGCAGTTGGACGACAGTCTCCACTGACATCTGGCAGGAAGGCTTGCAGTTCCCCTGTATCAAGCTGTTCATCAAAGGCGAGATCGTGCCGGGGCTGGAGGATTTGATTCGCGCCAACGTGCGCACGCCGGACATGAGCATCGGCGACATGAACGCGCAGGCCGCCTCGCTGCGCATCGCTGAACGCCGCTTCATCGAATTGTGTGAACGCTACGGCGTGGAAACGGTGCTGCACGGCATCGACTTCCTCATGGACTATGGCGAAGAAATGACGCGCAAAGGGCTGGCGAAAATCCCCAAAGGCGTCTACGAGGCGGTGGACTGGATTGACGACGACGGCGTGGGCAACGGCCCCTTCGAGATGAAAGTCAAAGTCACGGTCACCGACGAGAAGTTTATCTGCGACTTCACAGGCTCCATTGGCATGGTGCCGGGGCCGATTAACAGTGGACGCACAGGCTTGGAATCGGCGGTGCGTGTGGTGTTCAAGGCGCTGACCGACCCGCAGATTCCGGCCAACGAAGGCTGCTTCCGCCCGCTGGAACTGATTTGTCCTGAAGGCACCATCGCGACGGCGGTACGCCCCGCGCCCGTTTCGACCTATTGGGAAACGATGGACTTCGCGGCGGACTTAGTGTGGAAAGCGCTGGCGCCTGCGGTGCCCAACCGTCTGCCCGCCGGGCACTTCCTCAGCGTGTGCGGCACGATTGTCTCCGGCAAGCACCCCGACACGGGCGAACTGTTCATCCTCGTTGAGCCGCAGGTCGGCGGCTGGGGCGCGGGTGCCACGCGTGACGGCGTGAACGCGCTGTTCTGCATCGGCGACGGCGAAACCTATGTCATCCCGGTGGAAGTGTGTGAACAGCGTTACGGCGTGCTGGTTGACCAGTTCGCGCTTAACATCGCCGACGGTGGGGCAGGGCGCTATCGCGGTGGGCGCGGCGTCATTCGCGATTACCGCATCACCTCTGACGAGGCGTTTATCACAGGCACATTCGGGCGCTTCAAGTTCTATCCCTGGGGCATGAAGGGCGGCGCGGAAGGTTCACCGAATTACATGGAAATGCTGCGCGCGGACTGCACCAGTGAAATCTTCGGCAAGACGGCGCAGTATCGGCTGAAGCGCGGCGAGGTGGCCCGCATGGCAACAGGCACAGGCGGCGGCTACGGCGACCCCTACAAGCGCCCGGAGGAAGAAATCGTGCAGGATGTGCGCGACGGTTACATCACCGCTGAAATGGCCGAACGTGATTATGGCATCAGCGTCGATACGCACACCTGGACGGCGCGCAATGTCCGCAGCCGCAGCCGCAGCGAAATGCCCGCCGCCAGCCGTGAGGTGCGTGCGTCAGACAAGACCGAGGCTGTGCTGAACATTCTGCGCGGGCAAACGTCGGCGCAGGCCGTCGCGCTGCGTTTCGGCGTGGAGCGTGCCGAGGTGGAACGCTGGCTGGACGGTTTCCTCAAAGCCGGGGAGAGCGCTGTACGCGGCGGTGGCGGCAGTGATGGCGAAGTCCACGAACTGCGCGCGATGGTGCGCGACCTGGCAGACCAGCTTTCCAGCTTGCAGCGTTCAATGCGTGACCGGCGCTGAGAATGTTATGGCAAAAGAGCAAACTACACTTGTGCAGAAGTCGGACAATTGTAGGGGGCAACCCGGGTGTTGTCCCGTCTTGTGTTGGCATCGACTAACAGCTAAGAGCGTGGTTGAGAAATGTAATTCTACATAATGCACCCCTCTCCAAACCTCTCCCCGCCAGCGGAGAGAGGCTTAAAAACGGCAAACAACGCGCCTTTCTCCCCCTTTCTCTGCTTGCGGGGAAAGGGGGCGGGGGGATAGGGGTTAATTTCTAGCGTGACATTTCTTATCCAAAACACGCGCTAACAGCTAATCGCTAATCGCTGTTCCGAAGAACAAGGAAGACATTATGTTGGGAAATGTAGGCACACTTATTCTTGTGATTATCGTGGTCGTGGTGGCGATATGGCTGATTATTCGCCTGCTGTCGAGTTCCTACGTCAAGACGACGCCCACCGCCGCGTTCGTGCGTACAGGCGGCTTGCGCCGCTCACAGTCGCAGGAACCGCTGGTCGTCGTCAACGGCGCGGCCTGGGTCTTCGGCTTTCTGCACCGCATCAAATGGGTGTCGCTGGAGACAATGGCGGTGGAAATTCGCCACATGGACGAACGCGCGCTCGTCACCAACGACCCGCAGTACGTCGATTTGGAAGCGCGTTTCTTCATCCGCGTCTCGAAGGAACCCGCCAAAATCAGCACCGCCGCGCGCACCATCGGCGGTGACGTGGTCGATGAGAGCAGCGTGCGCCGCCTTGCCGAACCCAAGATTCACGGCGCGGTGCGGGATATTGCCGCCGCTTTCAGCATGAAGACGCTGATGGACAAGCGTATCGAATTCATTAAGCAGGTGCAGGAACGGCTGAAGGAAGACCTTGCCGAAAATGGGCTGATCCTCGAAAGCATCAGCATCCTCACGCTGCGCCCTACGCTGCAAGGACATTATTCCACCGATGATCTGCTCGGCGCACAGGTGGCGCGCGCCAGTTCTGCCGTGATTGAGCAGGCGCTGACCGAGAAAAACAAGCTGGAAAATCTGGGGGCGCTGGAACGCGCGCAGCAGGACGCCGAAGCGCAGCGTGAACGCATGGGCATCGAAGAAGCCATCGAGACCGAACGTGCCCAGCGCAGCAAGAACATCACCCTGGTACGCTCAGCGCAGGAAGCCGAAGCGCGCATCATGCAGGAACAGAAGCGCGAAGAAGCCGAACGCGTGCGCATCATGACCGAACGCCTGCTGCAAGCAGAAGTCATCGAGAATGAGCGTCAGGAAGTCCTGCTGCGGGAACAGTTGCAGCGCGCGGCAGAGGCCGAACGCGTGGCGCGTGAACAGGCGATTGCCGTTGCCGAGCAGGAGCGCGAGAAACAAATTGCCGAAGCCACCGCCGTCAAGCTGGCCGCCGTTAAGCAGCAGATTGAAGCCGACAGTTTGCGCGAGCAGGCCATGCAGGAGGCGATGACTGCCGCCGAAAAAGCCGCCGCCGAGCGTGACGCCAGCATTGAATTGATTAACGCGCGCCTCGAAGCCGAAAAAGCCGCGCTGGAAAACCGCAGCAATGTCGAAATCGAAGCGCTGCGCCTCAAGGAACTGGCCGAAGCGGAACGCGCGATTGCCTCGATTCAGTCGGAAACTTTACGCACCCGCGCGCAGGCTGAACTTGAAGCCGCCAAACTGCAAGCGGTGGCCGAACGGGAACGGAGCAGCGCCACAGGTTTAGCCGAGGTGCAGGTGGCGTTGGAGCGCGTGAAAGTCCTGAACGAAGAAGCCGAAGCGCTGCGCAAGAAGATGCTGGCGAAGCCGACGGCGAAAAAGCAATGGCCGAAGCGCTGGCCAGCAGCAGCGGTGTTGCGTATCAGCTTGAACTGGCGCGGCTCAACGCCGAACTGCAAAAAGCGATTGAAATCGCCAGAGCCGAAGCGTTGGGCAAAGCCATCAGCGGTATGAAGATGAACCTCTACGGCGATTCCAACACCGCCGCGCGCCTGCTGCAATTCATCGCGGCGGCGCAAACGTCGGGCCAGGTCTACGACGCACTGCCCACTGTCGCCCAGGACGCGCTGAAGGGCGTCGCCACGCGTTTAGGCAGTAATGGTTACACCAACAACCTGGTCATTCTCGGCAGTCTGGTCGCCGATATGCTGCAAAAACACCCGACCATGCTTGACGACGATGTCACGCTGGGCGAACTGGCGAATACGCTGTTGGCCAACGAAGACCCGTCGGAACAGACGCTTAAGCTGCTCAAGCGCATCACCAGCGAGCCGCATCTTGCGCGGGCTTCCGGTGAGCGCGCTGCTGGCGCTGGTGCAGGAGTAAGGTGTTATACCCGTTGAGTGATGGCAGGCATGTGCTTACATCAAGCGCAGTTAAAGGTTGAAGCTCATCCGAAAAGCGCTAAGCACATTCAAGGGGCTTATCACATGCTGACGGAGAGCCAGTATGTTCAGTGAGCTTATCCTGAACAGATAGCTCCGCACTCAGCTGCGGGCGGCAGCTTATCCCACCTGATAGCCCGCACCTTTAGCTGCGGGCTTGAGCTGCGGGCTTGAGCTGCGGGCGGCGGCAAACCCCATACAATCATCTGGCGTCAGGCTGAGTAACCATCCTCCGGCCAGCATCGCTGGAATAAAAACGACCCATGACGGCGCGGTCAATCAGGCTTGATCGCGCTTTTGTTTGGCGTACAGCGCCGCGCCGTGCAAACACACATCTTCGCCAAAGTGCGCGGCACGCAGCAGAGTCGGCGGCAGAAAAGCCGCGTCGAGCAGGTTCTCGCGCATCACCCGCAGCGCTGGCTCAAACAGCAGCGCGCCGAGTTTGGTCACGCTGCCGCCTACCACAATCGCTTCCGGGCTGAGCAGGTGCAGCAGGTTAGCGAACCCAAGTCCCAGATACGTAGCGACTTCCTCGATGATCGTCAGCGCCAGCGCGTCACCCTTGACCGCCGCCGCCCCCACAGCTTCCCCCGTAAGTTGTTCAGCCGGAAGTGTCCGCAGCGGCGAAGCAGGGGAGTCGGAATGCTGAATGATGCGCCGCGCGGTGTTGGCGATTCCCGTGCCGGACGCGATTTCCTCTAAGCGGCGGATACTGCCGTCAGGCAGCATAAAACGCATGTGTCCCGGCTCAATCGCCAGCTTGCTCCAGCCCGTAAACAGCCTGCCGCCGATGACCGCGCCGCCGCCTATGCCTGTGCTGATCGTCATGTACACCATCGGGTCAGCGCCGCGTCCCGCCCCTAAGCCATATTCCGCCAGCGCCGCCAGGTTGGCGTCGTTTTCGATGTAAGTGGGGATGCCGCCCAATCCTTCGCTGAGCCTCTGCGCCAGCGGCACCTCCGCCCAGCCTTGCAGCGTTTTGGCGTGTAAAATAACGCCGCGCTGTGGGTCAAGCGGGCCGGGAGCCGCTACGCCGATAACCGTTGGCTGCGCATCAGCCGGAATAACGCGGCGCGCCACCGCGATGATGCGCTCAATCACCGCTTGCGGCGTTTCTTCCACATGCGAAAGTGTCTCATGCCGCTGGAACTGCTTCAGGCTTTCGTCGTACCAGGCGGCGCGGGTGCGGGTGCCGCCGAAATCAATCGCCAGAATACTCATGATGCGCTGAGTCCGTTAAGCTGCTTGTAAAGGGCTTCATCGGGCAGCTTACGTGCCTGTACATCCAGCGTGCCTTCGTGCAGCACCGTCTGTCCCTGCCGCACGACAACCACGCCCGTCCGCACACCATCCTGGATCGCTTTGAACGCCAGCACGCTCATATCAGCCGCTAAGGCGCGGTCACGGTGGCTGGGAACGCCGCCGCGCTGCGCGTGCCCCAGCCGCGAGTCGCGCACGCGTATGCCTGTTTGTTTGGGAATAAACTCTAGCAGTTCGTTTTTGCGCGGCACGCCTTCGGAATACACCAGCAGCGCCTGCCCCTGAAGCTGCACCGCATCCAGCAGCCGTGTCGCCGTCTGCGCGGCGTCGTACTCAAACTCCGGCAGCAGCACCGCGTCTGCACCTGCCCCCCGTGCGACTTCCAGCGCGAGGAAGCCCGTCGAACCGCCCAACGTTTCCAGCGTGAAGATGCGTCCCGTCAGGGCGTGTCCGGTGGCGCGCATTCCGTCCACCACCTGATGCGCGAAGTTACACGCACTGTCGAATCCCAGCGTGAGTTCGGTTCCCGGCACGTCGTTGTCAATCGTGGTCGGCAGCCCGATACAGGTCACGCCCCAGCGTTCCAGCAGTGGGGGAATGTGGCGCAACGTGCCATCGCCGCCAAACAGAATCAGCGAGTCGATGCGCTGCCGCGTGAGGATTTGCCGCAGCTTTTCCTGCGCATCCGGCTGCGCCAGCACAGGTTCGCGGCTGCTCTGGAAATAACTGCCGGGCATCGGCACCCAGTGCATCATATCGCGTGGCCCGAACTGCACGATCTGTTCTTGCAGCAGACCCGCGAAGCCGCCCTGCACGCCCAATGTCTCGCCTCCGGCACGCGCGGCCAGCAGAGCGCCGTGATACAGGGCCGCATTAATGCCGGAGGCGTCGCCACCGCTCACCACAAATAAGGTTCTCACTCCGAATTCCTTTAAATTTATATGTTCAATAATTCACAAATTGTCATTTTCTATGCGAGTATAGCGCATATCGTCAATAATCACCAATAAAACGCAGAATAACTTGACAAAAAGCAACAGCGAGTCTACGATAAAGCAATAAAAGTTAATGCATCTGCTAAATTACGTTAGTTATTTTGTATGTTATCTCCTCTTTTTTCGTCAGAACGCCAGAAACGCATTCTTGAAATCCTCGAACGTGAAGGGGTGGTGCGTAACGTTGAACTGCGTGAACTGCTGAAAGTTTCCGCGGGCACCATTCGCGCCGACCTTCGCGAACTGGAAAATCAGGGCGTGCTGGAAATTGTTCACGGTGGGGCAGTCGCCAAGCGCTCCATTGAAGACCGCAAACTGCTCATCGACGAGCGCATGGTGCAGAACGCCGACGCCAAAAAGCGCATCGGGGCACGCGCCGCACAGTTCGCCGAATCCGGCCAAACCCTCATCGTCGATTCGGGCACGACCACACTTGAATTCATCAACCAGCTCTCGCTCGAACTTGACTATCTGCAAATCGTGACACATGGGCTGTACATCGCCGTCGCCGCCGCGCGTCATACCAACGTGGAACTGCTCATGCCCGGCGGCGTTGTCCGCAACAGCACCCTCACGCTGGTCGGGCCGCAGGTGCTGCACTTCTTTGACGTGATTAATGCCCAATACACCTTTCTGGCGACCACCGGCTTTTCGATTGAAAGTGGCATTACCGCCGCCAACCTGTTGGAAGCAGAAGTCAAACGCAAAATCGTCCAGCGTGGGCGCAAAGTCGTGCTGCTGGCGGACAGCAGCAAACATGGCAAACATCAGGCACTGACCGTCGTGCCAATGAAGGAAATTGACGTACTGATTACCGACAAGCAGTTTGACGACAGCGCTGTGAAACAATTCACCGCCATCGGTATCGAAGTCATCAGGGTTTAATTATCTCTCGGCGCAGCCGTTATCCGTTCTCGATGATGACGTGGACGCCGTTAATTCAGGCTGTTATAGGAAACAGGCAAACCACACGAAGGAGGTGATGGGCAGACGCGGAAGCACTTACACTGAAATCACAGATAACTATCGCTCAAAAGTTACAAATCCCTGGAGGAGCTAATCGTGTTAAAGAAAATTTGGTCCGTTTTACTAGTTGCCAGTTTGTTGCTGCTGTTCACCAGCTTTGTTGGTGCGCAGGATGATGGAAATTACACAATCGCCTTTGTTCCGGGTGTGAATCCCGATCCGTTTTATATCACGATGGCCAGCGGCGTGAATCAGGCAGCGTCCGATATGGGTGTCACCGTCATCCAGCAGGACCCGTCGTCCTTCGATGTCACCGTGTCAGCCCCTATCATCGAGGCGCTCATCGCGCGCGGCGATATTGACGCGCTCGTCACCGCCCCCAATGACAAGGAACAATCCATCCCCGTTTTGCAGGAAGCCTACGATGCGGGTATCCCGGTCATCACCGTTGACACCTTCATCGGCGACGGCGACTATGCCAACGGCGAAGTCACCTTCCCCCTGTCCTATATCGGCTCCGACAACGTCCAGGGCGGTTACATCGCCTGCAGCGCTTTGGCCGACTCGTTGGGCGAAGGTGCCAAGATTTACGTCCAGAACGTGCGTCCCGGCATCAGCACCACTGACCAGCGTGAACAGGGCTGCTTGCAGGCCGCCGCTGATCGTGGCCTCGAAGTTGTCCGCGTAGACTACAACGACAACAGCGCGGACACCGCCCAGCAGCAAACCGCCGCCGTCCTGACCGCCAACCCCGACATCGCGGGCATGTTCGCCACCAATACCTTCGGCGCATTGGGCGCGGGCGCTGCCATCCAGAACGCCGGTCTGCAAGGCGCGGTTCAGGTCGCACTGTTCGACGCCAGCGAAGAAAACATCAGCTACCTGCGTGAAGGCACGGTGTCGCTGGTGATTGCGCAGAAACCCGCTGACATGGGGTATCTCGGCGTCATCACGGCCATCGCCAACGCTCGCGGCGTCACCTCGATGCCTGCGCGCGTCCCGACGGGTTACGCAGTCATCACCATCGACAACGTAGATGATCCCGAAGTGGCCCGTTTCATCTACACGGGCAACTAAATTAGGTTGAGTGACAAGGGGTGGGCGCAGTGCTCACCCCTTGTTATGATCTGTGCCCCAAAACACAGACCATTTGAGGACACACGCATGACAACATCAGCCCCTACGTCGAACCGACGCATGACGCGCGAGAGTTTAATAGAATTTGTGGCGCGCAGTTGGTCTTATCTTTTTTTGCTAGGCATGATTATTTTCTTCTCGCTGACAGGACAGGGTTTTTTCAGCGTCCGCAATTTCTCCTCTGTCTTTGTCACCAGTACCCTCGTGATGTTAATGGCTATCGGCCAGACCTTCGTCGTCATCACGGCAGGCATTGACCTTTCCATCGGTTGGACTGTTGGGCTGGCCTCGGTCATCAGCGCGCGCACCATGCGCGATCTGGTGGACGGCGGCACCGACATCGGCGCGGCGATGGTGATTGGCGTAGTCGCGGGGCTGCTGATTTCCTTAATCCCCGGCATTGTCAATGGCATCTTGGTTGCCCGTATCAAAGTCCCGCCGTTTATCGCCACGCTCGGCATGTATGGCATCATACGCGGCGCGGCCTTCTTGCTCACCGACGGGCAGCAGGTCGTCGGTAACCTGTCCTCTGAACTGCGTGCGGCGCTGAGCACCATCGGCAACGGCAGCCTGCTCTTTTACATCCCGACGCGCGGCTTACAATGGTTCGCGCTGCCCCCTGATCTGGAACCGACAGAACTGCGCCAGGTCTCGCAGCTTCTACCCTATCCTGTATTGTTCACGGCCTTAGTCGTCATCGTCTTCGCCTTCGTGCTGGCACGCACGAAATTCGGACGCCATACCTACGTCATCGGCGGCAGCAAGGACGCGGCGATTCGCGCAGGGATTAACGTAGATCGTCACCTGATCCTGATTTATCTGCTCTCGGCCTTTACAGCGGGCATCGCAGGCGTCCTGCACACCTTCCGTTACACCGCAGGCGCACCCCAGGCAGGGGAGGCCGCGCTGCTTTCCTCGGTGGCCGCAGTGGTCATTGGCGGCACCAATCTGTTCGGTGGTGAAGGCAAGGTCAGCGGCGCGGTGGTTGGCGCGCTCATCATCGCCATGCTGCAAACCGGGTTGGTCATCCTCAACATTGACCCCCTGTGGCAGTTCATCGTGGTCGGTGTGGTCATTATCATCGCGGTGCTCGTCAATCAGGCACAGGCAGCGCTGGAAAGGTTAAAGGCAAATGTCTGACCCCATCCTTCAGGTACGGCAGGTTCATAAGCACTTCGGCGGTCTGGTTGCCCTCAACAACGTCGATTTCGAGGTCAATCGCGGCGAAGTGGTTGCGCTGCTAGGAGATAACGGCGCGGGCAAGTCCACGCTCATCAAGTGCATTTCCGGCGTGTATCGCGCCGATCACGGTCAAGTCTTCTTCGACGGGCAGGAAATTACCGGACAAAGCCCCAACGAAGTCCGTAAGCGCGGTATCGAAACCATCTATCAGGATTTGGCGCTGGCCGAAAATCTGGATGTCGGCGCGAATGTCTTCCTCGGCAAAGAGAAACTCAAACACATGTTTGGTTTCATCCCGGTCACCGATGATGAATTTATGCGCAGGGAAGCCAAGGGCGTGCTGGCTCGCCTCGACATTCACATCCCCTCGCTGAAACAAAAGTTAGTGAACCTGTCCGGCGGGCAGCGGCAGGCAGTCGCCATCGCCCGCGCCATGTACTGGAATGCGCAGCTTGTCATCATGGACGAACCGACGGCGGCGCTCGGTGTGCCGGAACAACGTAAGGTGCTGAGTCTGATCCGGTCTCTAAAAGAGCAGAATATTCCCGTGATTCTCATCAGCCACACCATGCACGATGTCATGACCGTCGCGGATCGGATGGTCATCATGCGTCGTGGCCGCATCGCCGCTAACGTAATGCGTGCGGAGGCCACCGAAGAACTCATCGTCAAGCATATCGTGGGTTCGGCAGAAGGCGGGGAGTAGGCCATGCCGCTTGACCTGTTGACTTTCGGCGAAGCACTGGTAGAGGTAATGCGCGTCGGCATCGATCAGCCGCTGGATCATCCTGCGCTGTTTACCGGGCCTTATGCCAGCGGCGCACCTTTCATCTTCGCGGTACAGGCAGCCAGACTCGGCGCGCAGGTGACGGCGGTGGGCACGGTAGGGGATGACCCCTTCGGGCGCTGCCAGCTTGACCAACTGCGCGCGGACAACGTGGATTTGCGCGGCGTGCAGATTTCGTCCACCCACGCGACGGGCGTCGCCTTCGTAGCCTACGCCAGCGATGGCTCGCGTGATTTTATGTATCACATCAAGCAGGCGGCGGCGGGACAGATTGCACCCGAAATGCTCGACCCGTCGCTGTTTGTCGGGCTGCGCGTGCTGCACCTGATGGGTTCGTCGCTGTCCATTCATGAGCAGGCTTTCCAGACCGGGCTGCGCGCGCTGGAACTGGCGCAGGCGGCGGGCGCGAAAATCAGTTTCGACCCGAACTTACGCCCACAGTTGCTGCCGCTGGAGCAGGCACGCGCGCGCTTTGCCCCCTTCGTTGAGGCCGCCGATGTGATTCTGCCCACCGCCGATGAAGCGCGCATCTTAACAGGCACCAACTCGCTGGACGAAGCCCTGGCCGCGCTGCTGCATCATCGCCCTGACCGTATCGTCGTCGTGACGCAGGGCGCCAACGGCTGCATGGTCTACACGCAGGGACACGCGGAACATATTCCCGGTTTTAGTGTTAATGAAATTGACCCCACTGGCGCAGGGGACTGTTTTGATGCGGGCTTTTTGGTACGCTGGCTCGCCGGAGAGTCGCCGTCTGAGGCGGCACGCTTTGCCAATGCCTGCGGGGCCTTGGCGGTCACGGCACAGGGGCCGATGGCAGGCGCGCAGAAACTGGATACAGTGTGGGAATTTATTAAGAAGCAAGCAAATATCGCTTGAATTACATTATCAAGGATCGCACATGAAACAAATTCTCACTCCGGGGCGCTGGCGTGGGCTGAAGACCACCAGCACCCGCGACGACATCTTCACCATCCTCGCCTTTGACCAGCGCGGCAGCTACCGCAAGATGCTCAGCGAAGGCTCCAGCTACGAAACGGCTGTCCGCATCAAAACCGATGTCGTGGTTTCGCTCTCCTATCACGCCAGCGCCGTGCTGCTCGACCACGAATACGGCCTGTATCCCGCGCTGCACATGTCTGGCGGCAGCGGCCTGCTGCTCTCGGTGGAAAAGTCCGGCTACAGCGGCGATTCCACCTACCGTCGCATCGACTTCATCGACGATTGGGATGTCAGCAAGATCAAGGCGATGGGCGCGTCAGCCGTGAAGATGATGGCCTACTATCACCCCGAAACCGGCGCGCTCGCTGAAGAAATTGAGCAGGTGATCGCCAAAGTCATCGCCGCCTGCCATCAGTTGGATATTCCGCTGTTCCTCGAGCCGATGTCCTACAGCTTAGACCCCAATGTAGCCAAGGAAAGCGCAGACTTCGCCAAAACACGCCTGCACGTCGTGCGTGAGACAGCGCGCCGTCTGGGTGGCCTTAAGCCTGACGTGCTCAAGATGGAATTCCCGGTGGATGTCGCCTATGACAAGGATCGTGGGTCGTGGCGTTCTGCCTGCGCATCCTTGAACGCCGTTTGTGAGGTGCCCTGGGTGCTGCTGAGTGCGGGCGTCGATTTCGCGACCTTTGAGGAACAGACCCGCATCGCCTGCGAGTCCGGGGCCAGCGGCTTCCTCGCCGGGCGTGCCATCTGGAAAGAGGCCGTCACCATGAGCGACGAGGCCCGCGCGCGCTTCCTGGCGGAAACTGCCGTGCCGCGCATCAAAAAACTGGCCGACGTTGCCAGCAAAACCGCGCGTCCCTGGACGGAGTTCTATGAACTAGCCGCCGCCAGCGCCGACTGGTACAAGAGCTATCAGCCCACGCTGTAATCAGCAGCGTCCGCTTCATGCCTGAGCATGACGACCACAGGGCGGCCTATCGAGACTGCCCTGTGGTTTTTGAATACGATGGAAGTTACTGCGCCGCGAAGTACCACACAATCAGCACCACCGCCACCAGCAGCAGCCCCATGACCACCGGGTGATACTGCGGCGGAATAAAATCGTTGATGACATCACGCATGACCGTCAGCGCCAGATCCATCTGCGACGGCGGTCTGTAAACCGGCGTGGGCATAGGATGCGCCTCATGCGCCTGCGCCGCATGGTCGTGGCCCTCGTGAGCGCCTTCCGCGCTGCTGTGGGCTGAATCGTCTGGAGTGGTTTCCTCTGCGGCCTGCTGCGCGACCTGAACTTTCAGGTAATCGTTCAGCGCGTCGAGGCTCTGCCGGATAATAGACCGTGCCGAACTGTCGATCAGCCGCTGGCCCACGCTGGCAATACGCCCGCCGATGTTGGCCTGCCCCGAATAATCCATAAACGTCTGCGCTCCCCGGGCCTCAAGCCGAAGCTGTCCCTTCGCCTTGACGAACCCCGGTGCGCCCTTGCCGTCAATATCAATGTGATAACCCACAGGCGGAACGATACTAGACAGTTTGATGTCGCCCTGGAACACCCCCTGCACAGGCCCAACCTTGATATGCAGCATTCCCTTATACTCATTGTCCCCAACCGCTTCAATCCCCTGGCCGCCCGGCATAATCGTGCCAAGCACGTTCGGGTCTTGCAGCGCCTCCCAAACCATTTCCTGCGGGGCATCAAACGTATATTCGCCTGCGACATCCATCTGGGTTTTCTCCTAATCTGAATAAATTGTATTCTGCGCAGCAGTTTCCGTACTAACTCATTGAACGCTTCGCCTCAAACCCACCGCAAAACCGCAGTGCTCTCAACGCATTCTCACGGCAGCCACTCGTCCCCCGAACCCGTTTTAAGCCCCTCTCCCGTGCCATACATGTCTGCCTTCCCAAACATCCCTGCTCGGGAGAGGGGTTGGGGTGAGGTCAACGCGCCCGTTCATCCACCTGTCTTTTGTCTTGGTCTTAGACTAACAGCTAATGACTAACGACTAACGACTTACTAGGGGGTGAGGTCAACGCGCCCGTTCGCCTGCCTGGCTTTTCGTTCCCTTAATTACCTACCCCGAAAAGCTGGAGATGAGGGGGTAAACAAGCACCAACAGTCACGAGTTTGAAGTTCAGCCGCCGCCCCGGCAGCCCGTAAACGCTAAACCCACTTAGGGCAGCACGGGCAGTTTGAGATAGTCTGCTGGCACAAACAGCGACCCTTCACTCGTACCCTGCGGCACGATGCGTTGTAACCGCTGATCCAGTTCAGCCGCTGTTATCCTGCCGTCAAGATAGTCGCGAAACGCCGCCGCTGTCAGCCGTACTTCCGCCGCCGACTCGTGGACGAACTCCAGTCGATAGTCCACGATGCCGCTTGCCAGCAGCGCATCCATGTGGCGGCTGGCGACCTGCGCCTCTGCGCCGAATACGGTGTTGCGGCAGCCCACGTCGGCCATCACCGGATGCGTGCGCCCCTGCACATCACGCAGCGCGACCTTGTGGCTTTCGCAGGGATGACCGCAGTCGAGATAGCTCGTGCCGTTGGACAGGAAGCGGCAGAAGACGCAGTGTTCGGTGTGGAAAACGGGCAGGTGATGGTAAGCAATCACCTCAAAATATGCGCCGCCGATGCGCTGCGCCAGCCGTGTGATCTGGTCAGCGTTCAGGTCATGCGTAGGCGTAATCCGCTGGACACCGAGCTTAAGGTAAGTGTCGGCAGTAAGCTGGTTCGCGACATTGAGGCTGAAGTCACCGATGAGTGGATGCTGCTGCCGTCCCTGCAAGGCTTCCAGCAGGCCGCCGGAGCGCACGACAAGTTGACAGTCCAGCCGCAGCAAAAAGTTAACGATGCGCTGTTCCTGCGGTTTAAGCACGCGCGGGCTGGCGACACGCGGTGTAATGCCCGCCGCCTTGATCTGTTCCACCGCCGGGCTTAAGCCGTAGAGGTCGAGGTAATCCAGCGTGATGCTGTCCGGTTTCAGCGTAAGCGCCGCCTCTAATTGTTCCGGCGTGCGCACCAGCAGGTGCAGACGGGGATACGAATCGGGCGCGGGTTGGTCTACCACCTCGGCCAGCGCCGCCTCTAGCGTACGCTAATGGGATGCTCAGTGACCACAGGCCTTGCTTGTGCCTGCTGGCTGACGAGCATGTCTACGGCTTCCTGCCGCAGCCGATTGAGCAGCGAACTGGGAATAAACGGTTCGCCTGCGATGTCCGCTGTCAGGTCATGGAGTCGATACGCGGTATTGCCGAGGCGCTTTAGCTGCTGGTGCAGGTACTCGACGGTGACGCTGCGGCTGTTAGCGCGCGTCAGGGGTTCATCCGATTGGACATGGGCCACAATCTTAGGGTTTTTCGCCAGCGTCCACCTGAGTTGCAGCGGCTGTCCGGCTCTGGCCATTACCTGTACGTTGACGGGCTGCTTGTGAACGGGCACATCAGCCTGCGTGAACGTTCGCGCGGCTTTGTCCACGTTCACATCGCGCGTGCGCCACACCCAATCGCCGGGCCGGATACGCGAGAAATCAACGCTGCGGTTGCCGAAGGTGAGTTCCAGCAGCTTGCCCACGCGGCGCACTTCATACAGGTGGCCGCCTTCTTCCGCGAGTTCCGGGCTGCGCCAGTCAGCGGCGTCAAATACAATGCCGTCGCCCGCCTTCAGCGGCGCATCCGCCTGACTTTCGCTGGTTTCGATGCTGACGCGATCTTTGTAGACCTGCTTCACCCGTCCGCACAGCACCCCGCGATGACGCGGCGAACGTCCGGCGACTACCGCCTGATGATCGGTGCCGGAGATGAAATACGCGCCCAGCCCGCGCGAATAGACCTGCTCCAGTTCAATTTCTTCGCGCCGCGTAACAGGATTCGGAAGCTGCTCCCACGCCGCATCCACCGCGCGGCGGTACGCATTCGTGGTGAGCGCGACGTAGTTTTCATCCTTGTAGCGTCCCTCGATTTTGAGCGTGGAAACGCCGATGTCAATGATGTCGGGAACCTGATGGAGCGCGTACAAATCGCCGGGCGACAGCAGATAGCGGGCGTCACCCAGCGGCTTAAGCTGGTCATCCACCATCAGTTCATACGGCAGGCGGCAGGCCTGCGCGCACTGTCCGCGATTGGCGCTGCGCCCGCCCCACGCCTCCGAGGAAAAACATTGGCCGGAGTATGAGACGCACAGCGCGCCATGTACGAAAATTTCCAGTTCGCAGTCGGTTTGCTCGCGAATGGCGCGGATTTCCTTGAGCGAAAGCTCGCGCGCCAGCACCACGCGGCTGACGCCGAAACGCTGCGCCAGCGCCACGCCTTCCGCGCTGGTGATGCTCATCTGCGTGCTGCCGTGAATGTTGACCGTTGGCGCGATCTGCTGCGCCAACTGCGCCACGCCCACATCCTGCACAATCAGGGCATCCGCGCCTGCCAGCGCGATCTGTTCAATGGTCTTAACCGCTTCCCGTAGTTCGTGGTCAAAGACCAGCGTGTTGAACGTGATGTAGCCTTTGACCCCGCGCGTATGCAGCGTGCGCATCACGTCCGGCAGTTCCGCCAGCGTGAAGCCCACTTTGGCACGCGCCGTAAAATGCTTCAGCCCAAAGTAAACAGCATCCGCGCCTGCTTCGACAGCGGCCTGAAGCTGCGGCCAGTAGCCAGCAGGACTCATAATTTCGGGCTTGATGCGCATGTATACCCCACCCAGCAGATGTGCGTTACTCACGCATTATCGCACAACGCGCGCCAAATCTCCAAGATGGGAGTGTTTTCAGCGAGTGGAGAGTTTCGCGGATATTTTTCGTGTAGGGACGTTCAACTGAACGTCCACGTAACCTTGAACCTCACCATTCCCCAAACAGGGCGAGTGGAGAGTTTCGCGGATATTTTTCGTGTAGGGATGTTCAACTGAACGTCCACGTAACCTTGAATCTCACCATTCCCGTGTTTTCACCCGGTCTGTCGCAAAGTCCATCAAACAACGTCGTTTCATCTTGCGACTGCCGGCAGTGTTAGGATTTTCCAACCTATTCTAACCAGCATCCCGTTTTGATCCGCTTTCTACGCACCATGAATTTTTTTGATAGCTCAATCCGCCTCGCCGTCAATTTTGGCAGCATCCGCGATCAATTCGATCAACGACTCTGTCATATCGCGCCGCCTCAAAACGGCAGGTTTATTTTTCCCAACCGATTCTAACCACGCAGGCCGACCTACGCGTTTAGAAGCGCCATGACTTCCTCACGGCTGGGCATACTGGCCGCCGCGCCCTGCCGCGTAATCGACACCGCCGCTGTCGCGTTGGCAAAGCGGATGGCCTCGGCCAGCGCCTGCCCCTCGGCCAGCGCCACCGCCAGCCCCGCGTTAAAGGCATCGCCCGCCCCGACGGTATCCACCGGAGTAACGTGAAAGGCCGGAACGATGTGGCTGTTGTGCTTCGTGATGTACTGCGCGCCCTGTTCCCCAAGCGTCACCACTACCGTCTGATAATCGAACTTAATCAGCGAACGTGCCGCCTCCTCAACGCTCATCGACGACGAACCGCACAGGGTTTGCAGTTCGGTTTCGTTTGGGGTCAGATAGTCAACATGAGCCAGCATATCTTCGGGAAGAGGGTAGGCGGGTGCCGGGTTCAGAATCGTTTTGACGTGGTGCTGTTTGGCCAGCTTCAGCGCCTGCGTGGTAGCGGCTGGCGTGACTTCAAGCTGCGTAAGAAGCACCTGCGACTCGCGGATCACGTTCGCACGAGCATCGACATCGGCTGGCGTCAGCGCATAGTTCGCGCCTGCGATGACAATGATCGTGTTGGAGCCAACCTCATCGACGGCAATCATGGCCATGCCCGTTGGCTGTTCCGCATCGCGAATCACAGCTTCAGTGTGGATATTCACGTCACGCCACAGGTTGAAGCCAATCTCGGCAAAGCTGTCGCTGCCGACGCGGGCGATCAGGGTCGTGTGTGCCCCTAAGCGCGCCGCGCCGACTGCCTGATTGGAGCCTTTGCCGCCCGCGCCCGTGATGAAGCGTTGAGCGTGGAGCGTTTCGCCGGAACGCGGCAAATGTTGAACATAGGTCACAAGATCAGCATTGAAGCTGCCTACAACTGCAATTTTTGCGCACATAATGGTTTCTCAAAAATACTTTTCTAAGCGTAAACGTCGCCTAATCTCCCAGGAATGGTTGCGGAAAATAGCAGGTTGTAGGGGGTTTGTCAACAAAATTGGACTGGACGGGCGCGGTCATTACTGCACGGACGCGAACAGCAGACCATACGCACATCTCCGGGCGAAAATCCGCAGATTTCGGGATTTGTTTAGTTGCATTTGTAACGTAGTTTTATGATATTCCTCACTACGATGGCGGCATCGGCGGTACAAGAATTAACCTGGCTATTTACGGCATGTTTATTCTTGAAAGGAGTAATTTGCCATGGATTTATCCAAGCACGAAATGTACCGTTTCCCCTGGTCGATGAACGATAACCCGATTGGTTGGCTGGAAATCACCGATAAATGCAACACCGTCTGCCGCGGTTGTTATCGCCTGAATATGACCGGGCACAAGCCGCTGGAACAGATCAAAGAGGAGGTGCGGTTACTCAAGGCATGGCGTAACTGCGACAACATTTCCATCGCAGGCGGCGAACCGCTGATTCATCCCGACATCATCGAAATCGTTGACTATATCCGCCAGCAGGGAATGAAGCCGCTGATTCTTACCAATGGCATCGCCCTCAAAGATAATATACAGCTCCTGCGTGACCTGAAGAAGGCCGGAGCGCTGGGTTTTACTTTTCACATCGACAGCGAACAAAGCCGCCCGCACTGGAAAGGCAAGAGTGAGCTTGAATTGTGTGAACTGCGCCTTGAATATGCTCGGATGGTGGCGGAGGTGGGCGGTCTGTTCGTCAGCTTCGGCTTGACGGTATATCCCAGTAACATCCATGTGGTACCGGAAATTGTTAAATGGGCCAATCAACACGTAGAACTGGTTCACGGGCTGGTGTTCATTACCTTCCGCAACGCCACAATGGACGGCACGTTCAACTACTTTGTCAACGGACAGCAGCTTGCACAACCAGCCGTCAGTTATACAGCGCCGGACAGCCACGAGGCGCACATTCAATCCACTGATGTGCGTGATGTCATCCACGAAAACTATCCGCATTACGCGCCCTCTGCTTACATGGGCGGCTCCCAGTCACCTGATAAGGTTACCTGGTTGGTGGGCGTGCAGGTGGGCAGCCGCGATAAGATGTATGGGTCGATTGGCGCAAAGACGATGGAACTGGTGCAGATGTTTTATCATCTAGTGCGCGGTAAGTATCTGGTCTACACGCCCGGCAATCGACTGCCGAAAATTGCATTTTTGTTGAGCATGTTTGACGGCTCTGTGGGCAAAATTCACGGCGCATACTGGAAGGACATCCTGAGCCATCCCTCGCAGTTCTTTGCACCGATTTATACGCAGAGCATCGGTATCATTCAGGGGCCGGACATTCTGGAAGACGGGCGCGCCGATATGTGCGAAAGCTGCCCGGACATGACCATCTGGGACGGCAAGCTGGTTCATTCCTGCCGTATGGACGAATGGCGGCTGTACGGCACCTATGCCACCGCACAGCGCCGCGTCTCCAGCCCGGAACAAGTACTTACGCCGGACGAAATTCCGGTTGTAGCGAAATAAACCGGGACGCGATACTACACTTCAGGCATCGCTGCGGCACCACAAGGCACTGCGGCGATGCCTCCTTGCTAGCGGTTCAGTCGGTCTCCTACGCGGGCCATCCACGAAACGAGCCACAGCGGGAGCCGCTGGCGCATAATCCATTCCGCCACCCATTCGCGCACGAACAGCGGGATCAACTTCAACGCAGGGTGGGTGCTGACATCCGCCAGACTTGGTGCGTCGGGGCGGTTGTATACTTTTGTGCCTAACACGGGGTCGAATTTCCAGGGGTATCCTGTGGGACGACGTGCAGGCTGGAAGGGGCGTGTATAGTGATTGCGCGCCAGCGTAACGTTGTCAGTGTCCGTAATCGACAGTTTGATGGTGTGTCCTGTGCGCCAGTTGATCGGCAGTACCTGCTGCGCGGTATTGGCCGCTATATCAATTGGATGGCTGCCCTGCAACAACAACTGCTTGGCCTCGTCATAGACTTCGTAGCGCAGCATTGTGCCCGCGTATTCCTGAGGCGTATCGTTGAATATCCACAGGGCGTAGGCGCGATGCCCATCATGCTGCATGGCTACGTGCAGTGGCTGGGAAGCAAGCCGCAGAGCCTCGAAGCCGCCCTTTGGCAACCGCATCGAATCCAACACCCCACATCCAACCTGTGGCACCGGATCAAGCAGCCAGAAGTGGATGTATCCGGCGTTGGTTGTGCTGCGCAGCCGCCGGAAATGCTCCACATGGAACTGAATCAGTTCGGCCTGATAATTCCAGATTGTGTCAAGCTGCGGCAGCACATGTTTCAGGCGTTCCCACACCTCAGGATAAATCTGCATGGTTGAGGGCGTGCAGGGCGCTTCCAGGCCAAATTCGGTATTCAGGCGTGGATGATGCCGATAAACGTCCGTGTAACGTTTCGACCAGAGCGCGCCCCAATAGGTATGGACATCGCCCGCCCGCTTTGGTCTCTTCCATTTGTCCTGAACATAGGAATACGGGTCGCGAGCTATCCTGCGCAACGGCATCGGCGTATAAAACAGGGTCCGGGGTGATGTTCCAGATTGCCACGCCGGAAAAAAATCATCGTCGGTTCATTGTGGCAAGCCCAGGTGATAATGCTTGGGATGATTGCCCAACTGTGACAGCATATCGCGCTGCAATCTTCGCGCGCGCGTCTCAAATTCCACAGTGGTTTCCTGCATCCAGTTGAGTTCAAAGTCCTGCCAGACCAGCATCCCCGCGCGATCACAAATGTCATAGAGTTCGGCAGGGGAGACATGCACATGTACCCGCAGCAAATTGAGGTTGGCCTTCTGTGCCAGCGAAACATCACGCGCCAGACTGTCGCGGTCATGCTGTGACAGATAGATGCCGGACATATAAGAGGTACCGCGTATATAAACCGGGCGTTCGTTCAGCCAGTAGGTGAACCGTTCGCGGCTCCGTTCCAGTCGCACCGAACGAAAGCCAAAGGTTTCGCTGTGACGGGTCTCGCCCAAACGGGCCGTCAGTCGATACAAATGAGGCTGTCCATGATCCCATGACCACCACAACTGCGGGGCAGACATTTTCATCTGGTAAGCAACCGTTTGAACGCCGGGCGTGATAGTGACAGGCACATTTTCAACAGCGCCCGCACCATCATGATTTTCGGCGCTGACCTCCAGCGCAAGTTCACCAGACCATTCTATTGTGCTGCTGATGCTGGCTTGCAGTTGCAGGGTACCGTCCATCTCAGCTCGAATCTGAACGCTGTCGATGCTCATGCCGTCGTCCAGCACCAGCCACACAGGACGCCAGATTCCCAGCGGGTTTACGTCCGGCGGCAGCACGCCTTCGCCGTGCTCATACAGCCCTTTGACCAGGTTGCGCAGTACATGATCCAGCGGGTAGGTGCCGCGTGGGTTGACCACATCCCAGGGCGAACTCACATGAACCCGTAAATAGTTTTGTGCATCACGTTTTAACGCGTGCGTCGCCTCAAAGGTGAATGCATTGAAGTGGCCTTCATGGTGGCCGAGCAGGGTATCATTCAGCCAGACGGCAGCAAAATAGTCTACGCCCTCAAAGCGCAGGCAGGCGCGGCTGAACTGCACATTGGGCACGCTGAAGGCATATTCATAGAGCCAGCCGTGATGGTTCATCTCGCGCACATGCTTGCCCCAATAAGGGTTTTCAGGATACAGGAACGGTTGCAGATGTCTGCGTTCCGGGACAGCGAAGGCTTCCGCAGGGTTGAACCGGGCGCTGCGGGCATCCAATGACGTTGGGCAAACAGACCACGAACCCGAAAAACGAACCGAGTGAGTCATATATCCAGGTTGATAGGGGAGAGAGATAAGATGGATAAGCTCCCGCAAACGCCTGAATTATTGTCGCTGCGACAGGAAATTACAACTCTATCCTTTACCAGACGAAGGGCTACGCTTTAGGCGCGGCACTCGTTTTGGGTTTGAGCACAAAAGCGAACATGGCGACAGCGAAAAGCCCCATGCCACCCCAGAAAAGAAATGGCGCGTTCAGGCTGATGCTGGCAAGACTGTTGCCTACAGGCGGAGAGAAGGTTCCGCCAAGATTGCGAATCATTGTGGCGAAGCCGATAGCAGTGCCAGCGTATACATGGCTGACACCCTCAACCTCTAGCACACTGGCGTTGAGAATCGCCATGAACGAGTCAAAGACGAAGCCCGTCGCCGCGATTAGCAGCACGATGGTGACGCCGTCGACAATGCTCAGCAGGCCAATCCCCACTGACAACACCAGTGCGGCGAAAATCAGAAATGTACGCCGCAGCCGCAGACGGTCCGAAAGGATGGATAGGGGAATCACCGCCGTCAGGCTCGTCACAAAGAAAGCCGACAGCGCGCGATCTGCGTCCAGATTTTCCCAGCCAATGTTCTTCAGGTAGGTGGGAAGATACCCGCTGAATCCCTGGATACAGGCGTTTATGCCCAGGCCGCCAATCCCCAGTATCCACAGGTTGCGCAGGCTCATGACGTAGCGCAGGCTGTCCAGAAACGAGACACGCGGCTCGTGCGCCGCTTTGGACTGCTGTTCAAGCGGATGAACGACGAGCCAAACAAAGCTCATGGCAATTGCCACACAGCCGTAAAACATCAACACCTGCCGCCAGCCGCCGAGGACAGGCAGGATCACGCTCGTACTGAGCAGCGGCCCCAGCGTTAGTCCACCCGCGAAACCTGCGGAAATCACGCCGCTGGCCATTCCCAGTTGATGGGATGGGAACCATTGATTGGCAACCTTGAACAGCAGCACAGGAATGACAGCCTGAAAGATACCGAATAACAACGCGCTGATGAGCAGCGTCGTAAAATCCACTGTCAAACCACGCGTGATGCCGAACACTCCGGTCAGCAGGCACGTCACGAAAAGGGTGGTGCGTGTCCCAAAACGATCCCCTAAAGTGCCGCCAATCAGCGCGAAGAAGATACCCGTGAACGAAACGCTGCCCCATATCACGCCGATTTGCACCAGCGACAGGCCCAAATCCTGACCGATGGTCGCAAACAGCGGCGGCAGCGACATATTGGGCAGCGTCACGACGCAAAGCGAGGTCAGCGTACACAGTACGAGCATTACCCAGCGGTAAGAAGTGCGCGTTGGTTCCAGAATAAGCGAAGAGCCAGCCATGAATCACCTGTGGTTACATCATCGCTGGATTTTACACGGGCGGCCCCGGTACAGCAATCAGACCACTTGAAACACCAGGGCGATTGTAAGTCCTGCACTCCTTCATAATGAGGGTTAGAATCGGTTGGAAAAGACAAACCTGTCATTTTGAGGCGGTGTGAAATGACGGAATGGTTGATCGAATTGATCGGGGATGCTGCGGAAGTTGATGGCGAGGTGGATCGGATTGACAATAAAAATCGTAGTGGGGTAAATGTGAATCAAAAAGGGGAGTCGGTTAGAATGGGTTAGAAAACACAAACGCTGCCGAGGGTGACGACACGGTGCCGGTTTCACGGACACTGCCATAGCCCTGCTTGAAACATAGTTCCCACGACATGGCCGCAGTCGAACCTATTGAACGCAGGTGAACGGCCCAGCACACATCGTATGCTGTGCTGCCGGCACGTACCGGGCATCGCTGTAAGAGCAGAGCCACCCCTGCCACTCGCTGAGCGCGCACTAGAAGTAAAGCTGACCAGCGGTTTCGCCCGATATGGCCTTGAGTTCCTCGGCGGACAAGAACTCACAGTGTCGCGTAACCCAACTCAGCAATTGCGGATAGGTTGCGACGGAGAGCAGGCCGGGCGCATCGGTGCCCCACATCAGCTTGTCCGCGCCAACCAGCGCCACCGCGCGGCGCAGATAATCACAGGCCGTTGGGTACGGGTAATCCTCCGTGCGTCCAGCATTGGCGGGCAGCGCGGAAATGTCGAACCAGACGTTAGGGTGACGTGCCAGCAGAATCTGCGACTGCCACAAATCATCCAAGGTGGCATCGTGTCTGCCTATAGCTGGCTGCGCGAGGTGCGCAATGACAATCCTGAGCGTGGGATAGCGTGTAATAATGGCTTCTACCGCGTCGGTCTGATAGGACGCTGCACCCACAGCGCCTAAGTCCAGCGTGACCACCAGATTACGGTGTGCGGCTTCTTCCCAAATCCAGGCCATTTCAGCGCCATCCAGATGCAGGTCAGGATAGATGCCGACAAACCCTGTGGACACGCTCATCTCAAACTTGAGGAGGTGGAAGCCGTAGTCTTCGACGCAGCGCTTGAACTCATCGCGGCAGTTAGGATCGCGCGGATCAACGTAACCAGCGCCGACAAAACGATCAGGCCACTGCTGGCAGGCTTCCGCGACGAGCGCATTATTTTCGCCATAGAACGACCCTTGCAGCAGCACAGCCTTGTCCACACCCGCCCAATCCATGTTCGCCAGCAGAATTTCAGGCGGGAACGATGTGCTGTTGGCTAAGGGCGGCAGAAGCTGGATTTCTTCATCGCCCAATTGAATCCTGCCGCAGCGCAGTGAACGGGTCACGCCTGTACCCGTGCGTCCGTGAACCTCATGCCAGATGTGGGCGTGAGCGTCGATTATCATGACGGTTTCTCCGACATGATGCGCAGGTAATCACGATCCCACATGAATTCGTTGGTTTCAAAGAAGGTTTCGGGCATGACAAAGTCACTGAGCTTAAACAGGGCACGCTTGATGTGGTTCTGACCTCGATTGAGGATGAATACGCCGTGTCCCGGCAGCAGCATGTCGAGATGCAGGTCAGCGAGCTTGGGCATATCACGACGATAATCGCTCATGTTGAACCCATCGAGGTTGAGCAGGCCCAGTTTGCCCCCATAAAATACCACATCGCCCGAAAACAACCCGCGCCGTCCATTGTCTTCCAACAGAAAACAGACGGAGTCCGGTGTATGTCCCTGCACCAGAATCGTCGTGACTTCGATGCTGCCGATGAAGAATTTCTCGCCATCCTTCAGCAGATAGTCCGGCGGACAAGGGGACGGAACGAAGCCCGGCGGATAACGTTTGTATTTGATATTGAGCTGGATACCCTGATCGTCAGCGATGTTGGTCATAGCAAGTGCGCCCAACTCATGGACATAAATCTTTGCGCCCGTGCGCTGGCGAATGGCTGGCGCGCCGCCCCAGTGCCCGGCGTGTGCGTGGGTGATAAGGATGTGGGTCAGCTTTTGTGGGTCGAAGCCCTCGGCGGCGATATTGGCGAGAATCTCGTCCGCGCCGAGTCCCAGCCCGGTATCCACCAAGCCCAATGCTGAGCCGCCGTCAATCAGGAAACAGTTACAATCCAGCGGATGGCTGATACCGAACTGTTCGCTGCCTACGAGGTACAGGTGTTCACTGATGCGCATAACGGCCCCCTATACTTCCGGCACAAGGTCTTTGGTAATGGCGATGATTTCAAAAATCCAGCCGCTGGGCGCGCGGAAGAAGGCGACGCGGCGTTCGCCAAACCCTGCTGACACCTCCGCAGTCGGGCGAATTTCGGTGGCACCACTGGCAAGCGCGGTAGCTACATCCTGCTCAAAGTTGTCAGTTTTATATACCAGATGCGTTGGGCCATAAGGCAGCGGCGTGCCCAGCAGCACTTCATAAACCATCTTCTCGGCGAGGTGCATGTATTTGTCACCCATTTTCACGAGGGGAATGCGATAGGATTCGCCGTCAATCACCAGCACCTCATCCAGCACAATCTGATTACCCATCTGCCTGTGAAAAGCCAGTTCGCGCTCCAGATCAGGCACCTTGACCCCAATTGTCCACAGTCCGGTTAACATCTGCTGCTCCTTTCAATCGCGCTTGACGTAGGTTTCACGAATGCGGCGCACTTCATCCACATTCATCCACAATTCCAGCAGGTCATAGAGGTTGCCGTGCTGCTGGCGCAGGCTGCTGATTTTGCCACTCTGTTTTTCCAGTGCCAGCGCTTCGACCATCGCGTTGACGGCAACCCCTAACATCGTCGTGGGTTCAATCTGAAGCTGATACCCCAGTTCATAAAGCTCATCTACCGTGAGTTCCATCATGTCTGAGGCATACTGAACGCGATCTGCATTGATTTCCGTGCCGAGCGTGCGAATGGTCATCATCGGCCCTTCGATCTGGCTGCGGAAGAAGCGGGCGTGCTCAGTCGTCCAGCAGATAGCCATAATGGCATCGGCACCTGCTTCCTGATAGGCTTTGGCGCGGCGCAGCCAATCGGCCCGGCGTGATTCCTCGTCGGGGTGGACGCGGGCAACATACGTGCCGGGGCGACCAATCACCATAAACTGTTTGTTGAGCTTCTCGCCCGCCATTGCGCGGATTTTGTCGGCGGTTTCATCCATCGATTCGAGGTTCATCACATGCGGCGGGATGAACGGGCATTTGTAGGGCAGGCCATAATCGTCAATGTGAACGGCGGCGACACCCGCGCGCTCCATCTCATTCATCCAGTACACGGAGACGTAGGGTTCACCGAAGCCCTGTTCAAAGTCCACCACGATAGGCAGGCTGATGGAACGGCGAATCTTGCGACACATCTCGACAATCTGGTCAGGGGTAATCACGCCGATGTCGGGCTGGCCGTTGACGAAGGCCATTTGCAGCGATTGCACGCCGACGGCATCAAAGCCCGCGCGTTCAGCAATCTTGGCCGAGACCACATCGTGAACGCCCATAATCCAGATGGGCCGCTTCTGTTGCAGCAGGGGGGTTAAATAAGGGGTTTCCATAAAAAGCAGCTTTCTCTAAGGCTAAAGGTATATTTTTTGTCCGCTGCGCTGTGATTCGTAGGCCGCGTCGACCACAGCCAGCGTTGCTAAGCCATCCTGTCCATTCACCTGCGGCGTCGTACGCTGCTGGATGGCGCGAATAAAGTGATCGATCTGACGGTGAAACATGTAGGTTTCGTTAGTTGCAGGCGACAGCGGGCCGCCGGGCGAACGGCGCGGATCAGGCATTTCTAACTGATACCATCCCCGGTTGTTGTGCTGGCGATCTTCCAGCGACCAGACCATGACCCTGCCGTTTTCGGGCGAATCCCAGGGCGGCATGTCAAACGTAAGCTGGCCGCGCGTGCCAAAGAGATAGCCGAACTCCGACCACTCCCCGACGCCGGAACCATTATGCAAAATCGGTGACAGGCCGCGGCCCACGGTGCCTGTATCGAAGATGCCGATAGCTCCATTTTTGAAACGCATCAGCACCGCGCCGAAGTCTTCCCAAAGGCCGATGTCCGCACGATTAAGATAATCGCGCGTAACATTCTGAGACTCGACACACACGCTGGCGACTTCCGAACTCGTCCACCAGCGCCAGAGGTCAACGTAATGCGGCAGATGGTCTTGCAGAATGCCACCGCCCACCGAGGGGTCTTTCCAGCGCCACTCGTAATTTTCGCGATAGCCCGGCGGAATAAACTGCTCCGGCGCGAGTTTGACTGTCGCGCCCCAATGTACCACCAGATAAAAAACCTGCCCGATAATGCCGCTGTCGATAATGTGCTTGATACGCTCAAACGCCAGATTGAAGCGCTTCTCGTGCCCCAGCATCAGATAGACATTGTGCTCACGCGCCGCCGCAATCATCGCATGGCATTCCGCCTGCGTGCGGCCCATCGGCTTTTCCAGCAGGATATGTTTTTTGTGGGCAGCGGCAGCGAGAGCCATATCATGATGGGCAGCGGGAGGCGTACAGATGCAGACGGCGTCAAGCTCGTCATGGGCCAGCAGCGCATTGTAATCGGTGGTGGCAAAGCGCGCGCCGAAACGCTGCTGTGCCTGCTGCGCACGCGTGAGATCATTATCACAAACCGCCAGCAGCTCGGCGTCAGGATGCCCCCAGATCCAGGGCAGGTGCCCCATCCAGGCCGCAACCCCACAGCCCACCACCCCAAAGCGTACCTTTTCTGCCACAGCGCCTCCGCATCCCCCGCCTGTATCCAGGAAACCAACCGACTGGACTTTGTCTGCAAACTGCTTGACACGAATCTGTTTTGTTGTACAATACGCACATCAATGTGCATCATTCGCACAGCATACCGAAAATTAGTCTTTTTTGCAAAAATATGTCTGAAGACCCGAATATTATCCAATCTTTGTCACGCGGGTTAGAAGCGCTGGAGCGCGTTTCCCAGCATTCCATGACCCCCAAAGCCCTGGCCGACGCGCTGGGCGTAGACCGGAGCACGGCTTACCGTATCCTGTGTACACTGGCGGCGCATGGTTTTGTCGAGCGTGACCCTCTCAGTGAGCAGTACATCGTCAGCAGCCGTAAAATCTTCGCGCTGGGCAGCACAATCGGCGCGAGTTCGCACTGGCCCTCGCTGGCGACCCCCTGGCTCAAACAACTTCGCGATGAAACGGGTGAAGCTGTAAATATCGCGGTGCTGCAAGGCAGTGAAGTGGTGTACGTCAACAACCTGCCGAGCCTCGAAGCGATTACCGTGGGGCCTCTCCTCGGCCTGCGCCGTCCTATTTACGTATCAGCGGTGGGGAAAGCAATCGTCGCTTTTCTGCCGGAAGATGAACGCGAAGATATTATCAATCAACTTAATCTCAAATCCATGACTTCGCACACGATTACCAGCCGGGATGTCCTGCGCGCCGAACTGCAACAGGTTCGCGAGCAGGGATACGCCGTCGATGATGAGGAAACCTTCATCGGAGTGCGCTGTATCGCCGCGCCGCTGTATGACCACAGCAATCAGGTAATCGCCTCAATGGGGCTTTCTGGACCCGCGTCGCGTGTTACTCGTGAACGGACGGCAGAAATTGGTCAGCGTGTACGCACGCTGGCGGAAGAGTTCTCGCTGTCGCTGGGCGCGCGACGTGACCTGTTAAGCGAATACTAAGCCGAGATGGTGAAAAGCACCGTGCTGGTTTCTATACGAGCGGATAGAGCCAGGATGCGCCAACCGTCCCATAGATCAACGAGGAGGTGAATAGACACTACTCAAGTGAACGCCTGGTGACTTGAACTATTGCGAAGAGAATTAAGGAGCAATACGAATGAAACGCAATCGTCTTTTTGTATTCTGTTTGCTTGTATTTACACTGACTCTGGGTTTCGCAGGGGTACGTCCGACATTCGCACAGGTTGATCCGTTTGAAGTGACTGACCCGGCGACGGGCGCGCGCCCGTTTGAAGGGCAGACACTGCGTATCATTAACACCGAAGTCGTGCCTATTCTTGCTTATGAGCACGAAGTCCTGGACGCGGCATACGTCGAAGCCTCCGGCGTCAATCTGGATTACACCAACTATGACCAGGGCGCACTGCTGCCCGTGCTGCAAACCATGTGCGCGGCGCAGGGTGACGACTATGACATTATGTTTGTCGAAGACGGTTGGGCGGGCGCACTTGAAGCACTAGGCTGCCTTGAACCCCTCGAACCCTATTATGTTGCGGCACCGGGCGACAGCCACCCCGAAGACTACCCGGCGCGTGCGTTCGGCACCATCGCCATGCACAATGAGACCTGGTACGGGATGCCGACGCTGGTCGCAGTAGGGATGTTCGCCTATCGTATGGATCTGTTCAATGACCCTGACGAACAGGCCGCCTTCCAGGCACAGTATGGCCGTGAACTGCGCGTGCCCGAAGACTGGCAGGAACTGATGGAAGTGGGGCAGTTCTTTACGCGTCCCGACTCCGGGCTGTACGGTCTGAACTACCGCTATGGTACGCCGAATAACATCCTGTTCGACTTCATGATTCACTTCGGTTTCTCGCGCGGTGTCAACTTCTTTGATGGGAACTTCCACCCCTTGTTTGACAGTGAAGCAGCGCTGGATGCGGCCAGCTTCTTCACCGGCCCCGATTTCCTCGCCCTGCAACCGCCGGGACGCGAATCATTCCAGTTTGGCGAAGTGCTGCAAAACTTCTCACAGGGTGCCGTCGCCATGTACAGCACTGAAAGCTGGGCTATTCCGCTGCTGCTCGACCCCGCCGCGTCAACCGTCGCCGATGTGACAGGCTTCGCCCCGATCCCCGGCTGGCGCAACCCTGAAACCGGTGAAGTCCAGCGTCAACTGCTGTCCGCAGGCCCGGCGTACATGGTCAACGCCAACATCTCACCCGAACGCAAACGTCTGGCATGGGACTACCTGCAACTGGCACACGGTATGCAGTTCGCCAACCTCCTGGCAGATCAATACGGTGCGGGACATCGCACGTCTGTCCTGAGCAATCCTGACTTCCAGGCACGCTTCCCCTATTTCGCGGGGCTGCTGGTGGCTGAAAGCGGTGGTATCGGGCGTCCGTCTGAACCGTGGTGGCCAGAAGCTGAAAACGCGCTGGGCCAGGGCTTGCAGGCTGCGGTGGCCGGAACCCCGGTTGAGGAGGCGATGGCTACGGCCCAGGCCGAAGTGGAGCGCATCGTCGCGGATGCTGGCTATGACGATGGCACGCATCATTATGTGACGGTGGAGGAACGCGAGGCTTACGTCTGCGATTTGTTCGCCCGCTTAAGCCTGTCCATTCCTGAGTGCGGTTCTTAAAAACACACGGCGCATGACGAACGACTAGGACGTTGTCATGCGCCTTTGTACCCAAAAAAGGCGGGAGAATTATAGATGGCACAGCCGGTTGAGGCAAATGTAGTAAGCAATAACATTAGTATGGGGCAGGGGCCGCGAATGTGGCTCTATCGCTTAACCCAGAAGTACACCCATTGGTTTTTTATCGCCCCCGCGTTGATTACCCTGCTGCTGGTCGCGATTTACCCAATCGTGTTCTCAACCGGCTTGTCTTTTTTCCGCGTGACGTTTGACTCGCTGGAGCGTCCGTTTGTCGGGTTTGACAATTTCGCCTATATCATCGGTGATCGTGACTATCGCGTCGTGCTGGGCAATACGCTGCTGTACGTCCTCGTCACGGTGTCCGGCTCGTTTATCCTGGGGTTTGCCGTCGCGCTGCTGCTGCGTCAGATCAGCAAAGGGCGAACGTGGCTGCGCATCATCCTGATTATCCCGATGACAATGGCCCCAATGGCCGTCGGGCTGACGTGGAACTGGATGCTTGACCCGCTGTTTGGGTTAATCAACTGGTTCCTGACAACGGTGGGGCTGCCCACGCAAACGTGGCTGGCACAAACCGCCACCGCGCGCATCACGGTGATGCTGGTTGACATCTGGCAGTGGTACCCGCTGGTGTTCCTGATTATGGACGCCGGGCTGTCGGCGCTGCCGCGTGCGCCGTATGAAGCGGCACGACTGGAAGGCGCCTCATGGTGGATGATTTTCCGCCGCATCACCCTGCCGCTGCTGCGCCCGGTGATTCTGGTGGCGCTGCTGCTGCGCACCGTCGATGCTTTCCGCACCTTTGACCTTGTGCGCGTGATGACCGACGGCGGCCCGGCTCAGACGACAGAAACCCTGAGTCTATTCCTGTATCGTACCGCGTTCAATTTCAATAAGTTGAGCCGGGCGGGCGCAGGAGCAACGATTATGCTTATCATCATCAGCATCGTTTCGGCGCTGATGTTCCGTTTTCTATATCGCGAGGTTGAACGGCGCTAATGCGTACACCGATATACCAAACTATCCTGATTTATGCTTTTTTCATCTTTCTGGCGTTATTGGTCGTGCTGCCGCTGGGGGCGGGGGCGATTACCGCGTTCAAGCCACAGATCATCTGGGTTGCCAGCCCGCCTGTATGGAACTTTACGCCCACGCTGGAGAACTTTGAGTTCGTGCTGATTCAGCGCCAGAACCTGCTGCACCTGCGCAACAGCCTGATTGTCTCCACAGGCTCGGTGACTCTGGCGTTGCTTCTGGGCATTCCGGCGGCCTATGCGCTGGCACGGTTCCAGTTTCGCGGTTCCAAAGGACTGCTGCAATGGCTGATCTCGCTGCGCATGATCCCGCCGATTGTGGTTGGCCTGCCATTTTATGTGCTGTTCCAGACCTTTGACCTGCGCGATAACCACATTGGCATGATGCTGGCCTACCTGACCTTCCTGATTCCGCTGGTGATCTGGATGATGCGCGGTTACTTCGTCGATATTCCCAGCGCGATGGAAGAATGCGCGATGGTCGAAGGCTACAGCCGTTTAGAAGCCCTGCGCAAAGTGGTGCTGCCTGTGATTATGCCGGGCATCATCGCCACCGCCTTACTGAACTTCATCTTCGCGTGGAACGAGTTTTTCCTCGCGCTGATTCTGGGCGGACGCAACACCAGCACGCTGCCCGTCGCGGCAGGCACGTATGTGGGCCGAGCGCGCGTCGAGTGGGGCAACCTGTTTGCCATCAACCTGATTATCATGACCCCTGTCGTCATCCTGACGATCATCCTGCGGCGGCAGCTTGCCAAAGGCTTATCAATGGGCCTGGTTGATTAGGGAATACTACGTCGCACACACTGAGTTTTTCAATTGCCTGTTCTCGCCTGTTTATCAGGGCGCAGATGGTTTATGGAATAGATCATGAAAGTTACTCTGAACGATCTTGTTAAAAAATTCCCGGCATCGGACGCCATCGCCGTCAATCACGTCAGTCTTGAAATCGAAGATGGCGAACTGGTGGTGTTCCTGGGGCCTTCCGGCTGTGGCAAGACCACGACGATGCGTATGATCGCCGGACTCGAACATCCCGACAGCGGCAACATCTTTATTGGCGCGCGTGATGTGACCCTGCTTGCGCCCAAAGACCGCCGTGTAGCGATGGTCTTCCAGAACTTCAGCATGTACCCCAGCATGACCGTGTACGAAAACATCGCTTTCCCGCTGCAAGTCCTGAAGCTGAGCAAGCAGGATATTGAGCGACAGGTCACCGAAGCGGCGGCGCTGGTGGGCGTCGGGCATCTGCTCAAGCGCAGCGTGCGCCAGGTCAGCGGCGGTGAGGCGCAGCGTGTGGCGCTGGCACGCGCAATGGTGCGGCGTCCCGAAGTCTTCCTGATGGATGAACCGCTGAGCAGCCTTGATGCTAAACTGCGCGTCCAACTGCGCACGGAAATCAAGCGCCTGCATCAGGAAACGCACTCAACCATTGTTTTTGTGACGCACGATCAGGAAGAAGCGATGAGCCTGGGCGACAAAATTGTCGTGATGGATCGCGGGCAAATTCAGCAGGTGGGCACGCCGCAGGAAGTGTTCTTTAAACCGCGCAACACCTTTGTCGCCAACTTCGTCGGCACGCCCAGCATGAACCTGTTTGAGGGGCAAGTGCAGCGTAACGGCGCGGGACTGTGCGTAGACCTTGACGGCATGTCACAGCCGCTGCCCCCACGCTTTGAAACAGGCGCGCAGGAGTCGCAGCAGGTGAAGTGGGGCGTGCGTCCTGAGGCCATTCGCCTGACGGATAACCCGCAGGCTGGGGATGTCGCCGGCAGCGTGGAACTGATTGAGCCGTTGGGCAGCCGTCAGGAAGTATTCGTGCGCGCGGGTGGCAAGCTGTTTTCGGTCATCCTTGACGGACTGCATCCGGTGCGCGTGGGCGATAGCTGCCATCTGCACTTTGAACCGCACAGCGTGCATCTGTTTGACGCGCAAAGCGGCCTATCACTGGCGTAAAGGCGGTAACTGTGGATAGCGGACTACGTGGCAAAACAGCACTTATCACAGGCGGCGGCAGTGGGATTGGGCGCGCGATAACGCTGGCACTGGCACAGGAAGGTGTCGATATCGCCATCGCCAGCCAGCACGCCGAAGAAGACGAAGCCCTGCGCGAGATCAGCGCGTTGGGGGTGCGTGCGCTGCATATCCCAACGGATGTCAGCGATGAACAGCAGGTGATACGCATGGTCGAGCAGGCGATAGCGCAGCTTGGGCATATCGACCTGTACATCAATAACGCGGCGACGACACGCCACCAACCGATTACGCAGATGACCACCGAGGCGTGGCTGACAACGCTGCACACCAATCTGTCAGCGTGTATGTGGGCCTGCCGCGAGATTTGCAAGCACATGATTGCGCGCGGCGAAGGCAGCATCCTGATTATCGGCTCGACGGCGCAGTACACACAGGCCTACCGCGAGGCCGCGTATCACATTTCCAAGACGGGCTTACGCGTCTTCAAGAATACGCTGGCGCTGGAGATGGCACCGTTTGGCATCCGCGTGAATTTACTGGTGCCGGGACACTACCCGACGCCGCTGACCGCCAGCGCCTCGGACGCTGTGGTTGCCACCATGAAAACGCAGATTCCACTGCGGCGTTTGGGGCGTACCGAAGAACTTGCCCCGGCGGCGCTGCTGCTGCTTTCCGACAAGTTGAGTCCTTACACGACGGGCGCAGAACTGACGGTTGACGGTGGTCTGCACCTGCGCCCCCTTCCTCTAGATAGTGACGATGACATCAAGGCGATGAACCAATGACTCACTCACAAGAACTGATCGAGAAAAATGCGCTCGTGCAGCACTTTGACGAACATGGTTTTGTTGTCGTGGAAAACGTATTCGACGCGGAACTTGATTTTCAACCGCTGATCGATGACTATGCTGAGTTACTCAACAGCCTTGCGGAGCAGTGGTTGCAGCAGGGAAAACTGAGTGCGACTTATCGCGAACTGCCGTTTGCGCAGCAGTTTGCGCAGATTGTTCGCGAACTCAAAGACCCCTGGTATCAGCACTTCGATTTTTCCCTGCCGCAGGAAAAAATCACGCCGCAAACCCCCATTCACCTGAGCGCACCGATTTTTAAGCTGATGACTCACCCGAAGTTACTGGATGTCGTGGAATTATTCGTCGGCAGCGAAATTCTGGTGAATCCGGTGCATCATGTGCGCATTAAGCCACCGGAAGGGTTAATTACCCACCGCGAAACTGCAAGCACACTGACGCTGAAAACCGAATGGCATCAGGATCAAGGGGTGGTACTGCCCGAAGCCGACGAGACCACAATCCTCACGGTGTGGCTGCCGCTGGTCGATACGACGATAGAGAACGGCTGCCTTTGTGTGATCCCCGGCACGCACAAAGGCGAACTTGTCACCCACTGTCCCGGCATTCAAACCCATATTCCCGAAAAACTGCTGCCGGGTCAGCCGATTGCGCTGCCAATCAAGAAAGGCAGTGTGCTGCTGATGCACCGCCGCACCATTCATTCGTCACTCACCAATCACAGCACAGGGATTCGCTGGAGTTTTGATCTGCGCTATCAGCCGCTTCACCAACCAACGGGGCGTCCTGATTTCCCGGCGTTTATCGCCCGCAGCCAGCAGCACCCCGAAAAGGTGATGACGGACTACCGCCTGTGGCAGCAGCTATGGCTCGACACACGCGAACGCCTCGCCGAACGTGACAAGCCCAAATTTCAACGCTGGAACAGCGACGCGCCAGCCTGTGCCTGAGCGTGAAGGGAAGCCGATGCTTACACGAGAAGGGTGCTTACAGCGTCAGGCGCGTTTTAAACAACGCCTGGCCGAACTGAAGATTGAAGCGACGGTCATCAGTGATGCGCGCGACATTTACTATTTCACGGGGATGCTGTTAACGCCCTATCTCTTTTCCATACCCTGTTGTTTGTGGCTCGATACGCAGGGTAACGACTGGCTGATTGCGCCAATGGTCGATCAGCAGGTCTACATCGCGCAGTTTGTGCCCTACGATACGCACGTCGTGGGGACGGTGACGCCGCTTCAGGTGGAAACACTGTGCGCTCAGGTCGAGAAGTGCCTGCCCATGCGGCACATTGCGCACCTCGGTTATCAGCAGGAGACGCTGCCACAGGCGCTCATGCAGGTGGTTACAACCCGGACGCACCCTGACCGCTGTACAGCGATTGACGGCGTGTTGGCATCGCTGCAAGCGTGCAAGGATGAAGACGAAATTGAACTGCTGCGCCGCGCTATTCAGATTAACCTCGCGGCGTATACGGCGGTTCAGGCGGCCATTGTGCCGGGGGTGACAGAGTTGGAAGTGCTGGCGGCTGGGCAGCGCGGCGCACTGCTGGAAGCGGGCGAGTGGGTTTACCACAATGGGGATTACCGCTGCGGCACGGTTAACGGCACAGCGCGCGCCAGACCGATTGAGGAAGGCAGCCTGTATATTGTTGACGCGTGGACGTGCTATCGCGGCTACTGGGCAGACCTATCCCGTACCTTTGTCGTCGGACAGAAAATATCCTCCCTGCAACAGGAATTGTTCGACCACATGGCATGGGTACAGGAACAGGGCGCGGCCTACCTGAAGGCGGGCACAGATGGACGCGAGATATGGGCGATGCTGGATCGCCTGACACGCCAGCACCCGCTGCTGGCAGACAGCGGCCTGACCCATCACGGCGGACACGGCATTGGACTGCGCGTCCATGAGATGCCCGACATTAACCGAACGCGCGGCGGGCGGCTTGAGGTGGGAAATGTGATCTGTATCGAGCCGGGTGGTTACACCGCTGACGCCCGGTTGGGGGTACGGATTGAGAATATGTATCTGATTACCGCCGGGGGCGCAAATAACCTGTCGCCATATCCGGTACGCTTAGCTTCTTAACAGATTTTACATTGAAGGCAGATTATGAACCCGATTGAACTGAAACAGAAATGGCAGCGCGGCGAAGTCAGCCCCGGCATGTGGCTGCGCCTCACTGACCCCAGCGTTTGTGAGATGGTGAGCAGTATTGATTTTGACTGGGTGCTGTTTGACGGTGAACATGTGGCGTTCGATATGCAAACGCTGCAAATCCTGTTGATGGCGCTCAAGACATCGCCAGCGGTGCCGCTGCTGCGTGTCCCCGGCAATGACCCAATTTTCATTAAGCGTATCCTGGACATCGGCATGGCAGGCATCCTGGTACCGCATGTTCGCACCGAAGAAGATGTACGCGCGGCGGTAGCGGCCTGCAAGTATCCGCCGCTGGGAATTCGCGGCACAGGCCCGCGCCGTCCCAGCCGTTACGGCGATCTGGAACGCGAATATCTGGCAACGGCCAACGACCAGACCATCGTCACGGTGATGATCGAAACGATTGAAGCGGTCAATAATATCGACAAGATACTGGCGGTTCCCGGTCTGGATGGCTTCTTCATCGGCAAAGTAGACCTGTCCGCGAGTATGGGCCTGCTGCCAAACTTCGATGACCCACGCGTGACGCAGGCGGTAGACACGGTGCTGACGAAGGCGAAAGCCACCAAAGTCGCGCGCGGTTCCGGGCGTGCGCCGGAGTCTGGTGCCGATGTGGCGGCCAGCGTGCGCAGCTTCTTTAGCGAGGGCTACAACGTGATTCCCGTCGGCGCGGACGAGTCCTTTGTGAAGGATGGGGCGCGCGCAGCCCTGCACGCCTTCCGCCGTGCCGCAGAAGGGAATGCCTGAGCGATGCCAGTCTTGAGCGCTGACCAGCTTGTTGCTATTGGCACTACCTTGTTTGATGCCGTCGGTTCTCCGCATGAGGAATCGCAGTGGGTCGCGGAAACGCTGGTACGTGCCAGCCTCATGGGGCACGACTCGCACGGCATTGTGCGTTTCACGCAGTACGCCAATCAGGTGCGCCTGCGTGAAGTATATCCCGGCGCGGCAGTCACTGTGGAACGCGAAACGGCGACGACGGCAGTGATTAACGCTAACCTGACATGGGGACAGGTCGCCGCGCGGCAGGCGGTGCTGATGGCCATCGAAAAAGCGTCACAGCACATGCTGGGGATTGTCGCCGTCAAAAATTGCCCGCACGTCGGCAGACTGGGCGAATACGTGGAAATGGCGGCGGCGCGTGACATGATCGGTTTGGCGGTGGTCAATTCGCACGGCGGCGGCGGAGTCGTCGCCCCCTGGGGTGGCATTGATGGTCGCTTCACACCCAACCCGATGGCCTTCGCCGCGCCAAGTGGTCTGGACTTTCCCGTATTGATGGACATCACCATGTCCAGCGTGCCAGAGGGCAAGGTACGAGTCGCGCGGCATCGCGGCGAAAGCCTGCCGCCGGACTGCCTGCTGGATGCTAACGGCAACCCCACCAATGACCCCAACGTATTTTACGGCCCGCCCATTGGCTCCATTCTGCCGCTGGGAGGCGTGATGGGACATAAGGGTTACGCGCTGACGGTGATGACCGAAGTGCTGGCGGGCGCGCTTTCTGAGGCGGGCACCAGCAGCGAAAAGACGCCCACGAAGGGCAACGGACTGTACTTCCAGGCGATAAACATCAGCGCATTTACAACTCTCGAAGAATTCACCGCCCGCATTCGCGAGATGGCGGCCAACGTCAAAACATCTCGGCTTAGACCAGGCGTGCAGGAAATCCTGCTCCCCGGCGAACCAGAGTACCGCACCGCGCAGCGCCGCCAGCAGGATGGCATCGTGGTTGAGGACAGCATGTGGGCGGAGATTCAAACGCTGGCGGGTGAGCTTGGCGTACATGTGTAGGGCACGGCGAAATCGGTCTTTGTATCTGTCTACGAAAGGTTGAATGATGAACCTGCGCGGAAATTCCATCACCTTCCACGCCTATCCAGTTGAAGAAGCCTGTCAGCGTATCGCAGCGGCGGGCTGTAACGGCGTCGAGATGTGGAAAGAGCACCTGACGGGCTTCAAGACGCCGACGCTGCTGCGCCATTTCCGCGAGTTCGCCGCAGAGTTGGGACTCGAAGTGTGGGGGCTGAACGTCGTCGGCGCGGACTACTTTCAACCATTTGGCGCGGCAGCCGCTTACAACAGCACGCTGGCCGGACTCAAAGCAGACGTAGACTACGCGCTGGAACTCGGCGTGACGCAGGTGATGGTATGGGAAGGCACGCATCCCGCTGTCAAAATCTCACAGCACGAAATGCTGGACACGCTCGTCAGCCTGTTTGAGGAAGCGATTGCTTACGGCAAGCCCAACGGCGTGCGCTTCCTTGCGGAGCCGCATCCCTTCACGCTGGGCATGGATTTGGACTTCATGAAGCAGCTTTGTGATCGGCTGGGGCGGCAGCACTTCGGCATTCTGTTCGACTTCTGTCACTTCGGCGTGGGTAAACCGCACAGCTACGTGGAAGCCATTCATACGCTCGCTGATCGTATCCAGCATCTGCACTATTCCGACAGCGACCAGCGCACATCGGAACTGCACTTCGCGCCCGGCAAAGGGCAGCTTGACCTTGACGCGATGGATGCGGCGCTAAAAGCTGTCGGTTTCAAAGGCACGTCCACGCTGGACATGTACGGCTATCCACTGCCGGAGATGGGCTACAAGTGGGGCTTGCCACGCTATCAACGCGCTCTGGAAACGCTGGGAATTGAGGGGGCCTAACCATGAAAGCTGCTGTGCTGCGCGCCTTCGGGCAGCCTTTGACAATGGAAGACAGGGCAGCGCCTGAACCTGCCGCCGACGAGGTGATTATCCAGACAAAAGCCTGTGGCATTGACGGGACGGATTTGAAACTGGTGGACGGTTTCGGTTACACGCCGCAGCTTCCCTTCGTCATGGGGCACGAAATCGCGGGCGTGGTGCATCAGCCGGGCAAGGATGTCACCGATTTTCAAGTGGGCGAACGCGTCATCGTTTACAACTTCCTCATCTGCGGCAAATGCCCATACTGTCTCACGCACCGCGAACAGTTGTGTGTCAATATGCGCGGGGTGATGGGCGTGCTGGTGGCGCACGGCGGTTTTGGCGAGTATGTCAAAGTACCCGCGCGCCAACTGGTACGCCTGCCCGATAACGTCTCGTGGGAAGACGGCGCGATTTGCTGCGACGCAGGCCTTACGGCGCTGCATGGGCTGGAACGCGCGCACGTCGGGTTGGGAGACACGGTCTTGATTATCGGTGTGGGCGGCGTTGGCTCGGTGCTGACACAGCTTGCCCAGCAGGCAGGCGCGCATGTGATCGCCGCAGACGCTAACCCGCAGAAAGCTTCATGGGCCGAGGAAAACGGCGCGCACCATTTTTTGAACTCAGATGACAGGCTGCCGCAGGCTGTGCGTGATCTGACCAAGGGCATGGGAGCCGACTGCGTGTTGGATGTGGTGGGCAAAGAAGGCACCATGAGCGCGGGACTCAACAGCTTACGGCGCGGTGGACGCATGGTCATCATTGGTTACACGCCCGACGCGCTGCCCCTCCCTGGCAAACAGCTTGCCCAGAACGAACTGGAAGTGATCGGCACACGCGCTGGCAGGCGGCAGGACTTAGCAAACTGCGTGCGGCTGGTGGCGGAAGGCCGAATAAAACCCATCGTGCGTTATCGGTATCCGATAGCGCAGGTGAACGAAGCGCTCAGCCTGCTGCGTTCCGGCACAGCGCTGGGACGCATCGTCTTGCAATACAGCACATAAACGGATTGCGGATTTGTTTAAAAGGACAATCGAATGAACAAACTGATTATCACTGTGACCTGTGACACCACGTTGACCTACCCCCACAACCCGAACGGTCCGAAGCCGGACAATCCAACGGGCGTGGCTGATGAGTATGTGCGTGCTATCAATGCTGGCGCTTCTATCTGCCACATGCACGGTTCATATACCAGCGATCCGGTGATCCAACCTGATGGACGGCAACTGCAAATTCCCATTATGGACGGCTGGCGTGAAATCACGGAGCGCATTCGCGGCACAGGCAAAGCGATTGTCCAATTTGGTCTGGCAAGCATCCGGCTGGAACAGAAGATTGAGTTGTGGCGCACGCTGAAGCCGGATATGAGTTCGATCAATTTCGACTCGCACGATGAATATTTCCAGCCGGATTTACGTTTTCCGCCAGCGGGGTACTGCTACTCGATTCATCCGATTTCCGAACTGCGCGAGTATTCGCGGCTGGCCAATGAACACAACGTCAAACTCGAAATTGAATGTTTCAGCACCGGGGCCTACTGGGCAATCCAGAAGATGCGCGCGGGTGAATTCTGGGAAAAAGGGCAGCGCGTGGATGAACCCGGCCTGCTGCGTGACCCGCTGTGGCTGACGATCTTTCTCGGCTGGCCGGGGCAAAGCTGGATGCCGCCGACGGCCAAAGGGCTGCAATTTATGGTTGACCACCTGCCCGACAACGCCAACTGGAGCATGAGCTGCATGACACCCGATGTCTACTGGTCGGTCCTCGCGCACGCGATTGCTATCGGCGGGCATGTGCGCGTTGGCATGGAAGACTGCCCGTACATCGAGCCGGGCGTATATGCCAAGAGCAACGCCGAACTGGTGGAACGCGTGGTGCGCATCGCCCGTGATATTGGGCGCGAAATCGCATCGCCGGAAGAAGCGCGGCAGCTCAGCGGGCTGTAAATAACCATTTATCAGTGTTAGGCAAAAGCGGGGGCGTAGTTCATTACGCCTCCGCTTTTTTGTTTACCTTCCAATAAGGCTGACACACGCGCGCCTTCCACAGCCATCCTCATTGACGCCTGTTCGCCCGTTTTCGCACGGTCAACTCGTCAGAGTTTTTTGCTTCATTCGCTATGAATGGTATAGTTCGTTAAATGATTGCAGAGGGCCAGGCCGCACTCAGGCGATAATAGGTTTATCGTATCCTCAGTGAAGCCATACTATCCAGCACAGGTGTATACCTTTGCCCTGATTCGGAAAGTTATTCCTTTACGACCTCTTTCCGAGTGATTCTGAAAGAAAACTGAACCGATGATGGATTTACAACAGCGCCTCGCCGCAGCCGAAAAAGAACTTGCGCAGGCAAATGCCCGCATCACAGAATTAGAAGCGCAACTGGCCAATGACACACCTCACCTTTCCGCTTCCGAAACTCTGGACGGGGCTGGGGTGGAACGGGGCCAACGCGGGGACAGCGCTGCGGAGCTGGAAGAACTCAAGCACAACTTTGATACGCTTCTTGGCCTGAGCAGCGATGGCATTGTGCTGCTCAATCCTGAGCAGCGTATCCAGGTGGCGAACGGCAGCTTCATGGAAATGTTTGGGCTGTCAGACGACGATTACATCGACCAGAAACTATCGGCTCTTGTTCATACGGACGATGCCGCCAGCCTGGATACCCTCATCAGCGAGGTAGTAAGCACACGCCAGACACAAAGCAAACAAGTCCGCGCGCGGCACGCCAATGGCACAGCGTTCGATGTCAAAATCAGTGTCTCTGTATCCAACGTACTGCCAGAGGCCGTAACCAGCCTGGTCTGCGTCATTCAGGGAATAATCCTCAAAGAGACGGAGCGTACCCTGCGTTACTATGCCAGCCTGCAAGCCAGCGTCAGCGATGCCGTAATTGCCACCGATATGGACTTTCACATCCAAAGCTGGAACCGGGCTGCCGAAGCGATTTATGGCTGGAGTGAAGCGGAGGTTGTTGGAAAGTCTGCCTCACAGGTCTTGAAGACCGCTTATGAAACGCCCGCAGACCGTGAACGGGCTTTACAGAACTTTCTGGCGCACGGCTACTGGCAGAGCGAGATCATCCAGTATCGGAAGGATGGCACACCGCTGCACATTCACGCCTCCGTCAATCTGTTCAAAGATGATAAGGGTGTCCCTTTTGGCGTTGTCTCCGTTAATCGGGACATCACTCAACGTAAGCAGGCTGATACCGCCCTCCAGAAGTGGGCAGCAACTTACTATGACCTGTATAACAAAGCGCCCTGTGGCTATCACTCCCTTGATCAGAATGGTGTGATTATCCAGATCAACGACACCGAACTGGATTGGTTAGGTTACAGTCGTGAAGAAGTCATCGGCCAGCGCAAAATCACAGACTTTTATACCCTCAGAAGTATCGAGATATTTCGCCAGAACTTCTCCGGTTTCAAGGAACGCGGATTTGTCTCTGACCTCGAATTTGAACTCATCCGCAGAGATGGCAGTATCATGCCTATTCTGGTGAACAGTTCCGCAGTGTATGACGAGCATGGGGAATATCTGAGCAGCCGTTCAGTGGTGCTGGATATAACCGAACTGAAAAAGGCTCAACAGGCGGCCATCGAGAGTGAAGCGCGCTACAGTCTATTGGTGAACAATGTCCGAGACTACGCCATATTCAGCCTGGACGTGAAGGGGAATATCATCACCTGGAGTCAGGGCGCAGAGTTTATCAAAGGCTACTCAGGGGACGAAATCATCGGCAGGAACTTCAGCCTTTTTTACCCGCCTGAAAGATCTTGTCGTGGGGAATGCTCAACGCTTTTGTATTCTTGAACTTGCCGCTTAAAGAGGACAATACTCGGGTGAAGGCCGCCGAATTCGCAAAAGATGGAACCGAGTTCTGGGCTGCAATTACGCTTACGGCGCGCTACGACAACGCGGGAAAACTGGTCGGCTTTTCCAGTAACCCAGGATATTACCAGCCGAAAACAGATTGAAGATGCACTGTACGCGAGCGAGACGCTTTACCCGTCTGCTGGCCGAAAACAGTTCTGATGTCATCATCCAGGAAATTTGGCCGCTGAATGGAGTCTACGTTTCGCCGTCGGTAATCGTTGCTGGGTTATACCCCCAACGAAGTACTAGGAATCACAATGAATGCGTTGATGCATCCGATGATCTCCAGCGGCTCCCGAACAAGGCAGAGGGAGCGCACAACCAACTCCGGTCATCACGATAGGGTGCGACTGCGCCGCAAGCAGGGGCATATGTCTGGATTGAACGCGTGGGGCGGTACTTGCACGCAGAACACAGCGGCGAGATTGTTGGATTTCGCCATCACTGCGCGATACAGCTGCACGGCGAAGGCGCCGGGTCTCTCCGAAAGAGCGAGGCCCTTCTGCACAATGTGCCTGCAAATCCTGCCAGTGGGTATCTGGATAACCGATGAAAACGGTGTTTATCCGCTTACCAGCAATCGAGGCGGGCGTGAAATCTGGTCAGGAGCCAAATATGTCGGCATTGACCAGTATGGCGATTACAAAGGCTGGTGGTCAACGCGTGGCTGGATTCACCCTGACGAGTGGGGAGCAGCCGCGCCATTCAAAGGCGGCATCACTCAACGAGGAGATTGATTGAGTGTTTTTGACGGGACGCACAAGTACATTCTCAACTCAGTGATTCCGCTGCGCGATGAGCAGCAAAAAATCCTCGGTGCCATTGTCGTCAATCAGGATATAACCAATATCAAACTATCTGAAATAAAGCTGAAACAGTCGGCGGAGGCCCTGGCGCGAAGCAACCGCGAACTTCAAACCTTTGTCTACACCGCGTCGCATGATTTGCAGGAGCCGCTGCGTAAGATTCAGGCATTTGGCGACAGGCTGCACACACGCACTCAGAATACGCTGGATGAACAAGCACAGGATTATCTCAAGCGTATGATTAATGCCGCGAGCCGAATGCAACTACTGATTGAAGATTTGCTCGTTTATTCCAGAGTGACCACCAAAGGGGATCAGTTTGAGGCGGTTGACTTAAATGCCGTCCTGTCGTCCGTCGTTGCCGATCTGGAAGTAGCCATTGAGAAAGCGCAGGCGCACATTGAAATTGAGCCGCTAACTTCTATTGAGGCGGATAAATCTCAAATCCATCAGCTCTTTCAAAACCTGCTCAGCAACGCCATCAAATTCCGCGCACCTGAGCGCGTACCGATCATCCGCGTGGCGGGCCGCTTTGTCCCTGCGCCTGCCGCTGCCAGTCAGCCAGCTATGCACTACGAAGTGACCGTTGCGGACAATGGCGATAGTTTTGAGCAGAAATATGCGGAGCAGATATTTGGGATGTTTCAACGTTTGCACGAGACACGGCGTATATGAAGGAACGGGCATGAGTTTAGCTACTGTGGTAAGATCATTGAAAGACATCGTGGTACGAATTGTGGCGGTGGTTCTCCTCAAGGGTGCCACTTTTTGTAGTCACACTTCCAACTAAACACAGTCAGAACGGTGGTTAGACATGACAGCAAAAGATCCATTCTTAATCCTGATGGCCGACGATGATGAAGAAGATTGCATGTTAACCAGGAAGCTCTCAAGGAAGGTGGCCGTCTGAATAACCCAATCCGTTTTGTACATGACGGTGAAGACGATGTCTTATCTTCATCGACAGGGGATTTCAAAGACGCGCCGCGACACGGTTTGATTTTTGCGCTGACTTGAATATGCCCCGCAAAGTGGCCATGAGGCACTCGCCGAGATTAAGTCTGACCCTGTGCTGCGCATGATGCCGGTGATCGTGATGACGACCTCAAAGGAGGAAGAAGACATTTACACCAGCTACAATCTTGGGGCCAATTTCCTATATCACCAAGCCAGTTACTTTCCAGGCGCGCGAAGATTATCGCGCTTCAACATTACTGGTTCGAGATCGTCAGACTCCTCACAGCAATAAAATGCTGACCAATTCAACTGACCAGACAATCCGCATCTGCTTGTATGAGCGGCCTTTGATGAAGACGACTTCGTCAATATGCGGGATTTACTGCGTTCCATCGACAATTGGACGGTCATCGTGATTGGTGCTCAAAGTATGAAACGGCGCTGGCACAATTGCAGGAGAACCGCCATGATTTGTATCTCCTGGTTCGCCATTGGCCAACCCAGCTGGGCTTGACCTGATGATTGAAGCCATAAGCCAGGGCTGCCAGATGCCTTTGTCATCCTGACAGGCGCTGGCAATCGTGAAGTTGACCTGGAAAGTATGAAACACAGGAGCTCGTTCTATCTCGATAGAATAAGCTCAACTACTATGATTTGGAACGCGCCATATCCGCTACAGTCTGGAACACGCCCGCTTAACCAAAACGCTGCAGGAAGTGAACTCACAGTTGGAAGAACGAATCAACCAGCATACCCCGTCCTGCGAAGGCAATGCTCGCTGGAAGCTGAAATTGCCGAGCACGCCAAAGCCGAGTCTGAACTGCAAACTTTGCGTGCGGAACGTTATTCATGCCGCCGATCAAATTGCTTGATATCCCCGTACCGCCTTAACCGCACAGTTGTTGGGCCTGAGATCGCTCAAAGATCGAACCGGAGATTTTCAGGCAGTTTGTAGAGCGCTGCAATTACGGTCTGGAGCAATTCCTCAACAGCTTGTTTTCATGGTGGAGAATCGCGGACTTCGATGCAGCTTCGTGAAACAGCTGAACAAATGGAGGGGATAGGGCTGACGCCGCGCGATCTGGTGGAAATTCACAACGGCGCTGTTGCCTCAAAAAGCAAGTCCGTGAGTCCAGAAAAAGGCCCGCGCCTACATTGAGGAAGGGCGGCTTACCATTTTAGAGCTAATGGGCCATCTGGCCTCCTACTACCGCAATTTCGTCACGTCCAGATCGCGCAGAATCGGTTTTAACCAGTCGAAGAAGTCATGAGGAAGGGGCACCGATGGCTAGAAAATATGTGCTGAAATTATATCACGGGGAAAACACCACGAACCGAAAGTGCGGTTATGATGCTGCGTAAAATTTGTGAGGAGGATTTGAATGGACAATATGAATTGTCCATCATTGATATTTTGGAACATCCTGGCTCGCAGAGGGTAAATCCTGGCGACACCAACCCTGATTAAAGTACTGCCGCAGCCGCTGCGCCGTATCATTGGGGATTTGTCGGACAAAGAGAAGGTCTTGCTTGGACTCGACTTGCACCCGTACACGGATGAAGGAGGTGAGGATGATGCCTAACAGCGCCCCAAACCAATGTAAAAAGTGATAACAGGTGTTCCGGGCTTCGATTCGATTGCCGAGGGCGGCCTACCGGAGGGCCGTATGACATTGATCTCAGGTTCAGCGGGCAGCGGGGAAAACGGTTCTGGCCGCACAGTTTGGCATCCGGCATCCGCGAGGCCAACCAATCGGGCGTTTTGCGCTTTTGAAGAGACACCTGCCGATGTTCGACGCAATCTTATCGAACTGGGATGGCCATTCACGAATGGGAAGCCCAGTCAAAATGGGCCTTTGTCGATGTTTAGCCCCGGCGACGATACGATAATCGTTGGTGATTACGTTCAGGGCATTGCTGGCGCGTATCAATGCGATCAAAAAATTGGCGCGCAGCGAATTGCCCTCGACTTTATCAGCGCGATCTTCACCCGCTTTGCCGATACCCGCATCATCCGGCGTGAACTCCATGGATTTTGGCATCAACACCGACAGCTCGGCATTACTGCCGTGATGACCACCGAACGTACCGAAGAATACGGTGAGATTGCGCGCTATGGCGTCGAAGGAATTTGTCGCCGATAATGTCATTATTCTGCGCAACGTTCTGGAAGAAGAAAAACGGCAGCGAACGATTGAAATCCTCAAGTTCCGAGGCACATCGCACAAAAAAGGCGAAATTTTCCTTCACCATCGTGGCCGATGAAGGCATCATCATCGTACCGCTGTCGGCCATCGAACTCCAGCAAAAGTCATCAATGTGCGCATTTCATCAGGCAATGATGATATGGATCCGGATATTAGGCGTTGCGGCGGTTTTTCTTCCGCGACTCGATTATTCTGGTGTCAGGCGCAGCAGGAAGACCCGGCAGGAGCGCTGACGAAGCGAATTCTGTGGCGGCAGGAGCAAAAAGCAATGAACGCTGCCTGTTGTTCTCTATGAAAGCCGTGACCAACTCTTCCGCAATGCCGGTGGCTGGGGCATCGATTATGAAAAAGATGGTAGAAGATGGTCAACTGCGCGTAATCTGTGCCTATCCGAAGTCGCCAGCCTGGAGAACCCACCTGATCCAGCATCAAGGCCGAGATTGAAGCCTTTCAGCCACCACGGAGTTGCTATCGACAGCCTGTCAGCCACAGACGCATTTCAACCTTCAAGAGCTACCGTGAATTTGTGCTCGGCGTGACATCGGTGATCAAAGACCGGAGACGGCAAGGACTGTTCACCTCCACCACACCCAGCCTGTTGGGTGGCACCTCCATCACCGAAGCCCACATCTCGTCGATTACCGATTCGATCATCATTTTCTGCGCTACGTTGAAATCTTCGGCGAAATGCGGCGCAGGCTAACCGTGCTCAGATGCGCGGCTCAAGCCATGACAAGTGATCCGCGAATTTGTGATCGACAGTCACGGGATGCATATTGGCGAACCCTTCCGCAACATTAACGGCATCCTGTCAGGCCATATCGTCCATGCTCGCTCAGGCGGCGATGATCGCCTGGGAGCTATGTTTCAGGATCAGGGAGTAACTAAGTCGTTGGCCTGGTGGAATGCCAGTGAGTCTGTCCTGTTTTACTGGTCAGGCCTGGTTCGAACGGACTATCGCCCGTAGCATACGAACGGAACCGGTCATGGCAGAACCTTCCCAAACGTGGTTTCAGACGATCATTGATGCGGCATCTGATGCCATGCTGGTGGTCGATCATCTGGGCGTGGTGCGCTTTGCCAGCAATGCGGCCACCGAGCTTTGAACGCGCAGGAAGAATTGCAGGATATTGATTTAGTTCCGGTAGTGGCCGGGGACATCACCGAAATTGACGTGCTGCGCAAAGGATGGGGCCGCGCCACGCAGAAATGCGCGTGACTCAACTGGCCGATAATGTACAGGCACGGCTTCGCTGCGTGATATTACCGGGCATCAAGCAGTTACAGTATGAGCTTGAAACCCTGCACTATCTCGTTTCCCATCTGTTTAAGTCGGAAAGCCTGTACGATCTTAGGCGAAAAATCCGCAACGAACTGGCGCGTGCGTTTGTTCCACAACCCTGCTAATCTGTTCTGATCGATAAAGCTCAAAATCGGGTGCATCCGTTTACCTTCACGGCTGCTGACCAGCTTGAAGGCGGTCATGTCGCTGACTCTGGACAGCCTCGACACAGTAGCCGAATGCCGCAAGAACGGGCACCACAGGCTCATCGCTGACTTCGCAGCGCAGACACTATGCAACAAAAATCCGGCGTGCGTTGTGAACTGGTGCATCCGCTGAACTCTATCCGGGGAACTATCCCGGGTCCTCGACCGCTGAAACAGGCATCCCGCTGCGTTTTCTCTGTCGGTGCAGCGTATCCTCGATGCCTTTGCCGAACGATGCCGCTGCGTGACGAGACTAGCGAAACGCCTGTCCGACGAAGTAAACCGAAATGTTGTCGGTGGAGATGCGTGTCGCACAGCGCCGCCGCAACCCTGTCATATGCCAAAGAGCGTGTTGAAGCGATTCTCCGGCAGCACCAGCGTCGTATCGTTCTGCTCAATGCCGATGGCAGCATTCAACAGACCAATCCGGCTTTCAGCACTTATTTGGGTATCAGCAGGACGAAGCTGGTGGCATTTCGCTCACCTCGTTGATTCAGCAACGTCCCCGAAGTCCTTTCGCAGGCTATCTACGAGTCATACGGCAATCTCACGGCTGAAGTTAGTGGGGATTGGCAGAGATCAGCGTTTATACTACGTCGAAATGGCGCTGGCACCGATCCTGAAACGCGGAAGCCAACGATATTGGCGTCATATGCAACCTGCGCGATATCGCGGGCGCAAAACGTGCGGAGAGCTGGCCGAGGAACGCAACTGTCACACCCTCATTGACGCTGTCCCCGATTTTATCTACGCCAAGGATAAACAGCACCGCTTCATTTTGACCAATCGTGCCCATGCCGATGCACGCGGCCTCAGCAGCCCGGCTGGGATGATGGGCAAAACGGATCGTGACTTCTTCCCGCCGCACCTGGCAGATGAATTCTTTGCCGAAGAACAAAAACTGCTGCTGAACGGCGTACCGCTTCTCAACCACGAACAGACCTCCCTGGGATATGTCGGCGGCTCAAATTGGGTCATTACAAACAAAGTCCCGCTGAAAAACATCGAAGGCGAAATCATCGGTCTGGTCGGAATCACCCGCGACATCTCGGATCGCAAGCTCGCTGAAGAAGCGCTGCTGGAAAGTGAACAACGCTTCCGCAACGCTGTGCTTCACGCGCCATTTCCAATCATGATTCACACCGAAGATGGTGAAGTCCTGCATATCAGTGACATGTGGACCGAAATTACAGGCTATACACAGGCTGAAATCCCCACGATTAGGGATTGGGCGGAGCGCGCTTATGACCGGGGCAAGGAAGATGTTACTGCGCTCATCAAGAAGATCATGGCACCCGCTGAAGTGGTCAAAGCGGGCGAATTCGAGATTCATACCAAAGCGGGCGAAAAACACATCTGGGATTTTGTCGCTGCGCCAGTGGGCCATATTGCGGATGGGCGGCGCATCATTTCTACGATGGCGGTGGATATCACTGACCGCAAGCGGGCGGAAGACGCGCTGCGTGCCAGCGAACAGCGCTTCTATCAGGTCGCTGAAAACTTTGATCAGGTGCTCTATCTTCAAACCGTAGAAGACGCGCGCCTGTTGTACGTCAATCCGCGCATCGAAACACTGGCCCCCATCGCGCGTGACAGCTTCTATATCGGGGAAAACGTGCTGATGTCCTTATTTCACCCCGATGATGTGCAGATGCTGATGCAGAAACTGGGAACGCGCGAATACATTGAAGAGGACTCCATTGACGTTGAGCTTCGCCTGTTGCAGTCCACGCATCAGCTTCGCTGGGTTAGGCTGAGAACGTTCCCCATCAGGGATGAGCATGGAGTCATGCAGTTGCGCGCAGGCACACTGGAAGACATCACCGAACGCAAAGCGGCGCAGGATGCCCTGCTAAAGGCCTTCGACAAGGAAAAAGAGTTGAATGAGCTGAAAACGCGCTTCGTGTCAATGGCTTCACATGAATTCCGCACACCCCTGGCGGGCATTCTGGCTACCGTGGAGACGCTCAAGGCCTACCGTCACCGCATGACCAATGAACAAATCGACCTGAAGTTTGATAATATCAACAACCGCATCGACCATTTAACCATGCTGACCAACGATGTCCTTCAACTGACACGTATGCAGTCCAAGCGCATTACCGTGAACATGGCCCCTCTCCAGCTTGACGCACAGTGCCGCATCCTGCTGGACGAATTTCAGGCTCGGCCAGACCTGAAGCATGAGTTGGTCTATACGTGTAACGATCCGGCACGCTGGATAACGCTCGACAGCAAATTGATCCAACAGATTCTGACCAATCTGATTTCCAATGCTATCAAATATTCCCCGGATGCCGATACAGTCTTCATAGACCTCCACTACACCGATACGCAGGTGACAATCACCGTCCGCGATATAGGGATTGGCATTCCTGAAGCCGATTTCAAACATCTTTTTGAACCCTTTCATCGGGCAGGGAACGTGGGGGCCATTGCCGGCACAGGATTAGGGCTGGTCATCACCAAGGAGGCTGTTGAAGTTCAAGGCGGTACCATTACTGTTGAAAGTGAAGTTGGACAAGGGACAACCTTTTTTATCACATTCCCAACTCAAAGCCAGGGAGTAGCTCACGATGAAGAAGATCCTCGTAATTGAAGATGATTCCTATATTCGTCAGGAGGTGGTTGAGTGGCTTCAGTTTGAAAACTTTGAGGTCATTAGTGCCTCCAACGGCCACGATGGCATCGCGCTTGGTCTTGAACACCTCCCTGACTTGGTCATCTGCGATATTGTCATGCCGCGTGGCGATGGCTATCACGTTCTGCTGGAACTGCGTCGCCATCCGTCGCTGATGTTAGTGCCGATGATTTTTGTGACGGCTAAAGAAGAGCGACCTGACTTGCATTTCGCCATGGCACCCGGCATGGAAGACTACATCACGAAACCCTTCACCCGTGAAGCTATCCTGCAAGCTGTCCATCACCATCTGGAACAAGAAGCGACCCTGCACGATTTGATGGATACCCAAGGCACTGGGGCAGGGCGGGCGCTCTTGTATAGCTTGCCCCATGAACTCGGCATCCCGCTGATTAGTATCCTCAGCATCGGTGAAATACTGAGTGAACAGGCCAAGACCTTGCAAGCCAAAGAACTCGCCGAACTTGGCACGATGCTGACGTTGAGCGCTCAACGTCTGGATCGTTTCATCAAGAATTTCCTGCTGTACATTCAAATGACTGATTATCACGGCAAGCAGATTACACCTGAAAATGAACCGCTGTTAACGGCGCAGCAGGTCGGAAGCACCATCGAAGACGTTTGCAGGTATGTGGCATCTCAGTACCACAGAATCGAAGACCTGCATATGGTCATGAAACCAAAACCTATCAGAATCAATCTGGACAGGCTGCGCATCATTGTCTATGAAATCGTTGATAATGCCTTCAAGTTTTCAAAGCTGTCGCAAACCGTCCTGATCATAGGTCAGGCTGAGGGTGAAGTCTTTATTCTAAAGATCACAGACCTCGGACGCGGCATAAGCACGCAGAACCTCAGCCAAATCGGAGCCTTTCAACAGTTTGATCGCGAAGCACAGGAACATCGCGGGTTGGGACTCGGCCTGACAATCGTGCGCTGGTTAGTTGAACAAAGTAAGGGCACGCTGACGATTGAAAGTATTCCAAATCGTGGGACGACAGTACGAGTCGAACTCATGACAGACCTGCTGCGCTGAACGATGCGTGCTGCTATTATCTCCACTTGAAACGGTAAACACAGCGCTGTTATGACGAGTATCGTCCGAAACGGCCACGCGGCTGTCTCTGTAGCCAGCGTAAACGCTGCATCAGATTGAGGCTCAGTCGAACCTGTGAAGCCGTCGTCCTCTGCGTACATCCTGTCGCTACGCCAGCAGTTCATCCGCCAGCCCAAAGGACAGCGTCATCCCCGCCCCACTCAGCGCATTCACAATCGTTACGCCGGGCTGCGGGGTCAGTACCAGTTCCGTCTTTCCCTTAATCAGCGGATAAATTCCATGCCAGCGTTCGCCAATCTCAAAGGTCGGTGCCTGTGCAAAACGCCGCAGATAATCGAGGATCGCCTGATTGATGTCCTCGCGGTCAAAGGGGTCGAACACCATTCCGTATTCATGATGATCGCCGATGGTCAGTTCACCGCGCGCTGTCTGTGCCAGCAGCACATGGATGTCCTGCTCCATGTAAAAGGGCAGTTCACGTTCGTAACGCTGGCGTAACGCTGGCAGAGAAGGGCAGTCGGCAAACGAATCGTAGCGTGCCAGCGTCAGCCCGCCGCACAGATGCGGCCCAAGCTGCCAGCCGTCAGGTTGTGGCACAGTGCGCATCATCTGCAATTTACAGCGCAGGATGCCGCTGGCGGCGAATTCCTGCGGATACAGCGTCTCGAAGTCTGCGCCGCTGCACACAAAGACCCGTTCTGCCTGCCAGGTGCCAGCGCTGGTTATAACATCAGGGAAGGAAATCGCGTTGACCAGCGTACCAAAGTGCAGTTCGACGCCGTAGGTGTCTGCCAGCCAGGTCGGGATTTCGCGAATCGCCTGCCGGGGATCGACGTTCAACTCGGTGCTGCTCCACAGCGCGCCTTGCAGCCCGTCAAAGTTCACAGCCTGACTTTTGCCAGCCACTTCATCAGGCGTCAGCAGTTGGCAGTAGTCGCGCGCTTCGGGAAAACATCGGAACAATTCTTCCAGCACCGCCATCTCATCGGCAGCATACGCCAGATGCAGCGAACCATTCTCACGACACCACAAGCCTGCGCTGCGGCAGATTTCCAGCCAGATTTCACGACTCTTTAAAGCACGCTGAAACAGTTTACCGTATTTGCCCACAGGCCAGATTTGCCCGAAATTACGAATGGACGCGCCTACCGCACGCTCAGTCCGTTCAAACAGCGCCACCTTGAAGCCGCGCCGCGCCGCCGCATACGCATGTGCCAGCCCGACAATGCCTGCGCCGACCACAATCACATCCATACCTGGGTTTGCTCACGGCATCCTCCTACGGACGCTCACCGCTGCGCAGGCGGCTTTCAATCGCGTCCAGCACAGGCGGCAGGTGCGCAATCGTCAGGATGACGTAGTGTGCGCCCGCCGCGCGCAGACGCCGTTCAATCGACAGCAGGCGGCTTGCCAGTTCTGCGGCGGGTAAGCTGGCGGCCTGGGCTGCTGTCAGGCCCAGTTCATTGCCCGATTGGCTGACGGCAACTGTCCAGGCCCCGCGCTTAAGCCTTCTTCGATGTCAGGCATGGTGTCGCCGACCTTCACTACAGCCGCCATCGGGTAAACGTTGAGCCGCATTGCGTTCTGATACATCATAAACGGCGCGGGGCGTCCGGCGGGGACGTGCGAGGGGCAGATCACCGAGTCCGGCTGTAGCCTTGCGCCGCCGCTGCGGGCAGCAGGACATCCATAATCGCCTGGCTGTAACCTGTCGAGGAGCCGATCTTTAACCCACGCTTGCGGCAGTCGTCGATAGTCGATAGCGTGCCCGGCACCAGTGCTGCGTAGTCTGTGACAACGGCCTGCTGCACATGGACGGATTTGCGATACATCTGGTCGATGGCAATCTCGTCGGAGGGCTGCTGATGGACTTCGACCCATGCTGCCGCAACCTCCGCCATGTCGCTGATCGCGCGAATATGGTCGCGTTTTCCAGTCCCATCGGTGCGCGTGCCTGAGCCACGCTGATATTTACCCCATCTGCGCGAAAACTTCTATGAACACCGCCACAGGTGCGAAACAGCCGTAATCGACGGTGGTGCCTGCCCAATCAAAGATCACCGCCTGTAGAGAACCAGTGTAGGGTCTGCGCATCAGCCGTATTTCTCCACAAAAGCTTCGACGTTGTACAAATCGTCGAAGCGCGCCTCCAGCGTCGGGCGATCCCAGTCCCACCACGCGATTTTGAGCAGCTTTTCGACCACGTTGTCAGAAAAGCGCTGGCGAATGGGCTTCGCGGGAACCCCGGCAGCGATCATGTACGGCGCGACATCCTTGGTCACGACGGCGGCAGAACCAATCACCGCGCCCGTTCCAATCTTCACGCCCGGCATGACGATGACGTTGTGCCCCAGCCACGTATCATGCCCGACTTCACAGGAATGTGAACGCCGCCACTCGAAGAACTCGGCGTCATCTTCGCCCAGCCCGTACATTTTGCGGCGGTAGGTGATGTGATGCAGCGTCACGCGTTCCATCAGGTGATTGCCGGGATTGATACGCACATGTGAGGCGATGTTGCTGAACTTGCCGATTTTGCTGTAGATAATCTGGTTGTCACCCACGATGTAGCTGTAATCATCCAGCGTCGAAATTCCACCAGCGAACAATGGGGCCGATTTCCGTCCATGACCCGATGTAGCTGTCCTTGATAAACACGCCCGCATGGAAAACCGGTTTTTCGCCTAAGGGCTGTGTGGCCATCGTGACCGTGTGGTTTTCCCCAAAATAACTGTCGAAGTAGTGAAGTGTCATTCCGCCACCTGTGCTGTAAACTGTGAAAGTCGTGCCATATGGGCGTCCCAGTATATGGGATGCCCCTGCCGCAGCACAGCACGAATGCGCGGATAGTCCGGGGCTTCTTCCACCAGCACAAGATCAGCGTTCAGGCCGACTTCGATGCGTCCGCGATCATGCAGGCCAACAGCCGTCGCCGGATTCTGTGACACGAGCTTGATACTTTCATACAGGGGCATGATGCCCAACTCAGCGATCTTGTAGGCGGCTTGCAGCATCGACGCGGGGTAATAGTCGGTGGCCAGAATATCGACCAGGCCTTCCTTGATGGCCGTTAACGCGCTGAGGTTGCCGCTGTTGGATTCGCCACGATAGGCGTTGGGCGCTCCCATGATGATGTGCAGATTATGCTCGCGGGCATAATGCAGGGCTTCCATGCGCACAGGGAATTCGCTGATGGTTACGCCTATCTGCCGCATATGATCGATTTTGTCAGGGGTATCATCGTCGTGCGAGGCAATCGGGATGCCATATTCGCGCGCGACACGGCAGATGTCCGCCGCCAGATGCCAGTCACGCGGGGCAACAGCCGTCTCCTGAATACGCGCTTTCATGCGTTCCTTCGCGCCGTTTTCCAGCATCTCACGGGGAATATCCAGCCATTTGACCATGAACTCGATATAACGGCTGGCATCGGCGTATTGTCCCTGTCCCGGCGTATGATCCATCAGCGACACCAGATCAACGGCTTTATCATGCAGCAGGTCTTCCAGAATGATAGAGGTGTCGGGGTTGTTGATCTCAAAGCGTGCGTGAACGCGAAAGTCTACCATCAGGTGATCGCGCAGGCGTTTGATGGTGCGGATGATTTCGGTTGCTTTGGCCTGCGTGCGGATGTCCTTCTGATGCCAGGCAAAGGCGACAGCAGCAAAAGCGGTGGTAATGCCTGTCCCCGCCAGCCGCTTGTCCAGTTCGTACAGCGCCACTTCTACCGGGAAAAAGGCGTTGGGGCGCGGTTCGATGTCGCGTTCCAGCATATCGCCGTGCAGGTCAATCGCGCCGGGCAGCAGCGTCAAGCCGCCAGCACTCAGCCCGCGTCTTGCGCCGCCCTCCACGATTTCCGCGATGATACCCTCCTCGATATTGACGGCGCCGCGTTCGATGACTCCTTCCGGCGTCACAATTTTTAAGTCAGTCAGCCACATGTTGAAGCTCCTCATGGCTTGGGGATAAGTGAATGTCAAGGTCGATGAGTTCCTGAATATCCTCAGGATGATGGAAAACACCGATCATAGCGACGCCCAGCGCTTTGAGTTCGGTGAGACGCGCTTTCAGCGATTGGCGTGTAGAGGCGTCCAACGAAGCGGTGGGTTCGTCCAGCAGCAGCAGGCGGCGTGGGGCGATGAGCGCGCGCGCCAGGTTGACCTTCTGCTGTTCGCCGCCGGAGAACGTCGTAGGATAGGCTGACCACAGTTCCGTCTTTAAGCCAAAGGAACGCAGCATCTGGCGCGCCTGCTCGACAGCGGCTTCCCATTCCACCTCGGTATCTACCAGCGGCTCCGCGACCAGTTCCAGCGCCGTGACGCGCGGGCGTGGCCGCAGAAACTGCGTGACAAAGCCCAGTTCGCGGCGCAGCAGCGAGATGTCCACGTCTGCCGCACGCACCAAATCGATACGCCCGTGCAGCGATTCAAACCAGGCACTGCCGCCCGTCGGCACATAGGTACGGTACAGGCTGCGCAGCAGGGAAGACTTGCCAACGCCGTTCACGCCGCCGATCAGCATAAACTGCCCGGCTTCCAGCGTAAATGAAAGATCAGCGAACACATCAATCGCGCGCTGGAGATGATCGATGTAAAAACGTTTACTCAGATGATCGACTTGAAGTAGGGGCATGGCTGTTCTCTATAATTTGGCGTGAACAAGCTGTTGAGTGTAGGCATTTTGCGGGTCTTCCAGAATCTGGTCGGTCAGCCCGTGTTCAACCACGCGCCCATGGCGCATCACCAGCACACGATCCGCCAGCGTGCGAATCACGCCGAGGTCATGCGATACGAGGACGATGGTCATCCGCCGTTCGCGCCGCAGCCGTTTGAGCGTGTCGAGGACAAGCGCCTGCACCGAGACATCCAGCCCGGTAGTCGGCTCATCCAGCAGCAGCAAGGCGGGCTTGAGCGCCAGCGCCTTCGCCAGTTGCACACGCTGCTGCATTCCACCGGACAGCACACGCGGCGCATCGTCCATGCGGTCAAGCGGGAACTCGGAGATGGAGAGCGACTCGCGGGCGGCTTGACGCAGCGTGGCAAAGGTACGCTCACCCGTCAGCAGCAGGCGTTCCGCGACGTTGCCGCTGCTGGTAAAGCGCATCCGCAGCCCCAGGTGGGGATTCTGGTAAACCACGCCGATGTTCATCATCTGCACACTGCGCCGCGCGAAACGATCCAGCGTGAATAAGTCCACGCCGGAAAGCTGGGGCAAATCAAGCGTATACGTGCCGCTGTCTGCCGCTTCCTCCAGATTGAGCAGGCGCAGCACAGTGGACTTGCCTGAGCCGCTTTCGCCGACAATGCCCAGCACTTCGCCGGGATAGGCTTCGACATCCACGCCGCGCACCGCTTCGATGCGTCCATAATGTTTCGTCAGCCGGACGCCCGCACCAGTGGGGAGTCGTGACCAGTGCCGTTAGGCATCAAAGGGATGGTTTGACAGGTGGTTTGAGGTAGTCTGCATGATAGAAGTTTCCATCGTCATCATAATAGGTGTGGTCTGCTGCGCCGCGCTTCACCAGCTTTTCGGCATAGCCGCTGTCCGAGAGTTCGTACTGTGAGGTGCCGTCTTCCTGCGGCAGTTCGTTCATAAACTTGTGGCGCGCTCCCGTTGTGCGGCACTGCCACTCCTGCTGGTTTTCAATCTGGAACGGCACATCGTTGAACTCCAGCGGGAAAACGTTGGTGTAGGTGGAACAGCGTACAGGCGCTTTTCACGTCCCGCCGACAGCAGCGTCAGGTGGGCCGCCTGATGCAGTTTGGGATTGTCCCAACGCGGGATAGGGCTGGGGCTGATGATGTAGCGCCCGTTGACCAGCGCGGGATAGCTTGCGCCCTGAATGTACTGGCGGTAGCGTACCAACTGTTCGTACAGCAGCAGCCACATCTGCCCATAGTCGGCGTCCGCGTGCATTTGCAGCGCTTTGGAACTGTCCGCCACAACACCGCGCAGCGGTTCCGGGTCGGGGACTTGCAGCACCAGCGCCTGACCTTCGCCCAGGATTCTTCGGGGATGCGGTGGCGGCTTTGCAGGATGCCAGCCTGTACCGCGTCTGTCGTGGTCTGCTCCACTCATGCGCGTGATAAAACGGCGCAGGTTGGCCGCGTTCACCGAGTCATCCGCGCCCTGATCGATGACCTTGAGCACGCTGTCGGGGCCGACGAGACCAGCGTCACCTGAAGCCTGCCCGTGCCCCAGCCGCGCGCAATCGGCAGTTCACGGCTGGCGTAGGGAACCTGATACCCGGAATGGCAACAGCTTTCAGCACGCGCCGCCGGATTTCACGTTTGGCGTGCGCATCCAAAAAGCCATAACTGTAGTCCTGACGGGGTTGTGCCAAATCTTTCAGCGTCATGGCTGCACCTGCCGTATGGTTTCCAAATCCTGCGCTTTCGGCTGATCACCGCCGTAAAGGTGTCAATCACCTTGCGCACCGAGTCGAGGCTGCTGGCAAAAGTGACATAATGCGGCAGCTTAAAATGGATGCAGAAACCCGATGCTTCAACGGGTTCGGTGTGATACATCACAAACTCCTCGCTGTGCGCAGGATGCGGTTCGCGGTTGTTCATTTCCAGATCGAGCGTCGAGGCGGCGATCAGCTTCACTTCGTTCCAGCCCAGCGTGGCTGCGAAGCCCAGTTGATAACCTGCTTTGCCATTTTCGCCGCCGCTGGTGATGACTTCGCCCTGGCTCACCCGCACGCGTCCCGCGCTGAACACCGCTCCTGAAATCGGGTGTTTAATGTTGACTTCGGCATATCCAAGGCGCAGTTCATTGACCGTCGGATGAATCAGACCGTAACCCCGCATACTGGCATATCCCAGCGCCAGCACGCCGCCGGTATCCGCACGCGCTAACGCTTGCAAACGATGCGCGCGCGGAGCCGGAAACATCACCGCATCCGTCGTCACATCCGGGATGTTGACCGGGTCTATCTGCTGCGGCTGAGTAGGGGGCAGCAGCCTTTGGGTGCGCTGCCAATCGGCGACAGCGGGAAAGCTGCGCGGCGAGACATTTTCTGCTTCGGGGGCTGTCGGCTCCTGCTCATCGCGGGCACCATCCAGCACGTCCAGCCGCAGCAGACGGTGACTGTAATCCAGTGTCGGCCCCAGCACCTGCCCGCCGGGAATGTCCTTAAAGGCGGCAGAGATGCGCCGCACGGTTAAGACCTGATCCGGCGCAACAACCTCGGCATAAGCGATGCGGGGCTGGGTCGAACGATATGCACGCAGCAGCAGCACCGCCTCGTAGAGGTCGCCGCCTGTTTGCGCCAGCGCCAGCGCCGCGAGTTCGGGAGCATACAGTGAACCTTCGCCCATGATTTTGTCAAGCAGATAGGGCAAATTCTGCTGAATTAAATGCACAGTTTCCGGCGTCAGCTTGCCCATCAGCGCCTGATAGAATTGTTCTGCGTGCTGAATGGCGTCTTCGCCGCCGCGCGCTGCTACATACATACAGCCTCTCCCTTAGTCCCCTAGATGACATCGACACGAATGCTGCGCGGCAGACCGATGACCTGCTGCCCATCGACCAGATAAACATCCCAGCCTAAGGGGAAACGACACGCCGTTTCGCGCATTTCCCAGAAGGCACGCGGGATGCCGTTAACCTGAATCGCTTGCTGCCCCTTGATGCCGGGGCCTTGCAGCACAAACGTATCGCCGCCTCCCAGCGTGCAGCCGATAAACAACGAGGCGCTTTCGTCGGGGAATAACATCGTGCCCATGTTCGCCTGACGGATGAGGGGGAGATCAGACGACGCCAGCACAGGGAAAAACAGATAAGCCGCATCGGTGACAGGAAGCAGTGCCGCCCCTGTCTGCTTCAGCATGGGGTTCAACGACTCATCGTGGCTGTAATAACTGGTTTCAAGGTCAAGCAGCGTTTCCGCAATCAGCGCGAACGCCTGCGCATGTTCAGGGAGTTGTTGGACGCGCCCCGGATAACTGAGCGCCCACATCAGCGCAAGGAAGGCGGCGCGGGTACGCTCCTCAGCCGCCGTAAACGGTGGATGCGACATTAGAAGGTCTCCATTTCGACGCGGGTGGCTTCCACCTGCCGCAGCAGTTGAGCGTCGGCGTCCTGCTGTGCGCTGTATTGTGTGTTCAGAAAGGTAGTGATGCTGTCGGCTTGAATCTGGGCCTGCATCGCCGCATCTAACAGCGCGATGGCCAGGGCTTGCAGCAGGTCGCGCCCGTTACAGGCTGCGTAACCTTCGCTGCCGTTCCCCAGCCGTACATGGGCTTCGGCAACCAGTATCTCGCCGAGGTGGAAAGGAACACCCTGTGCGCTGTCCGTGTAGGGCAGCATCACCAGTCCTGTGCGATTCTGGATGACGGTGATTTCACCAAGATGCGGGATAATTTCATCTGCGAACTGTTTGACAGTCTCAGCAGGGGTATGCGTTAAAATGGTCAGGTAGTCCGCCTGTGTAAAGCTTTGCACGCTCTGGGTATCCTCAAAAAACAAATGGGATAGGGGCACAGCAAACTGCGCCCCTGTCTGTGATCTTTTAGTTAGCGAGCAGTCAGGTCGAGATCAAGCGCTGTAGCAATCACGCGCAGCGGGTTATACAGGGCGTCGATGCTTTCCAGCGTGGGATCGATGGTCGTCGGGTCAATGTAGAAGCGTCCGATGGCGTCAACGGTTGCCTGGTCATTGGCGATGTCCAGCAGCGCGGCCTGCACCGCATCCTTGAAGGACTGCGGCAGGTTGGCGTTCACGGCGAACGGCGTCTGCGGAATGAGGGGTGACTGGTGGAAGATGGCGATGTCGCCTTCGGGGCAGGCATCATAGATTTCCATAATCTGTTCCTGAGTCATGGCTGTGTGGAAGATTTCTTCGCCGTTTTCCAGACCAGCCGGGACACCGCAGACATTGATACCCGCTTCGTTCACCTGAGCGACGAGGTTGTCATCGAAGGTCGCGCCAGCGTCGGTGGTGCCGTTGGCAACTGCCAGCACAGAGGCGGGGTGATTGCCCGCGAAAGTCACTTCGCTGAAGAAGGTCTCGATTTGTTCTTTGTCGTCAAAACCCATAGCGGTCATGATGTCGGTGGCGGGAACCAGGTAGCCGCTGGTGGAAGCCGGGTCAGTGAAGGCAAAGGTTCTGCCAGCCATATCGGCAATGCTGGTGATGCCCGAACCCTTACGGGTGAACATCACGCTGTAGTAACCGGGGAGGGTTTCCAGGTCAACGGTGGTGCTGTAGTTGCCCACAGCAATCGCTTCGGCGTTGGCCACTTCGGCAGCGAGGGTATAAGAGAACGGACCGACTTCAAAAGCGTCAGCACGTCCGGCACGCATGGCTTCGACAACGGCGTTGTAGCTGGTTCCGGTGATGATCACCGTGCGCACGCCCAGGCGTTCTTCCAGATAGGCACGCAGAGGTTCCTGCGCGGCGATTGCCTCTTCCACATTATCGCCGGGATACACACCGATGATAAAGGTTTCGGGCCAACCGGTGCGATCTTCGGTAGCATCCTGTGCGGATACCACAGCAATGCTCAGCGCAGTCGTCAGAACCAGAACCCACAATACTAAGATCAGCTTCTTCATGTACGCTCTCTCCATTTTTGAATGTCGAAACATAACCACCACTGGCCAGCTAGATAAAGCGCTGGCGCAGATAGCTACTAAAACGATCAATGATGGTGACCGCGATGACCAGGACTAAAGCGGTACCAAACAGTTTGGTGTAGGCGCTGGTGCCCATGTATTCAAAGAGCTTGTAGCCAACGCCACCCGCCCCGACATAACCCAGAATGGTGGCGTGGCGGATATTGCTCTCGAAGTACACAATGGAATACGAAATCAGCAGGGGCAGCGCCTGTGGAATAACAGAGTAAATGAACACTTGCAGGGCGTTGGCCCCGGTTGCGCGCACCGCCAGAACCTGCTGCGGGTCAATCTGTTCAATGGCTTCGGCATAAACGCGGCTGAGCGATCCCACCGAACCAAAGGCCAGCGCAAGCACGCCGGTAAAGGGGCCAAGCCCTACCGCCGCGACAAACAGCAGCGCAAACACCAGTTCTGGGATGGAACGCAGGAAATTGAGCAGCAGTCGGGCAAATTGGTAAACAACGGGATGGGGTGAGGTGTTTTTGGCGGCCAGCAGACTCATGGGGATGGACATCAGCACCGCGCCCAGCGTGCCGATCACCGCCATCTGTATGGTCTCAATCACGCTGGTCACGACGACAGGCCAGCCCAGTTCGATGGGAGTTCCGAGGATGTCAACCGTGAAGCGTGTGCCGCGTGCCAGTTCAAACACTGGTGGAAACATGCGCGATGCCAGGTCACCCATCGCGTTGAGTGCATCAAAAATATCACGAACGCGGTTAATCTCGCTGGGGCGTGCCGCGCTCCAGCTCCACGCAAGCACCAGCAGGATGCCGAGTAAAATCACAATGCCGCGCACTGTGATTTCGGGAAAGGGACGCAGCAGTTTTTGGCGCACGACTTCAGGCGAAACCGGAGCCGCCGTCGTTGGCATATTGGGCATTGTCATAGGGGTTATATTCCTGTGGCCAGTTCGTTTGCCAGACCCGACTGCCAGGCGAGGTCTGCGGGTGCGGCCTCAACGTGGACAGGGGGTTTGTCGAAGCGATAGATACGGTGCAGAACTTCGCTGCTTAGACCTTCGGGTACGCCATCGTAGACCACGACCCCCTGAGCGATGCCAATGATGCGGTCACAGAACTTTTTCGCCAGTTCCACATGGTGAATATTGATCAGCGTCAGCACGCCAACTTCACGCGCGACGCGGGCAAGGTCGTGCATGACCTGCTCGGAAAGCTCAGGGTCAAGGCTGGCAACAGGCTCATCGGCAAGGATAATTTTCGGTTCCTGGGCGATAGCGCGGGCAATGGAAACGCGCTGTTTCTCACCGCCGGACAAACGATCTGCGCGGAAACTGGCACGATGGAGCATGTGAACGCGCTCAAGGCTGTTCAGGGCGATCTCACGTTCGCGGCGGCTGAAGTAACCGAACAGGCTGCCGAACCCGCTGTCGTATCCAAGACGCCCGGTGAGCACATTGGTAATGGCGGGCAGGCGTTCAACCAGGTTGTATTCCTGCCAGATGAAGCCAATATGACGCCGCGCCTGGCGCAGTTGAGCCTGACTCATGGCGGTGATGTCTTCGTTATCCAGAATGACCTGACCGCTGGTGGAGGGTTGCAGTCCGTTGATACAGCGCAGTATCGTTGATTTACCCGCGCCGGAACGCCCAACCACAGCAATGATCTCTCCGCGATTGGCTCTGAGTGAAATGGATTTGATGGCTTCATTACCATTCGGGTACACAACGCGCAGGTCTTTGACTTCAAGCATGGTGATTAACTTCCACGAAAACCTATCTTGACTAGAGGCAGCGAGGAAGGTAACGAAGCAACATCAACGGATGATAAACGGTGTTTTAAAGTTCACGGCAGTTTTGTGGCACGAAGTTTAATGTCCATATTAACAAAACTGCACAAACGCTCGCGGTCAGCAGGCGTCAGCCAGCCCACCGAACGACTAACTCTTGCAGCTTAAGCGGGCGGATATAGTGCCTTTGCATTACTGCGCCGTGAACAGATCACGGATTTTGTGGTAAGTGAACAACAGCGGATAAGGGGATGGTTCACGAAATTGCGGCAGACGACTTGTGTGCGATCAAACACAGCGCGGACTGCTTTTCATCGCTGTGTCCCAGGCGCATATGGGCACCTGCTAATTCGGACGCTGGCGCAGGCCGTGACATCAGTTCGACTGCGGCGGCGCAGTATCATTTGCTAGGGGTGGCAACGCAGAAGATGATTCGACGTGATCAAAGCTTCGACTTGCAAGGCATTCCCGCTTGCCATTTGCGACAGTATCTGACGTTAGGGTAATGTATAAACGCTAACATGGTCTATACGTATCGTAACATTTCCAGGCACGCCAATAGCTGTAAAAGCAAGCGTAATGAAATCCAGGTCGCTCGTATAGGCGATCAAATCAAAAGACCTTGGGCTAGTGGATTGGACAGCAACTTGATCACGCTCTCGCTGGCTGCTGTCAACTAAAACAGCGTAGCCCATTCCTGAAAACCATTCGACTTCAACATGGACAATCACAATTCGAGCGCCTGCTGTAGGTATATCGGCATGGAGTGAGAATTCCAGTCCTTGTGTCGAATCAACCACAACGTGCCATTGATCTTCAAAATGAGATCCGTCCCACGAAGTTTGCCAATCTAGATTTGAAAGGGTATACGCTGGAGTGATGTTTTCAGTAGTGAAGGTGTTTCGTACTTGCTCGGTCTGTCGTGCTTGAGCTACCAATTCCCATGTGAGAGGCAAGTGTCGTAAACCCAGATACAGCGCAGGAATAATGATCAAGCTACTGAATATTATACGCACATCTTGCAGATGCCATTGTTGACGCCAGTAACAAAATGGTACGCAAACAATAGCTGTACAACCAATCAAGCACTGCTGCAAATAAGCACACACAACGCCACCAGTACGCGTGGAATCCACTGCACAAACCGTCCATAACTCACCAACTGCGGAAACTCACTGCGCAAATACACCTGGACATAGTGCATGTAGTAGGTCTTGAAGTCACGGTAACGTGCCTGATGAAAGTAAATCAGAATCGTCATGACCTCACTTTCACACAACTGTGCGCTTTACGCTGCCGCTGTTTGCTCCCACTGGCCAATTGATTGGCTTGCCACTGGGGTTCAAAAGCGACTCAGAAATCATCGACATGGCAGAATAATTCGGTTAGATTCATCTTGGGAGACCTTCTTCGCTTCGTAGACAAGAGCTTTGCCGCTTCTTTGAAAAGTCTCCCACTCTTATCCATAACTCACGTTACAAACATCCCATAGATAAACATGATAAGCGCGCATGGTAAAACCTGCCGCGCGAAATGGCAACTAGTGCTGCGATCACCAATGCTTGTTGGCGTTTTGATAGAGATTTTTCAGGGATTAAGCTCAATCGCGCTGCTGGCAGTAATAGCCCTTATTGTTGTTTTTCAGCAACGCCGACAACCTGTAACCCGGCACGACGCAGTCCGGCAGACGGGTTGTGAAATCATCCAGACGAGTAAAAGAAACGGGTGATGGCACGGATGTAATGGCGGATATAACGGAAAAGGCGGTTAAAAACCAGTACGTCACTGTTCATAAAGAAGCAAAAACCCAAAAAGCCGTAGGTCTGCCAGATACGCACACGGAAGCCTGCTTTTTCGAGTGGCGGAACCGTCTCCTCATAAACTAAAGGGCGTTCGGTATTGATCAAGTGAGATGACAGGTCGATAGACAACAGCACGAATGCCGCGCCATAAGAAGCGGCGAGTTCGCTGACTGGTTCGCGCCAGTAGAATTTGCCGCCTGGAAACAGAATGCGATAAATCCTGTTGAACAATTTCTCGCGGTCATTAACGTGATGAATTCCGCCAAGCATCACTACAGCATCCAGTTGATTGTCCTCGATTGGCATCATCGTCGCATCGCCCTGTGCAAAGAAGAACTTCTCATCAGCAAAGGTTTTGCGTGCTGCCCTCAACATCGACACTGATACATCGATGCCGACACCAGTTTGCACGCGATCCCCAATCAACAAGAAGGCCTCACCACGTCCACAACAGACCTCCGCAACACTGCCGATAGGGGTATTCCCAACCTGATCAAGAAATACACGATCGAGATAAGCCATGTATTCCTGGGTATGGGGATACGTCAGGTTTTCGAGGTAAGCAGCAGCGACCTTATCGTAGTGTTCCTGTTGCGCTCGTCCTTCTTTGGAAATGAACTGCTCGGCAAATAGGGGGATCCCTTCGGAATTCAGACGATAACGATGCTGACCGCTCTGGGAGACCAGCCAATCCTCTTCCTGATGCAGCGGTTCACCGGAAACAGGGCAGCGCAGCATCTCTAAAAAGGAATGCTTGATCGCAGTTTGAATCATCTAATTCATCCTTTGCGGGCTACACATAACAGGGAGACACCAAATGGCATGTCGATGTGTCGCAGAAGCGGACGTTCTGCCGAAAAAATTGATTGCAGGATGCCATTGCTCCACGAGGGGTGGAGATCATTTTCGCTCGTCCCTTTGCCTTCGCGTCCGGTGACTTTCAAGGCATTCCGTCCTGCCCAGATCATCGGAAAGAGAAAGGTATTGGCATACGTCAACTTCTCAATTTTCAAGCCAGCAGCTTCGATTTTGGCGCGCAAGTCAGGGGCGGTGTAGCGCCGATAATGATGGCTGACTTCATCCTGCCAACTCCACAGGAATTGGAAGGCGGGCGTAAATATCACCAGCGTGCCATTCGGCTTGAGCATTTGCGCCAGCGCTTTCAGGGACGCGGAATCGTCTTTCACATGCTCGATCATATCCAGCGATGTAATCATGTCGAAAGAATTGGCACAAAAGGGGGGGAAGGTTCCATCGGCGCACACCACATTTCGCAGTCCGCGCGAATGACAAAACTCCAGCGCACTGGGGGAAAAATCCAAGCCAACGACATTGGAATAACCATGCTCGCTTAGATATTCAAGGTTGTAGCCCGTCCCACAGCCCACATCAAGGATTTTGGGTTCGGGATAATCTTCCAACAAGCGCAGCACCCAATCGAAGATAATCTTTCGGCGTGCCACATACCACCAGTGCTGGTTTTCAACCTTCTGGATGTGAGCATACATTTGCTCGTCCAAAGAGACTCCTTCTCAACCTATGGCGTCAAATGTCATGCGTGTCTTGATACCACTGCCATGTGCGCGCCAGACCTTCTTCAATCGGTATGCATGGGTCAAAACCAAGCAGTTGCCGAGCGCGAGTATTGTCACAGTACGTAATCGGCGGTTCGCTAAGCGGAGCCGGGACATTTTGGACAATTGCCCGCTTACTCATAAGCTGCTCATAGATATGAATAAAACGATTTAGGGAAATTGGATTGCCATACCCGAGATTAAAAATCTCGTAGCCGAGCGGTTTTTCCAGTGCCAGGAGCAGGCCATTCACCAAATCATCGATATATGTCCAATCGCGTTCCAGGGTGCCGTTGTTATAAATAGGGATCGCTTGTTGATGCAGAATCGCTTCTATCGTGCGCAGCGGCATCATATCGACTCGTCCGCGCGGACCATAGACGTTGAAAAAGCGAGTCACAGTCACGTTCAGGCCAAACAGGTGATGATAACTGCGAGCGAACAATTCAGCCGCCCGTTTGCTGGCTGGGTAGGGAGCGAGTGGCATCATCGCCGCATCATCCTCTACAAAAGGGATGCGTGTAGTCTCGCCATAAACAGAGGAGGTAGACGCCAGCACAAACATTTCAATGTTGTGTTTGCTGGCTGCATCCAGCAATACCACACTGCCACGGGTATTTACATCAGCGTACAGGTTGCCGTGGGTAATAGAATAGCGCACCCCACTCATACCAGCGAGATGAGCAACGTGGGTAATCCTGTACTCCTTATAAAGGCGCTCGACGAGCCTTTCGTCCCGAATGTCGCCTTCAACAATGGCAGCATGATTTTGAAGTGTAGCAATATTATTGCGCTTGATATCTGGATCATAATACTCGTCAAAGTTGTCTAGGATAACAACCTTATTACCAAGGGCAACCAAACGCGCAGCGAGATTACTACCGATGAATCCCGCACCTCCTGTGACCAGAATGTGCATATCATTCTCAAATGAATCTGATGATTGAGCAATACTTTCTAATTGAGTATACTAAACTTGCCTACACATATCAAAGGGATTTCACGTTGCAAACGTCAGGTTGTTATCTATCGGTTGTTATCCCAATTTATAATGAAGAGGGAAATGTTCAGGCATTGGACAGTCGTTTGCGCGCCGTCTTGGACGAACAACCTTTTCGTTCTGAAATCATATACGCCGATGATGGCAGCCGCGATCAGAGCCGCCAATTATTGACTGAAATTGCTACGCAATTCCCTGAAAATACGCGGGTTATTCTGTTACGCCGTAATTTTGGACAAACTGCTGCCATTGCTGCGGGGATAGATCACGCTGGCGGCGAGATCATCGTTTTGATGGATGGCGACCTTCAGAATGACCCCACCGACATTCCACGACTGCTCGAAAAACTGGACGAAGGATATGATCTCGTCAGTGGCTGGCGTAAAAATCGACAGGACACGGCTAGCCGCCGCCTGCCCTCACAAATCGCCAATGGATTGATTAGCTGGGTAACAGGCGTTCACCTGCACGATTACGGCTGTACACTTAAGGCTTATCGCGCCGAAGTCATTCGGGGCGTGCGTTTATATGGCGAGATGCATCGTTTCATTCCTGTGCTGGCGGATGCACAGGGGGCGCGAATTACCGAGATGGTAGTGAATCATCACCCACGTACCGCAGGGAAAAGCAAATATGGCTTATGGCGCACGTTCAAAGTGATTCTGGATCTGATTACCGTCAAATTCCTGAATGCGTACAGCACCCGTCCCATGTACGTCTTTGGTGGCTTCGGCATTTTGCTGGTCGTTCTCTCCATAATCACCATTTTGATCGCGCTGTTTTTCCGCATCTTTTACAGTGTATCGCTCATCCTCACACCACTGCCGACACTGGCAGGTATTCTGGGGGCAGTGGGGATTCAAAGTGTCCTCTTAGGCTTAACAATGGAACTGCTGATGCGCACGTACCATGAAAGCCAAAACAAAGCGCCCTACACAATTTTCCGTGTCCTGAATAAGCAGAAGGATGCCGCTGAATAGCCTATGTGTGGAATCTGCGGAATAGCCAATTTACAAAGTCATGCACCAGTAGACGAAGCCCTCTTACATCGGATGACGGCCTCAATCACCCATCGAGGTCCCGATGAAGATGGGTTTTACTGCCGTGATTTTGTAGGGATGGGGATGCGCCGCCTGTCCATCATCGACCTGTCTACGGGGCAGCAGCCTATCCCCAATGAAGACCACACCTGCTGGATTGTCTATAACGGAGAAATCTATAACTATCGCGAACTGCGTGAATACCTGCTGAAGCGTGGTCACGTCTTCCGCACCCATGCCGACACTGAGGTTATTCTGCACCTCTACGAAGACTTTGGTGACGATTGCGTCCAACATCTGAACGGGATTTTCGCGTTTGCTATCTGGGATCAAAACCGCGAAGAATTGTTTCTCGCGCGTGACCGTATGGGGATCAAGCCGTTATATTATGCCGAAGTCGAAGGGCAGTTAGTTTTCGGTTCTGAACTCAAGGTATTGATGCAGCATCCCGCGATTAAGCGTGATATTGATCTCATCGCGCTGAATGAGTACCTTTCCTACGAATATGTCCCATCACCCCGCACGATTCTGCGGGGTATCTCACGCCTCGAAAGCGGTCACTCCCTGCGCTTCAGTCAGGCAAAGGGTGTACGGCTTCGGCGCTATTGGGATGTTGATCTGAGTCGCAGCGAGACACAGGGTAAAAAAGGCTGGCGTGACTACAATTTGCTTGAAGTCCTGCGCCAGAGTGTGAAACAGGAACTTGTCAGCGATGTACCCGTTGGGGTGCTGCTCAGTGGTGGTGTGGATTCGAGTACAGTTGCTGCATTGATGGCACAACTATACCCTGACCGCGTTGACAGCTTCTCCATTGGTTTTGAAGAAGATTCATTTGATGAGTCCCGTTATGCCAAGATGGTCGCCGAGCATGTGGGCACACGTCACCATGAATTGAAGCTCACGGATAAAATGGCCATGGGCATGGTGGCCAACATCACCGACTTCCTCGATGAACCCTTTGCCGATTCTTCACTTATCCCCACCTATTTACTCTCCAGGTTCGCGCGCGAAAAGGTGAAAGTCGTTTTGGGGGGCGATGGCGGCGATGAACTGTTCGCAGGCTATCCGACTCTGGTGGCGCACAAGATGCTGCGTCATTACGAGCGCTATATGCCACACACACTACACAAGCACGTCGTGATGAATGTCGTCGATCGAATGGGCGTGTCGTTCGACAATATCAGCTTCGATTTCCGCTTGCGCCGCTTCTTGAGTGGGCGTGGGATACCGCTGGAAGCCCGTCATCATCGCTGGCTTGGGGCCTTCATTGACGAGGAAAAATCAGCACTGCTACAGGATTGGGTACGGCCAGTCCTGCGTGATACCTACGTGCGCGCTTACGAACACGCTGCGGACACCCGCGCCCAGCGTCATTTGAACCGCGTGATGTATGACGACCTCAAAATGTACCTTGAAGGCGACATTCTGTTCAAGGTGGATCGGGCCAGCATGGCAGCCTCGCTTGAGGTGCGTGTGCCATTTTTAAACCGCGATGTCGTGGATTTCGTCGCGACGATTCCCTTTGATCTGAAGTTGAACGGGTTGACAGGAAAGTACATCCTCAAAAAGAGCGTCGAGTCCCTGCTGCCACGCGAAATCATCTATCGCAAAAAGAAGGGGTTCAATATGCCTGTCGCTTATTGGCTTGCAGGCGAACTCCGCCCCCTGCTGCTGGACATGTTGTCACAGACACGCATTGAACAGCAGGGGATTTTTCAGTACGGCGGCGTGAAACAACTGCTTGACGAACACTTCGCCAAAAAGCGCGACAATCGTAAGAAGCTTTGGACGCTGCTGATGTTTCAACTCTGGTATGATCGTTACATGACTCCAATTCACTGAAGTTGAGTCTAATGTACAGCCAACCCGTGCTGTTGAAAGTTTACATTTATAACTTATGCAAATCATAGTTTGCAAAAGAAGCTGGCATTTTGGATGGGCAAGCGCCTGACGTGGTCGTGCGCTTGCCGCGCCATGCTTCAGCCGGATGCGGATGTCGTGATGTCATGGTCACGACATCCTTTATTCATATAGAGGGCACAGTGCTGCTGCTCGTGTTAAAGTGACCGCCAATTCAAGGCGTTCTCAGCCTTATACCGGACCTACATCAACATGATCGCAGCCAATACGCCCGACCTCTGAAATCAGCGCAATGCCGCCCCCCGTAAAGAGGTTATCGGGGTCTTGTGCGGTCAATACTTCCACGCCGTCAATAGACGCTGTCAGACGATTGCCTTCTACGCGCAGATTCAGTTTGTAGGAACGTCCAAATTCCCAACCCTTTGCACTCTCCGCCAATACGGTATCCGTCCCCTCGAACGCGCGGACGATGCGGGTTTTCTCGCGGTCAATGAGCAGCGCATAATAGCGCATCAGGCCCTGTACACGCACGGCCAGGCCGCCAGCCTGACACATGTGAGGAGTCATACGCACCGTCACCTGATAATCTGTCCAGTCGCGTGTGCCCTGGATCAGCAGTCCGCGTCCTTTGTTCTGAATCAGGCGGTAGGGTTCAGGATAATAATCCAGGTCAGCGAGTCGTTCGCGGCTGTCCAGCCCATCAATCCACGCCAGTTTCCACAGCATGGGGCCAGTGCCGCGCGTCAGGCGTGTTTGTTCCCGTTCAACAGGCCGGTTCAGCGTGATTTGCGGCGTGCCATCCCACGAAAGGTAATCAAGATAGACAGTGCCCGGCTGGCCGCTGCTGCCCTGCACCTGCACCCCCACAAACGCAATGGGATAGCAGTGTGTGTTGGGGATTTGCCACGTCATCACGGCGGCCTCACCTGCTGCCAGCACGACAGGCTCACTTTGGCTCATGGACAATTCATCACTGGCATTGTAGTGCTTGAGGTACAGATTCACCTGTATCGGCTGCGGGTTAGCAGCATCAGCGATAATGCGCGCCCGCATGGTCTGCCCCGAATAGAGCGTTGGCGAGGCCAGCAGGCGATAGCCGCGTTTCTCGAAGTAACGGGCAACCTCGCGCGACGGGATAAAGGTCGGCGTTTCAACCCGCCCGATGCGTCCGGCGGCTAAACCGTGATAGCGAATCGCCAGCGCCCGGCTGCCGGATTCGCTGAACCCCTTGACGTTTTCAAGGGTCACGACGCCGCGCGCCGCGATGGATTCCTCGCTGACGAAGCCCTGCACCGAGCCGGGAAGTTCAAAGTGGAAACGCGCGCCGTTCTTGGGCTTCAGCGGCTGCATCTGTTGCAGCGCACGCCCCATATTGACGACATGATAGGTTTCTGTGACGGCGTCCGTAATCGCCCGTCCGCCATCCGCCGTTGGCAGATACATCCGATCTGCAACCGGGCTGCGCCAATCAGGGCCGCCATCAATCGCCGCCAGCCCATTCTTGATACCCAGCAGACAGCCTACGTTGCCAGAATTGCAGTCCGTATCCCAGCCGGATGTGTTGACAATCATCAGCGATTTCTGGAAATCATCTGCACCATACAGGAGCGAGAAGATAATCAGCCCATGATTGGGAACCATGTGACAGTTGCCGCCATATTTATCATATCCGTAGAGTTCTTCCAGTGACCTGCGCGCTTTGTACCAATCCGGTTCTTTGGCGTGCCATTCACGGATGTCGCCAATCATGCGGTTGATCACGGAGTCTCGCGGAATAAATGAAATCCCGGTATCAATCAGCTTGTTGATGTCGCTTTCGACAAACGCCTGTGCTTCCATCGCAGCGATGACCTGCGCGCCGTAGATAGCTTCGCCATCGTGACTCACGCTGCCAGCACGGCGGGCAAAATCTGCTGCCAGTTCAGGATCACCCGGCGCGACCATGCCCCAGCCGTCGATGAAAATCTGCGCGCCAATCTGTTCCGCAACAACTTTGCCATTCAGCGCAATCGAACCACTGCGGGGCGCTTCGACACCTGACTTCAGGCGCAGAAAGGCCGTGTGTTCGGTGGAGTTGCCCATGCCGCCCCACCACAAAATGGTCTGTTCCTCAATGATATAGTTGAGCCACGAATAACCAATCTGAGCAGAGGTAAGCTGGCGCGAATTGCCATAATCTGCCAGCGCCCGCACAAAGGTGAAGGTGCCGGATATATCGTCATCAGTGACAATCAGCGGTGTGTTGAGCTTCTCATGGACGTAGTAGTTGATCTCGCCCAGATGCTCCATGATGAGTTCATGCGACCATCCTTCAAAAGGACGCCCCAGATAAACGCCGATGATTTTACCTAGTACACCTGCGTAAACCCGTTCAAGATAATTTGCTGGAAGTGACATAATTTACCTTTCACAAGACATGGTTGCCGTCAGGCTTTAAGACCGCCCTGAGTCAACCCTTCGATGAAACGACGCTGTAGAATCAGGAACAACACGATAATGGGCAGCACCATAATGACCGAACCAGCGCTGGTCAGCCCCCAGTCGCGACCAAAACGCGCCTGAAAGGCGAACAGGCTTGTGGCAATCGGGCGCTGCTCTGTGCCCGGCAGAAACGTCACCGCAAACAGGAATTCATTCCACACATTCAGGCCGACGACCAGCCCCGCCGTCAGGAAACCGGGCCACGACAGCGGCAGGATGATGTGCCGGAAGATGTGCCAGTTCGATGCGCCGTCAATCTTGGCCGCCTCGACAAATTCCTCCGGCAGGGCCACCATGTACGAGCGCAGCAGATAGGTCGCAAAGGGTGAATAGATGCCGCAGTAGATAAGGATCAGCCCGATGTGCGAATTAACCAGACCTAACTCGCGCCAGACGAAGAACAGCGGAATCATGAATAGCTGCGCCGGGACACTGGTTCCAACCAGGAAATAGAACGCAATCAGGTTTGCGCCTTTCAGCTTTAAGCGTGCCAGCGCATAGGCCGCCAAACCCGCAAGGGTGAGCGTGCCCACAATCGTGGAGGTTGTCAGGATGATGCTGTTTCGTGTCGTCGTGGCGTAGTTGCCCTCGCGCCACGCTTCGCTAAAGTTCTCGAAAAGAATCGTCTGTGGAAAGCCTATCGGATTTCTGCCGATTTCGGCTGTCGATTTCACAGAGTTCATCAGCAGAATAATCAGTGGCCCTACTGAAAATATCGCCAGCAGGATAAGCACGGTATAGCTGGGTATGGCCGATGCGGTACGTTTTGATCTCAGCATGTTAAATATCCCATCCTCGCCGTCTTAGATAAACGAAGCCCGCCACCGCCAGCGCCACCCAGATACTCATCATCATGCCGATGGTTGCCGCGTAGCCCGCGTCAAAGCGATTGAAGGCATTGTCATACAGATACGTAGACATCACCTCAGAGGCGTTGGCAGGGCCACCACTGGTCAGGATGTAAATGTAATCAAACGTGGTGGATGACCAGATGATAATCATCAGGATCGTGAAGACGAGCGTAGGACGGATGCTCGGCAGGGTGACGAAACGGAACTGCTGAAAACGTGTTGCGCCATCCAGCCGCGCCACTTCATAAAGCTCCGTATCGACAGCAGACATGGCGGACAAATAAATGACCACCAGAAATCCCCAGAAATGCCATGCATCGACAAAGGCCACACCGAACAAGGCGGTTTCCCGCGTGCCGAAAATCGGAAAGTCCAGAAAGGTGATGCCCTGAGTCGCCAGCCACGCGCCAATCCCCACACGCGGATGCAGAAGCTGTCGCCACAGTTGTGAGCTGACCACACTCGCAATCACGTATGGAATAAAGTAGAGGACTCGAAAAAGCATCTGTCCTCTTTTGACAGTGGAAAGGATGTAGGCACCCATCAACCCAACGGCAATGGGTGCGGTCAAAAACATGGCCGTCCAAACGAGGTTATTTTTTAAGGCCAGAAAGAAGATTCCATCCTGGAACAGCCGCTGGAAATTCTGCAATCCAACGAAACTTGGCGAGTTGTATCCCGTCCAGTCGGTGAACGCTACCGCGAGGCCCACGATGGAGGGGATCACCACCACAATTAAATTAAGTATGAGCACCGGGAGAATAAATGCCCATCGTCCCAGCGCAGACCGGAACTTTGATTTGTGCTGTGTCGAAGTTGCAGCAGCACTCATTGAATAATTCATGGGAGCCTGCCTAACACTGTGTCCGTCAGGAAGTTGTTTAAGTTATAGGAATGGGGGGAGGCACGGGAACTCATGCTACCCCCCGCAGATGGTCAATGCTCTAGTCGCGAGCAGGGATAGGCAGTGTCAGATTTTCAGCACGCGCCTGCTCCCACAACGCCTGCTGTTCAGCGAGGTAGTCTTCGACGCTTAATTCTCCAAACCAGACGTTTTCGACAGCTTGCCAAAGCTGTACGTTGGCGTCCGCAGGCCAGAACGTCCATGTGGTATACCCCACGCGGCCTTCACCCGTGACTGCCGCAAAATCAGAGAAGAAGCGGACGATACGCGGGTCAGCATCGGCAGGGAAATCTTCTGCGGTGAAGTGCAGCGGAAGCATGAACTCACCGTAGCCGTAACCAGAGGCAATGTTCAGGATGCGCGAACGATCACTCATCAGCCAATCCAGCAGGGTAACAACGGCATCGGGGTCTGCTGTTTCCGCATTGACGGACAGCGTGCTGCCCGTTGCCAGTTCGTAGTTGTACGGGCCAGCTTGTTCTGAGAATACAGGCAGCGGTGCCCAGTCCCAGTCATATTCGCTTTCGGCGAAGAATTCTTCAGCACCACGGAAGCCCCATGTGCCGATCATCATCATCGCAGCGCCGCCCGTTGAGAATTCGGCCCAGAAGTCTTCCCAACCATACGAGAAGTACGTCTCAAGACTGCCAGAGAACCAGCCGTTATCCGCGATGTGAGTTCGGAGCAGTTCAATAGCGCCCGCAAATTCCGGGTCTGTCCACGACTTCTCACCGATGAGCGCGCGGTATACATTTTCGGGTCCGGCGTAGTTATTCAGATAAATGCCAACCAGGTGTTCATTCGTCGGCTGCCAGCCCACGTTACCGTAGGACAGCGGATTGATGCCAGCAGCAACCGCCGCCTCAGCAATCGCTTCAAACTCTGCCAGGTTAGTGGGAGGTGTCCAGCCGTTCTGTTCAAAGACGGTGGTGTTATACAGCAGCACCATGCTCTCGTAGGTCAGCGGAATGCTGTAGAGGCCGCCTTCAATGATGCCCGATTCATAGGCCCAGGGCAGCAGCTTTTCCTGCCAACCAAATTCAGCCGCCGCGTCTGCCAGATTATAGATAAGACCAGAACGCAGGAACTCGGCAATGAACGATGCCCCTGCTGTTTGCAGAATGTCAGGCGCTTCGCCTGATGCCAGTGCCGTGCGCAGCGTATTGTTCAAGTCCACCTGCGGCGTAATCACCAGTTGGATGCCAGGGTGTTCTGCATTGAAGGGGTTAACGAGGGTTTCATTAATCTGGTCAATATCAATAAAGTCTTCTGTCCACCAGTTGATGACCGTCACATCCTGCGCTAAGGCAGCGGCAGACCCGCCCATACCAATGGCTGCCATTAACAGGATCGTGATCATAATAAGTTTGCGCATTTTCATTTTTTGCTCCTATTGTACTAAATATATCTTGTCACGTTCGCGAAGCTCATAGTCGTCAATCTGATTGCGCATCCTCCTTGTTCAGACTGAATCTCGGACAATGAGTTTATATGGCATCTGCTGGCTTCTTCCCGTGCGCGGGACAGTGCCATCTAAACGCTCAAAAAGCATCTCTGCCGCACGTTTACCCAGGTCACGCTGAAATTGTGCAATGGTGGTGAGCGCAGGATACACAAGTTTGGCAGTCGGGATGTCATCGAATCCCATCACGGCGATGTCATGCGGTATCGTAAGTCCCGCCTCCCGGATAGCGACCATCGCCCCCATCGCCATCAGGTCATTCGCGGCGAACACGGCAGATGGACGAATGCCTTGCCGCAGCAGGTCAACCATCGCTTCGTAGCCGCCATCCTCGCTGAAAATCCCGGAACTAATCAAGGTATTGTCAAAAGCGATCTGATACGCTTCCAACGCCTCACGGTAGCCAATTTCACGGAAGCGCGCCGGGCCTTCGTAACTGGTTAACATCGCAATCCGCTGATGTCCCTTGTTGATGAGATACTCCACCGCCATGCGGCTGGCCGCCACATTGTCAATAAAGATATTGTCCAGCGGCATTTCGCCGGGAGGTTTCGGCATCGCCTCCAGGCGCACGACGGCCACCCCCTGGTCAAGCAGAGCAAACAAATCCATTGAACGGAGATGAAAGAAGACGCCAACAATGCCATCGACGCGTCCTTGCAGCATCGAGGTCAGCCATTTGCGCTCACGCTCTGCCGTCCCATCAGTGTTGTACATAATCAGGTCGTAGCCGAAGCGATCAGCCGTATCCTGAATGCCGCGCTCGAAGGCGGGATAAAAGGGGTTGGTGATGTCTGGGATAACGCCCGCGATGGTGTAGGTTTTGCTCGAACGCAGCCGCTGGGCCGCAATGTTTGGCACATAGCCCAGATCGTTCATCGCATTCAGAATACGCTGGCGCGTATCGTCGGGAATGGTAACGCTTGTATTGTTATTGATGACGTAGGAGACCATCGCTTGCGAGACATCGGCGCGTTTTGCCACATCTGCCTGCGTTGGCCGCTTCTTCTTCATCATTGTTATGCTCTCAACAAAAAATAATGTTTTCGATTTATACGTATCAGTTATACGTATAAATTACTATAGGTATCTCAACCTGTCAAGTAGTTGGCGGCAGCCTAATCCCTGCGATCTACACAGAGATTCTGGTTGCGCTTCTCCAAATCAGCGCTATCATTTATACGTATAAATGATTTTATTTTTTGAGGATGAGCTATGCCTGCACATCGCCACCTTTCAGTTCTGCTCCTACTGGCCCTCTGGATGTTGCTTCACATTAATTACACGGCGTCGGCACAAACTTCATGTCCATCGTCTGAGCTAACGCAGAGACAGCTTAGCCGGTGCGACTATGCTCAGCGCCTGCGTGCGATGTGGCTTGGCGAAGCGATTGCGAACTGGACGGGCCTGACAACAGAAGGCGTGCGCCAGGATGCTCCCTTTTACACGGACGATGACTGGGGACTTGACCAGAACCTCGACTGGAAGATGGACGATGTGATTGATTTCGTCCTGCAAGACCCCTGGCTTTCTGACGACGATACCGACATCGAATATGTTTACCTCTACCTGATGGATCAGCATCACACAGCGTTATTGTCCAGCGAACAGATTGCGGCAGGCTGGCGGGAGCATATCAACGACTGGATTTGGGTCTCTAACCGCCGCGCGCGCGATCTGATGGAGCTAGGGGCACTGCCGCCTGTGACCGGCATGGGAACGCTCAACCCGGACTATTTGCAGATTGATGCGCAGCTCACGACAGAACTGTTCGGGGCCATCGCTCCGGGGATGCCGGACGCGGCGCTGCGGCTGGCAAATCTGCCGATCCTGACTACAGCAGGCGGTTATGCCGCGCACGCAGCGCAGTTCTATGTCCTGTTATATGCGCTGGCAAGCGAGGTTGATTCGACTCAACCGCGCCGTGAGCAAATCGTCTGGTTGGTCAATCAGGCGCGGCAGTATATTCCAGATACCTCCAAAACCGCCGACATCGCTGATTTTGTACTCACAGATTATCTCGCCAATCCTGACGTAAATGATTGGGAACGCACGCGCGATGCCGTCTACGAGCGCTATCATCAGCACGCGTCAGACTATGGCTTCATCTATCAGGACTGGACGGAATCATCGGTCAATTTCGCCTCCGGGCTGATCGCGCTGCTCTATGGCGAAGGCGACTTCCGGCGCACGGTACAAATCGGTTCCCTTACGGGGTGGGATTCGGATAATGGCACGGCGACGATGGGCGGACTGCTGGGGTTGCTCTACGGCTACGACCAATTGGCGGCAGCCTTTCCCGATGCTGTCCTTTCTGACCGTTATCAAAGCCACCGCACACGCCCGACCATGCCGGACTACCTGCCCGAAGATTCCTCGGCAGAAGATACCTTCACCCTGATGGCGGAGCGTATTCTGCCGTTGGTGGAGCAAACCATTCTCCAGGCTGGCGGCATCGTAGACGGCGACGTGTGGACACTACCTGCTGCTGCATCTTCGCAGCCGCTGACGCTCAATCCGCTGTTCCAGCTTTACCAGCAAAGTGTGAACAATCAAATCCTGCAAGCAGGCGGCACCCTTGAGGTCAACGTAGTCGGCGAGGTTGCCGCATCGCGAACGCGGGGTATTGCCGACGGCCTTGAGCACAATTTTTCGGGTCAGGAACGCACACGACGCCTTCCCCAGGCTTATCAGCGCCTGGTCACGGACGGCGAGTTAGTCGTCTCGGTAGTCTATGATCGTACCGTCCGCGTGCATACCATTCGACTCATCGAAGGCAGCGTCGGCGGAACAGCCATTCGTGCAGAGGGTTTAATGGGCGATGACTGGCAGCCCCTGACCGATGGAACCGTCATCTCCACCTCACCCGACCCGGCAGTCCCCTATCAGGTTTTCGACATTGTCCTGCCGGAGCCTGTCGAGTTGAGCGGCATTCGTGTACACATCGAAAGCAGCGGGCGGCTGCCAGAGGTAAGCGTGTTGGAACTTGATGCGTTTTTCGATGGCGCCTTCTGAACAGACCCTCAGGCGATGAGCGTCCACCTTTGCCTCTGGAGACACGAAACGGACTCGACAGGTGCTGTGTCGAGTCCGTTCAGGAATCTATCGTTGTCCGTGACTTCAGGCTATTGCGCGGGTTAGCCGTCCTGTTCCAGAGTCAAGGTATAAGCGCCAGAACCCTCATTGCGGAAGCTGCTGACGACGATGGTATAGGTGGTATCCTGCGGAAGTTCAAGTTCGCTGATCAGGGAGTTTGAACCGTCCCCGCCATTGTTATCGGACTCCAGCAGTTCGCCATCTTCAGTGTAGATTTCGACATAGGTGTTGAAGTCATCGCTTTCCAGGCTGATGGTGATTACATCCCCTTCTTCGCCCTCAAACGTCCAGGACTGCTGATTCTGGTCAAGCTGGCCATCTACACTATCACCATACTCCAGCGCAGTGCCATCCGCTGCATTGGGCTGCTGGTCGTCCTCATTATCAGCACGTTCCACCCCTTCTGCGTCCAGTGAAAGCGTATAATCCCCGCTGGCGCTCGTGCTGTAACCGCGTGCCACGATGGTATACGTCCCGTCAGCGTCCAGTTCAAACTCATTGATTTGTGAGTTCAGCCCGTTGAAATCATCGTTGTACACAATAGTCGCACCTTGCGGGTCAAGCAGCATCAGGTAGGTATCAAAGTCCTCGCTGTTCAACGCAATGGTGACAACATCACCTTCGCTGCCTTCAAAAGTCCATTGATCGCGTCTGCCGCTCACCAGTCTGCCTTCTATCGTTTCACCATATTCCATCGTGCGTTCCGCACGCTCCTCATCGGTAAGCTGATCGACCAGTTCCACAGAAACGGTGTAGGCTCCCAGCGTGCTGTAGCTGTAGACGCGGATGGTATAGGTACCGCTGCCAACCAACTGATATTCGACGATGCGCGCTTCATCGTTATCGGAGTAGTTGTTGTAGGTGACATAATAGCCGTTGGCATCGTACAACTCTATATAGGGACTGAAGTCATCACTTTCCACCGAAATGGTGACGATGTCATCCGAACTTCCCTCGAATGTCCAATCCTGAGTCGCGGCTCCGTTGCGCAGATGCCCTTCCCCGGTTTCGCCGTATTCCAGGTTTTGCGCGGCGAGATCCTCCGCTGTGACTTGATCGACGAGTTCGATGGAAGCTGTGTAATCACCGCCGGAACTGCTGTAGCTGTAGACGCGAACCGAGTAGGTCGCATCATCCGGCAGTACGTATTGGGTAATGCGCGACAAATCATTGTTAGAGAAATCTGCGTAGGTCAGATACGTACCGTTGGCGGTATACAATTCGATATAAGGCGAGAAATCGTCGCTTTCCACCTCAATCGTAATGACATCGCCTTCGCTGCCCTCAAACGTCAGCGTATCGGTAGAACCTGTGCGCAGGCGCAGTTCAGACTCTTGACCATATTCCAGCGCGCGCGCAGCACGATCTTCATCCGTAAATTGGTCCACCAGCTCAAGCGTAAGCGTGTAATCTCCGCTGGCGCTGCTGCTGTAGCCCCGCGCCTCGATGGTGTAAATCCCATCATCTGGCAGCATGATTTCGTTAATCTGCGAGTTTAACCCGTTGTAATCGTCATTCCGGGCGATCTCGTTTCCGTCTGCGTCATACAGAATCAGATACGTATCGAAATCCTCACTGTGCAGCGCGATTGTGACAATATCGCCCGTTTCGCCGAAGAATGTCCATTCATCGGTACGGTTGCTGCGCAGTCGATCCTCGACTTCATCACCGTATTCCAGATCAATATCCGCGTTGTCGCCTTCGGCAACCCGGGCTTCCTGCGCCTCAAGAGAAACGGCGTAGGCTCCACTTTCGTCTTCCTCAGCACTGTACACCTGAAGGGTGTAGCTGCCATCGGCGGGCAGCTCAAAGTCCTCTATCTGCGAGTCGCTGCCGCTGCCGCTGTTATCGTCAGACGTGATGATGTTGTTGTCCGAGTCCACCAGTTCAACCACTGTATCGAAGTCATCGCTTTCGACTTCGATGCTCACAAGGTCGCCCTCATGCCCCTCAAACGTCCAGCTATCCGTAACGCCAGCAGCCAACGTCCCATCTACGGTGTCGCCATAGGCAATTTCGCCGCCGCCCGGCTCAGGCTCCTCGGCAGTACTCGTGACCTCGATCACCTCAACGCTAGTGAGATCGCCTTCAACTGTGATACCACTATGGTCATGAATCCACCAGTCCGCGCCCTCATATTCGACGCGATACCATTCACCGTCAGCACTGACGCCGGTAATCGCAAACTCTCCCAGCGAAATGATCGTGCTGTCCGCGGCATCCTCAGACGGCTCGCTGTAGGCATAGGTGCCCACCGTCGGGCTTACGCGCAGCGTGGGTTCGCCAGTGGTGGCATTCGTGTCAGGCGGCGTTTCCGTCGGGACGGCGGCAAGGGCCGCAGCACTGAACACAGAAGGTTGCAGCCGCAGCAGCCGCGAACCGTCAGCGAGCAGCAGGTCGCCGTTTGACAGCAGCGCCATACTTTGCACGCCGGTAAACTCCTCAAAATCGGCTAACGAGTACCCAGCAGTCAAGGTACCTGTGGCGTCAAACTGATAAATCAGCCCTGTACCATAATTCGCCGCTACGTAGACAAAGTCATTACCAGCGGCGACCACCGGGACATAGGTAATGGTATCGGGCAGGGTTAAGCGCAGATCAAGCGCGTTGCCCTCAAGGTCTGTCGTGACCAGCGCGCCTTCGTTGTAAAAATAGAGTACGTTGTCAGGCGAAATCGCTACCAACTTGCCCGCTGTATCAAAAACACGGACAAGCTCTAAGGTTGGGCTGTACACGCTGATCTGCTGATCTAGATCGACATACACATTGTTGTCGCCGTCCACAACCAGGAAAATCCGCGCTTCTCCTACATATCCCTCTACAAAACGGGTGTGCGCCAGGATGCTGCCATCGGTACCGAGGTGAACGAGGGTGCTGCCCTCAAAACCAACGTCTACATACCAGAACGAGCCATCCCCCGCTGCCGCAAGGTTTGAGCCTGCTTCAAGATCGAGGGCCTGATTGTAGAATGTGCCTTGAACTACACCATCCGCATTGAGCGCCTGAATTCCAAAGAAACCGCTGCCGCCATCAAGTTCTTCAGGAATATCGACATAGTTGTCTACAGGGACGGTCAGGTACACCATGTCGTCGGCCCCTACCGTCATCTCTTCAAAGAAGAAGGCTGTGGTCTCATAGTTGAGGTCCCAGACAACACCCTCGCTGCCTGTAGTCGCAGCAGGCAGGTCGCTGGCTGGAATATCGACCTGGATGCCGGGTGGTGGCGTGTAGCTTGCGCTGGCCAGGATGGCCAACAGTGTAGGTTGAAAAGTTGTGATCGATTCATAGGGGGTGAGTGCAATAAGCGCTAGAAAGGTACCATTACTCAGGGATCGTCCCGCGACGAAAGTTGGCCCGTCCCCCTGAGAGTCAAAGCTAGCGTAGGCCACATCAACACCATCGACAGTCGTTTCTTCTATGGTAAGCTCCCCAGCGACACCGCTTAGGAACTCCGCCGCCGAAGCATCATTTGCTACTCCATCTGATCCAGCCTCTTCGGCAGGTACCACAATGAAGACAAAGGCAACTTCGTCAGCAGCAGGCTCAAAGTCTGATGCTTGGGCCGTTTCCGCGACAGACTCCGAGTTTGCGCCGATGACTTGACCATCCTGTTCAAGAATGACCCAGTCAGCAGGGTAACTGAACGTCAGTGTACCATCCTGGCTTGTGTATGTTTCGCTGAGCGCTTCCTGAGCAAGAAGTAAAGAAAGGGGTACTAAAACAGCTAGTGCAAAAAATAGCAAAAGGAGAGTACGACGTAATCCACGCATATGTCCTCTACTTATTTGTTACTCAAAAAAATGAGGTACTGCTTTTGGTATTATAATGCCGCTAGCGTGTCCCTAGTATATCAATTTCGTTTAAGTTTCCGGGGCGGGCCACCAGTATTTTTCCTGAGCGCGATTAAGGTCATTATCCCGAAAGATTAACCTTCATTGAAAAAATCTCTTGTCTGCTGAGACAAAAATCGACTGGACAACCCTGCGGCTATCCAGTCGATTCACGAAACGAGATTTTCAATCAGACGGGGATACCATCATCTGCTCCCCGTTGAACCGCTTCGCGCTACGGCGCAATCACAAACTGGTGACGGTCTCCCCACGTCGTCGGCGGTGTCGAGCAGTCCACCGAAATGCCGACGCGCCAGTAGTAGGTGCGGGCAGGCAGCGCGCTGAGCGTGAGCATATGATCGTTCACCACGATCACGTTCACTTCAGGGCTGTTAAAGCCGCGATTGTTGTCCACCTGTACCGCGTAGCACGTCGTCCCGATGATCGCGTTCCACGACAGCGTCGCCGGGTTGCTGACCGTTGCCCCTTCGGCAGGTGAATAGTTGGGGTTATTGACGACGTTAACATGAATGGTCAGCGACGGGCTGGCCAGACCTTGCGCACCTGAACGCGTGTAGGCGGTGGCGACCAGCGTGTGATTTCCCAGCGTGAAGTCCAGCCGATGGAAGTTACCGTTCGACTCACCCCCAACCGCATACGGCGCAGAGTTATCGGTGCGGAAGTTATTGGTGCCGTCCACGCCGAAGCGTACACTGCCCACATCGGCAGGGGCCGTGATCGCGCGAATGTTGAGGTTCGGCGGCAGCGCTGCCAGATCGAGCGTGGCCCCGTCGTTGATGGGCATAATGTCCGTATCGGTGTCGGCGTTCACCAGCACGAAGCCGGACACAAGCTGCGGACGCACCTCAAAGGTGATGGTCAGCGGCGTGCCTGCGTCTCCGTTGGCGTTGCGGCGCGTGTACGGTGTCGCAGTCAGCGTGTGCGTACCGATGCTCAGTTCAACAGGCTGATAGTTGTTATCATTGCCGTTGCCCAGGGTATAGGGTGCGTTATTGTCCGTGCGGTAATTGCTGCTGGTATCCAGGCCAAAGCGTACACTTCCTACTGACGCGGGCAATGTGTCAGCACGGACGCTCAGATTTGCGGTGGGCAGCAGCGACAGGTCGATGATGTCGCCGTCATGCAGCGGGCCAATGTCCGTATCGGTATCAGCGTTGACCAGCGTAAAGGTCAGAACCGCAGGTTCAGCCGGCGTCGTAACCGTCCAGATGAAGGCAGCGCTGTCGCTCAGCGTCGGAACGCCGTTATCTTCGACGGTCACGGTTACTGAATAGGGGCTGTTGGCGGCGGCGTTGTTATCCAGCGTGCCGCTGATCAGACCCGTCAGGCCGTCAATGGACAATCCTTCAGGCAGGCCCGTCGCGCTGTAGAGCAGCACATCATTGTCAGGATCATTCGCCACAATTTGCAGGCTGACAGCGCTTGCCGCAGCATTGGATTGGGGGCCGGGATTGACGACAACCGGCATCTGGTTCACATCGTTGACATGAATGGTCACGGTAGCCACGCTGGACAGCGTCGTGCCATCGTCCGCCTGATAGGTGAAAGTGTCCACGCCATTGAAGCTGCCCATTGGCGTGTAACTGAAGCTGCCATCGCTGCTCAGGTTCAGCGTACCATTGGCTGTCGTGCTCACCAGAACAGCCGTGAGCGTATCGGGATTGACATCGCTGTCGTTGACCAGCACGCCTTCGGCCACCGGAACGTTCAGGGCCAGAGCCTCATCAGTCGTGTATTCATCGTCCACAACCTGCGGCGCACTGTTGAAGCGTGCCAGCATGACGCTGGGATCATGGTCGCTTACCTGATCGGTGAACTCAGCGTTGACATGAACCACATCGTAGCCCAGCAGGTTGTCCAACACATGGTTGCTCACCAGAATCTGGTCCAGCACCTGCGAGTTGCCTTCAAACACGTAGCTGTAACGTTCGTTAGCGGGCAGTGTAGACATCAACCCGTTCAGCACGCCGCCGGACAGGGTGCTGGCGACTGTCGAGAAGTCGAAGTCGTTGACATCGCCCAGCACGATGATATTGGCGTCAGCCTGGCAGGCAAGCAGGCCGTCCACAAAATCATTGACGATTTGTGCCTGCTGCAAACGCTGCACCTCGCTGCTGAGGACAGGCGGTTGTGTGAAACCAAACAGCGGGTTATCGCCACCCTTTGAGTTGAAGTGCAGGCCAATGATGAAAACCGTTTCGCCGTTGAACAGGAATTCGCCCGCCAGCGGTTTGCGGCTGGTACTGAAGGCCGAATTCGTCGGGTCGATGCGTCCGGGGCTGAAAGCCAGTTCCGCGCCGTTCACACCGCACACCGCGCTGTTGGCGGTGGTGGAGCCAGCGCCGGGCCGCGCGACAAACGTGACGCGCGCTGGATTATAAAGGAAGCCCACGCGGATGTTGCCACCCGGTGCGCCGCCGTCCGCATCATCCACAGGGTCAATCTGCTGGAACTGATAGGCAGGCCCACCCGCCGCCACAATCGCGTTGATCAGGTTATTGAGTGTGACCGTCGCGTCGGTGACCGAGTCATTGAGCGTGCCGTTATTGTCCTGAATTTCTTCCAGCACGAGGATGTCCGGCGACCCCAGATGGTTGACAATTTGCGCCGCACGCGTATCGTACTCCGATGACGCTGCGTTGCCCGGCAGGTTCTCCACGTTGAACGTAGCAACAGTCAGTTGATTGCCCGTGCCATCCAGTGAAGTCACCTCGCGCGGCAGTCCGCCAGAGGCTGCCGTGTAGCTCTGCGTCACCAGAATCTCGAAGTTGCCAAAACTGTAATCCATGACACCAACGGCGGGGCTGGTCAGCGTATCGCCAGCACTCAGCAGCGGCCACGAGGCGGGCGCGCCCGGATACACCAGATCGTCAAGCTGGATACGTTCAGGGTTGAAGTCGCCGGGGCTAATCAGCACGCCGCCGCGTGGAGTCATGCCCGTTGCGCCTGCGCCGTTGTCAGCCACCACCCACGTTTCGTTGAAGTCGCTGGTCGGCCCAACCACCAGACCATTGTTAACCTGCACCAGCATCCCCTCGAGGCTCTCGTAGAAGTCGATGCCATCGGTGGCGATGTCAAACGTGCCGCTGGTTTCAATGTTTCCTGTGCCATCGTCATTAATGACGGCTGTTGGCGGTACGCGTCCGCCGCTGCCGATAATCGTGTTCGACGGCAGGGCATTGCCGCTGGAATCCCTGGTGACAAGCGGGCTGGTCAGTTCGGTGACGGTCAAACCGCCTCCTGAGAGTCCACCGGGACGGAACTCCGCAACGGTGCCGCGCACATCGACCTGATCCCCAACGACGACTGTCGGCGCGCTGAGCGTGAACACAAAAACGCCGTTGGAAGTAGCAGCGTCAGCATCCCCGCGCGCGTCCGGCGTCTGAATGTAGAAACCGTTGGTGCGCAGCGCGGTAACGATGTTGTCCTGCGTGATAATCGTTTGTCCCAGGTACGGGGACAGATGTGCGCTGCCCTGAATCTGCCAGATTTCCACCACCGGGAACTCAGGCGGGCAGTCATTCGCTGCGCCGGGGGTAATGTTCCGCAGCAGGAAGTCGGCGTTGTTGTCATTGGTATCTGCGCCGTCCGGGCAGCGTCCAATGCCGATACCTCCCGTATCATTGCTGTCTTCGGCGGCGGAGCCTGCGCCCTCGCTGTAGGGTGCGCCTGTGCTGCCTTCATAGCTGACGGTTTCAACAACCGCGCTGTTTAAGACAATCGCTACGGCGTCAGGGGCACCGTTCTGAATCATGTCCTGAGTCGCCGGGGCATCCAGATCACAGTTAGGCACATTGGCCGCATCGACGCAGATGACGTAGTAATCCCCTGCCGCCAGGCTGACATTTGGCAGGTCAATCGTCCCGTAGACCGCTGGCCCGACGCCGTTCACCAGCGCGATGCTGAAGTTATCAAGGTTAGCGGCGCTGGCACTGACGTTCTTGATTTCGATAAATTCTGCCGTGTCATTTCCCGGCTGGTCATAGTCGATTTCGTTGATTTTCAGCGCATTGGGGTCGTCATTCACCACCATCGGGCAGTTGTTCATAACGCCGGGAGTGATAGCCCGCAGCAGAAAATCGGCGCTGTTCTGGTCACTGTCCGTCCCATCGGGGCAGCGTGAGATGCCTTCGCTGCCTGCGGCGGTATCAGTGGGAGCACCGCCAGCGCCTTCAGTAAACCCGCTTGTGATTCCCTCATAACTGACGATGTCTACAGGTGAACCGCTCAGCAGCAGTTGCACCGCGTCTGGCGCACCATTCTGAATCCAGTCAGTGTCGGGCGACGCATCCAGGTCGCAGTTCGTCACAGTGGCGGGATTCGCACAGACTACATAATAATCGCCCGCTGCCAAACTGACTGCGGGCAAAGCAACACTCCGATATGATGCAGGAGGATTTACACCACCGTTAATAAATACAAGCTGATATCCCGACAGATTAATCGCACCACCACTAACATTTTTGATTTCAAGGAATTCGGCGCCATCCGTGCCAGGTTGATCGTAATCAATTTCGTTGATCACCAGTGTAGTGCTGAAGGCGGACGTAATCGATAGACCGCTCATCAGCAGGAGGAACAAAAACAGCGGGAGTGCTATCTTCAAAAATCGACGCATAGAGTCTCCTAAGAACAAGTGCTTATAGACGAATGATACTGTGGGTGTTGTTCACATACTCTAACAAAGAAATATTGGCGATGGTATAAGGATTTTTTAACAATTTGTAGAGGTATTACTTGTATAACGTCACAAAACGTAAGCTCCAACTGAGCGTTTCATTGGGTCTTAACACTCCCTCTCAAACCTCACATCTTCATTAATGCATTCTCAAGAAAGTCATCGTTTTCTGCGAACCTGCCGTTATCAAACCACATCCCCTACCCTCCTCGTTCATCGTCCTTCAATTTACCCCCAGCGACGACAGTTGCTGAACACAGAAGCAGTCCGAAGAATTTGTGAATAATTTATCTAGCAAGCACTTCTTAACTATTTTTTACGCATTTACGATTTACGCTAGGTTTGTATCATGTTTCAAACCGGACTGGAGTTTATTGTATAGCTATGAACAGCCATCGTCGTCGTTTTACCACTAGAAACTGGGTCACAATTTTAACACTTTGTTTAACGCTCTTAATCCTTACCCCCCATCTTTGGGCAAGTGATGAAACGCCAACTACCGAGCCACCTGCTGAAACCGTTACGGAAACGCCTGTCGCCACAGAACCAGCGACCACCGAAACACTGATCAGCACCCCCGTAGAACCCGCAGCGCAGGCCACCGAACAACCGACCATTGAAGCCGCGCCAACGGTTGAAGCGACAAGTTCAGAACCCTCGCGCCAGGCCATGCAAACGTCCTGCCGTCTGAACATTGATGACCTTGCCGACAACAACCCCTTTACCTACGCCTTCAGCGCGGTCAACGCCAACAACATTGCTTCCTATAGTTGGAACTTCGGCGACGGTGGCACCTCCACCAGCGCCAGCGCCAATCACACCTATGCTACAACGGGCACGTTCACCATCACCCTCACCTGCACGCCAGGCGCGGGTTTCGGCACGCCCATCACCCTCACAGGCAGCATCTCGGTAAGCAGCACGCCCGTTGCCGCCTTTACGCTTACCCCTTCGACCATTCTCACAGGACTGCCGCCCTTCAACATCGCCACACTCAACCAGAGCACAGGCGGCGGTTTAACCTACAGCTGGAAAATCAGCACCAGCAGTAATCCCAGCGCCGCTGGCATTTACACCAGCAGCAGCGAAAACATCAGCTACAGCTTCAACAGCTACGGCGTGTTCTGGTTCCACCTCACCGTCACTGATGGCGCAGGCGTGAGTGCAGCAGCCTCGCAGTCGGTGACCTTCAACGCCCCGCCCCCGCAGGCGCAGTTCACCATGACTCCTTCCGACGGCACGTCACCGCTGACGGTCACCGTACAGGGCGTGGACATGGGCATGGGGCCGATTACCTCATGGTCGTGGAACTTCGGCGATGGCAGCCCGGTAGTCACCGGACAAGGCCCACATACGCACACCTTCACGCTCTCCAATCCCCGTGTCGCGCCGAGCTTCTTTATCACACTTACCTACTCTGGCCCCGGCGGCAGCGGCACCTACACGCGCGAAGTCGGCGTCTATCCGCCTGCCGAACCCGTCTTTGCCAGCTTCACCACGCAGGCGATGGGTAACGTCGTGGGCGGCGCGCAGTACTGCTTCACCAACACCAGCACCGGCCCGATTGCTGTCAGCCGCTGGGACTTCGACAACAACGGCACGATTGACATGATCAGCAACAACGCCGTTGTCTGCCACGTCTTCAGCAGCGAAAACGTATTCACGGTGCGGCTGCTGGTTGAAAACGCCGATGCTTCGGCCACCTCAACAGCCTCCAACGTCATCAGCGTGTTCTTCGCGCCTGTGGCCAACTTCACGGTAAACCCCGGCTTCACCATCACCTGGGGCGATACCGTCAGCTTTGACAGCAGCAGCAGCACGGGCACCATCACCAGCTACTCGTGGGACTTCAACGGCGACGGCATTGAAGACAGCGCCGTGCCCAACCCCAGCGGCATCTCGCTGAGCGTGCTGGGTAACAACACCATCCGTCTCACCGTCAGCGGCCCCGGCGGCACCGCCTACGTCGAAAAGATTATCTTCGTCGGGCGTGCCAGCATCACCTGTAACTTCTCCGGCAATCTCACCATTCTGCCCACCGATGGCGCGCAGACCTACACCAGCGCCGTTAGCAATCTGCTGGGACGTACCATCACCAGCTACGAATGGACGATCACAGGCACGGGCGCGGGCTTGCCCATGACCTTCAACACGCAGGACATCACCGTCGATTGGACAACCATCGGCATGGGCGACTTCGCCGTGACCCTGCACGCCACCGCCAGCGACGGCGCGGACTGCACCGAAACCAAGACGGTTTCGCGCACATGGCTGCCGCTGAACTGCCAGATGAGCGACAACCTGCCCGCCACCCTGTATCCTGATAATCAGTCCTACACCTTCACCGCCAACGTCAGCAGCCTCAGCGGGCGCAGTGTGGTGGGTTATGTCTGGTACGTGGACGGCGCAGCGCAGCCCGGCAACACCAGCACCTTCTCGCGAAGCTGGACGGGAACGCCAGCCAGCGCCTACAACGAAGTCATCCGCTACGATGTCGTCGTGGACAACGGCGATGGCACAACCTCCAACTGCTTCGAGCAGAAGACCGTGACCATCAATCCCTGGCCCGTGCTCACCTGCAATATGAACACCACCCTGCCCGCCAATGTTTATCCCAACGGCAGCAGCTACAACTTCAGCGCCAACGTCAGCGGCATCGGCGGGCGCACCGTCACCGGCTACCGCTGGTGGATCAACGGCGTGGAACAGGTCGGCGCTACTGGCAATAACATCAACTGGACGAATATCACCGACACCACGCTCACGCCGCTGAACATGACCATCAGCTACGAGATCACGGTAGACAACGGCAACGGCACAACTTCCGACTGTATCAAGGATTACACCTTCACCGTTAGCAACTGGCCGCCCCTGACCTGTACAGGCATCGGCGGTGGCAGCGGTACGCCCATTCCCGCGCTGCCCGATAACATGGCGCGCAGCTACACTTACAGCGCCAACACGACGGGCATCAACGGACGCCCTGTGACCTACGTCTGGACGATGGGCAGCGGTTCGCTCCTGAGCCAATCGGGCAATCAGGCGACGATACAATGGGATGCAGCAGATTCGTCGGCGGCTCCCGGCACACCTGATACCTTCTCGGTCAGCGTCACCGTGACCAACCCGGACGGCACGACAGCCAACACCAACTGCACGCGCAGCCGCACCGTCAACGTACAGGTGCCGCGCCTGACGTGTGCCGCACCGCTGGGCGACCTGACGCCTGTGAACGGCGAAAACGATACCTATACCACCAGCATCACCAACCAGTACGGGCGCACCCTCGGCGCGGTCAACTGGACGCTGGAAGTCAGCGACGGCGCGGGCGGCTGGCTGCCTGTGACCACCAACACCGGAACCACCTTCACCTATGCGTTGTTCACACCGGGCGCGCAGTACCGCCTGAGCTACGCCACCAGCGTCACCAACCCCGACGACAACTGCGTCTCGGCCTACCAGACGCTCAACGTAAGAGGCACGGGCGTCAACTTCCAGTGCGACGCCTTCCCAACGGGCTACGGGCAACAACTTTGCCCCGACCAGCGCGTCCGCCAACTACACCTACAGCGTAGACATCGACAACGGTAACCTCATCGACCTGTTCTATACGTGGGTGCTCGTCGGCCCCAATGGTACCGAGCGTGTCTTAGGCACATCTTCCAGCGCAGGCGATGGCATCATCGCTGGCCCGGCCTTCTCCGGTGCGGCGCTCGGCCCCGTCGGCAACTACAACATGCGCGTCGATGTGCGTGCGGTCAACAACACTGACAGCGGACAGCCCGGCTACAGCAATTACACCTGCTCCCTGTCGCACGCTGTGGTCGTCGGCACGCTCACCGCGCACTACAACTACAAGCCAGGCCTTCGGCGGCGGCGCGCTCAATGCCAGCACCGTTGCGGTGGGCCAGCAGATTTGTTTCACCAACGACTCGACCACCAGCCACCTGCCCGGCGAACTCAACCGCATGACCTATGTGTGGAACATCAGCGGCACGCCAGCCTACAACAACTTCAACGCCGCCAGCGTCTCCGGCTCGCAGCTTCCCGCCTGCATGAGCTTCTCACAGCCCGGCACGTACACCGTGCAGCTTGTCGGCACCAATGATTACCAGGGTGACGCCAGCTTCATGCGCAGCGCCAACTACAGCGTAAACTTCACTCGTCTACGGCTTGCAGAGCATCGCCATCAACCGTTCGTCGCAGGTGTTCGCTCCCGCCAACATGAGCTTCAGCGCCGTTGGCACGAACATCACCAGCAACTACACCTGGAACTTCTACAACACGGCCACCAACGCGCTGGTCGGCACGCGCACCGGACAGAACGTGAAACCAGCTTTTCACCAACCCCGGCACTTATCGCGCGGTGGTCATGGCTCCGGCCCGCTGGGCACGACGACTTCGCAGGTGGAATTCACGCTCCTGAGCACCAGCCAGATCTGCGCGGGCCTTCACCCCATCGCAGTACGGCGGCGTGGCTCCGATGCACGTCTGCTTCACCGACCAGAGCGTCGGCAGCGCGATTACGTCGTGGACATGGGACTTTGGCAACGGCCAGACGCTGAGCTACGGCGTCGGCGGCGCGCCCTCGCCCCTGTGCGTTGATTACACCAATCCTTCAACAACCTACACCGTGCGCCTGACCGTCAGCGATGGCTCCGTCAGCGAAACGGCAACCAACACGCTGCGTACCTACAGCCTGCTCGAAAGCAGCGCCACGTTCAGCATCACGCCCAACGGCAGCGCGCAGTACTGCTTCACCGCCAGCGTCTCCGGCTCGTCCTCAGTCACGGGCTGGCAGTACGGTGACGGCAGCACAGGCGGCGCGCAGAATCAGGTGTGCCACACTTACGCCTCGTCGGGCACCTATGTCGTCTACATGAACATCATCAACACCAGCACGGGTGAAACCGGACAGGTCGTGCGTACCGTGACCGTCAATCTCAACGGCGGCGCGGCTCCCAGCCTGAGCGTAGTCGCAAGCTGCTCGGCGCAGCGCACCGCCACCTTCCGCATCACCAACAGCGGCGGCGACATGAGCACAGCCGACCAGATCGTCATCCGTGACCGCAACAACAACATCATCCTGATGGAATCGTTCACGCTGACGGCTGGCTCATACCGTGACTTCATCGCCACCAACCAGTCGGGTACCGTCTCGATGTCCACCAACGACTCGGCGCTGGCGGCGTCCACCAACTGCGAATACCCGCCCGCGATTGCGGTCAATGCCACCTGCTCCAACGGTTCGCCTGTCTTCACCATCAGCAACAGCGATGGCCCGATGATCGCGCCGCAGAACTACGAAGTGCGTGACAGCGCCAACAACCTCGTCGCCAGCGGTTCATTCCAGTTGGCACGCGGCGCGGCTCCGGTGGCCGTAGCGGTGCCAGCGGGCAGCAGCCCCTACGAAACGTATACCTTCGTCAGCAGCGGCGCGGTGGGTAACTTCAACATATCGCCCATAGCTGCAACACGCAGCCCGTCCTAGACGCCGTGCGCTCCTGCCTGGCGTACGGCCGCCTTCACCATCAACAACACGGGCGGCGACATGTACGCGGCGCAGACCTTCACCATCACCGATGCCAACAACGCCAACGGTGTGGACGTGACGCCAGCGCAGAACAGCTTCCAACTGACCAGCGGACAATCATTCACCATCACTCTGCCTGGCCGTGACCCGTATGCCAGCTACACGTTGACTAGCAGCGGCTTCGCAGGCGCGCTCAATGTCAGCGGTAGCTGCCGTCAGCCCGTGCTGACCGTGACCTACGTCTGCGGCGACCCACAGGGTTTCACCGTCAGCAACAGTGGCGGTGACATGCTCGTCAGCCAGAACTATACACTGTCACAGAACAGCCTCGCTTTCTTCAGCGGGATTTTCCAGGTCGCGTCCGGCAGCAGCGCCTTCCTGCAACTGCCCAGCGGCGTCGATGCTTCGCAGACCGTGACCTTCACCAGCACGCGTTATGGCATTTCGGCCAGCGGTCAAATGAACTGCCCACGCGTTCAGGGAGACGTTGCCCGCCTTAGCGCTGGCAGCGTGGAAACACCCACCCCGACGGGCGGCGGCATGGACGGCGTCACGCCTCTGGATTGGGCCAGCGTGCCCACCTGTGGCTACAATTGCCCGCCCTTCCGTCTCTATCACACCGATGAAACGGGCGATTGGGAAATCTTCCGTCTGGATGGCGCTGACGCCCAAAACCGTGAAACCTACCGCCGTAACCTGTCTCTGGGCGAAGGTGCAGGCATCAACGACATGGCACCGAGCCTGTCACCGAACTACGAATATCTGGTGTTCACCAGCAACCGCGCCACGCAGCCCGGCCAGCCGGAGAATTGGGAAATCTACGTTGCTTCCACCTCCGGCGATGCCAGCAGCATCCAGCGCGTGACCTACAACGAACACTCGGTTGATACCGACCCGGTCTGGGGTCCCAACAATTTCGTGGTCTACGAGACAACCCGCAACGGCAACTGGGACCTGTACATGATTGACATGAGCACAGGACAGGAATATCAACTGACCAGCAATGCCGCCGACGACATCAACGCCTACTGGTCACCCGATGGCTCGAAACTGGTGTTCCAGAGTGACCGTGACGGCGGTGTCTGGCAGATTTACGAACTGGACATGGCCACCCGTAACATCAAGCGGCTGAGCAGCGGCGCAACCATCGACGTTGATCCTGAATACTCCAGCGACGGGACGCACATCGCTTACCGCACCTACGGCAGCAGTGACGCCGCCAGCAGCCTCGCCATCATGAATGCCGATGGCAGCGGCGCGCGCCTCATCACCTCGCCGGAAGAAAACGCCACTAATGCTGCATGGTCGCCCAGCGGACGCTTCATCGCCTACCAGAGTGACCGCGATGGTGATCTGGACATCTACGTCTTTGAAGTGGCGACGGGCATCACCCGCCAACTGACCGCCAACGACATTCCTGACTACGCGCCGACGTGGCTGTGCAATGATGAGCGCGTCATGTTCACCTCGGACATCGCGGGCGACCCCAACATCTTTGAAGACGTGCTGCCGCTGGATGCCCCTGCCGTTCACATCGAAGTGGATGCCGACCAGATGACGTTTGAGACTTCCAACGACATCTATCCGCGAACTTCACCCAGCGAAGAAAACGCCAGCCGCGAAGGTCGCACCGTCCTCGGCGCATTCGGCGAACAGACCAGCTTCCTGCGTCCCGTGGTGGATGTGACCGAAGTTGACCTGTCGATGGATGGCGTGCAGCGTGAAGACTGGCGCGAACTGAACACCTGTCCCTTCGGCAGCTGGACTCCGGGGACGTTCAACACAACATACAGCGCAGCGGGCGGGACACAGGTCTCGCCCGTTTTTGCTGTCATGGGAAAAGCTCAAACGCTGTGGAGCATGGGTTCACCGTTGATTTTGGGCATCATCGCGTTTTCTCAGGCGGGTAGCAGCGTGACCTACCGCTGCTGCTGCCGCTGGTCCCGTTCTGTGTCCCATCCTTGCATTAGCCGCAATCGGTGGCATACTCCGTTCACGGTAGAGTCAGGCCTGTCGCTCCGTAAAACACGACGATGCCTTTTGACTTGCCGCGCATCATTCCATCATGCCCGTCAACCACTTATGCCGCTTTAAAAAATTGCTTGAGGAGAGAGCTTGCCTATGAACCCTTTTGTAGCCCACAAGTCCGCAGCCGAAGATGGTTACGAATTGTGGCTGCGCTATCGCCTTGTCAGCCATGCAGCCAGACTCGCGCAGTACCGAACGGACATCCGGCAGATTATCTTTGCCGCGCCCTCGCCGACGCTGCTTGCCGCCCGCGAGGAGCTGCTGTTGGGGCTGGATGGTTTGCTTGGAACGCCTGTCCCGCTGGCAGAGCAGGCCGCACAGAATGGCACGCTGCTGGTCGGCACAGCGCAAAGCTCCCCCATGATTGCCGCGCTCAATCTTCAACAGGAACTTGCAGCCATCGGCAGCGAAGGCTACCTCATCGTGCGCGCGCGCCTCACCGACAACGAGGGAATCGTCATCACCGCCAACAGCGACATCGGCGTCCTCTACGGCGTGTTTCACTTCCTGCGGCTCCTACGAGACTCAGCAACCACTCGACAACCTGCACATCATCAGCGTGCCTCGAATCCAGCAGCGTATGCTCAACCACTGGGACAATCTGGACCGCACGATTGAGCGTGGTTACGCGGGCTTCTCGCTGTGGGACTGGCACAAACTCCCCGACTACCTTGACCCGCGCTACAAGGATTACGCCCGCGCCAACGCCTCTATCGGCATTAATGGCGCTGTGCTGACGAATGCCAACGCCAACGCGCTGTCCCTGACGCAGCCTTACCTGCTGAAAGCGGCGGCGCTGGCTGATGTTTTCCGTCCCTACGGCATTCGCGTATTCCTGTCAGTACGCTTCAGCGCCCCCATTGAAATCGGCGGATTGAAGTCGGCTGACCCGCTTGACCCTGCCGTCATCGCCTGGTGGAAAGCCAAAGCCGACGAGATTTACGCCCTTATCCCCGATTTCGGGGGCTTCATGGTCAAAGCCAACTCCGAAGGGCAGCCCGGCCCGCGTGATTACCAGCGCTCGCATTCGCAGGGGGCCAGCGTGCTTGCCAGCGCGCTCGCTGCGCACGGCGGCATCGTGTGCTGGCGCGCCTTCATCTACGATGAGCACACGCCCGATGACCGCGCCAAACAAGCCTACTCCGAGCTTGTGCCTCAGGACGGCTTGTTCCAGCAGAATGTCTTGCTACAGGTCAAGAATGGGCCGGTGGATTTCCAGCCGCGCGAACCCTATCACCCCTTGTTCGGAGCCATGCCTAAGACACCCCTGCTGCTTGAGGTGCAAATCACTCAGGAATATCTCGGCTGTGCGACGCATCTGGTGTATCTGGGGCCGCTGTTCAAGGAAACCCTCGACGCGGATACAGGCTGTGCGGGGCCGGGTTCGCTGGTCGCCAGTGTGGTCGATGGCAGCCTTGATGGCCATGACATCTCCGGCATAGCAGGCGTGTCCAACATCGGGAATGACCGCAACTGGTGCGGGCATCCTTTCGCAGCGGCGAACTGGTATGCCTTCGGAAGACTGGCATGGGATCATCGACTCAGCGCTGAAGAAATTGCCGACGAATGGCTGCGCATGACGTTTAGTAACGACGATCAATTTGTTCAACCTGTGCGCGTTATGATGATCGATTCGCGCAATATAGTGGTCAATTATATGACGCCGCTGGGACTGCATCATCTGATGGCCCGTGACCATCATTACGGGCCGGGTCCCTGGGTCGAAGGCGGGCGCGCCGACTGGACATCACCCTACTACCACCGTGCCGATACGCACGGGATCGGCTTTGACCGCAGCCCCAACGGCAGTGATGCCGTCAGCCAGTATTGTGCGCCCTTTCGGGAGTTGGTTGCCAGCGTGGAAACCTGCCCCGAAGAACTGCTGCTCTGGTTCCATCATGTGGCGTGGACACATCGCATGAAATCGGGGCGCACGCTGTGGGACGAACTGTGCGTTCAGTACAACGAAGGGGTGAACTCGGTGCGACGGATGCAGCAGGTGTGGGACGCGCTGGCCGAGTACGTGGACGCGGCGCGCTTTGAGCACGTCAAGGCACTGCTGCGCGTTCAGGAGAAGGAAGCACGCTGGTGGCGTGATGCCTGCCTGCTCTACTTCCAGACGTTTTCAGGGATGCCACTTCCAGCAGAGGTTGAGCCGCCTACCGAGTCGCTGGACTACTACCGGAACCTGACGCACTACTATGTGCCGGGTATCCGCGAACGGCGCTTCGGATAAGCGCGGCGTTTTCGATTGGTCACGCCGGGCCGCTATGATGACCCTAACGCACAGGATGAGCTGTTTCATGTGCATGTGGAAGGGACGCTGGCGGGCAGGCCAGTAAGCCATCATTACCTTCCGGCAACACCTACTTCCAGAGTACGCGCGGACTATTGGGTGTATCGCTGTAGAACCGTTTGGTACTGTTAGAGTTTGGCTGCTGACAACAAAAAGCGCGTCCGATTCATGAATCGGACGCACCAATTTACTATGCCGTGATGCTTTCGGAGTTTACGAAGAAGCGTTTGCCGCTGGCGCACCCTTCAGCAAACTGCGTGCTACCGCGTAAGCGTCCAGCTTCGCGCCGCGCGCCAGCCCCGCCTGTACTTCGTCTTCGGAGACATGCTGGCGAATGCGGTCAAGGGCAGGGTTAACCATTAGAGCCTGCTCAGTGAGGTCAAGCATATCCGAAGCCAGGGCCAGCCCAAGATATTCCAGCGCCCGAGCATAGTTCCCTTCACGCGCATCCAACAGTCCATAGTTTTCGATACCGCTGATGACCATTGGGAAGAAGTCGTTGTCCAGCGACAGGCGTAGAACGGCTTGCAGATGCTTTTCCATATTCTCCATAGGTCGTCCCGCCAGGATGCCTGCCTGCGCGATATTGGAATGAGGAATTGCAGCATTGATCCCGGCTTTTTCAGAAAGCCTCAGCGATTCCTCGTAAGCCCGTAGTGCCCCTTCATAATCTCGTTCGGCGATGAGACAGTTACCGATATTGCCCGTGCAAAAGGCAACCACACGCAAATCTCCCGTGCGCCGCCCGATGCTGATGGCCTCTTCAAAAGCGGCAATCGCTTCTGGATTCTTATTGAGGACCGTATAGGTATTGCCCATGCTATTTAAGGAAGAGGCAGCAGCAAATTCATCGCCCAGGCTGCGGGCGATGCGCAGGCTCTCTTCCATCATCGGCAGCGAGAGATGTAGTTTCTCGGCCACACTCTGATAGACGTTGCCCAATTGGCGCAGCACATACATCAGCGTATGCTGGTCATTGGCCGCGCGCGCTAGGGTTTCAGCTTCAAGCAGATAGGTCTCCCCCTCAGCGTATTTACCACGTCGTAAGCCTACCAACCGCCCCAACTGTCCCAACGACTTGGAAATCGCTATCGTATCGTTGAGCTGACGCGCCAACACCAGGGTTGGCTCAAGCAGTGTTTGCGCTTCATTGAACAGACCGATAGCATCCTCAAGCTCAGCCAGCAGCAGGCTTACTTTCACGCGCATTCGCAGGGCATCATCTCCTTCGTTGGGCAAAATCGCCAGCGCGTGGTTCAGCGATGCCCGTGCTTCGGGATACGCGGTCACCCTGTACGCTTGCTCTGCTGCATCGAACAGGTAACCTGCCGCTTTCGTAGGTTCGCCTGCTTTTTCATAATGTTCGGCGATCAAGCCCGTGTATTCGGCGGCACGCTCAGCGCTGACTTTTATAAGCCATTCGGCGGCGGCAGCATGATAGCTGCGCTGCTGGCGCTTCAGTAAGCTCTCGTAGATCACATCGCGCAAAATGGCATGTTTGATGACATATTCCTGCGTGCCCGCAAAGTCTGACTTCTCGCGCAGATAAATCATTTCGCGGCGGCGCAGATCATCCAGCAGACGATCCGTGCGCTCCATGTGGAAGCCATCGGCAGCTTCGAGGGCTGTGACCGCGCTTACCCAGAAGATGCGCCCGATGACCGCCGCGCGCCCCAGCAGCAGCCGCGCCGCAGGTTCCAGCGTATCCAGGCGGGCTTGCAGCACGCCTATCAGCGTCGGCGGCACGCGCAGATCAGCAAGGCGTTCGGGCAGCACGCGCCAGTTGGCTTCGTCGGTTTCACCTTTGGCAATCACGCCGTCTTCGATCAGGATTTTGACCAGTTCTTCGATATAAAACGGATTGCCGTCGGCGCGCTCGACAATCAAATCGCGGATTTCCGCCGGAATATCATCGACCTTTTGCAGTACTTCGCGCACCAGGCGGCGGGTGTCCAGCTTGCTCAAAGGCTTCAGGTCAATACGATGGTGGAAGTCCTGCCCCTCACCCCAGCCGCGCCGACGCTCATTGAGTTCGGGGCGCGCCATACAGATGACCATCAACGGCAGTTCGCGGTTTTCTGATACTAACCTGTCAATCAAATCCAGTGAATGCGTGTCTGCCCAGTGAATATCCTCCAGTTCGATAATCGCGGGCATTTCTCTGGTGATGCTGCGGAAAAACAAGTTCAGGAATTCCAATGCCTGCCTCTGAAAGGCATCAGCGCTGCTGAGGACAGGTTTCACCGCCGGATGCTCGCTGAAGTCAAAGCCGACTAACTGGCCGATGAAAGCGGCCTTGTCCTCGGTGTTCGCCCCCAGGAAGCCTTCTACCCCTTTGGAGAATTTCTCGCGCATGACTTCGGGCGTATCGCTGTCAAGAATCTCGAAGCGATACGAGAACACACTGCGAATCAGCGAATAAGGCAGATTGGTCGTCTGCTGTGTCGCACGCCCTTCAAAATACCGGATGCGATGATCAATCACATCCAGCCAGCGGCTGAACTCAAACAATAAGCGCGACTTACCCACGCCTGCCTCGGCGGTGACCGTCACCATCTGCGTTTCGCTGTCTTCAATGCACAGCATCATCGCATCCTGAAGCAGCTTTAGTTCCCCATCACGCCCGATCATCTTGGTTTCGATGCCTTCGACGCCGCGCGACTGCAAGCGGAAAGCACGCGGACGCGCCCGCTGCACAACATAGACTGTAATCGGTTCGCTGCGGCCACGCACGCGCACCGGGGTTTCTTGCAGTACGTCATAAATACCAGTGACATGGCGGAAAGTGTCATGTGAGATAAGAATGGAACCCGGCGGCGCGGCGCGCTCAATACGTGTGGCAAAGGTAATCGGCTGCCCGCTGGTGGTCGATGAGCCGTTTGGGTTGGACTGAATCAGAACCGCGCCCGTATCAACGCCAATTTGAATTGGTACCGCTTCATCTTTTTCCAGCCATTTCGCGGTCAGCCTCTGTGCCGCTTCACGCACGGCCAGCGCCGTGTTGATCGCGTTTTCAGGGTCGGACTCATGAACTTCGGTCACGCCCCACAGCGCTTGCAGCGTGGTCGCCGTGCGCTCCCGCACCTGCCCGCCCCCTTTTTCGATCAGCTTGTGGAATTCATCGAGCAGGGCGTTGAGTGTCCTGCCAGCTTCCTCCGGCGCGGCTTCCATCAGCAGTTCCTCAAAGTCAGCCATGTTGATGTGAACGACGGTTACCTGCCGCTGCTGTTCAGGAGGTGTCTCGCGCGAGTCCGTGCTGATATGTGACTCGGTGTCCTGTCGTTTACCGGAAGTAACCTGCGTCCGAATGATCAGCGACTCGGCTGCCGCTGCCCGCAGCCGCACCGGGGCAGCGGTCATTGTGCTGCCGCTCATCTGCATCAGCGCGCGTGCCATATCGCCAGCGGACTCGTAACGGTCATCGGCCTCTTTGGCTAACGCGCGCTCAATCACCTCCTGAATTTCTTCAGGCAGTTCCGGCTGTTGTTCGCGGATTTTGGGAATCGGACTCTGAATGTGCTTGAGCAGCGTGCCCATCGCCGTTTCTGCCAGGTACGGCAAATCCCCCGTAAGCATCTCAAACAGCATCACGCCGAGCGAATAAATGTCGGCGCGAAAATCGACATCATTCAGCCCCATCGCCTGCTCCGGCGACATATACTCCGGTGTGCCAATGATCGCCCCTGACGCGGTGATCCCCTTGCGCGGGCCATCTCCGGCGGCGGTAATGCGCGCGATTCCCAGATCGCTCACAAAGGCATTGCCTTCGCGGTCAATCATGATGTTGCTGGGTTTGATGTCGCGATGGACGACGCCCTGCCGGTGGGCGTAGTCCAGTGCCGATGCCACCTGCTGAATCAGGTATGTGACTTCTGAAAACGGGAGCAAGCCCTGTTTCATGACATCCTTTAGCGTGCCACCATCGAGGAAACGCATCACGATATAGGGTGGCTCGTGGCTGCCATCAAAATCATAGATGGGCAGAATGTGAGGATGCTCCAGCCGCGCGATCACCCGCGCTTCTCGCTGAAAGCGCTGTACAGCGTCAGCATCGTCTTTGATGCTGTTCTTGATGACCTTGATGGCAACGTCACGATCAACGGTAGGTTGATGGGCGCGGTAGACTGTCGCCATTCCACCTTTGCCAATTTCCTCGCGAATCTCATAAGCCCCCAGCTTGCTGCCTATCATCCCCGCTACTCGCTTTCTAAGTTGTGTTTTCTCGCCCGATAAATACCATTCATACCGCAGTTTCCCCGGCTTACCCATAACGGGAAACGTTCCGGGATTGGGTGTAGTGTCCTTTTAACGCAGCAGCCCTTCATGGCAAGCGGTCCGCTGTGAGCACTATATGCCCAACACGCCCAACACATGAGCACGCGACAATCACGCACAATCGACGAAAAGTGCGTGTTTATCCAAATGTCAGACTAAAAAATCCTGAGTTCGCAGCAAAACCTCTGGAGTCCTGAGCAATCAGACTTCGTATGGCATACCATTGGTAATATTTCATCACATTATAGGAAGGAATGCAAATTTCCCGTGCGCTGAGTTTTATTGAAGCGTCATCACAATGGCTTACACGGTTGATTTGAACGCAGCCTCTCTCCGCGCAGGTTTGGAGAGAGGCTTAGAATCAAATGCTGTGAACGCAGCGACGGGGCAAGGGGTTTAAGAACATTTGTAAGCTGCCGTCGCTTGACGAACACGGTCTCAATGCTCAAGAAGGCGTAACTTTCGTCTTGTCGGGCAGCCAGAACAAGTCAGGAATGTGAATCAGCTTCCCGCTTTGCATCGCCAGGTTGCCCGAAATCCCTACCAGAATCGAGGCCGCGCCATCCAGATGTGAAGCCGCCCGATGATACGGGTCGTCGGGGGGATTGGACGAGAAGATGTATTCCAACATGACAGGGTCAGCGCCGCCGTGCCCGCCGTCCCCTGCTGGCACCTCTATCTCGTAACTGCTGCCGAACATCGGGAAAACGTGCAGCGTCGCAGACTTGAATGCGCCTTTGCTGGCTTTGGCAGCGCCATCCCCGTGCAGATGGTTGATGTTTTCGACAATTGACAGTTCAACACGTCCCTTTGTTCCGGTGATGGCGACCCGCAGCCCTTCCCAGGGACAATAGGCGATGAGGCAGTAAGAGAGCAGCACGCCATTCTGGTAGCGTGCGGTTATGTTCATGGTGTCTTCGATAGTGATCGGTTCGCCAAAGACATTACGATCTCGCAGATACCCCGTTTCCGCTTCGGCGTTGAGATACAGTCCCCGGAAGTCGGCTTTGTCCTCCAGCGAGAGCGCGAAGGGATCGCTGCGGGCAGCTTCAACGCCAGTATAACGCGAATAGGCGTAGTGTTCGCCACGCGCGGCAGCATTTTCACGGCCATAGAACAGCAGATTGCCCATCGCGAAAACATCCTGCGGATAGGAATCAATCCACCAGTTGACCAGATCAAAGTGATGTGTGGCCTTGTGTACCAGCAGGCCACCGCTGTTGCTTTTTTCCCGGTGCCAGCGGCGGAAGTAATCCGCCCCGTGACTGGTATCCAGCATCCACGAAAAATCGACAGACAGGGGTCGCCCGACCTTGCCTTCCATGATGGCTTTGCGCAGCAGTGTGTAAGCGGGCGCATAGCGATAATTGAACGTGACGCGCAGGTGTTTTCCGGTGCGCTCAATGGCATCGTAGATCGCTTTGAGCGATTTCAGCGTTGTGGTCATGGGTTTTTCGGAAATGACATCACAGCCCAATTCCATCGCCCGAATGATGTACAGATGATGCGTCGCATCGACGGTGCTGACAATTACAGTATCAGGCCGCGTGTCGGCGATCATCTGGTCGAACTGTGCCGCCGGATACGCAGGCACGGGGGATAAACCAAATTTTTCCGTCAACCGGGCATTGTGCCATGCCATGCGCACCTGGCTGACATCGCAGAAGGCCACCAACTGCGCCACATCGGCATAAGTGCCAGCGACAGCATCCACGAACATCGCCGCCCGCGACCCCGTTCCCACAAGCGCATAACGCTTTTTGTCCGTCATAAATCGTCCTTCAGAAGTCTCCAGTCCAAAACCATTCATCCCTGTCGGCTGAAGCTAGATTAGCTCAGGGGAGGAATCCTCAAGCCGCGCACGTACACGCTGTTCCAGAAACAGATATTCAATCCGGTAACGGCCCGCACCCAGGGTTAGCTCCACGCTGTGATCACGCTGCACACCCTCATGCAGTTTGTAGCCATTGAGCGTAATCTCGTCCGCGTGCGCTTCAGGCAGCACAACCTGCGCCGACGCATTGAAAGGAATCGTGAGTTCGAGAGTGAGGTTGCCCAAGTCGTCCAACCGCCAGCCGCTTTCGTAGACGCCTGCCGCCGAGCGATAACGTGCTTTCGCCCATTGCAGCGACCTGTCCGGTTTGGGCGCGATGCGTGCATGGCGGAAGCCGACGAGACCATTGTCGCCGGACGACGGATTGAGGCCGCACATGTCGCGATACATCCACTCGACGATAGAACCGTAAGCGTAGTGGTTGAGCGAGTTCATACTTGTCGAACTGATGGAACCGTCGGGGTTCAGCGAGTTCCAGCGTTCCCAGATGGTCGTCGCGCCCATGTTGACCGCGTAAAGCCACGAGGGATAATCCTCGTTGAGCAGCAGTTTGTAGGCCAGATCGTTGGCGCCGATATTCGACAGCACGCGGCACAGATACGGTGTGCCCACAAAGCCTGTGCGCAGATGCAGATTGTCTTTCTCAAGGCGCGCGATCAGATCACTTTTCACGCGCTCGCGGTGCGCTTCCGGCATCAGGTCCATAAACAGCGCCAGCACGTATCCGGTCTGTGTGGGAATCGCAAGCCGTCCTGTTTCGGTAAAGTATTCCTTCTGGATGGCCGCCTTTACCTCTGCCGACAACTGCTGATAAACATCAGCGGTTTCCACTTTTCCCAGCACCGCCGCCGCCTGTGCCACCAGCCGCGCCGAATAGCAGTAGAATGCTGAGGCGATAAAGTCTTCAGGCGTGCCACCCTTGCGCGATACCGGGTCACTGGCATCCAACGCCAGCCAGTCGCCAAAGTGAAAGCCTTCCGTCCACAACCGCTTGCCACCGGAGGATTCATCCACGCTTCGGATGTAATCGACCCACGCGCGCATCATGCCAAACTGGGCTTCCAGCGTACTGACATCGCCATAGAAGTCGTACAGGTTCCAGGGCAGGATCGTCGCGACATCGCCCCACGCGCTGGAACCACCGCGATTCAGGTTCACCATCGGGACGATGTGCGGCACCATCCCGCCCGTCTTGGACATCTCTTTACGGAGGTCGTAGGCAAATTTGGAAAGGAAGGCGCTGGCGTCCATATTGAAGCAGGCCGTACCCGAAAACACCTGGATGTCGCCTGTCCAGCCCAGGCGCTCGTCACGCTGCGGGCAGTCGGTGGGAATATCGAGGAAGTTACCCTTTTGCCCCCACAGCGCGTTCCCGATAAGCTGGTTTACCTTCTCGTTGGACGTTTCCAGTTCGCCGATGATGTCCATGCGCGAATAAAGCACGCAGCCTGTGAAATCATCGACTTTCAGGTCGCCAACCCAGCCGGAGATTTTGACATAACGGAAGCCGAAAAAGGTGAAACAGGGTTCCACCACTGCCTGAGAGCCATCGGCGATATAGGTATATTCTGCTTTGGCCGTGCGCAGGTTGTCACGGAAGAAGTTCCCGCCTTGCAGCACCTCGCCAAACAGAAAGTGGATGCGCGTCCCGGCTGGCGCGCTGGTTTTGAAGCGCACCCAGCCGGTCATATTCTGCCCCATGTCCAGTACGGTTTCGCCCGCAGGGGTATGAATCAGCGCGGCAGGTTTGATTTCTTCCATGATGCAAACCGGAAGTGAGCGCCTTGCCTCGAGGCGTGACAACTCAATATCGATGGGCCTAGTGCCAAACGAGTTGCCTAACGCTGGCACAATCCGGCTGATGCGGGCGTCGTAAGTCTCGCCGTCGAAAATGTCACTCTGGATGACCGGAGACGGCTGCGCTTTCCACGACGCGTCCGAGGCGACCACCACATCCTGCCCGTTGGCCAGCGTGACATGCATCTCAAAAAGCAGCGCGAACTGATCGCCGTAGAACCCCACTTTGCCGCCGTCTGCCCCATAACGTCCCTTGTACCAGCCGTTGCCGAGCATCACCGATACCAGATTCGAGCCGTGCGTAAGCTGATGCGTGACATCAAAGGTCTGATACTGAATCCACTGGTCATAGGCATTACAGTACGGCGTAAAGTATTCGTCGCCGACGCGCTTGCCATTCAGTTCCAGTTGATACAATCCCAGCCCGCAGATATACAAGCGCGCCGCAACAGGCTGTGCCGCAAGTTCAAACTGTCGATGTAAAATCGGATGCAGTTGGTTGTCGTCCCAATCAGGCATAATCCACTGCGCCTGCCACGTTTCGTCCATCTTGGCGGTCTCGAGCCAGGCCACATCGCTCTCCGCGCTTTCGCTTTCACCCCAGACTCGCACCTTCCAGTAGTAACGGCTGCGCGCCGCCAGCGGCAGCGTCGGGTGATAGGCCAGACTGTCGATCCCCTGACCCTCAACCCTGCCGCTGTCGAAGATGATCTGTGTGAAACTGGCGTCGCGACTTACCAGGACTTGAGCCGCCGTCTGTACCGTATCGGAGGTATCCTCGACAATCCACGAAAAAGAGGGTTGCTCGATAGCGAAACCCAGCGGGTTGTCGATGTGGTTGGTCTTAAGATGGGTGATTTTCACGATTTACCTCACAGATACGATGTCAATCTTCAGCAATGGGTGATGGATTGGATTCTCATCTTCTGCCAGGACCCGCATCCGTGTCAGCACACCGCGATGCTGCGGCTGATGTGCATAAAATCTATCCTGGCGTTTCAGGAAGGGCCGGTTGTCGGATGTGTGCATGATGTTCAGCAGGGAGAAAAGGGTAACGGAACCTGTCGCATTGCCGCCATAGAAATCGCCACCTGTGCGGACAGTGACTGACAGTTCCCTTGGAATTCTCCTGATAGTCCCTCAATCCACTATTCAGAATCGGATAAGTCTTTTTGCCTTCGTAAGAAAAATGGGGCAGGTTTACGCGTCATCTGCTGCGACTCCCCTGCCCTCTAACTCTATCCTTTGAGTCCCGTTGTGTTAATGCCTTCCACCAGATAACGCTGGAAAACCACAAACAGCGTGAACACCGGGACGAGCGCGAGAATTCCCATCGCGAACACGCCGCCCCAGTTGGTCACCGAAGACGGGTCAGCAAACGAGCGCAGCGCGAGTGATATGGTATACAGATTTGGATCGTTCAGATAGATCAATGGAGCCAGAAAATCATCCCAACTCCAGTAAAAGGCAAAGATGGCCGCCGTGATCAGCGCGGGCTTAATCAGTGGCAGGATGATGCGAAAGAAGATACCTATTTTACTGCATCCATCAATTTCCGCTGCTTCGTCCAGATCAATGGGAATGCCGCGAATAAATTGAACCATCATGAAAATAAAGAAGGGCGCGCCAAAGAAATGCGGCAGAATCAGCGGAATATAGGTATTGATCCAACCCAGGCGGCTGAACACAATGTACTGGGGGATGATCTGTACCTGCGTGGGCAGCATCAGCGTCGCCAGCATCAGCGCAAACCAAAAGCTCTGCCCAACGAACTTGATACGCGCGAAGCCGTAAGCCACCACCGCCGACGAAAACACCGAGGCGACAGTGCTGATACTGGTCACAATCAGCGAATTCTTGAAGAACGTCGCGAAGGAGATACCCGCAAATCCGCGCCAGCCATCAATATAATTCTGCAAGGTAAAATCCTGCGGGATCAGCGAGGAAATGTTCGTCCATATCTCCGATGGCCCCTTGAACGAACTGGAGAGCATCCACAACAGCGGGTAGACCATCACAAAACCCATAACAATCACGCCAATGTGGAACGTCCCCGCGCCCAGCGTATCCTGGACTCTTTTGCGACGCACCCGGTAAGTACGACTCGTATCTGAGGTTGTCATGCGTATTACTCCGTGGTTTCGTAAAAGACCCAGTATCGGGAGAAGCGGAACATTACAGCCGTGACGACAGCCACAACCGCCAGCATTACCCACGCCATCGCTGCGCCATAACCCATCTCAAATGTATGGAATGTGCGGTTGAAGACGTACAGGTTATAGAACAGCGTCGTGTCCAGCGGTGCGCCACCTGTAATGACATAAGCTTGTGTAAAAGTCAGGAAGCCATAAATCAACTGCATCACCAGATTAAAGAAGATAACGGGCGTCAGCAGTGGCAGCGTGATGCGCGCGAAGCGAGACAAATGCCCTGCGCCATCAATCGACGCCGCCTCGTAGTATTCAGAGGGAATCTGTTTGAGGGCCGCAAGAAACACCAGCATCGGCGAACCGAACTGCCACACAGCCAGCAGAATCAGCGTCCAGATAGCCGTTGACGGATCGCCTAACCAGGGGCGTCCGTGCAAGCCTATGCCTTCCAGAAGGGCGTTAATCAGGCCAGAGGTACCAAAGATTTGCCGCCACATCACGGCGACTGCGATGCTGCCGCCCACGATGGACGGCGCATAGTACACTGCACGGTAAATGCCCACCGCCCTGCGCGCATTGTTGAGCATCATCGCCACCAGCAAAGCGAAGATCAGTTTCAGTGGTACTGACGTGAACGCAAAATAAAATGTCGCACGTACCACTCGCCAGTATCTGGGGTCATCGGTAAACATGCGTGTGAAATTTTGCAGCCCCACCCAATTGGGCGCGCCGCGCAGCCCGCCATAGTCGGTAAAGCTCAGCACCAGCGAAGTGCCAACCGGAATAAGTGTCAGTAAAAAAAAGCCAAGGAGCCAGGGCGCAATGAACAAATAGCCCATCAGGTTGTCCTGCCGCCAGCGCTTGCTCCGCTTCCGCGTGGCTTTCTTTTCTGGTATGATTTTTTCGGTGACTGTTTCCACCACTTGGGTCACATTACACCTCACTGTACTATCGTGACTTTATGTGTGACTGGGGCGCGACGACCTTTGACAAGACCCGGAACGTAGCGCCCCCTACGCATCATAGTGATTGTGTCACTGTGAGAACCGGAGTTTTAGTTGGCTGCTGCCAGAATCTCATCGGCTCTTTCGCGCAGCGTCACGACGCCTTCTTCGGGTGTAAGAGTTCCGTAGCGAATCGGGTCGGTGAATTCAGGATAGTAGACGTTGGTACGGATGTCTTCTACGCCCAGCGGATCCGGCACGGTTGAATAGGGCTGCGAGTCCTGGGCAAGCCGACCAAGATAGTCATAGATCGCTGCCTGCGGTGCAGCGGCGTCTTCCTGAAGTGCCGCCAGAACTAGCGAGTTAATGGGAACGCCGCGTTCACCATTCAGGACGCGGTTGGCCTCAACGTCATTGACGAAGAAGTCAAGGAACATCGCTGCGGCTTCGGGATGCGCAGAGTTCGCGGTGACCGCCTCGAACTGGCTCGGTCTGATCGACAGACCCTGAACACCATCAACAGGTCGCGGCACAGGCAGAATCTTGAAGTGGCGATCTTCACCAGCATCCGTCCACAGCGCCACAAGCTGATTGGAACCTGCCAGCCAGTCGATTGCACATTGGCCAGACACAATAAGCTGACTTTCCGGGCCAAGACCTTCGACTTCGGTTTCCTCGGCCAGTGTGGGGATAGCCCCAGCCTCTTGCAAGCGCAGGATCATGTTCATGTGATCGATCAGGGGTTGATCGTCGGTGTAACCCAGTGAGCGACCATCCTCGGCATACAGCGGCGTGCTGTGTCCGCCGTAGATGACGCGCCACAGGTCAACGTGATGCAGATACATACCGTAACCCCAGATGCCCAGGCTCTCATGCAGTTGCATGACAACGCTCTCAAAGTCGGCCCATGTCCAGGTATCTGCCGGCACCTCAATGCCTGCCTGTTCAAAGGCATCCAGATCGACGACGAAGCCGTTGGCATTCGTGCCTGCGCTCAGGCCGTAGATTTGACCATCCACCGCGCCATGCGTCTGAAGGACGGCAGGAATGTTGGTGAAGTCAATCACGCCCGATGCAACGAACTCATCCAGCGGATGGAGCAAACCGTTGCGCGACCACTCAACCAGCGTGGGGGTACCATGCTGCATGACATCCGGCAGTCCACCACCAGCGGCCTGCGCCGTCAGCAGCGTCCAGTAGTCGTTGAAGCTGAGGAATTCGTAGGTGAAGTTGATGTTCGGATGGCGTTCCACAAACATCTGGATCACCTGCCGCGTGATGTCGGCGCGAAGCTGACCGCCCCACCAGATAAAGCGTAAATCAAATGCTTCTTCTGACTGCGCCATGGCCGGAACACCATAGACAGCCAGTGCCGCGCCCGCTCCAGCCGTTGCTGACAGGCGCAGGAAATCGCGGCGTGAAAGTTTCTTTGTCATCTGTTCCTCCTGATTGGGTAACATAATTACTATTTGTGACATGTAGCCTGCTTTAGTTAGATTGACGGGTGGATACTGCCCTTTCTCCGGTCAAGGGACCGGGCCAGTGGATTCACGGACAATCAACTGCACTTCGGCCTGTAACATCTGCGGCGCTAGTTCAGGCTCTGCGAAGCGCTGGAGGAGTAATCGAACCGCCGCCCGTCCGCTGTCTTCTGCTTTTCCAGAAACAGTGGTCAGACTCGGTACGACATAGCTCGAAAATGAAATGTCATCGAAGCCAGCGACGGAGAGGTCGCCAGGAACACGTAATCCCAAATCACTCGCGGCACGCATCACAGCAATCGCCAGCATGTCGTTGATGACCAGTAACGCACTTGGGCGATCTGGCTGGGTGAGCAGGCTGCGTGCGGCTTCGTAAGCATCATGCATCTGGTCGCCGCAGTGGGCTTCATAGGTGGGCAGTCCAGCTTCTTGCAGCATCTGGCGATACGGCAGCAAACGGTCATAGCCCTGAACTTCGCGCGTTACGCCGTACACGAAACCAATACGCCGATGTCCCAGTTCCAGCAGATGATTCATCAGGGCGCGCGTGCCGCTGGAATAACCATGAATCACGCGGTCACCTTCTGCCCCGGTAGCGGTAATTTCCACCACGGGCTGACCCGCTGTCTGCAAGTACTCGGCCAGTTCGGGCCGCATATGCCCGGCAGCCGCCAGCAGGATGAAGCCATCCATGCGGTGGCGTGTTAATTCGCGAACAATGTTCGCGCCTTGCTCTGCATTTTCAGGATTGTGTGACAAATGAAGGCTGTAACCCGCTTCGCGCAGCGCATCAGAGATGCCCGTCAGCGTTTGCCAGAAAAAGGGATTTTGAATGACGGGGATGATAACGCCAACGATTTTCGCATGACCGCCACGTAAAGACTGCGCCCGTGCGTCTGGTTCGTAGCCGATATCAGCAATCGCCTGCAAAACCCGCTGACGTGTTTCTTCTGAAATCGGAATCTTAAGTTCGGTCTGATCGTTCAGCACATAGGACACAGTAGAACGAGAAACACCGGCCTTGCGTGCAACGTCTTTTTGGGTTGGTCGCTTCATAAGAACACAAAACTGTCTATCAATAATTATTGGTTACGTGTCAATTGACACGTGTGAATACAGTATAAAGCCAAATCAAAAACGCGTCAAGGCATCTCTCGTCGCCGTGACGCCTTGCCACATTCACCGGACTGGACACATACAACGTCCACAACGAAAATGACGGCGGTTCGCAATTTAGGTGATGATTTCCAGCGAGGACCCGCTTTCACGCAGGGGAACGAAGTACGGGCGCTCATCAGGCGAAGGATTAGGGCGATGATAGGCCAGCATCAACTGTCCGTCGAACGTGCGAAATACCATGCAGTGCCCGCCATCTCCGGCGTACAATGGCTCTGGCATGTGCTGCCAGGGGCCGAGGATATCGCCGGAAGCCGACTTGGCCATGCCGACGGTATAGCCTCCCACGCCAAAACTTGACCACAGCATCATCAGCTCACCGTTTGCCAGTCTGTGCATCCAGGGGCCATCGGTCACGAAACCGCGCCTGCCTTTGGAGTTAATCTCCTGTGCCCAGGGAGCCTGTGAAGCCCGGAACAGAAGCTGCGGCTGGCCGACTGCCCTTTCCAGGGTGTCACTCAGACGTAAAGCGCAGATTTCGCCATCACCAACCTGCACCCATTCATGGCAGAAGATCATCCAGGGTTGGTCGCTGGCGTCTACAAACAGGGTTCCATCCAGACACTCCCAATCGCGCGGCGTAACCGGGCCGTTGGTCATCGGCAGGAACGGCCCCTCTGGACGCTCCGCCGACAGGATTCGAGTACCGCGACACATGCCCTCCGCCTTAAAGCTGATGAACATATAACAGCGCCCGCGATAGACATGTACCTCCGGTGCCCAGAAGTTGCGGTCTGCCCAGAAACCCGCTGGTGCCTGGAACGCCGGGAATGGCCCTTCCCAGTCGTGCAGGTTGCCGCTGGTGTAATAGTCAGTACCGTTGCCGCACCCGTCCACGACTCTGGCCCACGCGTGCTATAGAGGTAGTAGCGCTGCTCCGCCGCGACGGGCAGCACAAACGGGTCACGGATGTGAATATCCAGATTCTTCAACATACATTGGCTCCGAAGGGATAGAACTAGACTTAAGTGCGCAACTTGGGACGCAAGCGCTGCTAACTGTGGTCACGGCCCTATATTGGGCCGACATGGGAGCAAGTATAGCCATTCTCACCCGTTTGAACAGCAATTGCTTAAACGCGGCGTGCTTCGCCATGCCAGCACCGATCAGCGGCCAGGCGGCGAACTGCGAACGGTTTCGCAGCCCGCCCTCACAGGTGCTGCTGGATGCAGGCTGGGGAAAAGCCCTCATCGTGACGAGAATTCGCCTTGTGCTCATGTGAGATACGCTCATTTATATTTTGAGTTATCGACCACCTGCGGCTGACCGCCCTGCTGGACAATCAGCTTACGAAACCCGTCGCGTTCAATCGTTCCATAATCGTGCCCGGCTTCTCCAGCCCAGGCCGCGAAAAAGACAAAGGGTTCGCTGCCCACGTTCACGGTGCGATGTGCCCAGTAGGGTGGCACATAAGCTGCGGTTCCCGGCTGCATCGACTGGACGTTGGCCGCGCCTGCTTCGGTCTGCATGACCAGATAACCCTGTCCCGCGAGGCCGAGGTAGATTTCGCCCTGATGCCGCTGCCTGTGATAGTGGCCTTTGGTCATGTGATATTCATTTCCGATTTGACCGGGGTAGATGATCGTGGTGCAGTGCAGAATCTGTCCATCTTCTTCGGGAAGCTCCGTCACATGCACCTCATAAATCAGGCGATCACCCTCAGCAGCCAGAATACGGTTGACCGCTTCGCTATCGGTGAACATGGTCTTCATCTGGCTGAGGGTGCGCTTGATCATCTGGCGCGGCGGCGCAAACACACCCGTTTGCAGGTTAATTTCGGTTTTGAACGGCTGCATGATATTCAACGGATTGTCCTTTCCCGGTTCTACGCGTGGCGAATGGTCTGAATCAGGGACAGTGTGGCAGCAGTCAGGTCTTCGATCTCCTTGAACGATTTCGCGCTGACCCATTCCTTGCGCACGAGTTTGCTGCCCATGCCCACACAGGCCACGCCAGCCTTAAACCATTCACGCAGGTTCTTCTCGTCGGTGCCGACACCACCTGTTGGCATGATGCGTGTCCAGGGGCGCGGCCCCTTCACTGATTCCACAAAATCCGGCCCGCCGACAGAACTGCCGGGGAAGGCCTTTACAATTTCCGCCCCCCACTCTTCAGCGGTGGCAATTTCGTTCACGCTGCCACAGCCAGGAATGTAAGCGAGCTTGCGCCGATTGCAGAAACGCGCGACTTCAACATTAAAATTGGGGCCGACAATGAAATTTGCCCCATGTGCGGCGTAGAGTGCTGCCGTCGGTGCATCTTCTACCGAACCAATGCCCAGAATCAGTCGGGGATGGTTCGCGGTACAGTACTTCGCCAGCGCGGTGAACACCTCGACAGCATAGTCCCCGCGATTGGTGAACTCGATGATGTGACTGCCCCCATGCGCCAGGGCGTCAACGATTTGCTGTGCAGTTTCAATATCGTGCTGATAAAACAGGGGCATCATGCCATCGGCAATCAGCGTGTTATAAACGGTGAGACGATCAAATTGAGCCATTATGTCCTTGCCTTTTAATGAGAACGAATCTATGAAGCGGCCTCACCTAATTGTTTGAATAGGATATCTGTGAGGTCAAGGTGGAAAACTTCTGCAATCACCTGCCCGCCCATACAAGAAGTATATCCAGTCATCTTCAATCATGAGCTGGCCACTTGCCGCCCGATGCGGAAAGTCCAGTTCACCGCGAGAGGTAACTGTATGTGTTCTGGAAAAGAGCATTGTCCGTAAGCGACGCGCCGGGTGGCAGCGCGTTTGTCAGCCTGTCATTCTTTACCCCCGTTGTGGTCATGGTTGAAACGTCTGGAGCAGTTCCACAAAGTGGCTTGCTGCGGAAGAAAGCACCTGGCGCTGGCGGCGCGCGTAGGCATAAGTGCGGCTGTCATCGCCACCCCGGAGCCGCAGCGCACATAAATTCCCTGCCGCAACCTCGCGTTCAACCGCAATCCCCTGAATCAGCGCGATGCCCAGCCCCGCCTCGACACTGCGCTTGATGGCTTCGGTTTCCCCCAACTGAATCACCGACTCCCCTGCCAGCAGCGATGCCCCTAACAAGCGCTCGACGCTGGCGTGAAGCGCTGAACCGGATTCGCGCGTCAACAGGGTGCGCTGATGCAGTTCATCCAGTTCAACATGCGTGCGCTGTGCCCACTCATCGCCGGGGGCAACGATCACCACCAGATGATCGCGCATAAATGGCGTGACCACCAAGTCAGGATGTTCCGCAGGTGAGCCGACGAGCGCCAGTTCTGCCGCCTCTGCCGCGACCAGCGCAAGAAGTCGCTCCGTATTGCCGACGCTGATGCGTACCGGATGGCCGGGAAACTGCGCCTGATAACGACTCAATAGCTGTGGCAGCAGATAAATCGCCAGCGTATGCCCGACCCCTAAGCGCAGCGTGCGGTCCGCAAGTCCCGCCGCCGCGCGTGTGGCTTCCAACGCTTCCTGTGACAGCGCCAGAAGTTTTTCCGCATAGGGCAGCAGCGCATCGCCAGCCGCCGTCAACCGCAGCCGCCGCGTGTCGCGCTCCACCAGCGGCGTGCCAAACTGTGCTTCCAGCATCGCAAGCTGCTGCGACACGGTGGGTTGTGTCATGTGCAGCCGATCCGCCGCGCGGGTAAAGCTCATCAGGTGAGCGATGGTCACGAAAATCCTGAGTTTGTGCAGATCAAGCGTCATGCAAAGTCTTCCATAGATAATATCTATAAATCTCATCGAAATTATCATTTTGAATTATAAAACAAAGCGCTCTATGATGCATATAAACCGCATCAACATCATGTAAAAGAGGCACAATCATGTCCGGCCATACAGCCCTGAACCCGTTTGCTGCGCGCGCAATGCTTGAAAGCGGCGGCAGCCCGGCGTACTACTATCGTCTGTCTCGTCTGGAAGAACTGGGACTCGCATCGCTCGCGCGTCTGCCGTTCAGCCTGCGCATCCTGCTCGAGTCGCTGCTGCGCAACTGCGACGGCTTTCAGATTACAGAAGAGGATGTCGTCAGTCTGGCGCAGTGGAACCCCAAAGCCCCCGCACAGCGCGAAATCCCCTTCAAGCCCGCGCGTGTCCTGCTGCAAGACCTGACGGGCGTGCCCTGTCTGGTCGATCTGGCGGCGATGCGTGACGCGGTGCAAGCGCTTGGCGGCGACATTCAACAGATTCAGCCGCAAATTCCGGTTGATCTGGTGGTCGATCACTCGATTCAGGTCGATCATTTTGGCAGCGATGACGCGCTGCGCCTCAATATGAATATCGAACGTCAGCGCAGCCGCGAGCGTTATGATTTCATCCACTGGGGACAAAAAGCCTTCAACAATCTGCGCGTCATCCCACCCGGCATTGGCATCGTGCATCAGGTCAACCTTGAATACCTGACCAAAGGGGTACGAACTGTCGTTGAAGGAGAAGCAGCGGTGATGTTCCCCGATACGCTCGTGGGTGCGGATTCGCACACGACGATGATTAACGGGTTGGGGATTGTCGGCTGGGGGGTCGGCGGTATCGAGGCTGAAGCGGCCATGTTGGGACAGCCCGTTTATATCGTGACGCCGGAAGTCATCGGCGTGAAACTCACGGGCAGGCTTCCCGAAGGGGCGACAGCCACCGACCTCGCGCTCACGGTATCACAGGTGCTGCGCAAAAGAGGTGTCGTGGAAAAGTTTGTGGAGTTCTTTGGCCCCGGCCTGAGCCAGATATCACTGCCTGATCGCGCCACCATCGCCAACATGGCACCAGAGTATGGCGCGACGATGGGCTATTTCCCGATGGACGCCGAATCCCTGAGCTATCTGCGGCGCACAGGTCGCACAGAAGTCGAGGTCGCGCGCGTGGAACACTACTATAAAACGCAGGGGCTGTTCCGCACAGACGAGATGCCTTACCCCGAATTCAGCGATACGCTGGAAATTGACCTGTCGAGCATCGAGCCGAGCGTGGCTGGGCCAAAGCGTCCACAGGATCGGATAGCGCTCTCGCAGGTTAAAACAACCTTCCGCAAGTCTCTAGCGGCTCCACACAGCAGCGGCGGCTATGGGCTGTCAGAATCGGAGCTTCATCAACAGGCATCAGTCACGAAACGAGCACAAAAGACTGCTGAGATGGGGCACGGTGCGCTGGTCATCGCGGCGATTACAAGCTGTACGAACACCTCCAACCCATCGGTCATGATTGCCGCAGGGCTGCTGGCGAAGAAAGCGGTTGAACGTGGCCTGCGCGTGCCACCTTACGTCAAGACCAGCATGGCTCCCGGTTCGCGCGTGGTGACCGAATACCTCAAGGATGCCGGACTCATGGATGCCTTGAATACACTCGGTTTCAATGTCGTCGGCTACGGCTGCATGACCTGCCTCGGCAACAGCGGGCCTTTACCCGCCGAAGTCGCACAAGCTGTTAGCGAAAACAAGCTCGTCGCGGCAGCGGTTTTAAGCGGCAACCGCAACTTTGAAGGGCGTGTCAATCCGCTGGTGAAAGCCAATTTCCTGGCGTCGCCGCCGCTGGTGGTCGCCTATGCGCTGGCCGGAACGATGGACATTGATCTGGTTAGCGAACCTCTGGGCGAAGATCAGGATGGGAATCCCATTTTCCTGCACGACATCTGGCCGAGCCAGCAGGAAGTCAGCGAGGCCATCACACTGACCGCGAAACCCGAAACCTTCCAGCGGCTGTACGACGGCGTAAACAGCAGCAACCCCGACTGGAACGCTATGACAGGTGGCAGTAACCCTCTGTATTCGTGGCAGTCAGATTCGACCTACATCCAGAAGCCGCCCTATTTTGATGATGCGGCGCGGGTTTCGGCCATTGAAAAGGCGCGCGTGCTGGCTATCTTTGGCGACAGCATCACCACCGACCACATTTCTCCGGTGGGCAGTATTCCGGCGGACACGCCAGCGGGACGCTATCTGCTGGAACATGGCGTGCAGCCACGCGATTTTAACCAGTACGGCGCGCGGCGTGGCAATGATCGGGTGATGGTACGCGGCGCGTTCGCCAACATCCGCATTCGTAATCTCATGGTTCCGGGCACGGAAGGCGGCATGACTCTTCATTATCCCGATGGACAGGTCACCACGATTTTTGATGCGGCTATGCAGTACCAACGTGAGGGTATACCTGTGGTCATCGTCGCGGGCAAGGAATACGGCACGGGCAGCTCACGCGATTGGGCGGCAAAAGGGCCGCTGCTGCTGGGAGTGCGTGCGGTGCTGGCTGAAAGCTTTGAGCGCACGCATCGCAGCAATCTCGTCGGAATGGGCGTGCTGCCCCTGCAATTTAAGCCCGGCCAGAACGCCAGCACGTTTGGTCTGACGGGACAAGAACTTGTAACCCTTGCGGAGATAAGCACAGCTATGACACCCAAGCAGGATGTGCTGGTCACCATCGAAAGGCCGGATCACAGCATGTTCAGCTTCGTGGCAACCGCGCGATTGGATACTGCCGTCGAAATCGACTACTACAACAACGGCGGCATCCTGCCTACAGTGCTGCGACGACTGATTAAGCGCGAACCTATCTAGACGGTTGCTAGCCTGAGCGAAATCCTTGCAGTGATGTGAGGATTTCGCCCGCTGTCGCAATTTCAGTTGGTGCGAAGTCGCAGCAGGCAACCTTCCCTCGCCTCGATGCGCAGCGCTCTTGCCTGCTGGAGATTTGTACGATGCAGTGTCGTTTCTCCATCACGGCCTGTCCCCACACGATTCGGCTGGTCGCTAAATCAAAGACTGATTCAGACCACGATAATTCAACTGCTCAACAGTAAACTGCTATGGAAACGGTTCAAGCTTTACGCTTGTTTCTAGATTATTGGCTTTACACTTAGTTAACATAGGGTGGCCATTGCTGGAATAATGGCCTTCCTATTATCCAGGTTATGGGCTGAACTAGCCTTAAGCAGTTCTTAAATCAAGTTCGCTCATTTGATTTTCAGCCCCATCCTGAGACAGGATTAATCAGATAACTATCCGATGACATTCCGCAATCAGCACAATGTAGTTTCACTGATTAGCCAATTACCAATTCCACCCCTTTATCGTAAGCATGGTTAGCACAGCAATTAAGGAACACCCAGATGAAGAAAATACTGGTGATTGACGATGAACAACCTATTCGAGAGGAAGTCATGGAGTGGCTTCAGTTCGAGGGTTATGATGTCGCCGGAGCAGAAAACGGACGGCTGGGCTTAGAAGCCATTGACCGCTCAATACCAGACCTCATTCTTTGTGACATAGCCATGCCAGAGATAGATGGCCACGAAGTGCTCATCGAAGTGCGCTCTAATCCGCTATTCAATCACATCCCATTTGTGTTCCTGACGGCTGCCGCTGATCGTGACGCGGTGCGCAAAGGGATGAACCTCGGTGCTGATGACTATCTGACAAAACCGTTCACCCATGCCGAAGTGCTCTCTACCGTGCATTCACGACTGCAAAAGCAGGATGCGCTAAATGGGCAGATTAAGAACCAGCTCGACAGCCTGCACGACGCACTCAACGAAGAACACGAAAGACTGCTGCTCAAATCACGCCTTGTTGCCATGTTCTCCCATGACTTCCGCAATCCGCTTACTTCTATCCTCTCCTCATCCGGTGTGCTCCGCAGCTATCAGGAACGCTTGTCCGCGCAGCAGCAGCAGAAGTACTTTGACCGTATTGACGGGTCGGTTCATCTCCTGTTGCAAATGCTTGATGACATGCTGCTGGTAGCAGAACTCGAGGGGGGGCATCTTGAAATTACGCCGCAGCCGCTGGACATTAACGAATTTACACAGACTATTGTTGATGAGTTTCGCCTGATCGACCAACAGGCGCATAAGCTCACGCTGCACAGTACGATTGGTTATACGGTCATGGTCGATCCCAAACTGCTGCGGCAAATTCTCGCGAATCTGATTTCTAATGCGCTCAAATACTCGCCTGCCAACACTGAGGTGGATATTTACCTGTTCGCGGACTACGGCAGTACGGTGTTAGCCATTGAGGATCACGGTATTGGTATCCCGGAGGAAGCGCTGCCTCACCCAAGGAACATTTCCATCGGGCAACTAACGCCAAGAATGGCCGGACAGGATTGGGGCTGAGCATTGTCCATGATTGTGTGACGCGCCAGGAGGGTCAGATCGACGTGTTGAAACTGCTGTAGACGTTGGTACGCGATTCATCGTCAGACTCCCGCTGGCCAGACCTTAATCCAGTTTAATTTCCACGCCTTCACAACCCCATACCTCCTGCTGCGTTCGGCAAAAGCTGAGACACTTGCTTTTCGGGCGATCAGCAGTATTCTAGAAATATCAACGCGCGTTGACATCTCGTGTTGATTTATAACTTATTTTTGAAAACAAAGAGAATTGTTGATGTTTCTGGGTGGCGATCTTTCTTACGTGAACGAAGTGGAAGACGACGGCGCAGTCTTCTACCACAGGGGGCAAGCGCAAGACCCTTTTGTGATCCTCAAAGATAACGGCGCGAACATTGTGCGGGTGCGGCTGTGGCATACCCCTACATGGACGCAGTACAGCAATCTCGCGGACGTAGAACGTACCATCCGCCGCGCCAAAGTGCTCAACATGGCAGTCATGCTCAACTTCCATTACTCGGATACATGGGCAGACCCCGCTAAACAGATTATTCCCGCAGCATGGTCACACATCAGCGAAACAGACAACCTGGCGCACGCGCTCCACGACTACACCCTTGATGTTCTATTGAAGTTAGAACGGCAAGGGCTGATGCCCGACTTCGTGCAGGTCGGCAACGAAATCAACACCGAAATCCTCATGCCCGGCCCTTACGACAACCAGCCGATCAACTGGCAGCGTAATGCACGGCTGATCAACGCCGGTATCAATGCTGTGCGCGCCGCAGCTATCAAAACTTCTACAAAACCGCGCATCATCATCCACATCGCCCAGCCGGAGAACATCGTTCCCTGGTTTGATGAGGCGCTGGCGGCAGGCATCGCTGATTTTGATGTCATTGGCATGTCTTATTATCCTAAGTGGAGCACACATTCACTGGAACAGGCTGCACAAACGATCAGCAGAGCGCGCCAGCGTTACGGCAAGGACATGATGGTTGTCGAAGCCGCCTACCCCTGGACGCTGGGTGCCGGACAGCTAGATTCGCATCTGCTGGCGGAAGACTGCGTTGTACCTGCCTACCCGGCAACACCGCAGGGGCAGCGCCAGTTCCTTATCGATTTCACGCAGGCGGTGTGCAATAACGGGGGCAGCGGCGTGGTCTACTGGGAACCCGCGTGGATATCCACGACAGCCAAACCCTCCACATGGGAGAATGCCACCCTGTTTGATTACAGCGGCGCGGCACATTCAGGTATTGAATTCCTTTCGCACCCGTACCGGGGGCGGGAATAAAGCAAAATCATTTAAATAGAAAGGGAACTCTCATGAAACGTAAACTTCTTTTTATCGCGGTGCTCTGCTTACTTTCTATCTCGTCGGTTGTACGGGCGCAGAATCCGACCCTGACGATTTGGACAGATGACCAGCGTCTGCCCGTCATCACCGAGCTTTCGGCGCAGTTTACCGAAGAATTCGGCGTGGATGTCGTGGTGGAACCGATGGGCATTCAGGACACCAAGGACGCCATGATTCGCGGTGCCAGCACGGGCGAAGGCCCCGACCTGTTCATCATCCCGCATGACAACATCGGCGCGCTGATAGACAGCGGCGTTGTCGCCCCGATTGACCTCGGGGATAAAGTAGACTCGTTCCTACCGAATTCGATTGAAGGCTTCACCTACAACGGCGAACTGTACGGCGTGCCCTTCGCGGTAGAAAACGTCGGCTTCTTCCGCAACACCGACCTCGTGCCCGACGCGCCTGCGACCTGGGCTGAAGTTGCCGAAATCGGGATGGGCCTGGTGGACAGCGGCGAGACCGAATACGCGATGGCCTTCCCCGACCTTGGCTACAACTACTATCCGGTCTACAGCGCGTTCGGCGGCTACATTTTCGGGCGCGATGAAACGGGCAGCTATACGCCGGATGATGTCGGTATGGACAGCGAAGGCATGATCGCGGGCGCTGAATTCGCCAACGACCTGATTCGCAACGGCTATGCCTCTGAAAATCTGGACTGGGAAGCCGCACATGTGCTGTTTGAAAGTGGACAGGCGCCCTTCATCATCACTGGCCCCTGGGCAGTTGATCGCTTCACAACCAACGAAGTGCCGTTTGCCATCAGCGCCTTCCCCGCTGCTGAAGAAGGTGGCGAACCTGGCGCGCCGTTCATTGGTGTCCAGGGCTTTATGGTGAATGCGAACAGCGAAAATCTGCTGCTGGCGCAGACCTACCTGACTGAGTTCATCGCGACTGAAGAAGCACAGCAGTACATCTTCGACCATGACCCGCGTCCATCGGCCTGGCTGTCGATCTTCGAGGCCACTGAAGACCCCAACATGAAGGGCTTTGCCGAGGCCGGAGCCAACGGTCAGCCAATGCCCGCCATCCCCGCAATGGGTGCCGTGTGGGATGCGTGGGGAGCCGCAGGGCTGCTGATAGTTCAGGGCGAACTGACGCCTGCCGAAGCGCTGGCCGATGCTGCCGAGCAAATCCGCACACAAATCGAAGAAAGTAACTAGCATATACTCACGGGGCGATTCTTTGGGGTCGCCCCTCTTGCTTTGGTCATTGGCTGCGGTTTACCTAGCCGCTTCATAAGCGTATCGCCCTGCGCGCTCGGCGGAATATTCTGAATTTGAGCCTGAAAATAGTCTTTATAACCGTTTAAGCAGAGTACATTTATTCGTCATCTCAGTTGCCCACGCAGCGCGTATGGTTTGTACAACCTCACCCGTTCCCGACTGTATTCAGGCAGTTAACCAGATTGGCGCTGTTCTGGTGGAACAATCCATAAAGGCGGTAGTATCAAGCTGGCCGCTGCCGTTCTTTAAATAGTCTTGATGGATATTAGACGTATGGTTGCTGTGAAACCCCGCTTATTTTTCCCAACCTCCGCGCTGGCTGCGCGCCTGATTCTGGTCGGAGTTTTCGATGTCGCTGTGCTGTGGCTGGTGCTGCGCCTGCTGGCCGATGGCAGTTATCCACTGGCGGCGGTTCTGAGCGTCATGGCCATCTTCCTTACCGCGTCCTATACCGTCGAGCGTTTCAAGGCGTTTCGCTGGCTGGCCCTCGGCCTCAGCCTGACGATGCTGTTTGTGCTCTACCCTATCCTTTACACGTTTTATCTTTCGACGACCAACACAGGCTACGGCCATATCCTCACCTCGCAGCAGGCGGCTGCCAGCTTCCTGCGGGAACAGTATGTACCAGAAGGCAGCCCTGAATACCGCTGGACGGCATTCCAGTCCCCCAACGGCACCTACGCGCTGTGGCTGGTCGCTGAAGACGGCACCGCGTACCTAACACGCGCGGGCGAACTTATCGAGCAGCCTGCGCCCGGCACCAACGGCATTGGTGAACTGGATGAAGATGGTATTCCACAAAGCATTGAGGGGTACCAGCGGCTGGCGCGGCGCGATGTCGTCCCACTGATTGACCAGCTCAGCCGCCTTGAATTCGGCACAGCCTCCAACATCATTCGCATCACGGGGCTGACTTCCGCCGCCGCCACACAGCAGCGCTACCGCTACGACGAGCAGCAGGGCACGCTGACCGATCAGGAGACAGGCACGGTTTACCATCCCGTCAGGGGAACATTTATTTCGGACGCGGGGGAGGAACTGCGCCCAGGCTTCTTCGTCGATGTCGGGCTGGAGAACTTCAACCGCTTCTTCAACAGTGCGGCACTGCGTGGCCCGCTTGCCGAAATCGTAACGTGGAACTTCGCTTATGCCATCTTTAGCGTGCTGTTCAGTTTCTCGCTGGGGTTGTTTATCGCCGTCCTATTTGATGACCTCCCCGGCAAGCGCATCATCCGCACGCTGCTGATTATCCCCTACCCTATTCCCGCGCTGGTGTCGATTCTCATCTGGCGCAACCTGCTCAATCCGGACTTTGGCGCGCTGGTGCAGTTGCAGGAGGCGCTTACGGGCAGCGCCCCTAACTGGCTCACCGACTATGCCTGGACACGTATCGCCATCATCCTCATCAATATGTGGCTGTCGTACCCTTACTTTTACATTGTGTCCAGCGGCGCGCTGCAAGCCATCCCGACGGAAATGCTGGATGCAGCGGCAGTGGATGGCGCGAACGGCGGGCAACGTTTCTTCCGCATCACGTTACCGCTGCTGCTGCAAATCGTCAGCCCGCTGCTGGTGGCGTCGTTCGCCTTCAACTTCAACAACTTCAACCTGATTTACATCTTCAATCAGGGCAACCCGCCGATTGCAGGCTCACCTATTCCTGCCGGGCACACCGACATCCTGATTTCGTTCGTCTACACGCTGGCCTTTAACTCGGCACAGTCGGATTACGGGCTGGCGGCGGCGATTTCCATCGTGCTGTTCGCTTTCGTGGCGGTCATCACCTGGGCGCAGTTCCGCTACACACGCATACTAGGGGAGAATAACTAATGGCAAACCAGAAGTCTCTGTCCTCGACAGCGTCACTCCCGCTGCGCAATTTTTCGCTGAACTTTCGCCAGCGCCGTATGCTGGGCTACGCCATCCGCTACGTCATCGCGGCGTTTCTGATTGTATTCGCCTTCGTGCCTGTCATCTGGGTGCTGTCGGCGTCATTCAATCCCTCCGGCTCGTTAATGTCGATAGAAGTCATTCCGCGTAATCCCGGCCTCGATAACTATCGCGGCTTGTTTGAAAACGCCTACTACCCCTTTACGACATGGCTGTTCAACTCCTTTAACATCGCAGGTGTCTCTACAGTGTTGAGTGTCCTCAGCACCGCGATTGCTGCCTACGCTTTTTCGCGCTTCCGTTTTTCCGGGCGCAGTACGTTGATGCGTGCCATCCTCATCATCAACGTCTTTCCGGCGTCGCTGTCGATTATCGCCCTGTACTCCATCATGCAGCAGGTCGGCAATCACATTTCCTTTCTGGGGCTGGATTCGCACGCCTCGCTCATCCTGATTTACACCTCTGGCGCGATGAGCATCAACGTGTTTCTGGTGAAAGGATACCTCGATTCAATCCCGCTGGAGATTGACGAGTCGGCGCTGGTGGATGGCGCGACTCACTGGCAGATTTTCCTTAACATCACCCTGCCGCTGGCAAAGCCTATCCTGATTACTATCGGCGTGCTGACGTTCATGGCAATCTACGGTGATTTCATTCTGCCGCGCGTGCTGCTGTCCAGCGCCGACAAACTCACGATTATGGTCGGTTTGTACCTGTTCCAATCGGCGGATTACGCGCAGAATTGGGGCATCTTCACGGCAGGCGCAGTCATCGCGGCGCTGCCTATTCTTGTGCTTTACATGCTGATGCAGCGTTACATTATCGGCGGACTCACATCGGGTTCCGTAAAACTATAGGTCAGGAACATGACACACGCTCACCGCACCACCAAACTCTTTCAGAAACCTCTGCACGGCGCAGATTACAACTACGAACAGTGGCTCGAATACCCTGATGTCCTGGATGAAGACTTCCGGCTGATGCGCCTGTCGCACTGCAACGTGATGAACATTGGCATCTTCTCATGGGCCATGCTGGAACCCGCCGAGGGGCAATACCAGTTTGACTGGCTGGACACACTGATGAATCGGCTGGCCGAAAACGACATGTACGCCGTGTTGGCCACGCCAAGCGCCGCGCCGCCCGCTTGGCTCTCGCGCCAGTACCCGCAGATACGGCGCATCAACGAACTTGGTCACCGCGAACCGCACAAGGGACGCCAGAACTTCTGCCCCACCTCGCCCATCTACCGCGAAAAGGTAACGGCCATCAACACGCAGCTAGCACAGCGTTACAGGAATCACCCGGCGCTTCTGCTGTGGCACATTTCCAACGAATACGGGGGCGTGCATTGTCACTGTGATTTGTGTTACCACGAGTTCCGCGAGTGGCTCAAAGCCCGCTACGGCACGCTGGACAAGCTCAACCGCGCCTGGTGGACAAGCTTCTGGAGCCATCGCTATACGGAGTGGGAGCAAATTGAACCTGTTGACGGCTCGGTGCAGGGCTTGATGCTCGACTGGAAGCGCTTTACCAGTGACCGTAACCTCGACTTTTTCCTGATGGAATGCGTGCCGCTGCGTGAAGCCACGCCGGATGTGCCGATTACCACCAACTTCATGCAGCCGGATGTTGGATTGAATTACTGGGATTTCGCCCCGCATATTGATGTGATTTCGTGGGACAGCTATCCGCGCTGGCACCAGGGCGATGATGTGGCGATGGCGGCGCAGACGGCGTTTTATCATGACATTCACCGTTCCTATAAGCGCCAGCCGTTCCTGCTGATGGAGTCCACGCCCAGCGTCACCAACTGGCAGGCGGTAAGCAAGCTCAAGAAACCGGGGATGCATCAGCTATCGTCGCTGCAAGCAGTGGCACACGGCTCGAACAGCGTCCAGTATTTCCAGTGGCGTCAGAGTCGCGGCGGCGAGGAGAAGTTTCACGGCGCCGTCGTTACGCACCTGGGCAGCGAACATACACGCACGTTCAACGAGGTGACTGAAGTGGGAAGCATCCTCCAGAGCATCAGCAGCGTCACGCAGACCACACTGCACGCACCCGTCGCTGTAATTTACGACACGGAAAACGAATGGGCGCTGAACTTCGCCAAAATGCCCGGCAACATGGCCAAGCACTATCAGGAAACCTGCCGCCGCCATCATCTGCCTTTCTGGAAGCGCGACATCCCCGTCGATGTCATCAACGCCGAAGCCGATTTCAGCGTCTATCGCGTGCTGGTCGCGCCGATGCTGTACATGCTGCATCCTGGTGTGGCTGAACGTGTCGAGCAGTTTGTGCAGGCTGGCGGCATCTTCGTCACAACGTATATTTCCGGCCTCGTTGACGAGTCCGACCTTACCTTCCTCAACGGCTATCCTGCGCCGCTGCGGCGCACGCTGGGGATTTACGCCGAAGAATGGGACGCGCTCATGCCGCACGAAACGGGTGAAATCCAGCTTGCCGCTAATGTCCTGGGGCTGCAAGGCGTCTATCAGTTCCGCGACTATGCCGAACTGATTCACAGCGAAAGCGCGCAGACGCTGGCGACCTATAACTCGGACTTTTACACAGGGCGGCCAGCGCTTACCGTCAACGCGCACGGCAGCGGTCACGCTTATTTCATCGCCGCCCGCACGGAAGACCGTTTCCTCGACGATTTTTATGGAAGCGTGCTGCGCCAGGCCAACATCACGCCACCGCTGACAGTACCCACAGGTGTGTCGGTGCAGGTCCGTGAGGGAGAAGACCAGCGCTACCTGTTCCTGATGAACTTCAGCCAGCAGTCGCAGCAGATCAGCGTCGGTGCAGGTTTCCATGATGCACTGATAGATAAGCCTGCGGCGGAGGCGCTGGTGTTAGCCCCCTATGGCATGGCGATTCTGGTGCAAGAAAAAGTGGCGCAGAAAGTCTAAACCCATGAAGCGATACGTTTTCATCATCTGTCTCATACTATGCGCCGCGCTGGTTGTCGTGCCCGTTCCGGCGTTGGCGACGGACACGACGTTCTACCTCGGCGTGGACTTGTCCTATGTCAACGAGATGGAAGACTGTGGCGCGATCTATCACGTTGATGGCGAGGCACGCGACCCGTACCAGATTTTTTACGACTACGGCGCAAATCTGGTGCGCATCCGCCTGTGGCACACGCCCACATGGACGGAATACAGCACATACGACGACGTAGTGCGTTCGCTCAGCCGCGCCGAGGCGTTGGGCATGGATACGCTGCTCGATTTCCACTATTCGGACACCTGGGCAGACCCCGGTAAGCAGACCATCCCCGCCGCGTGGGCCGACATCACCGACCTGAATGAGTTGGGCGACGCGCTCTACCAGTACACCTACGACACACTGACTGCGCTGGATGCGTTGGGGCTGATGCCGGATATGGTGCAGGTGGGCAACGAAATCAACAGCGAGATTCTGCGCGCGGAAAACACGTCAGGCTATCCGATTGATTGGGAGCGCAACGCCTTCCTCATCAACAAAGGCATTCAGGCGGTGCGTGATGCCGGAGCCACCGCAGAGCAAGCGCCGCGTGTCATGCTGCACATCGCCAAGCCGGAAGAAGTCGAAGGCTGGCTGCTGGCGGCGGAACGTGCTGGCGTCACCGACTACGATATCGTCGGCATCTCCTACTATCCCGGATGGTCTGTTCACTCCATCGAGACGGTAGGCAGCACCATCAACCAACTGCGCTACCGTTTCAATACCGATGTGATGATTGCCGAAACCGCCTACCCCTGGACGCTGGCCGGGGTCAACGAAAGCGCCTCCAATATCCTCGGCAGCGACTTCCTGATGGATGGCTACCCTGCCACGCCCGAAGGTCAGCGGCAGTTTCTGATTGATCTGGCGCAGGCCGTATTTGATGCGGGCGGGCTGGGCATCATCTACTGGGAACCCGCGTGGGTGTCCACGTCCTGCCGCACACTGTGGGGACAGGGTTCTCACTGGGAGAACGCCACCTTCTTCGACTTCAACAACGATAACGAAGTGCTCGCTGGTATTGAGTTCCTCCAGCATGAGTATATGTATCCAGTGGATGTGACGCTGCGTTTCAGCTTCGCGGGCAGCGAAACGCCGGAGCAACTCTTCTTCTGGGGAGATTTCACCGGGACAGGCCGACGCCCACTGCGCTTGCCGCTGGTGGAGGGTGTCTACGTGTTGAATGCGCGCCTGCTGCCCGGTACGGTCATGCGCTATCAGTTTTACGGAGACACGCCCATTTCAGCAGACACAGCGTTAGTCCCTGCGGACTGTCTCGACAGCGAGGGGTATGTCACGCTGACAGTTCCAGAGTCCAGCGTCACCATCGATTTGACCAACGTAAGCTGTCCTGCTGTGGCCGATTAGCCAAACAACAGCGCCTATCACAAAAGAACGGCGGCGAGTCCAGGACTCGCCGCCGTTTGTTATCGCGCAGGTTGTGATGCTGAGGCAGCGTCTAGGGCTGCAAGCATCCTTTGAAGAACTCGGTGATGCGGTTGTAACAGGTCACACGATTCGGCAGTTTCAGCACGTCGTGGCCTTCGTCCTCGAACATCAGATAGTCCACATGCTTGCCCTGCCCCTTCAGACGTTCCACGACATCGCGTGACTCGCGTTCCGTGACGCGTGGGTCATTCTTGCCCTGAATCACCAGCATCGGCGCGGTGATGTTGTCGATATACGTGCTGGGTGAACGCTCGATCAGGAAGTCACGATCTTTCACCGTGTCGCCAATGGCAATCGCAAAGTACGGCTTCCACGTTTCGGGCAGGCGGTCAATGAACGTCAGCAGGTTGTACGGGCCGAACATGTCTACCGCCGCGCTCCACAGTTCGGGATGGCGCGCCGCCAGTGTTAGCGTCATGTAACCGCCGTAAGAACGACCCACCACGCCCGCGCGCTTGAGATCAAGGCGTGGGTTGTTCGACAGATGCTTAAAGGCTTCGACATGGTCGAGGCGGTCACGCCCACCCCAGTCATGATCGACGTACTTGGTATAGCTTAAGCCGTAGCCTGTGCTGCCGCGCGCGTTGGGTACATACACCGCGAAGCCATTCAGCGTCAGGAACTGAATCAGCGGCATGGAGAACCAGGCGAAGTTGGGACGTTCCTGTCCCTGCGGCCCACCATGAATGTAGAAAATCACCGGACGCGGCCCTGTAAAGCCTAACTCGGCGGCAGGCATGTACAGGCGCGCCGAGATACGCAGCCCATCATATGAGGTGTATGATGCATCTTCGCCGCTGGACAGCCAGTTCTCGGCAATTCCCAGCACGCGCTCGTTGGTGACGCGGTTGACCTGCCCGCCCGATACCGTGTAAATCTGCGTGGGCGAAGTTGCCGTGCAGAACGAGAACACATAGCGGTTGTTTTTCTTGTCGTAGTAGGTGGCTTTCAGGTCGCCGTTGGACATCGGGCCTTCGCCGACGAGCACAGTGTCCAGCGCGAGGATCAGGTTGTCTTCATTGAAGGAACCTTCATACAGCCAGGTGCAGCCGTCGATGTTGTACTGAAGACGATAGCGGTTATCCTTCACATGCTGAATGTCCTCGAATTCGCCGCTGCCTTGATGTACCGTTCCCGTAACCGCGACAGGTACAATATGCTGCGGCTTATCAAGCTGTAGATAGCCGAGACCATAGGTGTCTTCAAACAGTGCCGTGAAGGTCAGCAGGCCGCGCGCCGTGAAATGCGAACTGCCAAAGCTGGCCAGCTTGACTTCCTGTCCTTCAGTGCGTTCTTCCAGCGGCGTGCCATACAGCGTTTTGCGTTCTCCGTCCTTCCATACGAATAGCGTGGTATCGCCAACTGTGTAGCCTTCCACCAGCGCAATCGTGCTGTGGTCATCAGTGTGACCAGACGGGAACATTCCCCAGGTGCTTTGCGCGATCAACTTCAGTTCGCCGGTTTCCAGGTTAGCGAGGTAGGTGTACTGTGATGCATCCGTCCGTGACTCGGAAAAGATGTACGCCATGTTACGTTCGGCATCGCAGTCGCCAAGATGTGAACGCAGATTGTTCAACTGCTCGCCAAAGGCTGGTTCGGGGTATCCTCCTTCAATGGGGATGAACTGCGGCACATAGTTTTCGTCGCCATCGTGGTCAATCATAACAAGGATTTTGCCGAGCTTCGGCAGAACATAGTATGATTGTCCACCGATTAGTTCCGGGTTTTGCAGCGCGATTTGCGGCGGCAGCAGGGGTTCTGGTACGCTCCCCTTCTCGCTCATGACGTATAAGCTGATATGTCCTGAAAGGTTGCTGAGGAAATAAATCTTGTCACCAACCCACTGTGGAGAAACAAACAAACGTGCAGACAACAAGGACTCGATGCGAATCATGGGCAGCATCCTTTATTCACTTTTGACGAAAGGCAAACCAAACTGCTTTATCTACGATTTTGACACTCATCCGGTTCAATTCTGGATATTTGAAGAATTTCAAACATTGGAAACAATATAACATATCTAACCCACGTTGTAAATATTACCCTGTAAAATTTTTTAAAATACTTTTGTCGTGTTGAAGAGACTAGCACTTAAGGAGAAGCAAATACATGAAACGCCTGGAAGGTAAAGTCGCTGTAATAACAGGTGCAAGCCGGGGAATCGGGCGTGCGGTGGCCATCGGGCTGGCGCATGAAGGGGTGCATGTGTCGTTGATTGCCCGCGCCGCCGATGAACTCAACAGCCTTGTCGCTGAAGTGGAAGCGTTGGGGGTCAAAGGTCTCGCTGTGGCTGGTGACGCCAACAATGAAGCCGATGTGCAGCGCCTCAAAGAACAGACACTCGCCAAATTCGGACAGGTCGATATTCTGGTCAACAACGCGGGTGTCGGCAAGTTTGGCCCCATCGAAACGCTGACCGTCGAAGATTATGACTGGATGATGAACACCAACATGCGCGCGACATTTCTGTCTACAAAAGCCTTCGTGCCGGACATGAAAGCGCGCGGTTCGGGGTCGGTTATTTTCGTCGGTTCGGTAGCCGGGCTAAAGGGACTCCCCAACGAAACGATTTACTGTTCGACCAAACATGCGCAGACCGGATTTGCTGAGGCATTGGATCACGAATGTCGTGAACACGGCGTCAAGGTCAGCTACATCGCTCCCGGCGGCGTGAATACTTACTTCGCGTTTGGTACGGGGCGCACACAGGGCGACCCCAAACTTGACGAATTCCTTGACTCGGAAGATGTGGCCGACGCCGTCGTCTTCGCCGCAGCGCAGCCGCCCAAATCCAGAGTCTTTCTGATTGGGATGCGTCCCATGCGTGAACCGTTATAGGCGGACAGCCTGCTCAGCACGACAGCCTGCACCCGCAGGCTTTTAATTTTGTTTATAGGCCACAAATACGTTATAGTGATGGTTTTCGACACTGAAACATGGGGACCCTATGATTTTGCCGCTGCGTCATCAGGCTGAAATCCGCAACACCTGGCTTTCCGAACGACTCAACACCATTCTGCCGGAGATCATGCGCCGCGAAGGACTCGACATGTGGATTGTCGCGGCGCGCGAGTACAACGAAGACCCCGTCATCATGACGCTGCTGCCGGAACCGGCGATGAGTGCCCGCCGCCGCACGATTCTGGTCTTCTGCTTTGGTGCGAACGGAGAGTTTGAACGTCTCGCTCTGGATCGTTACGGCCATCCCGGTTTCTATACCCCGATGTGGAAACCGGAAGTAGAAGATCAGTTCACCTGTCTGGCACGCGTCGTCCGCGAACGCCAGCCGCAAACCATCGGGCTGAACTTCTCCCCCACGTTTGCCTTTGGCGATGGCCTCTCCCATCATGAATATGGCCTGATCGCGGCGGCGCTGGGCGACGAATGGATGGCGCGGGTTTGCAGCGCTGACCGTGTCGCAGTAGGCTGGCTGGAACGTCGTTTACCAGCGGAACTCGACATCTATCCCAGTATCGTCGCGATGGCGCAGCGTTTGATTGCTGAGGCTTTTGACAGCCGTGTTATTCGCCCCGGCACCACGACCACCGACGATGTGGTGTGGTGGTTTCGACGGCGAATGCGCGATCTCGGCTTGCGTCTGGCGTGGTTTCGGCCTACAGTGGAAATACAGGCATTTGGCAAAACTTCCCGAGGAGCCCCTGCCCCCGGCATGAATAAAGCTGCCAGGCGCAAAAGTGGGTTATGCCCGGCGACCTGCTGCTGTGATGTGGGCTTTATCTATCAGGACTGGCAACCGACCACAGCAGCACGCCTACGTGCTAAAGCTCAACCGAGAAACCGACGCGCCGGAGGGTCTGAAACGGGCACTGGCAGACGGTAATCGACTTCAGGACATTCGATGGGCGCGATGCAGGTAGGAAGAACAGGTAATCAGGTGCTGCGCGCAGCGCTGGAACGAGCTAAACGTGAGGTCCATCACAGCATCTACAGTCACCCGATTGGCTATGGGCACGGCTGGCCCCGACCATCGGCCTGTGGGATCGACGGGATGGCGTACCCGGCCAGGGCGAGCTATGGGGCTGTTCGACAGCACCTGTTCGATTGAACTCAACATTCAAAAGCTGTTGGTTCCCGAATGGAACAGCCGGGTGTTACCTGTTACGCCGAAGAAAGATGCGGTGCGCGACGGACAGATGAGTTGTGGCTGTCAGGCCGCCAGATACCGTTCAGGCGGGTCCGTGACTCTGCTAAAGCGGTCCTGAAATCCGCGTCATATCAGATGTGAACTCACCATCAGGTACCATCCCCAGCGACATCAGCAGCGCAGTGTCATGGGGCACATCCTTGGGCGTCCCGGCGCAGCCACGCCGCCACTCTTGTCATCGAAGCCAAAGTCGGCGTTGAACCGCAGCAGCACTTCCCAAACTTCGTTTTCCCACAGCATTTCGGGATGCTGGAGATGGGCGCGCCGCAGCGTGTATTCGCGTCCGTCCACGAAGCGCAGCGTCCCCCCGCCTGCATTGGGCTTGAAGGTCGCGACAGTTTTGTTGGTTTTGAAGGATTGTACGACGACCTGACGGGTGAGGTAGCCGATACAGAGTGTAGATCAGCCTTCGTCCTGGATTTCGGCGGTGGCGCAGGTGCCACGTATGTTTTGCCACGTAAGGGAGACGACTTTGCGATGTCCGGCTTGCAGATGGTAGCGCCGTTCACGGGAGTTTGAGCGAATCCAATCTAACTGGTACTTTTGGGTCGCTGTCATAATAAATCCAATTCATACTTATCTTAACCAGATTTATACCACAGAACCTTTTGGGATGTTGTGAAACTTTTGTGAAATATTGCGATATGTTAACCGAGCCATTACTATAGATTACGCACCGTACATCAAGGCTACTCTTACTACCTCAACAGAGTCGTTAGAAAGGTCTTACGTCGTACCGTCTGTTCATTTTGTGACCACCCGTGACCAGCCTACGATTCGGCGTCGAAAAGCGCGTGACCACAGCGACGGTGCGTGCCACGTCGGACTCATCAACGCCCTCGCCCAAAGAGCGGAGTTAATGATGGAAGCGCCAAACGCCTCGGCAGCGGGTGTTTTGCACGCCGCGCGTCAGATGTGGGGCTAACACAGAGGCCATCGGGCGCAGCGCCAGATACTTGGTCGCCTCATAGAGATCCCCTGCTCCCAGAGGTGACTCAACAGTTCATCACGCACTTCGCGCGCAGCAGCAGCGGATAACGCCACAGGATCGCCCCCTGCTGCCGTCGCAGTGTAGCCATCAAAACATTTTCATCGCTCTGCTCACCGAAGGCAAACCCGGCGTCATACAGCGCAGCCGGGTGCGCCCGCCGCTCCAGATTGTCCGGTAACTGTTGCAGCAGCGCGGGCAGTTCGATCCAGTCATCGTCCGCCAGCCGATAAACAACCAGTCTTCGTACAGCGACCACAACTGCGGATACAAGGTGAGCAGGCGCAGGATTCATTCAAACTGGTGGCGCGGTAAAGGCGCAATTACTGGTTGGTGGCGCGAAATGGATAATCTACGGCGGCGCATCAGCCATCAGCCGCGCAGCCTGTCGCGCTGGTATTGGTCGCTTTCGTTACCGGTGCGCGCCACCTGCTGGTCAACGACTTTCATTGAAACTCGGGATGCTGGCATCGGCAACTGCCTGCTGGCGCGCGTCGACGACAGCCCCAACGCCGCTGCCGTCTTCCGATAACGCAAACTGGCCTGGCCCACTGGCCGTCGCGGCCATCGGCGCGGCGAATACGCCATGTGGGCGGGAATAATCGCCGCTGGGATTCGGAGTCAGCGCTGCCGTCAACTATCAACGGTCGCCGCCGTTTGCGGTCAACATCAAACCAGCAGGGATGATTACGCTTTGAGCACCTTCCCAGTACGATATGTGCAGGTGTTGGCTGGAATCAGCGCCACCCCGATCCTGATGCCGCCGTTATTTTCGCCAAATCGCTGCCGCTTCCCGTCATATTCGCTGACATGTTCGCGCTGCGTGAGTTCCGACGAGCTGTTGGTTTGCGCGCACCGAGCGCGCTTCGACGGCTTAAATGTCGGTGCTCGGCGACATTCTCAACGGACTTCACGCGGTCATCCCGGAAAAGCGGCCGATGACAGACGCGCCAGCGAACGGGAACAATGATAAATCCACGGCACGGTTTGATAACATGGAACTCTTCAATCAGGCTGGCCCCCACCGGGTCGCCGTGTTCGCATCGGCTGGCGGGAAAGTCGTCTTCATCACGCTGCAAATTCGCCCGTAGTAAACTTAAAGATAGCGCCAGCTCGGCAATAATCGGCGCGTGCCAGCGCGTCTGCGCCCGTAAACGCACCAGAACACCACAAACCAGTATTCGACCTGCGGCCCGCGTTACCCGCCTGCCAGCGGCACCGCCATCGCCGCGCCTTCCAGCGCAAGCCGCACGCCATCTTCACCACGGAAAAACGCAGGTCCAGCGGCACCGAGATCCGCAGCAGCCACCATCAGACCAATGTACTGGCCTTTGCGGCGCGATAGTGGCATCAATCCGCTGACATCATCCCAAAACACGGATGTCGGTCATGCTCGCTAACAATCGCCAGATAGACAGGCTGAAGGCCAGCGTGATGTTAAGGCCAACGGTGCGGCTACGGCGCGAGCCGATGAGCATCGCTGGCGGGCGCCACCGCGTCGATGGCATTGCGTTCCGCCATCCGGCAACAGCCCCCGATCGAAGCGGACGCCGCCTCCAGCACCCGGTATACGGCAGGATCGTGCAGGCGCGAAGGCGTCGCTGATATCAGCACCGACTGTATTCGCCAACCGAAAACCCGCAGCAGTGCATCGGACGAAACTTCAAAATCGACGCGCATTGAAGCCCGCCCGCCAGAACGTGATGTGCAGCAAAGACGCGCATCGCCGTGAACCAGATCCGGGGTACGGCAAAGGCACAGCTCGTAAGGTTGACGCGCGCGGCTGGCCACCTTTTGGTAAACATCGTCACGTCCTGCTGCGACCGCCAACGCAAGCGAACGCAGAATGGAACCAGCGTGGACATCCAGCGTAGCGCGCCAGCAGGCGGTCAATCCACGTCACCAGGAAAAGGCCGCGCTGCTTCGGCGATCAGTGTAGCGAAAAGCCGCCATGCATAGCTGTGCCCCGCGACCAGCCTAACTCCGCTCGCTCGGAGTGTCTGCAGCTTGTCGAGCGCTGGCGTAAACGATGCGCATGTGACCTGGTTCCGTGACTGCCAGCGTAAAAGCAGCGTCGTCAGCCGCTGTTGTCATTGCCTGCCGTCTCGTTCGCTCATATGCGCCGATCTGTCTCAACGATGTCTGTAATATCGGCAAAAGAGGGTCTACAGACTGTAGACCTCGTAATCCGTCTGTTGGTCACGCGCACAGTACAGCGAATGAATTTTCTCAATTGCAGCAGATAGGCGCTCAATCAGGGAGTGTTTCCTTTATCCAGCAATGCGCTTTCGGCGTCCCTTCAAAGATCACCTGCCCGCCTTTGGTGCGCCCACTCCGGCTTCCCCATATCGATGATCCAATCGGCGTTGCGGATGATATCAAGGTTATGCTCAATCACTACCACCGTATTCCCGGTATCCACGAGCCGATTCATAATGGCCAGCAGATGGCCGATGTCTGACATGTGTGACCTGTCGTCGGGTTCGTCCATCACGTAGATCTGCCTTTTTTATGCAGTTCACTGGCGAGTTTGATGCGCTGGCACTCGCCGCCGGAGAGTGAACTCAACGGCTGTAACCAGCGTCAGGTAATCCAGTCCCACATCGCTCTGGCTTGCAGCTTCTTGGTCACTTCTTTGATCTGGAAGAACGCCAGCGCGTCATGCACAGTCATCGCCAGCACATCGCTGATGGATTTACCGTTCAGCTTGTAGCCAGCACTTCTTCCTTAAAGCGTTTGCCACCGCAGATTTCACAGGGCGATTTGACTTCTCCCAGCGCCGCCAGATCGGTGTAGATCACACCCAAACCCTGGCAGTTTTCGCACGCGCCGCTGGAATTGAAGCTGAACAACGAGGCGCTGACCTTGTTGGCGCTGGCAAAGGCTTTGCGCACATCGTCCATGATGCCTGTGTAGGTCGCCGGGTTGGAACGTGTGTTGGCTCCCACCGGCGATTGGTCAATCACAATCGAGTCCGGGTGCTGCTGCAAAAAGACATGGTTAATCAGCGAGCTTTTGCCGCTGCCTGCCACGCCTGTCACCACCGTCAGCACCCCTGTCGGAATATCCACGCTGACGTTTCTCAGGTTGTTGAGGCGGGCGTTTCTGATCGACAGCTTGCCCTTGCCCGGACGGAAACTGTCTTTGATCGGCATGGAACGCTTCATGTGGTTGCCCGTCAAGGTATTGGCGTTGAGCAGGCCCTCAAAGCTGCCTTCGTAGACAATGGTGCCGCCTGCGCTGCCCGCACGCGGCCCTACATCCACAATATGATCGGCCACCTTGATGACATCGGGGTCATGTTCGACCACAATCACGGTGTTGCCCTTGTCGCGCAGCTTTTGCAGCAGTTCGTTCATGCGATGCACATCGCGCGGGTGCATCCCCACGCTTGGCTCGTCAAAGATATAGGTCACATCGACCAAGCTGCTGCTGAGATGCTTGACGATTTTGACGCGCTGCGACTCCCCTCCTGACAGGGTATCGGTTTCGCGGCTGAGGGTCAGGTATTCCAGGCCAATATCAATCAGATGCTGCAAGCGCTCCGTCAGCGTCGCCACCAGAGGGGCAGCAGCAGGGTCTTTGATGTCCCGGATGAGATGCACCAATTCACCCACCTCCATCGCCGCCAGTTCGGCAATGTTGCGCCCATTGATCTTGCAGTTGAGCGCTGCCGGACTCAGCCGCGCCCCATGACACAGCGGGCATGGCCCCAGCGTCAGGTAAGGCGCGACCATCTTCTGCGTGCGCTCTGACAGGGTTTTGAGGTCGCGAGTGATGTACTTCTGGATGAATTTGGCGACAAGGCCGTCAAAGGTGAGGTTGATGGATTTGCTGCCCATCTGGGTTTTCACCTTATAGGGCTTGCTGTAGAGCAGCAGTTCCATTTCTTCATCACTGTAGTCGGCAAGCTTTTTGTTGTTATCGAACAGGCCGGACTGGATACAGGCTCCAGCCCAGCTATCGACGGCGTAATCCGGGAAGAGGATGGCACCTTCGTTCAGCGACCTGGACTTGTCCAGAAACTTGTCCAGATCAACCCCCATTTTGCGCCCCAGCCCATTACATTCCGGGCACATCCCCTGCGGGTCGTTGAAGGAGAACATGTTGGAGTAGCCGACGAACGGCTGCCCCACGCGCGAATACAGCAGGCGCAGCGCGCTGTAGATGTCGGTGATGGTGCCCATTGTCGAGTGGGAGCCGCCGCCCATGCGCTTCTGATCAACGACAATCGCCATGCTCAGATTTTCGATGGCATCGGCATCGGGCTGCGAATAACGCGGGAGAAAGTTACGAATGAACAGGCTGAAGTTTTCATAAAGAAGGCGCTGCGCTTCGGTGGCAATCGTATCGAAGACGATGGATGACTTGCCGGAACCGGAGACGCCCGTAAAAATGGTAATCTTGCGCTTGGGAATGCGGAGGGTCACATTCTTGAGGTTATTTTCACGCGCACCGCGAATCTCAATGTATTCCTGGGTCATGGTTTTCCCTTCTACTCAACATTGGGGGCGAATCAACTGACGACAGTGATATACCTGCACATCGTAGAGCGTGTTGTGCAGGAAAACGGGACGACAAGGGCAGTGAACTGCCTGCGAAGTGGATTGTTGGGAAAGGTACGATTGGTCGTGATTGAGAATACTGACGCGCATTAATCCGTTTGGATTAATTGCCGAACAAATGTACCAGATTTTTCGATGGTGTAAAGAGTCAACATGGATACCTTTATGGGCCGTGATTGGTTGGCAGGGCATATGTATGCCAATTGATCGAGCAGTTGATCGAATTGATCGGATGATCGATTCCAGCCGACACCAGTTGATCGGCAATTGACACCTGTGAGGGAGAGAATCGACGGCTCACGCTCAAAAAACGCAAACAGCGACATTTCTTGAAAGAAGTGATGAGTGATGAGTTGAAAGTGATGAGTAAAGGCAAGAAAGTGAACCTCCGAGGTGCAAAGAACGCCAAGATAATGCAAGAGAGCTATACATCAAAGAAAACTTCAGCCAGCGAGAGGCCGGGTTGAGTGCAATGGAGAGCGCTGAGAAGGGAATGTGTTTTCCGGCGTCCGCATGGAAACGAGTATCCTCAGGATAACAGAAAGGGGCATTCATTTGCGGTTCAATTGAACCTTTAATGCAGATTGTAACAGATGTGAGGAGGAATGAGGGCAGGGCGGAAAGTGGTTAGGACAACGTGAGAAGATGGCTCAGGTGTCCAGAGGGATAAATCCTTGTTCGCACCCGTTTTGCCCATGAGCCAAGAAGATGGGCCGATCAACGGGAGCAGCTTGCCGCGTGAGGTGATTGCAGGTTACTCCTGCTTCAGCGCGATGACGGGAGGCATACGCGCCGCCCGCAGCGCCGGGAAGAAGCCCGCGCCAAGCCCGACCAGCGTCGCCAGCAGCACCGCGAACACAATCAGTTCGGGCGGAATAATCATCAGTTGGTCACCAATCTGCGAGGGGTCAAGCGGCAGAAATATCACCCCACCGCCCGTCGAAGCATTCTGCATGGCCTGATTGATGGCCCGCTGAAGCAGCAGCGATACGCCGACACCAGATCGCGCCGCCGCCGAAGCCGACTAATCCAGCTTCCAGCAGGAAGATGGTCATCACATCAAGATCACGCGCGCCGATGGCTTTCATCAGGCCGATTTCCTTGGTGCGTTCCAGAATGGCCATCGTCATGGTGTTGGCGACACCGAAGGCCGCGACCAGCAGCGCAATACCGCCGATACCGCCCAGCATCAAGCGCATCGCCGTGAAGAAGCCGTTAAGCTGGTCAAGGAAATCGCCCATGCTGCTGGTGCCGAAGCCCATTTCCTGAATCGTCTCCGCGACATCATTGGTCGCCTCGCGGTCAGCAGTGCGCACGATAACCTGATCGTAGACAAAGGTATCCGGGTCGTAGTCCTGTCCTGTGACCCATTCATTCAGATCGTTGACTTCATCCAGCGCCATCAGAATGCTGTTGTCCCAGATGCCCGTGCCAGGTTCCAGCACCGCGCCCACCGTCAGGTCGATTTCATCCTGATCTCCCGTATAGGAGTAGATATTGAGGGACATCGGCGTACTAAAGACATCGACGCTGATAGGTTCATACTCCGCAGCTTCGGGATCGATGAAGTAGTCGCCCAGCGCGCCGCCGAAGATGTAGACGCCTTCGGACAGGGCAAGCGTTCCCTGCGCCGCCGTCACGCCCAACAGCGGCAGCAGCGCGGGGTCGATGCCGTAAACGCCCGCGTAATTGCGATAATCCCCGGCGACAATTTCACCGCCGCCCTGAAAGGATTTCATGGGGATTACCGCCTGCACGCCGGGAATCTGGGCGAACTGGGCCACCATGTCATCGTTGAGCAGCGGCACACTTTCCTGATCGTCCTCTATTGGCGCATACGACGGATAGATGAACAACTGTGTCAGCATCGAATTCGCGCCGACGCCAGCTTCCGCCGCACGCTGTAAACCGAAGGTCAGCGCGACCAGCAGCACCACCGCCGTTGTGCCAATGAGCACACCGCCGCAGGTCATCAGCAGACGCGTCCGCGCGCGCAGCAGATTATCCCAGGCCAAACGCCCCAATTCGACCAGCATCAGCTTCCCAGCCCCAGCAAGCCAAGTATCAGCCGCCCCACCCACTCGTTGCTGGCGGGTTCCGGCGTGACATCCACAGGCGGGAACGGCTCACCCCCCGGCCCGCCGCCGAAGAAATCATCCGTCGGCATCAGCATCATCATGGCTTCAGTCTCAAACGTCTCGACAATCGTCTGCTCCTGATTAAAGTCGTCCAAGTAGCGCAGCCTCAGCGTAATGTGAACCGTGCCTTCCTCGGATGGCATAATCTGCGCGTCGATGCTGTTTTCATCGCCCGAACGCATGATGCCGATGTACGTCTCCGCACCGTCCAGCACATCGCCGCCTTCAACCTCGATGGTGGCAAACGTCAGGTTCAAATCATTCCTGCCGAAGTTAATCAGGCTGACGCTCATCGGGAACGATTCCCCGACATTAGCAGGCTGTGGCAGCGGGTCTTCCAGCCGGACACGCAGGCGCGGCGGAACAATCACCACGATGCTGGCGCGCAGATTTTCCTGGGCCGCCGTGCCGTCGGGCTTGGTGTAACGCAGCGTGATGGGCAGGTTATAGATGCCGCTGGTCACAGTGCCGTTGACGACAAAGTCCTGCACCAGTTCAATCGTCTCGCCCGCTTCAATTTCTCCAATGAAAAGTCTGCCCTTGACAGGCGCGAAGGTGGTGCTTGAGGTGATGGCAGGCAGCGTGCCCGTTGGCGTGCCATTGTCGCCACCCGGCGCCTTCCACCGTGCCGAATGTCACCAGCACATCGCCCGCGTCATTGTTGCCCGCGTTCTGAAGGTTCACCGTGAGCGTAAAACGGTCACCGGGATGCAGTTCATCGTCGCCAATATCATAAGAGGCCAGCAGGAACAGCGGCGCGGGCGGCTGCACTTCACCGACTTCAACCGTCATGCTGGCGTTGACCGTCTGGACTTCCCCGCCCTGTAAGAAGCTGATGACCAACTGCTGAAGCTGTGGCCCCGGATCCGCCGAGGTGTTGACGCGCGGCAGGATTTCCAGCCCGACGCTGGCCCCCGGCGCGATGTCACACAGCGGGAAGCTGTCGCCTTCTGGCCCCGGCAGCAGTACGGGCGTGCCGTCGGTGGAAATGCGCACCAAGGCCTGCGCCGCCGTCTCGTTGCCGGAATTCATAATCAGCAGCGTCACCGTCACCGATGCGCCGGGCGTAACGGGATTGGGGTCAACAAGTAGCGGGCCAGCGTCACCTGCGAGGCCTCCGCGATTTCCTGCACATTGACCGTCAGGCTCTGGTTACTGTCGTAGGTTTGGCCTTCAAAGTCACGGTAAGCAAAAGCCAGCGTGAGCGCGTTTGGCCCGGCTGTGGCACTGGTTGCCGCCACCGCTGACAGATAAAACACCGTGCTGGCTCCCGGTGCGAGGTCCGGCAAAAGCGCGCTGGCCTGCCCGTTCGCGGCGAAAAAGCTGCCGCCTGTGCCGATGGTGACGGATATACCCTGCGCGGCGCGCGTCCCCTGATTGACAATATCCACCGTCAGCGTGAAATTGCTGCCCGGTGCCACCAGCGCGGGTGTCACGTTGTAACTGCGCATGAGCAGCGCAGGCGCGCCGGGGACAGGCGTGGCAGGCGCAAACGTCGGCGCGGGCGAAGCGGGCGGGATAGGCGTGGCGGTGGGGGCCAGCACCGTGAGCGTATTGGGTGAGGCCATCGAGCCACGCAGCGGGTCGCTGACTTCAATCGCGTACTGGCCGGGGGCAATCGTGTTGGGCAGGGCCGCCGTAAGCGCGCCGCCGTTCACCAGTGTCGCTGGCAGCAGGCCGAAGCCCACTAAGCGCACCGTCGTCTGGCTGGTAAAGTTCGCGCCGAAAATGGACAGCGTGGCCGCCTGCCCCGCGCTGATTTGCGAGGGTTCTGAACCCGTGACCGTGATGGACGGAATGGTCGTCGGCGTTTCGGTGTCTTCGGGTTCGGTCACTTCGGGCGTCGATTCCTGCGCCAGTACCGCATACTGCTGCGTGTGCGCCTGCCACACGGACAGCGCCGCCAGCAGCAGCAGGAGAACAAGTAAGGTTGAACTTCTAAAACGCATGGTCGCGTTCCTCGATAGAGGTTAATCGGTCTTCAGTAATGTGGCCATCATGCAGCGTAATCACGCGGTCTGCAAACGAGGCCACTCGCTGGTCATGGGTCACCACAATGATGGTCTTGCCCTGCTGGTCACATAAACGGCGCAGCAGCTTAATCACCATCTGTCCGGTCTTGCTGTCGAGCGCGCCCGTTGGCTCGTCGGCCATGATGATCGGCGGGCGGTTAAACAGTGAACGCGCAATCGCGACACGCTGCTGCTGACCGCCGGAAAGCTGCGATGGTTTATGGTCGATGCGTTCTCCCATGCCCAGTATACCTAATAGACGTAATGCACGGGCTTCGCGTTCCTCACGCGGTATCCCGGAAAATACGCCGGGCAGGGCAACGTTGTCCAGCGCGGTCATCGTGGGCACCAGATGGAACGCCTGAAAGACAAAGCCAATGGTGTCGCGGCGGAAACGGGCCAGCCCTTCGCCGTTGAGCGCGTTGAGATCGTGCCCGGCGACAATTAGCTGCCCATCGTTGGGACGATCCAGCCCGCCGAGGAGATACAGCAGCGTGCTTTTGCCACTGCCGCTAGGCCCCATGATGGCGACGAACTGTCCCAGTTGATGGTGAAGCTGACCTGCCGGCAGCGCGGAACCCATTGGTTGCCGATGTGAAAGTGTTTTTGTGCGGTCATGCACATCCACCATGACCGATCGAATGAGGCGGCATATGATGGCAGATTATTTTCGATTGTGCCTGTGTATAGCGGGTATGTTACGGTTGAGGTCCCACCATTGGCGGACTGCTGATGGCCGGAATCAGCACCAGCAGCAGCACTCAGGCTACAATGACCAGCAGCGCAACGCGCTTGCCTGCCAGCGCATGACGCGCGCCGAGATACAGCAGCACCAGATCCCCACAGCCAGAACAGCGTCAACTGGGGAGGTGAAGGCCAACAGCAGCGCCTGGGCGAAGGCGGAAGCTCGGCATAAAAATGGCTGTGTGGTGAGGAGGCCGGATTCGATGCGCCGCCTGGTGCCCGCCCGCCGCGTAGTGGCTGACCAGCCGCAGCAGCGCCATAAAACCCAAGCGCACACTTTGCCCAGATGGTAATCAGCAGGTTCAGGCCGAAGCGCGGCGCTTTGCCGTTCAGCAGCGAGACTTTTCGTAGGACAGCAGCAGGGGCCTTGCACCATTGCGGCTACGACAATCGAACTGGCGGCCACGAGTGCCGTTGTCCAGGTTATCGGCGGCAGCGGAAGGCGATGGCACGGCAAAGCGGGTTCACGTCACCGCTTGCAGCGACTTGTGCTGCACGGCGGCGAATCCGGTCAGGCTCAGCACCAGCAGCCCATCCAAACCATTGACGGCTTCGATCGGCCAGCCAGGTCGCGAAAAAGGTCGTGGCATTGAGACGAGGGTGCCGGATTTGCGCGCAGCTCACGCGAACGCGGACGCATGACGTGACCACCGGGGCGAGATGGCAGTGTTGGTTGACGGCTCATAATCCTCGACTGTTGCGTATCCATCGGAAACGAACTGCCCTTTCAGACTTACACGCTGAATACGCAGAGACAGTATCATACCACAGCCAAACGCTGCTGAAATGTTATCTGTACCCTGCGATCGCCCCACGCCAACACTACGCTTTGGGGAATGAGATCTCGGCGTCGTTAGTGGACGTTCAATCAATGCCTTACATGAAATATATTCTTGCGCCCTCACTCACGTTTGCGGGGAATGTTCGCTATTGGCGCCAGTCACCTGCTCATCCCCACCTCTCGCTTGGCCTACACCCGACTTCGGCGAGAAGCGAGAAACGCAGCGCACGCGAGGACAACTGGACGGATCCCGGCCAGCGCTTGAGTCCACTAGCACCAATCGTTACCAGCCTTTAGACCACTGTTGATGATGCTTTGATAATCCAGTTCTGGGCGAAGAAGTAGATAATCAATACGGGCAGAATTGCGGCCACCGACGCGGCCATCAGCAGTTCCCAGCGCACCGAATACTGCCCCTGAAATGAGTTCAGGCCAACGGGCAGTGTGCGCATGGTTTCGGAGTTGGTGATGACCAGCGGCCACAGGAAATCGTTCCATGTTCCGAGGAACGTAAAAATCGCCAGGGCAGCTAACGCTGGTTTGGAGTTCGGCAGAATGATGTTCCACCAGATGCGCAGCGATGAGGCCCCATCAATGCGCGCGGCTTCGTCGTATTCCAGCGGGAAACCGCGATAGTACTGGCGCAGCAGGAAAATGCTGAAGACTGAAAATGAGGGCGGGATAATCAGCGCCAGATAGGAGTTGAACCATCCTAGCTGCCGCACAATGATGAAGTTCGGTAACAGCAGCACCGGGAAGGGTATCATCAGGCCGATCAGATAGAGGAAGAATAACGGTTCGCGGCCCTTGAAGCGCAGGCGGGCGAAGGCGTAGGCCGCCAGCGAGGAGACGAACAACTGCAAAACGGTCACCGAAGAGGACACGATCAGGCTGTTGATGTAGTAACGATCAAAGGGCAGCGAGGTGAGGGCATCTTCGTAGTTGGAGAACTGAAAGGTCGAAGGAATCAAACGTGGCGGGAATTCCCGCAGCACGTCAGTACGAGTCTTCAGCGATGTGCTCACCATCCACATAAATGGCAGCGCCATGATGAAAGCACCGCAGATGAGGAAGATGTGTAACGTGAGGCGTCCCCACTGAAGCGGAGGGCGGTTATTGGGATAGGCAGACATGGCTTACTCCGTTTCGTAATGTACCCAGCGGCGCTGCAAAATGGTCTGAACGATGGTTGCCGCAAACACGATGGCAAACAGCACCCACGAGATGGCGGCTGCTTTGCCCATCCGCTGAAAATTGAAGGCATTCTGATAGATGTACATCACGATAGATTCGGATGCCAGCGCCACCTGCCCCTGCGTGTTGGCCGCCATGATAAACGGCTCGGTAAACAGTTGAAACGCGCCCAGCATCTGGATAACGAGCAAAAAGAAGGTCGTCGGACTCACCATCGGAATGGTGATATAGCGCAAGCGCTGGCGGCTGTTGGCCCCATCGACTTTGGCGGCATCGTATAGCGGTTCCGGTACCGCTTGCGCGGCAAGGCAAATGACCATCGTGAAGCCCACATTTTTCCAGATGGTAAAAAAATCGCCACGCTGATCATGGCTCCGTTTGGGAAAATGCCTCGTCCAGAGAGGCGTTCAGAAAGTCCGGCGGCAATGACTGCGCCCACCCAAAAGCTGCGGCGTGCCCTGACAACGCCGAGGTGTTCAGCAGAAAGCCTTTTGAACTCCCAAATCCAGGCCGGATACGCCCGTTTGCTGATTAAACAGCAGGCGGAAGATCATGGCGGCGGCCACCGCGCTCGAGACCACGGGCATGAAGTACAACATGCGGTAGAAGCGCAGCCCACGCAGCAGCTCAACATTGAGGGCCATCGCCAGCAGCAGGCCAAGCCCTAACTGCACGGGGACAATCAGAATGGTGTACCAGAACGTGTTCTTCATTACCGTGCCGAACACCGGGTCATGGGTCAGCAGTTCGATGTAATTGTCTGGGCCAATGAAGCTCGGCGGCGTCAACAGGTCCCATTCGTGAAAACTCAGGCCCAGCGAAATCGCGATAGGCGCAAGCACAAAAAGCAGGAACCCGATTAAACTGGGCAGTACAAAGAGGTAACCTTCAAACTGCTGATCGGCGCGCCAAACGCCCAGACCGAGGGCGTGGGCCAAACGCTGACGCATGGATTTTGGAGGGGTTTGGTCATTTGGTGCAGGGGAAGAAGCGATTGTCGCTCGTGCCATAGTATGCCTGCGTAGTTTTCTACTGCTTAATCAAGGAATAGCCGGATAACGCAGAGCAAGCGATTGGCGACTGGCGGGGGCAAACCCGTAAGTTGGCCCCCGCAGCCTCCACTTGCGTTATCTAGAGAAGGCTAACTGCCGTAGCCATGATCGGCGAGGTAGGCATCCACGTCCGCACACAGACCGGGGAGCACATCGGCTGGCTGTGATTCGCCTGCCCAGATGGCCGTCATCACCGGGCTGATGATCGTGCTGTTGAGTTCGTCCCAATCGGCGAAGAAGCCGTTGCCGTTGGCGTTGACCGTTTCCGCGCCAATCAGCCAGGCATTCTTATTCTCTGGCCCGCGATCCGGGTTCAGGAATACAGGCGATTCCGCGCCGGAACGCGTGGGCGGGAAGGCTTCACCCGTCGAGAAGTAGATGGCCTGACCACCGTCGGGCGATTGCAGGAACTGCATGAAGTCCCACGCCGCATCGGGGGTGTCGGTGACCGCGCTCATGACCCAGGCCGCGCCCGAAGCGCCGCCCGCCATACGACCACCCGTAGGAGCCGTTGGCACCGCTGCGACATCGTAGTTGGCTTCGGCTGCGTTCAAAGCTGGCACACGGCTGGCGTTCTGGATGAACATCGACGCCTGCCCTGCGAGGAAGACGCTGAGGTCGCCGCCCGCCTGGCTGAGGTTGGCATCACGCCACGCGATTTCGTCATTCATCATGCCGGCGAAGAACTCAATGGCTTCTGTCGATTCGGGCGTGCTCAACATGCACTGCGTCGGGTTGAACATGTCGTCGAGGATCGCGCCACCGTTCGCGCCTACCCAGTCGAAGTACTTGCCACCTTCCATCGCCAGACCGTAGCGCGAAATGCGTCCGCTGGCGTCACGGATGGTCAGGGCTTCAGCCGCCGCGCGCAGATCGTCCCATGTCCATTCATCGGTGGGATAATCGAGTCCGGCAGCATCGAAGTCGTCGCGGTTGTAGTACAGCACTTCGACGGCACTATCACGCGGGAAGCCGTAGACCGAGCCTTCATAGGAAGTGGTGGCAATCGCGCCCGGCCAGTAATCGCTCAGGTCGAAAGCAGAGGCTTCGATGAACGGATCGAGATTATTCAACACACCGCGCGAGGCATAGCTCGGCACGGGGAACAGGAAGAACACATCGGGGATAGCAGTGGCGTCGTTGGCCACAAAGAGCGTGTCGAGCAGGGTGAAATAATCGCCCCAAGGCTGCGACCACAGTTCAATCGTCACATTCGGATTCTGTGCCATATAGGCGTCCGCTACGGCCTGATGCGTGGCGATTTCCTCTGGGCTGCCCCACATGCCCCATAACAGGGTCACCTGATCTTGAGCTACGGCGACACTGCCAAAGAGCGTCATCGCCAGTAGGAGAACACAGATAACGGAAAAACGCTTCATCGTGCTTCACTCCTTAGATACTAAATTAAAGGGTTCTATTGTTTCCCTCAAGGCGCGAATTGTATTGCCATTCGCCTTACAATAGCAAATCTTTCGTTAAAGATATACAACCTACACAGGCCCACCGCCTACGTGGACGTGGAACTCGTTATCTTCAGCGGCTTTTGCGGACTCCGGCTTGGCGTGCAGGAGTTCGTCAAACAGCGGCAGTTTCTCGGTTTGCACCGCATGTTCAGCATAGAGATACATGGAGGCCGTCCATTCATGCCTGTTTATCAAAGCCCATCGGAATTACCGCCGTGCAGCCACTCGTTAAAGCCCCATTTGCCATGAGCCGCCTGCTTGTTGGCACGCGCCAGCGACAGCAGGAGCCGATGCGCCGACTTGTGTTTTTTGTGACGCACGAGCGCGACGACGTGGAAGCCGCCGACCATGCCCCAGATGCCGCCGTTGTGATATTGATGCGGCAGGTTCAGATTGCGGCTGCGATAGTATTCGCGTCAGGTCGCTTTCGCCGGATTGATCGGCGGGTAAATGGCCTTGCTGGGATAGGTTCAGCGATGCCCACTCGATACATGTAGCGCAGGATGTGTTCGCTGCGATGAAAGTCCGCGATACCTGTGAGAATGGCCAGCGAATTGCCGAGCGTATCGCACCAGCCGCCGTACTCCCGGAAGGCGACTCCAGGGCAGATAATAGGGACGGCTGGAGATGGTGCCGATGTTGTGATACAGCATGAACCACTCAAGGCGGATGGCCTTCAGACGTTCCAGATGTTCGGCGAAGTGTTCGGCGACCCAGCAGCGGTCAATCCACATGAGCAGGTTCAGCCGTTCGTGGATTTGCGCCGCGTTCACGCTGTTGTGGTGCGCGGGGAGTGCTCTGCGGCATCTGCTGTTGCATCCGGTCATAGGCCAGCACCGCCGCGTAGTGCTGCGTGACGCGTTATCGTACAGCGTGTTGTAGCGAACTGCGACCAGATTCATCCAGTTGCCCGCTTCGGGGATTTCCAGCAGGCCGCACTGTTCATGTCCTGATATTCCAGCCACATCAGCGCTTTGCGATCGTCTGCCAGTGTTCGCGCAGAAATGCGACATCGCCCGTTGTACACAGATGCAGATAATGCAGCAGGATGTACCACAGGTTCGAGTTCACAGCGCCGGCATTTTCGGTGCTGATGTAGCCGTTATCAGGATTCACGTTGAGAGGAATTGCGGGCCGCGCGGCGACTGAAAAGCGCCCAGTGTTTTCAGGCTGGCACGCATGGCCGCGATAAGTTCTGTGTCGCCAGAAACCGCCGCCCCTAGGGCGATGACGGCATTATCGCGCGCCCATACTTGAGGATAGCCCGCCGCCAAACCGGAAGCCCTGAAGCCCGAGGGTGTCACGCAGCGGTGTAACACCTCAAGAGCCTGATCGTGTGTCTCGCTAAGGAGTCGTTCTTTTTCATAGTGCTACTGGCTACTTCTGTGTTTAGTGTCACACAAAACAAGTAACACGGGTGAGCGTACTTCTTTTATACCCAACCTGAGCGTTCTCTGCAAGTTGGGTTATGATCGGGAGTAAGGAGATTCAAGGTTATGCAGAGGTTCATTTGAACGTCCTCATACGGGGAGTGGTGATTATCATGGTCATAGGGCGTTCAATTGAACGCCCCTACAGAACACCATGTCCACGATGTTCACCACCGCCCAACACGCAAAATATCCGCGAAACGCCGCACTCGCGTTATAATCCACATTACTTTCCACGATATGCTGTGGTCAGTGCGATTCAACGTCGTTTGTAGGGTATGATAATGCAGTTTCCGCGCGCCTGCTCCTCGCCCTGTTTTTCGTGTTCAGTTTGTTCAGCCGCAGCCTGCCGCAGCCGACACGGTTCCTGTCAGCAGTGAGACGCTGGCCAGCGACGGCGCGTGCAGGAACGTTCGTGACGCATGAACTCGACCACACGACTACGGTACCGGGCGGCAGTCAGGTGCGCATGTTTGAAGCCAACGGTTCGGCAGTGGGCATTAACGATCTGGACAACGACGGCGATCTGGACATAGTGCTGGCAAACCACGCAGGCATGAACACCATCCTGTGGAATGACGGCGGCCTGTCCTTTCGCAGCGAACGGCTGACACACGGCGATTCGCGCGCGGTGACCCTCATCGACCTAGACGCGGATGGCTGGCAGGACATGGTGTTCTCGCGCACGGCTACCGCGCCAAGCTACTGGCATAACGACGGCAGCGGCCACTTCACGCAGGAAACGCTGGCGGGCATTGGCGTTCCTTTGTACGCCATCAACTGGGCAGACCTCGACGGCGATGGGGACTTAGACCTGGTGGGCGCGACCTACGACGCCAGCCTGCTGGTGGATTACGGCAGCGACTTCCTCATGAACGGCAGCGGCGGCGTGTACTATTATGAGAACGATGATGGCTACTTTCGCATCCAGCCGCTGGCCAGCAGCGCGCAGGCGTTGGCGCTCATCCTCGTAGACCTGAACGGCGATGGACGGCGCGACATCTGGGTCGGCAACGACTTCGATCAGCCCGATCAGGTGTGGTATCGCACGGACGGCGGCTGGCAGTCCGTGCAGCCCTTCAGCGCCACCAGCCACAGCACCATGAGCCTGGATTACGGGGACATCGACAACGATGGACATCTGGAATTCTTTGCGTCGGATATGAATCCCTACGACACCGACCCGGATATTATCTCAGAGTGGGTACCGATTTTTCAGTCGCGGCGCAACCTGCGTCCCGCTGGCGACGTGCAGATTGACGCCAATGTGCTGCTTTCGGCGCTGGATTTCGCTAACCGCGCGCAGGCAGCAGGCGTCGATGCGACAGGCTGGAGTTGGTCGGGTAAATTCGGCGATTTAGATCAGGATGGGCTGCTGGACTTGTATGTGGTCAACGGCTTTATGGAAGTTTCGCTGCTTTCCTATCTGCCTAACCACGAACTTGTTGAGGAGAATCAGGCGCGGCGCAATATTGGCGGCGGGCAGTTCGTGCCTGCGCCGGAATGGGGCTTAGGCTCCACACGCAGCGGGCGCGGCATGAGCATGGCGGATTTAGACGGCGACGGCGATTTGGACATCGTGGTCAACAACCTGCGCGGCGCGGCACAGCTTTTTGAGAACCAGCTTTGCCAAGGCAGCAGTCTGGAAGTGGAACTAACGTGGCTGAACAGCGGCAATACTCATGCTGTCGGCGCGAGGCTTGCCCTGCATACGGACTCTGGCGTGCTGTACCGTCGATGTGCGTACTGCCAGCGGCTACATCTCCGGCTTCAATCTCTACGCGCGTCCACTTCGGTTTTCCGGCTACCACTCCATTACGCTCGCTGGAAATTTACTGGCCTGACGGCGGGATTTCTTCCGTCGATACGCTGTCCGAGCACAGCCTGCTGCGCGTCAGCCGCACCGATTAAGGTTCAGCGCAGGGGCTGGATCTGCGCACGATAAGCTGCAGGTGTAGGCACCGTGACAGCGTAGGCCCTGCACCACGACGCGCGGCGTTTCCAGCGTCAGGATTTCGATGGCGTGCAGGCCAATATCCCGCTTGGGCAATATCGACGGTGGTTAAGGCCGGGATGGCAAAGGCGGAAATATCGAGATTGTCGATGCTGGCGATAGCGATGTCCTGCGGCACGCGCAAGCCATGCCGATAGAGACAATGCAGGACGCCCAGCCGATACCGTCGGGGTGCCGCCGCAAATCGCGTCCATCTGCTGGCCCGCGCGCAGAATACGCTCACAACACTCGGAGCCAAAAGGGCGCGTCCGCCGCATATTGCACCAGCCCCTCATCCGCCGTCAGGCCCGCTTCCCCCCCCACAATGCCTGGCGGTAACCCAGGCCAGGCGTTTGTCTTCTGGCCCGATATAAGCAATGTGCTGATGGCCGGTCATGGCCAGGTGATGGGTCGCCTGATAGGCGGCATTCTGGCGGTCAAACTGAATGGACGGCACGCTCTGCCATTCCCACTCGACGCACACCACGCGCTCGACCTGCTGGACACCTGCTCGATCAGCGCCTGATCCCCTCATCGCTGCGCAGCACCTGATCCAGCCCGACCAGAATGACGCCGCTGATTTCATTGGGGTGAATGAGTTCGTTGAACAGCGCCGGATTGCTGAAATCGTCGAAGACGCGGATAAAGCGGATATGGCAGTCACGTTCATGGGCAAATTCATGCATACTGGCGAGAATGTTGCCGTAATATGGACGCATGAACATGTAGTCGCCCGCCAGGATGATGCCCAGATATTTTTCAGCGATGGAGTCATCGGTACTGAGCATCTGGGCGTGTTTGTTGGGGCGATAACCCAGCCTCTTTGATCGCGGCCAGCACACGGCGGCGCGTCTCGTCCGAGACTTTACGGGGGCCATTGTTGATAACGTAGGAGACAATCGAGCGTGTTGGGGATGCCTGCTCTCGTTCGGTAACGTCATCCTGCGTGACAGATCTTCCGCTGTGATCGACCATGCTATGCCTTACCTGTAGCGCGACCTGTGCGCGTGGACAGAGGAAACCCCATTCATCTTGCAGCACATGGCGTACAGTGCTTGTATGCCACCGGGAACCCTGGCGTTCTTTATAGTGGGTTTATCTTTCAAAATCATGCCTATTATACCAAATCCAGGTGGTAAGTTCCTCGTAGATTCAACGCGGCGGGAGTGGTGAGATTCAAAGCTATATAAACGTTCAATTGAACGTCCCTACACGAAAAATATCCGCGACACTCCCGAGCGCGGCTTTGTTCGTTATTGCGTCAGTTTTGGGTCGCAGACGACGCGCATCTCGATGCATTGTCGTAGAATGGATATTATTTATTGTATGCTACTCAGGAGAGACTCTGGCGATGGTGGAGAGCCTTCATGCCGTCGTGGGACGGGTACAGGGCGTTAGTTTTCGCCATAATTATGCCCATTTGCGCGCGACGGCTTTGTGGTTACAGGATGGGTGCGAATTCGCCGGACGGCACGGTGGAAGCCACTGCCGAAGGCGAAAGAGAACTGTTGAAGAACTGCCAGAGTTCTTATACGAAGGCCCCAGCGTGCAAGGGTTGCATGCTGCACAGTTGGTATCCCGCAGGCGGCAAGCTGGGTGATTTTCACATTGATTTTTGATTATTTGCCAAACAGACGCTGAATAAGCGGTTTGGTGGGCTTGGGCGCATTTGCAACGCCGTCGGGCTCTCTTCGCCTGTAATCATGTGGACGACGTTCATGAAATAGGCATTACGGTCTGGATGGAGGGTGAAGGCGCGTCCCAGGCTGGTGAGGGCGCGTTCTTTAAGGCCCATCGAATAAAAACTTAAAGGCTTCTTCTGTGATCGATTTGGCCTTCTGCTGTGCTTCACGCATGATGCAGTTGCGCGTCTTGGTGTCGGCCTGTTCCCTTTTTCTTTGATCAGCTTTTCCGCGAGTTGTGCGTCTTTGGTGCGTGCCAGATTTAATATGAGCGCGCGCAGGCTTTCGTCTGCGTCCTGGCGCGAGACCGCCAGCAGCAGCTTGATAGCAGACGGCTGTCGCTTTTGCCGAGTCGCTCAATGGCGCTTTCACGGCGGCGGCTGTCACGGTGTTCAAGCTCGTATACCAACTGCTTATCCAGACTAACGCTCATGGTGTCATCCCTTCACAATTCACGGTCTTCCATACTTTACTGCAAAATTGTGTTTTGAATAGTTAAGAAATCAACTATTCGTTAATTTCCTTAACACTTGATTTTAAGCGTGAGGGTGAGATGCAGCGCTCACCCTCAACCCGTCACCTTTATTATTCCAGCAACTGCGCGCACTTCAGGTCGTCATAGGCCACCAGCGTATGCTGAAGCCAGGATACCACAGCCAGGCGTTAGCCGCCGGAGGATCATCGCAGCACCAGTTGACTACGTAGAAGCTCTGCATCGCACACAAGCGATAATCGTGCCAGAGTTGTTCCCATGCATAATGCTGCACACTCGATTGTTGAAGCTGGTTCAGATAGCGCCGCAGCAGAGGGACTTCCAGCGCGCGGCGAACTTCGGAAACCACCACTGCACCATCATGTAGGCTAAATCGCTGACGCCGCTTTCAGCAGGTCAGCGACCAGTCAAACGGCTGGCGGTCAATCACGTAGGCGCGGCCAGCGGGTTGATGAGGCAGCAGGAAATTGCCCGCATGAGAATCTGCCGTGAATCAGCGTTAGATGTTCCTGATGTCCCACGCCGGGTCATCAGCGTACTGGTGCCGTTCAAAAACGTACCCAGGACGGCGTTGAGCAGGAGCTAAGCGATCCCCCATGAAATCCATCATACGTAAACCGCTTTCACAATAGCGACATAACGTTCGATCACTGCCCGCGTGGGAAGCGCGGCGACCCCATCCAACTGGGGTGCTGCCACCAGAACGCGTGAAACTTCGCTATCTCGTCTACCATGCTCTCGGCATGAGCAAGGCGCGGCGGCAGCGGGAATTCGTTCGGGCCATGCGTGGGGGATACATCCCGCAGCAGAATATGATACGCCCGCTGGCGGGATCAAAACTGCGCATCGTAGCAGCGGGGTGTCGGCGGGTCAGGCATCGCGGCGGCAACCCGGTTGTAGTAGGCCACCTCGCCATCATTCAGCGGCAGGCGTTCTGGCCGCGATAACTTCAGGAACAAGTGCTGCGCACAGCGGCAGACGCATCGCTGCTGTAGCGCACCGTTACAAAGTAGTTGAGCGAGGCCATATGGCGCGTCCCCGTCTGGACGATTTCGGTGACATGGCCGTGAGCCAGCGCGCCCTTCTGCCGCAAAAGATGAGTCAGATAGTCCGGCGTGAATTGGTCAATGGAACGTGTAAAACAGTGTTCAACGTCAAGTCCTCAGTGTACCTATCGAGAATGGGAGGGTGAAAAACGAAACGTTACCGCAGGTAAGTACCCGCAGCAGCAGTCAGTAATGAAGTTGCCGGACAGGGCGTCAGCGTTAGAGGACTTGTGCGTTTTTAGCTTTGAACATGCTGCGTATGATACCATACATTGGCACGAATGGTACCGTAGTCACCTAGCCGATTGTCCCCTATCCTTAGCTAAATATTGCTTACCCTTCAGGAGAACTGCCGTGACCAATTTCCTGAAGACATCGCGCAACAATGTGCGCCGCCTGCCCAAACGCGGGCAGTAAGGATAAAGAAACGATTCACAGCATTGTGGACGAAGCCAAAATCTGCCACGTTGTCTACATCGACGGTCAGCCGTTTGTCATCCCGACCATTCATGCACGGAACGGCGATTGAGTTTACCTGCACGGCGCAAAGGCCAGCCGGATGCTCCAACACATTGAGGACGGCAACCCCGTTTGCGTGCGTGAGCATTACGCTGCTGGATGGGCTGGTGCTTGGCGCGCTCGGTGTTTCACCACTCGATGAACTATCGTTCCGTTGTCCTGTTTGGGAACGGTACACTGGTTATGGAAAACAAAGCTAAGATGCGCGCGCTGGAAGTGCTGACTAATCATGTGGTGGATGGCGCTGGATGACGCGCGCAAACCCACGCAAGGAAACTCAACGCTACGTCGGTGACAGATTTCGCTGGAAAGCGCGTCGGCGAAAGCGCTGCTGGCCGCTATCGGACGACGAGGAAGATTACGCGCCGCCAGTCTGGGCGGGGAAAGGCCGCTGCGCCAGCAGGCGTTAGACCTGACTGCTGACCTGAAACTCAACGAAGGCATCGCTGCAAGCCGGAGTATCTGGCAAAGCTGGTGTCGTTGTAGGCATCTGTGTGATGGTAAGCTGAGGCGGACGCGAACATCCGCCCGTGTATCGCTGCCGTAGTACACAACTTTCCCATTGATGCGTTAGCGCGGCATCAGACACAGCGTCAGCCGCCCTTCAACCGCCGCTGCGCAGGTGTGAGTCTGGTCGTCGGTCACGCCGTCTACGGTGAAATCCTGCGCCCAGAAATAATTGCCAGCCGTTGGATACGCATAAGTCAGAATCGGGGTGCAAGGCTGCGGCGGTTCAAGGGGAACGCCCGCGCCGACCACCAGCAGACACTGCCCCGGTGCCAGCAAATCGGGCCGCGCAAATTCGGATGCAACGGTCCAGCCAGTCGCTAAGCCAAGCGGCGAGCTGAAACCGGAGGCATTAGCCAGCGTAATGTTGAGCAGGGGCAGCCATTTGTCGGTTGAATTATTGAGGACGATGAACTGCGTCGGCGTGTAGGCCATATAGATGTAAGGAATAGTTTCGCCGACGCTGGCAGCATCCAGAAAGAAGTCGCAGGTGATTGGCTCTGTCCCGGCCTGTGCCGCAGGACACTGCGCGCGTGCCACGCCGTTCTGCGTCACGGAAAAGCTCACGACACCGTTGAGCACTGTCCAGAAATGCTCGCCTGTGTTATTGGTCGTCAGCCAGTTCATTGACGTGCAGCCTTCAATATCCTTGGGGCTGGTGCGCCCCACAGACCACAGTTGGCCGCAGCCCTCAGCGCTGAGCAAACTCCCCCAGCGTGCCGCGTTAAACGATGCGGCAGTGCTGCTTTCGAGGGTGCTGAACACCACGCCGTTCAAGTCCAGCGTGCCGCCTGAGCGATTGATCAGCGTTATGTCGTTGTCGTCATAGATCAGGGTCATGTTGTCAGAGCGCAGCACCGTCACATCCACCGCCGTACCACGCGCCACACTTTCGCCGGGTGCGGCAGACTGCGCGCTGATGCTGTTTTCGGGCAGGCCGGACTCCGCCGTCCAGGGAATATTCTGCTGCACCCCCAGAAGCAAATCATGCTGATTAAGCAGCGCGGCAGCGGCAGGCACGCTCAGTCCAGTCAGGTCAGGCACGGTGGTGACCGCCTCCTGCCCCCAGACCCACTGTGGAAAGAACACAAGCACAAGCAAAAGAATGGATTTTTTGAGCATGAGGCACTATCCTCGACTTTTATGGACACGCTCATTATACCGTGCCCAGCGGTTGAATGTTGCATTTGCCTTCGCAGGCGACTCGCGCTAGAACCATAGTCTGTGATACAGCACAGCAGTAGAGGCAGGCATGGACAGCATAAGTATTCTCAGCTTTATCGGTACATTACTGTTGATGGTGCTCGGCGCAATCGCTGTGTTCATGCTGTACCTCACGCTTCGGCCACTTGATCTGGCACAAAACCCTATTCCGGCCAAGCCCGCCACGAGCTACGAGGACGCGCTCAACCGCATCAGCACCTACCAGGCACAGGACAGCGGCGTGTGCGCGGAATGTCACAGCATCGCGCTGACGCACGGCCAACAGGTAGAGCGTGCGGTGGTGTTTTTTCACGGCTATACCAACTGTCCCGAACAGTTCCGCATTCTCGGCGAAAGACTGCACGCACAGGGTTACAACGTCTGGATTCCGCGAATGCCGTATCACGGTTTAAGTGACCGGATGAATGATGAACACCGGCAGATCACCGCACGCCAGCTTATGCAGTGGGGCAGCGACGCGATTGATATTGCGCAGGGCTTAGGCAAACAGGTCAGCGTCGCCGGGATTTCAGGGGGCGGCATCCTCACGGCATGGATCGCGCAGACTCGCAGCGATGTCGCGCTGGCGCTGGCGATTGCCCCGACGTTCAGCTACCGCCAGATACCGAAGGCGTTTGTGCGGCAGCTCACTAACTTTGCCTTGACGCTGCCTAACCTGTTCGTCTGGTGGAACCCCAAACTACGCGAACAGGCTCCCGGCCCCCAGTACGGCTACCCACGCTTTGCCACGCACGCCGTCGCGGAAGTGCTGCGCCTCGGTTTGCTGCTGCGCCAGCTTGCCCGCAGCACTAAGCCCGCTGCGGCGTCGATCATCGTCACGATGAATCCGAATGATCTGATTGTCGATGATGCGTTGGTGAATGCCGTTGTCGCGGACTGGCGGGCACACGGCGCACGGGTCGAAACGTATACGTTTGGCGCAGAGCTGGCCGTCGGCCACGACATCATTGATCCTCATCAGCCCGACCAGCAGACAGAGGTTATCTATCCGACGATTCTGCGGCTGCTCAGTGGAAACTGACAGGTTTTGGCGCTTGTTGAGAATGAGTGCAAAGGTAAGGGGATGTTCAGTTGAACGTCCCTATAGTACACGCGTGAACATGAGCCAACTTTTGAGGTGAGCCAGAACAGAAGGCTTCAGAAGCGCCGTTGTGCGTAATTCCACGCTTTGCGACAGCCTCCAACGAAACCTCCCATTGATAATCGTGAAATTACAGCATACATTAACCGCAGAGTTGTTAAGAATTTATCAACAAGCGCGACATTCACACAGTGTCAACGGTATAAGAGGTAATTGAAGCAGTCATGAGTCAATTCGTGATCGAAGCCGTTGTTATTTTGCTGGCCGCCTTTCCGCCGCCGCCAAAACTGGAAATTTCTGTACCAGAGGTGCAGAGATTAATTCAGCGCGCACAAAAAGGGGATTCAAAGGCGGTTGCACAGTTGTATCGGACGTTTGCGCAGCGTATTTATCGTTACATTGCTTATCGGGTGTCGAGCAGTAGTGATGCGGAAGACTTAACCGCTGAGGTGTTTGTGAAAATGGTCGAGGGGCTGCCAGTGTATCGCTGGACAGGGGCACCATTTGAATCCTGGCTGTACAGCATCGCCTCAGCGCGGGTGATCGACTTTCGGCGGCGAACATCACGGCGCCCTGAGAGTGAATTGAGCGAAACGCTGGATGCCAACGAGCCGCTGCCTGAAGAATTATTGCAGGACAACCAGGAAATCGAAACGCTGCGCGAGGCCATTCAGAAGTTGAGCGACGAGCAGCAAACCGTGTTGGTTCTGCGTTTTATTGAACGGAAAAGTCATCAGGAAGTCGCCGAAATTATCGGCAAAAGCGTATCTGCTGTGAAATCAATACAACATCGTGCCCTGATCGAACTCACTGCGCACCTTGGTCTGGGAGAGAAAGTGCGCCACTACCTGCGAGGGGTGTCCAATGAATAGCTTTAGATACGACCCTGACACGCTGGCAGAGGCGCTGGATGTGATGCTTGCGGGCGGAAATGCACCGCGCGACGAAGTGCTGCTGCAAACAGCGGCGCGCGTGCTCCAGGCTCCGCAGGCGGCGCTCAATCCTGCGGCCTCAGAGCGAATTGAAGCGCAGGTGCTGGATACATTCAGGAATCTGCCGCCGCCAGCTCCGTCACTCCCCTACCAGCCGCTGCTGGGGGGACTCTTTGTCGTGCTGCTGATTATCGCGGGCGTGTGGTTCGCGTCTTCACAGATGCAGCCTGCCGTTGTTGCGCCTGTGCCTGCGACAGCCAGCGAAACCGTGACGGCGACGGCCAGCGCGACAGCGACGGCCAGCGCGACGGAAACGGCGACAGCCACAGCAAGCGAGACAGCGACGGCAACGCCGACGATAACCGAAACATCGACGGCCACAGAAACGGCGACGGCGACAACGGAATCAACAGCCAGCCCCAGCGCGACGGCAGCCGCAACAGCCTCCCCCACTGCTGTACCGACCACAGGCGCAGCGCCCGTTACGCCTGACGTGAACCTGATTATCGAAGGGCCGATTGAGTCGATCACGGACAACGTCATCGTGATTTACGGGATTGAAATCATTATTGCCCCTGACGACCCCATGCTGGGGATCATCGAAATTGGTGACGTTATCCGTATCGAGGGCAGCATTGTTGAAGGCGGCGGCAGCGTAACGATAGACGCGCTGGACATCACGTCAGATGACGTGGCAGTCAGCGATGACGGTCAAGTGTGGCGTGACAACGGCACTTGCAGTAACCCACCGCCGGCATGGGCACCCGCGTACGGCTGGCGTCAGCGCTGCGAAGGGCTGTCTCCCAATCCGGGCAACGGCAACGGCAACGGTAATGGCAACGGCAACGGTAACGGCAACGGCAACGGTAACGGCAACGGCAACGGCAACGCTACGGGCAACGGCAATGCTACAGGCAACGGCAATGCTACGGGCAATGGCAACGCTACGGGCAATGGAACAGGGAACGGTAACGGTAACGGCAATGGCAACGGTAATGGCAACGGTAATGGCAATGGCAACGGCGGCGGGTAACCTGCGGGGCTGAACACAGCCTACTACATCAACAAGCTTAAGCTGCCTACTGAGCAAGGGGATTAATCCCCTTGTTCACCCCTCATTCTAGTCTTGTGAGACTCCTATGCTGCATGGTCGCTGCTTCAGCGGCGCTGGACGCGCTGGATTGCGTCCGGTTTAGTTGGGCATCGTTCCATTTGTGACAATCCCGATACCTGTCTGCGTAAATCTTGTATGTAGAAGGAGAAATATGTCACAATAAACAGCGAGGGTGGCACAAGGACAGGTACCTATGTTCGCTGCAACAACAATTGGCAAGCGTTATATCCTGCATGAGGAATTAGGCAAAGGAGGAATGGGCGTCGTTTTCCGGGCGACAGATCGCCTCAGCGGGCAAATCGTGGCGCTGAAGCAGGTCACATCGCCCATCAAAGACCCCTTTGCAACGCGTGTGGGCGACGACGACGGTACGGCTGGCAATGAATTTCGCCTCGCGCTGGCCCGCGAATTCCAGATGCTGTCCACCCTGCGTCATCCCAATATCATCAGTGTTCTAGATTACGGCTTCGACGCCCAGCGGCAGCCGTATTTCACGATGGACTACCTTCACCAGTCGCAGAATGTACTGCGCGCCGCCAGCCGCCAAACGGCCACCTTCAAAATTGAACTTATGACGCAGATGCTTCAGGCGCTGGCTTACCTGCACCGTCGCGGCATCCTGCATCGTGACCTGAAGCCAGCCAATGTGCTGGTGAGTGAGGATCGCGTGCGCGTGCTGGACTTTGGCCTTGCCATCGTCCACAGCGAACAACTGCCGCAGCAGAATCAGGCGGCAGGCACGCTGGCCTACATGGCTCCTGAAGTGCTGCAAGGGGCTGACGCCAGCGTCGCGTCTGACCTGTACGCTGTCGGACTGATGTCCTATGAGATGTTTGCCGGACGCTATCCCTACAAGGAAAATGACTTTCAGGAGATGCTGAACCAGATCATCCACATGGTGCCGGATGTGGAGAAACTTGATCTGGATGAACCGCTGCAAATGGTGCTGGAACGGCTGCTGGCAAAATCTCCGACGGCGCGCTACTCGTCTGCCGCCGAGGTGATTACCGAGCTGAACAAAATCCTCATCGGCGGGCGACAAACGATCACCGTAGAGACTCCGGCCATCCGCGAAAGCTTCCTTCAGGCGGCGAAGTTCGTGGGACGCGCGGCGGAGCTTGAGCAGTTGGGGGAAGCGCTGGCGATGACTATCGTCGCGAAAGGCAGCGCGTGGCTGATTGGCGGCGAAAGCGGCGTGGGCAAGACACGCCTGCTGGAAGAACTGCGGACGCTGGGGCTGGTCAAAGGGGCTTTCGTGCTGCGCGGCCAGAACGTCAGCGACGGCGGACGCCCCTACGAGATGTGGCGCGATGTGCTGCGCCGTCTGGCGATGCAGACGGATTTGCAGGATGGCGAAGCTGCGGTACTGAAACCGCTTCTGCCGGATATTGCGCAGCTCCTAGGACGCGAAATCCCCGACGCGGTGGAACTTGACCCCAAGGCGGCGCAGGAACGACTGATCAATGTGATTGTCGGTATCTTCCGCAATCAGTTTTATCCGATCCTGCTGATTCTGGAAGATATGCACTGGGTCGGCAGCGAAAGTATTGCCATCCTCCAGCAGCTTATGGCGATTGCCGATGACCTGCCGCTGATGATTGTCGCCAGTTTCCGCGATGACGAGAAACCTGAATTGAAGCAGGAATTGTCGGCGATGCGCCTGATGAAGCTGGCGCGCCTGGCTTATGATGCCATCGCGCAGCTTACCGAGTCGATGCTGGGGGAAGCGGGCCGCCGCGAACGGGTTGTCCAGTTCATCGAGCGTGAAACCGAAGGCAATGTCTTCTTCATGGTGGAAGTCGTGCGCGCGCTGGCCGAAGAAGTCGGGCAGATGGATCAGATTGGCCTGCGCACCCTGCCGCAGCGCGTGGTGGCGGGCGGTATCGAACGGGTTGTGCGCCGCCGCCTGAACCGCGTGCCGGATGACGCCTGGAAACTGCTGGAGGCCGCCGCCATCGCCGGGCGCGAACTTGACCTGAACATCCTGCGGGCGCTCACCGAAAGCCACGAGATTCCGTTTGCTTACACCAGCCTCGATAAGTGGCTCGTCGCCTGCTCGGAGATTGCGGTGCTTGACGTTCAGCATGAAAGCTGGCGTTTTGCGCATGACAAGCTGCGCGAAAACCTGCTGCGGGAAATGGCCGATGCGCACAAACAGGCGCTGCATCGCGCTGTCGCGCAGGCTATCGAAGCCGTGTATCCCAACGACGTGTCGCGCGCGGCGGTGCTGGCCTATCACTGGGGAGCCGCCGAGGACACTGAGAAGACGGCGTACCATGCGACGCGCGCGGGCACGTATGCGCTGCGCACGGGCGCAGGCGTGCAGGCCAAAGCCCTCTGCGAACAGGCGATTGCCGCGCTGGGGAAACTGCCTGATACGCCGGACAATCAGCGGATGCTGGTGGATGCCACGCTGGATTTGTCGCGCGCTGGTGTGTACTTTGCCAATCCCGATTTCCCGATGATATTGGGACGCGCCCTGCAAGCTTCGGAGGGCCTACAGGATGAAGAACGCATGGCACGTATCTACGGCGCGGCGGGCACCTTCTACTACTCGCGCGGGCAGGTCGGCGAAGGGTTAGGTTACTTTGCGCGTTCCATGACTCTGGCTGAGAAGCTGGGTATCGAAGAACTGCTGGTGATGCCTTACAACAACATTGGCCGCGCGGTGATGGTCTCCGGCGATTTGCCGCGCGCCGAAGCTATGCTGTCGCGCGGGATTCCGCTGGCGGAAAAGTTTAATGACCCTGATCTGTTCTCCGGCAGTCTGGCGTGGTATGCCTATGCCATCGCGCTGCAAGGACGGCTGAGCGAAGCCCTGCCCCACTTCGAGCGCGCGCTGACCATTGCTAAAGAATCGAATGAACTGGCGCGCGTGGTGCTGGCGACGGTGATACGCGGGACGGTGTATTATCACTGCGGCTGCCTGGACGAAGCGCGGCAGGATTTGATAGAAGCCCGGAAACTGGCGGAAGCCCTCAATAGTGAAATCCAGTTGGTCAACATTCTGGGGACACTGGGGTGTGTCGAGGTGCTGTCGGGCAATATCGCGGAGGCGACGGTTTTTCTGGATCGCTGTTTGTTCCTGGCGCAGAAGATGAACGCTGCGATTGGCTTACCGGACTTCATGGTGCGGCGCGCAGAAGTGGAACTCGCGCTGGGAAAGCCGCAGGAAGCGCTGGCGCTGGCGCAGAGAGCGCTGGCACTGGCGGAAACAACCCGGCAGCATGGGATTAAGTCACTGGTGATGCGCGTGCTGGCGCACATCTACGCTAATCTGCCGCAGCCCGATTACGAACAGGCCGAAACGCTGCTGAAGAACAGTATCAGCAGCAGTGAACCTGGCAACGTGCAAACGTTTATCGCCATCAGCCGCCTGGAATTGGCGCAGCTTTACATGACGCTGAAGCGGAAGGATGACGCGCGCAGCGAGCTTGATGCGGCGCTGGCCACCTTCCAGCAGGTGGGGATGCCGCATTATCTGGCGCGTGCGCAGCAGATGATCGATACGGTGTGACACTAGATGACGTAAGACAAGAGATCTTTTTGTTTATAGATTTGGAGCATTACATTGACGACTTTCACACTGACCACTATTCCCACTGAACTGCACTGGCAGAATCAACCTGTCGATTGGAAGCTGGAGCCGCAGGGAACGCTGACCATGAGCGCAGGCGCCAGCAGCGATTGGTTCATTGACCCGAACGGCACTTTCAGCAAAGGCAATGCCCCGTCTGCGGTTTTCACCCCGCCGGACGCCGATTTCGTGTTAAGCGCCAGAGTCACCGTCGGCTTCGGGGCAACGTATGACGCGGGCGTGCTGCGCATCCACAGCAGCGACGAGGTCTGGGCAAAACTGTGTTTCGAGTATTCGCCGCAGGGCAAGCCGATGGTGGTGTCCGTCGTAACACGCGGGTTCTCCGATGACTGCAATTCTACGGTGATCGACGGCGCTACCGTTTACCTGCGCATTTCGCGCAATGGGCAGACGTTCGCCTTTCATTATTCGCCGGACGGACGCGTTTGGAATCTGGTGCGTTATTTCGGGTTGGGCAAGCTAGAGGCGGTGCAGATTGGCTTCTCGTCGCAGTCCCCTACCGGACAACAGTGTACAGCGACCTTTGCCGACATTCACTATCACGGCGGGGGGCTGGCCGACATTCGCAGCAGCGATTAGGCGCAGCCCCCTGCCCCAGCGCAGCGACAGCAGACCGTGAGATTGGTACGAGCGCTGTGCGACAGGTGGGGCAAACACGATGGCCTGTTTTCGCGCCGGGGTGCTGCTTCTGTCCTGTCTCCAAGGTCGTGCGTGAGTTTTGGGGATTCTCTGTTTTTTAGGAATGCAGCTTTAGCCCAAAACTCACGCATAGAACAGCCAAAACCTAAAACCTGTGATTTGATCCCGCGCCTGTAGATACATGACTATACGAAATCAAAACAACTAAGAAATGATCGCGGTGGGCCGCAGCGATTAGGTCCGCGTCGTTTCGCGCGTGCCGACGCCCCACATCAGCAGCAGAGCTACCAGCGCGCACAGCGCCCACAGCGCAAACACGCTGCTCCACACGCGGCTTTCGACGAGGCCGCCGACCAGCACCCCCGCCAGCCCGCCGCCGAAATAATGGATGGCGTTGATCGTGCCGGCGGTGGAGGACGCGCGGCCACTGGAGGCTAACATCAGCGGCATGGAGGTGGTGAGGATAGACGAGACGCTGCCCATGACGAACATCACGAACGACACGAACAGAACTTGCAGATAACCGGAGGCCAGCGCGGCGAGTCCGGCGGCGGTCATGATGCCCAGCAGAAAGAGACGCAGCACCGGGAGAGGACTGCTGCTGCGGCGCATCAGAATGGAGGCAATAATCATTCCGGCAGCGCCAATCAGCGGCATGATGCTGGAAATGATGCTGATGAAACCGCTGTCAAACAACTGGGTGTCGGCAAAGTACGTTGGCAGCCAGAGGTTGACGCTGGTGTAGACGATGCCGACTACCGCCGTCACCAGCATGATTCGCCACGCCGCTGTCAGGTCTTTCCACAGGTCTGACCAGTGAAACGGCGGACGCGGGACGTTGGTTTGCGGGGCATCGACGCCGCGCCACCACCACAGCGCCAGCGCGACCAGCAGGATACAGCCGGGCACGAACATGGCCGCGCGCCAGCCGCCCCACAGTACCAGCAGCGTCGCCAGAAACCAGGTAAACGCCGTGCCGAACTGATAATTGAGCGAGAAAGGCACCGAAAGGCGGGTGCGCTGTGTCGGGGTTAAATGCTCGGAGAGGATCCGCAGCATCGGCCCCCAGCCTGTCGATTGGGCGAAGCCGTTGACCGCCCACAGCAGCACCATCGGCAGCAGCGAAGTCTGCAGCGAAAACAGCAGATTGACCAGGGCAATCGTGGCGAAACCAAAGGCAATCAGCTTGCGCGGGCTGACATGATTGCCCAACTCGCCGTTGATAATCTGGCCGATGGCATAGGCCCAGAACATGGCCGTGCCCAGAACGCCGACTTCAGCGCGGGTCACATGCAGCGACTCGGACAGCGAAGTCAGCGCCGGGCTGAGGTTAACGCGCCCGACATAATACAGGGCATAGGCAAACCACAGGATAAGCACCACGCGCAATTGAGTAGAATCAAGGGCACGTTTATCAAGTTGAGAGGAAGACATACAACCGGCTTTCAAACATCAGGAACAGCAGTAAACGGATACTTACGCGTCGTCGTCTTCCATCTCCTGATGCCAGCAGTTGCGCAGGGTTTCAAACAGCAGCGACACGGAGACCGCCCCGGCGTCCAGATGCCCAAGACTGCGTTCGCCGCTGAACTTGGCGCGCCCATGTTTGGCGACACGATCAATGGTCTTGATCGCGCCGAAACGGGCAGCCGCAGCAGCCGCCTCAAAGGCTACGCTCACGGGAAGACGCTTCTGGACGGCGTCGGCAAAAGCGGCCACGGCGGGTTCAAGGGCATCGACAATCGTCTTATCGCCAACGTGTGCGCCGCCGCGCTGAATCACGCCGTCCAACCCGGCCTGCCACATCGCCAGCATATCTTCGCCGCTGAGTTCCGTTTTGTCCTTGATGACCAGACTGGCGCGCAGAAACAGCGTCCCGTACAGCGCACCCGCCGCCCCGTTCGCGGGATTGGTCAGCGTTTGGGCAACCACACGCAGCACATCAGCAGGCAGCGGTTTTTTAAGCTGCGCGGCTTTTTCATAAGCGTCTTTGAAGGCGGTGCTCAGCGTTGTGCCGTGATCGCCATCGCCCAGCGCTGCATCAAGTGTATCCAATTCTTGGCGTTTTTCTTCGTAGGTCTGGCTGACAGCGCGCAGAATTTCGATCCAGTTCATGTTACTTTCCGTAGGCAGTGTGATGAGCGAGATTGTGAAGCATAAGGCTACCCTTAATGCCCCGATTCTGGCAAGCACAAAATACCGCAATTCAGCATCGATTGCATCCCCTAACCCACGCGAACCGTTAAAAGACTTGCAAAAGTCGAAGTGCCGTAGTAGTCGAGATGGCTGATTTGTGCTTTACTTAATGCTATAGAACGCAATTCTGTGAAAGGTAACCCCATGCGGCGTCAGTTTTTCATTTCCTCGTTGCTCATCTTATTATTTACTGCGCGCGTGCTGGCGCAGGATGTCTGCCCGGAATTGGTGCAGAACGCCCTTACGGCTGCCGAATCGTTCTGTGATGGCACACGCCGCGACCAGGTGTGCTACGGCAACTCGAACCTCGAAGCTATCCCCTATCCTGATACCGACGCATTTGACTTTGTCGCGCCGGGTGATATTGCCGGGATTACCAACATTCAGACGCTGCGTTTGGACGGCATGGACATCAACAGCGGCACCTGGGGCGTCGCGCTGATGAAGGTACAGGCCAGCCTGCCTGATACCAATACCAATGAAAATGTAACTGTCGTCCTGTTTGGCGACGTGGAAATCGAGAATCAGGTCGCGCCGAGTATTGAATTATCCGCGACGGTCAACAGCGATTCCGCCAATATCCGCCTGACGCCCTCGACAGAAGCGGCGGTAATTACCTCCTTGACGAACGGCACAACGCTGACGGTCACGGGAAAGAACAGCGACGGCTCATGGCTGCGCGTGCGGCTCAACGGCGAAGTTGGCGGCTGGGTGTTCGCGCCGTTGGTCAGCGTTGATGGCGACACGAGCCAGCTTGAAGTGGTTGGCGGCAGCTACAATCCTGCGCCCGGCCCGATGCAGGCCTTCACCTTTAGCTCTGCGCCCAATGACCGCCCATGCAGCGAAGCGCCCAACAGCGGCCTGCTGATCCAGACCCCCGAAGGCGTCGGCGAAATCTCGTTCCTGATTAACGAAGTCGATATTCGTCTCGGCTCGTCGGCCTATCTGACAACCCCATCGGGCGGCAATGGCAATCAGTTACAAATCAGCCTGCTCTCCGGTCACGGACGCATCGAATCTGACGGCGTGGCGCAGTATCTGCTGCCGGGGCAAACGCTGTTTGTGCCGCTGAACGAAGAAGGGATTGCCGATGGTCAGCCGAGCGACCCCGAACCGTATGATGGCGAAGGCGACGCGCTGCCGATTCGCCTGTTCCCCGACGAAATCATCATTCCCACACCGTACATCCCTGACCCCAACGCGCCCGTGATTACGCGCATCGAACGTTCCGGTCTGGGTTCGTCCACCACCAGCGAGGACATCCTGTTCACCGACGCGGACGGCGACGCCACGACATTGAACATCGGGCTGGTGGACATCTCCGACAACCAGATCAGCTACCGCTTTGAAGGCGCAGAGATCAACGTGCCGGAAGAACAGCAGCAGACGGGCGGCGTCATCCAGCGCGAAACCGTGTGTACGCAGGGGACGGGAGGCGTGGACGCGCTGCTGCGGGTGACCATCATTGACGCGGCAGGACACGAAAGTAACATCGTGGAGTATCGCATCACCTGCGTCGGCGGCTGAGGCAGCGCAGGCAACAGGCCATCTCACTAGAATCCAGAGATATTCAAGCATTACCGAGGAGCGAGCTTAATCCACTCGCTCCTTTTGTTTTTTGGAACCGTCAGGCGATTCGTTATGTCTATAGCGACAGAGTAAGCGCGCAAACTCGAACATCGTTCGTTCAATCAGGAGCAATCGCTCAATGATTCCGGATCGCTCGTATTCTCATCGTGCTGCTGCTGGCGCTGTGGGCATTGTCGCTGCTGCCAGCGGTCGACGCGGCGGCGGTATCGTCCCTGCGCGTCACCTGTGTCCGCACCCGGATTGAAGGCGTCACAGAAGTCAGTGCTCGTTACGTGCGTGTACAGGTCACGCTCGCCTCGGATTTGACCAACGTGCTGGCCTCGCGCGTGGTGCGAGTCGGCAGAAACCAGCGCTTCAGTGCTACGCTGAACTACCCACGCCAGCGCGAAGGCACGCTGCTGGTGGTCAGCGCTGGCGAATGGGATGGCTCACAATATCTGCGTCCGGCCACCATTAGCAGCGCAGCGTGCAGCAGCAGCGGTAACACGACCCCTACCGTTCCGCCGCCGCCTACCCTGTTCCCCACACCGACGTGGGTGCCGACCCTACCACCCACCCCGCAGAACGGCATCGCCTACTTCACGGCTGACCGCACGAGCATCGAAGAAGGCGGCTGTGTCACGCTGTCATACTGGGTGGTTGGCGCGCAAAGTGTGACGCTGTTCGGCAGCAATTGGACGGGCCAGCCGGAGGTGATTAACGATAATCCGAACCAGCGCATCGTCTGTCCGTCGGCGGCAGGCGGTTACGTGCCGGGCCAGCCCGTGACCTACACGCTGAATGCCGTACTGCTCGATGGCAGCAGCGTCAGCGCTTCGGTGACGATTCAGGTCGGCACACTCCCTACCCCTGCGCCGACGCCTGTGCTGGGTGATTTTTACACGCTGCAATGGGCCATCACCCCGACGCTGATGTACGACACCTGCGGCATCGCCCCGGCCCAGACCTCGTTCACGGCCACGCTGGTCTATGATACGTCGTGGACGCTGGTCGGTGTCGGCTACGGCAGCAACATGCATTACTGGATGTCGCCACCCGTGACTGGCCCTTATCTTGGGCAGACCAGCGTGGGCGACACCCAGTACACGCTGGATTTATACTTCAACGCCAGCGATGTGCTGGTGGCCTTTGAAGCGGTGACACGCGGTACCTGTATCTGGCAGTATCGCTGGGATGGCACCAAGCTGGGCTAAGTCGCAGCGATTAAGACCTGCTTGCGCGCAAGGAAGGCACACAGGACGGAATGGGTTCACGCCGTGCCTTCCCGCGCAGCACACGCCAGCGCAGCGTAGGGCAGTCGGCAGGTACATCAGCACAATCTGCGTTACAATCGAGGGGATAAACGTGAAACTAACGTAGGGATTGTGTTATGAACCGTCGCGAAATCACAGGGCCGCTGCTCGCGCTCATTGGAGCCGGGGCAGTCATCGTGCTGGCAGGGGTGTTTATCGTCCTCAACATCGTTAACCTGCAAAGTGCCGCCAGCCCCACGCCGCCTGTTACGCCCTCGCAGGTCACGACACTGACCCCGACTACCCCGGCCCCCAGCACGGTGATTGCGCAGTTCCCGACGGCGCTGCCGCTGCCCGGTTTTGCCACGCGCCCGCCGCTGTCCTGTTCGTTTCAGGCGCAGACGGCAGGATTGACCGTTACTTTTCTGAGCCGCACCGTCGGCGTTGACTCGTTCTTCTGGAACTTCGGCAACGGCGTGACCAGCACGCAGGCCAACCCCAGCGTCAGCTATGCCGCGCCGGGGAATTATACCGTCACCCTGACCTGCGGCGGCGGTGGTACCTCACTCACATCGAGCCTCACCCTGGCACTGACGGCAAACGCCGCCACCGTGCCGTTTATCGCTGATTTCAGCGCGAACCCCGCCAGCGGCACCGCCCCGCTGACCGTCCAGTTCTTCGACAACAGCACAGGCGGCGCGATCAGTGCGTGGCAGTGGAGCTTCGGCGACGGCGGCAGCAGCACACAGCAGAATCCGGTTTACACCTACAACAGCGCAGGCGTGTACAGCGTGACGCTCACGGTGCAGTCGGCGGATGGGCGCGCCGCCAGCGTTTCGCGCACCGTCGAAGCCGTGCCGCCGCAGCCGCTGATTCCGGCGTTCGATGTCGCGCCGCAGTCGGGCTTTGCGCCGCTGGCCGTAGTGGTGACAGACCGCACACAGGGCACCGTCAATACGTGGGCATGGGACTGGGGCGACGGCACAACAGGCAGCGGCTTTGATCCCGGCATCCATACCTACCAGACTCCCGGCGTCTACACGATTCTGCTCACGGTCAGCGGGCCATCAGGTACGGCACAGGTTACCAATCTGGTGACGGTCAATGCCCTTGTGCAGAACGCCGCGACAGGGGCCTCGTCCTTCCAGACGACTTCCATCAACGGTCTGACGCTGTGCTTCAGCAGCACGCTTGCGGCAGGCTTCACGCTGGTAGGCTGGGACTTCGGCGACAATGCCATCAGTGTCGAAGCGAACCCTTGCCATACCTACGCCGCCCCAGGCCAGTACGAAGTTGTGCTGATCCTCAACGGGGCGCAAGGAGAAGTCTCGCTGCGCCAGACGTTTACGGTGAGCGCCGCGCCAACGGCCACCGTCGCTACCAGTACCAGCACCGCCAGCGCCACGCCTACGAACACCCCGACACCTACAGCGACGGCCACGTTTACTGTCACACCCAGCGCGACTTCATCTGCTGCGGCCTCTATCGCCACGTCAGCGACGGCGACATTTACAGCAGCATCTACCGACACAGCGACGGCGACAGCCACCGAAACGCCGACATTTACCCCGACGTTTACCGAAACGGCGACGGAAACGCCCACTGAAACGCCCCTGAAACCGCAACGGCTACCGAAACAGCGACGGAAACCCGACTGAGACGCCGACTTCGACAGAAACAGCCAGCGAAACACCTACTGAAACGGCGACATTTACGGAAACGGCGACGGAAACCGCAACTTCGACAGAAACAGCCACCGAGCTACCGACGTTGACCGAAACGGCGACGGAAACACCTACCGAAACGGCCACAGCAACCCACAGACATCCCGACGTTGACGCCAACGTTGACGGAAACCTCGACGGAAACCCCGACGTTTACCGAGGTTCCCACTGAGACCCCTACCGAAACGGCGACGGAAACACCCACTGAAACGCCGACGCTGACGCCAACGTTCACCGAGACCGCGACGGACATCCCCACGTTGACCAACGTTTACGGAAACCCCGACGGAAACGCCGACTTTACCGAGGTTCCCACTGAGACACCTACCGAGACACCCACGAAACGCCGACGCTGACGCGACGTTTACCGAGACAGCGACGGACATCCCCACGCTGACACCGACGTTTACACGAAACCCCGACGGAAACCCCGACGTTTACCGAGGTTCCCACTGAGACCCCTACCGAAACGGCGACGGAAACACCCACTGAAACGCCGACGCTGACGCCAACGTTCACCGAGACCGCGACGGACATCCCCACGCTGACACCAACGTTTACGGAAACCCCGACGGAAACCCCGACGTTTACCGAGGTTCCCACTGAGACCCCTACCGAGAAACACCCACTGAAACGCCGACGCTGACGCCAACGTTCACTGAGACAGCGACGGACATCCCCACGTTGACCCCAACGTTTACCGAAACCCCGACGGAAACGCCGACGTTTACCGAGGTTCCCACTGAGACCCCTACCGAAACCCCTACTGAGGTGCCGCCTCCAACAGAAGTTCAGGTCAGCTATCCGCCGTTCCCAACGGTCAATCTGAGCGTGGGTGGAGTCGATAGTTCAACGCCGCCCAGCTTCAGCACATTCGGCGTCGGCGGCAGAACATGCAGCGACTCCTTTGTGTACAACACCAACGCGACGGGCAACTGGGAACTGTTCACCCGTGACGGCGTGAACATCACTAACAGCGGGGCCAACGACATCGCGCCCAGCCTCTCGCCTGACCGCGCATGGGTCGTGTTCAACAGTGACCGGGATGGCAACTGGGAAATCTATGTCGCGGCGACTAACGGGTCATCGGTACAGCGCATAACCGTCAACACGTTCGCGGTAGACACCAACCCGGCGTGGAGCGGCGACAACCGCATCGTCTATCAGTCGGCGCGCGATGGCGATTGGGAACTGTACATGTTTGATGTCTCTACTGGAGTCGAAACGCGCCTGACGAATACCCCCGGCGCGGACGTGAACCCGGTATGGTCGCCGGACGGTTCGCGCGTGCTGTTCCAGAGCAACCGCGACGGCTACTGGCAGCTTTACCAGTTCGACCTCGGTTCATTCACGGACGCACGCATCAGCGACGGCGCAGGCGATGACCGTGACCCACAGTATTCAGCAGATGGCAGCCAGATCGTGTTCCGTTCCTACCGCGATGGCAGCAGCGTGATTTATGTCGCCAACGCCGATGGCTCCGGCGCGCACCCCATCAGCACGCCCGGCTCAGACTCGCAGGACCCGGCATGGTCACCGGACAGCGCACACATCGCCTACGAATCGAACCTTGATGGCGACTACGACATTTATATCTTCGAGACGTTTTCCGGCGTGACGCGCAAACTCACCGAGAACACCGTCGCCGACTACACGCCAACGTGGAACTGCGGCGGCGACAGCGTGGTCTTCAACTCTGTCGTGTACGGCGATGCCGACATCTTCCAGATGGGCGCGTTCCCGATGGACGGCGGGCCGCTGGCTGTGGAAGCCAACGCGCAGCAGTGGACAACTTCGTCCGGTGCGGATTCGTTCCCGCTGCTGTTCCCGCAGACGCAAACGGGCAGCCGTCAAGGACGCGTCCCGTAACGCAGCCTCAGGGGCGCAAGCAGCCGTGCTTCGCCCCTTTCCCTTCCCCCGCAATTTCCCAATTTCATCAGGTGACAGTCATAAAAGCCCGTCGTGGGCTGGCTATGCGCTGCCCGTCCTTCACGACTTTTCCATGAATGATACGCTGATCTTTGCGAAATCTTTACGCCCATGAGGCCTAAAATTGGTTGTAACTGAACTTGTCAATGATTAGAATGAGATGTCCATCAATTTTTGGCATCAAGATTTTATCAAGATTTTTGGTCGTCCTTCGTTAACTAGAACGGAAGTGAAGTCCCTATGGGTATCGGTAATGTGCTGATCGGGAAACGCCTGCAAACGAAAGACCTCGCGCACCAGGCGGTCAGTAAAGTCGTTGGGTTAGCGGTTTTCGCTTCGGACGCGCTGTCCTCCACAGCCTACGCCACAGAAGAAATCCTCATCATCCTGTCCATTGCGGCGGCAGGTTCGTCGATGTGGTTGGGGAACAGCGGCGCAATTCTGAGTCTATCGCTGCCTATTGCGATTGCGATCACCCTTCTGATCGGCATTGTCACCATTTCGTATCGCCAGACAATCCACGCCTACCCCAACGGCGGCGGCGCGTACATCGTCGCCCGCGATAATTTTGGCGAAGTCCCTGCACAGATTGCAGGCGCAGCGCTGCTCACCGACTACATCCTGACGGTTGCGGTGAGCATCTCGTCGGGCGTCGCACAAATCACGTCGCTGTTTGCGGGGCTGCTGCCCTACAAAGTGGAAATCGCCGTCGGCGTCATCGTCATCATGACGGTTGTTAACCTGCGCGGCGTCAAGGAAAGTGGACGCGTGTTCGCAGTCCCGACGTATTTCTTTTTGGGAACGATGTTTCTGACGCTGGCGATTGGTATCGTCCAGTATTTTACCGGGGCGCTGGGGATGATTGACCCCAGCAGTGTCCACGCGCTGGAACACGCCGAAATCGCGCCGGAAGCAGGCTTTGCGCTGGTATTCCTGATTTTGCGCGCCTTCTCCAGCGGCTGCACGGCGCTCACCGGAATTGAAGCGATTTCCAACGGCATTCAGGCTTTCAAGGAACCCAAGAGCCACAACGCCGCCACCACCCTGACTTGGATGGCTGGCATTCTGGTGGTGCTGTTCATCAGTATCACCTTCCTTGCCATTCAAATTCAGGCGATCCCCAGCCACACGGAGACGGTGATTTCGCAGCTTGGCCGCGCGATTTACGGCGAAGGTTCGGTGATGCATTTCATCGTGCTGGCTGCAACGGCGCTCATCCTGTTGATGGCCGCCAACACCAGCTACGCCGACTTTCCGCGTCTGGCTGCCCTGCAAGCGGGTGATGGCTTCCTGCCGCGCCAGTTGACCTATCGCGGTGGCCGCCTGGTGTTTTCGTGGGGTATCGTCTTCCTGTCGTTCGCAGCCTCTGTGCTGGTGATTATCGGCAATGCCAGCACCACCGCCTTGATTCCGCTGTACGCGGTAGGCGTGTTCCTGAGCTTTACCATGTCGCAGGCCGGGATGGTCAAGCGCTTCCTGCGTATCGGCAAGATGAAACCCGGCGATGTCGTGCAGGGTAACGCCACCACGCTGGAATACGAACCTCATTGGCGGCGGCACGCCTTCATCAGCGGCTTTGGGGCTGTGTGTACCTTCGTCGTCATGATTGTCTTCGCCGTCACCAAGTTCACCAGCGGCGCATGGTTTATCGTGCTGTTGATCCCCAGCCTGGTATTCGTCTTCTTCCGCATTCACGACCACTACAAGGAAGTCGCCCATGCCTTGAGTCTGGCGGGGCGCCGCCCGGACGTGGAAGCGCGCGAAGTGCAGACGCTGATTCTGGTCGATGATGTTCACGCGGAAACCGCGCGGCTGGTCAACTTCGCCAAGTCGCTGCGCCATCCCTGGCGTGCCGTACACATCGGCGTCAACCCGGAAAAGGCTGAACTCGTCAAGAAGAAATGGGACGAACGCATCGGTGAAGGCGAGATTGTGATTATCCCCTCGCCCTACCGCCAGCTTGCCGAACCCATCACCGAGTACATCCTCAAGCTGCAAGCGGAAAAGCCGGGCAGCTATGTCCATATCATCATGGGCCATCTGGCGATGGACTCGTACTGGGAACAGGCGCTGCACCAGAACAGTTCGTTTATCTTCAACCTGTCGCTGAGTCGTCTGGAGCACGTCGTTGTCACTACTGTGCCCTACCATATCCGGGGCAACGGCGATAGCAAACAAAGTGTTGCGCTGGGCGAAGCGCAGGAAGCCCACTAAGCGAACCCCTTGTGATGAGCACAAAACCATCAGCCGCAGCGCTGGTGGTTTTTGATTCCCGCCGCAAAAATAAATCTTGATACTTTCTTGATACGTCGCTCCTTAATCTTTACACCCTTTTTGCGTGTGCATGATGGAAAATTGATATGTTATTGACACCCGTGCAGTGTCTCGTTTGATGATTCCTTTATACAGCGTGATTTTTACCGTCTGTTGAGTTCAAAAATTGCGGCATCGAAATAGTTCCCGGTTATTTGAGTTGACCTTTACATAAGGAAAGTATCAACAATGAATGTTAGTCGTGTCCTCATTGGCAAGCCACTTGAAACCAAGGATTTGCCGCATCAGGCAATCAGTAAAGTGGTGGGGTTAGCGGTCTTTGCCTCAGACGCGCTCTCCTCTACCGCCTACGCTACCGAAGAAATCCTGATTATCCTGTCGATCTTTGCGTCGTCCGCCGCGTTGGGCGTTCATTCCAACATGTGGGACCCCACGATTGCAGGCACTCAGTTAGCCTATTCCATCCCGATTGCTATCGCTATCGCGATTTTGCTCACCGTAGTCACGATCTCGTACCGCCAGACCATTTACGCCTACCCCAACGGTGGTGGTGCGTACATCGTCGCGCGTGACAACCTCGGCGAAGTCCCTGCGCAGATCGCAGGCGCGGCGCTGCTGACCGACTACATCCTCACCGTCGCTGTGAGTATCTCGTCGGGTAAATGGCGCAAATCACGTCGCTGTTTCAAGGACTGGTGCCGTATCGGGTACCTATTGCGGTGGCTGTCATTGTGCTGATGACCATCGTCAACCTGCGCGGCGTCAAGGAAAGCGGGCGCGTGTTCGCTATCCCGACCTACTTCTTCCTCGGCACCATGTTCCTGACGCTGGCTATCGGCATCTTCCAGGCACTAACTGGAACGCTGGGACAGATTGACCCCGTAACAGTGGAACCCATCAGTCACTTTGAAATCGCGCCGGAAGCAGGCTTCGGCATCATCTTCCTGATTTTGCGCGCGTTCTCCAGCGGCTGTACGGCGCTGACGGGTATCGAAGCCATTTCCAACGGGATCACCGCTTTCAAGACACCCAAGAGTCATAACGCAGCGGTCACGCTGGTATGGATGAGCACGATTCTTATCGCGCTGTTCCTGGGCATCACCTTCCTTGCCAACCAGATTCACGCCGTCCCCAGCCACACCGAAACGGTGATTTCACAGCTTGGGCGCGCGATATTCGGCGAAGGCAGTATCATGCACGCGGTTGTGCTGGGAGCCACCGCCTTAATCCTGCTGATGGCCGCCAACACCAGCTACGCCGACTTCCCACGTCTGGCCGCCCTGCACGCGGGTGACGGCTTCCTGCCGCGCCAGTTGACCTATCGCGGTGGGCGTCTGGTGTTCTCGTGGGGTATCGTGTTCCTGGCGATTGCCGCTTCTATTCTGGTGATTATCGCAGGGGCAAGCACGACGGCGCTCATCCCGCTGTACGCGATTGGCGTGTTCTCGCTTCACCGCGTCGCAGACGGGTATGGTTGTGCGTCTGCGCAAAATCAGCAAGCTGAAACCCGGCGAGGTCGTCAAGGGGTTGGAAACGAACCTGGAATTTGACCCGCACTGGCGTCTGCACATGGCGATCAGTGCCTTCTCGGCGCGCTGTACGTTCGTCGTGATGATTATCTTCGCCGCCAGTTCACCAGCGGCGCATGGTTCATCGTGCTGTTGATCCCGACGCTGGTCTTAGGCTTCTTCCGCATCCACCATCACTACAAGGATGTCGCCCACGCCTTGATGTTCGGCGGGTCGCCGTCCCGATGCGGAACCGCGCGGCAGGTGAAGTGACGCCGATCTGGTCGATATTGCCTGCCACGCGGAAACCGCGCGGCTGGTCAATTTCGCCAAGTCGCTGCGTCACCCCTGGCGTGCCGTTCACATCGGCGTCAACCCGGAGAAGGCTGAAATCGTCAAGAAGAAGTGGGACGAACGCATCGGTGAAGGTGAGATGGTGATTATCCCCTCGCCCTACCGCCAGCTTGCCGAACCGATTACCGAGTACATCCTCAAGCTGCAAGAGGAAAAGCCGGGCAGCTTCGTCCACATTATCATGGGCCATCTGGCGATGGACTCATACTGGGAACAGGCGCTGCACCAGAACAGTTCGTTCATCTTCAACCTGTCGCTCAGCCGTCTGGAGCACGTTGTCGTGACCACTGTGCCGTATCAGATTCGCGGCAACGGTGATGCCCATGCCCACACCATTCAGATGGCCGAAGAACAGGAAGCACACTAGCACCACGCCTGACATACTATCAAAATCCCTTTCCTTCAGCGGAGAGGGATTTTGATCCTTACAGTGCTTTGGCGGACTCGCATCAATTTTTCAGGTGAAGTCCAGCAGCACTACAGCCTCAAAACGCCGCGCTACAGTCACCACCGCCTGCCCTTTCCACAGATTTCCTGACACATCCTTGATGTCCTGGCATCAATATTTACACCATTTTTGTGCGTCCCTGGATGAGAATCCATACATTGTGGTGGTCATCCCACAAGTTCTGTTGTTCATCACTGAGTTGGTCATTTAAGGACACGCATCTATGGCAATGCAAGATGTACGCGAGCGCTTCGCAGAGGATGCTAGGTGCGCGTCTGCGTACTGCGGAAATCACACATCAGACCGCGCCGAACTTTATCGCGCTGGCAGTGTTAGCCAGTGACGCCCTTTCCTCCGTCGCTTACGCCACAGAGGAAATTCTTATCATCCTGAACATGGCGGCTATCGGCGGATTTACGCTGCTGGGCTTTAGCGGGAACGCCGTTTCCATTCCTATCGCGATTGCCATTGCTATTCTGATTGGCATTGTCACCATCTCCTATCGGCAGACGATCTTTTCCAACCCGGCTGGCGGCGGCGGCTACCGCGTGGCGAAGGAAAATCTGGGCGAAGAACTGGCGCAGGTAACGGGCGCATCGCTGCTCACCGATTACATTCTGACGGTGGCCGTCAGCATCAGCGCAGGCGTCGCTAACGTCGTCAGCGTGTTTCCTGACCTTGCCGCCTTCCGTGTCGAAATCACGGTGGCGATCATCGCCATCATGACGCTGATTAACCTGCGCGGCGTCAAGGAAAGCGCGCGCCTGTTCGCCGCCCCAACCTACTTCTTCCTCGCGATGATGGTGCTCACGCTGATTATCGGCTTCTTCAAGCTGGCAACGGGCACGCTGGGCGCGGTGACGGGCGTCGAAGCCATTCACCATGATGTGCTGGAGCCAATCACCGTATTGTTAGTTTTGAAGGCATTTTCGTCAGGCTGCACAGCGCTCACCGGAATTGAAGCGATCTCCAATGACACGCAGTTGTTCCGCCAGCCGCGCGCGAAGAATGCGGCGAACACGCTGGTGGTGATGGCGGCGATTCTGATTACGCTGTTCATCAGCATCACGCTGCTGGCGAACGCTATTCAGGCTGTGCCTTCGCATGAGGAAACGGTCATCAGCCAGATGGCGCGCACGATTTACGGCTCGCAGGGGTTAGGTTACATCGGCTACGTGCTGACAATTGCGGGTGCGTTCGCGGTGCTGTTCATGGCGGCGAACACTCCCTTTGCCGACTTCCCGCAGTTGGCGGCGCTGCACAGCGGCGATGGCTTCCTGCCGCGCCAGCTCACCTATCGTGGCCGCCGCCTGGTGTTTACGTGGGGCATCCTCACGCTGTCGTTCAGCTCGATTGTGCTGGTCATTATCACGGGTGCTGTCGTCACCAATCTGATTCCGCTGTACGCCATTGGCGTGTTCCTCGGTTTCACTATCAGTCAGGCAGGCATGACGCGGCGTTTCTGGCGCGCGGGTCGGTTGAAGCCCGGTGAGTTTACGTATGGGCTGGAAACCAAAATCAACTATGACCCGCACTGGCTCATCAAGCTGCTGGTCTCCGGCACGGGTGCCATCGTGACCTTCGTCGTGATGATTGTGTTCATCATCACCAAGTTCACCAGCGGCGCGTGGTTTATCGTGCTGCTGATCCCCTCACTGGTGTGGGTCTTCTTCCAGATTCACCGCCACTACAAGGAGACGGCTGCCCGGCTGAAGCTGGAAGAGGCACCGGCGTTCGATCCTAAGCCGATTGCCTTTAACCCGACGATGCACAACGAACTGGCGATTTACTTCTGCGATACGTGGTCGAAGCTCGCGGTGGCAGTGGTCGGGGCAATCCTCAAGCGGCGTATCCCGATCAAGATTGTGCATGTCAACGTCGATCCGAAACGTGCCGAAGCCTTCCAAAAACGTTCCGACCAAATCGTGCAGCGCAACCAGTGGGATGACGGCGTCATTCAGATTGTCGAAGATGAATACCGCGATTTGTACCATACCGTTGGGCGCATCCTGAAAGACCTGCGCACGGAGTATCCTGATCTGAACTTCCAGATTTACATCGGCGCGCTGCGTACTCGCTTCCCCTACAGTATGCTGCACATGGCAACCGACAAGTTCCTGCGTGATGCGCTGATGGAAGTCGATAACGTGGCGCTGAACGTCAAGCAGGTCGATCTCGACAGCCTGCCGCTGCCGCAGGGCTTCAAAGTCACCTTTGAGCACGCCACCGATCACCACCACGAGGAAGAAATCGTGGCGCAGCACAGCAGCTAACGCGAAGTTGTGAAGTCTGTAATCCCCATCTCAAATGAGGTGGGGATTTTTTGTTTTCAGAAAGATGCGTGACGGCCAATAACAATCACTGCCATGCCATCTCGGAATTCTCGTGATATAGTCAAGATTATATGGCGTTTAATTAACACGTCAGCCAGTTCGGTTTATAGCTGTCTGGTGACTTAAAGAGCCATCGTTATACTTGCCTGTGACCAGTGAGATAATCAGGAGAAATAGCAATGAAGCGACTGGCTCAATCAAAGACAGTGGTGGTTCTGGTTACCTGTCTGCTGTACTATGCCTGTATGGCCGTCGGCCAATGGGTCATGCGTTACATAGGAAACACCCAATATGGCACGACGGGCATGTTGCCCTGGATACTGCCGATTGAGCTGGCTATGATCATCCTCCTGTTGTACGTGACAAGGCGCTTCTTCGTCGGGGATACAATAGGTTTGGGGCAAGTTCAGGGTAAACGACGCTGGATTGATTTGGCGTTGACCATCACCCCTATCGCATTAGCTGGCTTACTGCTGCTTTCGTGGATGACCGCGTTATCGCCACAGGGGCTGGCGGACATCGACAAAGGCATCCTGCTGACAGGGATCGTGGGAATAGGTTTGGTGGGCATTTCTGAAGAATGGATGTTTCGCGGATTGGTGCTCCATCACTTTGGAGCCGTAAAAGAGTGGGAGGCAGGCTTATCGCGGGCGTCACAAGCCTTGATTGCGCGCGGGCTTGCCCGACAGGATTGGAGCAGCGCGGGGAGTAAAGCGATTGGGATAACAGTGAACGCGATCCTGTTCTCGCTGCTGCACGCCATCAATGTTATTGGAGGTTATCCACCTGCTGATGTGGTCAATCAGTTGATTGGGACATTGGCTTTTGGTGTTGTCTTCGGCGTGCTGGCGTACTGGCTGCCATCGATCCGTCCGCTGATGGCATGGCACTTTTTCTGGGATTATTTCACCATCGTTGGCAGCTACGTCCACACTTTCCGTTAATGGACGGTAGCCACGATGTCGCTAGCAGCATGGATGACTTTGCCTGTGTCAGGTTCAAGCTGCTTGATGCAGGGGTACATGGTCATGAGGTGGTTGTCCCGTCGGGCAAACAAAATAGTTCGCCCGACAAGTCAAAACTACATTTGGGAATTTGAAGTTAACCTTCATCAACCGATATTCCTGAGCAAGACGGCTACTCAGGTAACGGCCCTAACAATATCGGCGGCTATCACTCGACCTTTACTTTAAAAACAGCCTGGTTGCCTCGGCGTAGCTATAAGTGTGTGCCGCGATTTGTTCATACGTGCCTTTTTCGCGAAGCTCACGGGCGATGTCGCGGATATAGCCCATCACGGCGGTCATCGCTGAACTGCCCACGCTGATACGCGCCACGCCCAGCTTAAACAGTTCCGATGCCGACGGCGCGCCGGGGCCTGCGAGGATGTTGATCGGGCCGGGGATTTCACGCACCAGCACCTGAATCAAGGCAGGGTCAAGCACGCCGGGCACAAAAATGCAATCGGCCCCTGCTTCCAGATAGGCACGGGCACGCTTCAGTGTATCGTCCAGACGGGTTTCCGCTGTGCCGATAGCGAAAAGATAGTTGTCAGTGCGCGCGTTGATGACGACATGCACGCCGCCCTGCTGTGCGGCTGCGCGGGCCACAGCGATGCGCTCACCTGCTGTTCAATCGGAAGCAGCGGATTTCCACGCCCTGTATTGTCTTCCAGATTGACGCCAACCGCGCCCGCCGCAATCACGCCCGCAATGGTGTGGGCGACGGCTTCCGGCGCGGTGCCATAGCCTGCCTCCACGTCGGCGGTCACGGGCACCTGCACGGCAGCGGCGATGCGCGCGACGACGGACAGCATCTCGTCACGGCTGATGTTCTGCCCGTCAGCATAGCCATAGGCGAAGGCCACGCCCGCGCTGGTAGTGGCAATCGCCGGAAATCCTGCGTCTTCAAACAGGCGCGCGCTGGCAGCATCCCACGCGTTCGGCAGGAGCAGCCCGCCCTGCTGGTGCAGTTGCAGCAGCCGCGCGGCTTTGTCTTGTAAGGGGGTCATGAGAGTCTCTTTCCTAGGTAACAGATAGAATATTTTTTCTATCTCTAGTGTAGTGAGATGATGGCCTGTGTATATTTCCAATGCGTGCCGGACAGCCCATTTCGCCGCCGCTGTTGCAAAGCTGTAACCGCTGGCGCAGCGCCGCGTCCCAAATGGGCTGTGTCCTGTGCTGGGGATGCCCATTAGGAAACGGGCTGTGCCTCGTGTTCGTGTTCCAGCAGCGTGCGCTTACGTTCGATGCCCCACTTGTAACCCCCGAGGCTGCCGTCTTCGCGCACAACGCGGTGGCAGGGCACGACCAGCGCCACATGGTTGGCGGCGCAGGCGTTGGCCACCGCGCGCACGGCGTCCGGCTTGCCAATTTCGCGCGCAATCTCGGTGTACGAACGGGTGACGCCGTAGGGAATCTCGCGCAGGGCTTCCCACACGCGATGCTGAAAGGCTGTCGCCTGAATGTCCAGCGGCAGGTCGATGCGCGTCCGGTCACCGTCAAGGTAGTTGAGAATGACGCTCACTGGCTCGGTCAGTTTGTGGCTGTCGGCGGAAATGTCGGCGGCGGGGTATTCCTCGTGCAGCGCGTCCAGCACCCCTTCAGGCGTGTCGCCAATGGTCACCGCGCAGATGCCGCGCTCCGTTGTCCCGACCAGCAGGTAACCCAACGTGCAGGGCGCAATGGTGTAGTCAATCTTCATCCCTCTTCCCCCTTTTCGGTATTCGCTCGGTTTCATGCCTAACTGTCCTGCGTACAAACTGCTGCTGCTGTTATACCCGGCATCGTACAGCGCCCGTGTCACACTTTCGCCGTCGCGCAGCCCGGCTTTGAAGCGCTGTAACCGCTGCGATTCGGCATACTGGCGCGGTGAGACGCCGATTTCCCGCTTGAAAACACGCTGTAAGTGGAAGGGGCTGACGTGCAGTTGCGCGCCGAGTTCTTCGAGCGTGGGCGCGTCGTCAAGGTGCGCGTCGATATAGGCGCAGGCCTGTTTGACCATCGCCACCTGTGAATCCACCTCGTCGGGGCGGCAGCGGCGGCAGGCACGATAACCAGCGGCGGCGGCAGCTTCCGGCGTTGGGTAGAAGGTGACGTTCTTACGCTGGGGATGGCGCGCGGGGCATGAGGGGCGGCAGTAGATGCCTGTCGTCCTGACCGCTGTGACGAAACGGCCATCGTAGCGCCGATCACGGTTGAGGACGGCCTGCCAGCATTCGCTTTCATCAAGGATGGGCTGTGCGTTCACAGTGTTTGCTCCTGAATGTGTTTTGTACTGTTTACAGGATAACGGAGAACACCATCGCCGACCATCAAATTCTTGCGCTCAATGTCAATGGGCTGCTGACTGTGCCCTAGTGTGCCTGTTTCGTGCCGATGCCACATCGGTCTGCTGGATGATTCACCTCGATTGTGATATATTGAACAATAGAGTCTCTGGAAAGGAGGCGCTGGTGTTACGCTGGTTTGTACTTCTTCTCAGCACCTTTTGGCTTATTCCCCCTACATTTGCTCAAAGTGACTGCTCCGCTGTGGTCGATGCCGCGCTGAATTCGGTCAGCACCGCCTGCGCCGGACTGGCGCGTAATCAGGCTTGTTACGGCAACATCAACCTGCAAGCTACAGCCCGCGAGGGTGTGCCTCAATTCACGTTTGAGCGGCCCGGCGACATCGCTAATGTGGCTGACATGGAAAACCTGCGGCTTGCTGGCATGAGTTTGACAGACGAGGTATGGGGCATCGCGGTAATGAAATTGCAGGCCAATCTGCCCTCTACGCTGCCCGGTCAGAATGTAACTGTGCTGCTGTTTGGCGATGTTTATGTCAGCAACGCGGTAGACCCCGTTGCGCAAAGCACGCTGGTCGCCACTGGAAACGTCAACGTGCGCTTACGTCCGACGACCACTACGAACAACGTGATGGCCTCGCTGGTTTCAGGACAGGAGGTGATCGCCAACGGACGGCTTGCCAATAATTCGTGGATTCGGATTGTGGTTGAAGGCGATGCGCGCGGTGTGGGCTGGGTGTCGTCTCAGTTCCTTGATGGCGACATTGAGGAATTGAGTATCGTTGAACCAGAGCAGCCGTTGTTCGGCCCGATGCAGGCTTTTTACCTGCAAACTGGCATTAGCGACAGCCCGTGTGCCGAAGTCTGACCAGCGGGATTCTGGTGCAGAGTCCGGAAGGTGCAGTCCACATCACTATCAATGACGTGGACATTCAGCTTCAGTTCCACCGTGTATTTCCAGGCAGGGGACGGCGTGATGACTGCCAGCGTCCTCGAAGGTCACGCTACACTGACCACGAACGGCGTAACCCAAAGTGTGCCCGCAGGAACATCGTCTGAGATTCCGATTGGCGTGAATGGCCGTGCGTCGGGAAATCCGGGTTATCCACGGCCCTGCGACGACAGTCGTTTTGCGGCGCTGCCTCTCGTGCTGCTGCCAGAAACGATTACTGCCGCGCAGCCTCTTGCAGCCGAGGAAATAACAGGCGCAGTTGAGCAGGCCGAAGCCGAAGCGGCAGGCAATTTTTTCCCGCTGGCGGGCAACTACTTTGTCACGTATGACGATGGCAGGACGTGGATATGGACGATTGCTGTAGTTGAGCCGCTGGTCAGCTACACCATATCCGAACCCAGTGTGCCGACCCATCAGTACAATTACATTGCGCCTTCAATCTACCGTACTACGTTTTTTCACTGCCTGGGCGACATGATTTTTTCGTCCAATCGCGGTTTCACAGTTCAGATGATATGCGATGGCAATCCACGCGTCTACGGCGCTGGCGTCTTCAGCCATAGGCGCACGCGCGCACTTAAGGCGTCGGGTTTGCCATGGGCCTCCAGGCCAAACCCGGCGCTGGCCGATGTCAATTTGCCCAGCCAGATAGCAGACTGCTCCAGCGAGCAGGGCTGACGATCGTTTTCCAGCCTGCAGAATGGCACCAATGTCCGCGCATGAAATATGGCTCAGGCGCATTTCAATGGGTGCGTTGTTGGGGTCTTGGTTTACGCCTGCATTCGCCAGCAGGAAACAGAAAACGCTTCTCGACGTTCTGGCGAAAGCGCTGGATGAACACGGCGTCGCCCTTGGAACCGAGCATGACGCGGTAGAAGTCCGCCAAAGTTGGATGTGACGCAGCAGGGCCATTAAGCCATTGGGCAGTTCCGGCGCGTTGGGGTCAGGTTTGGCGGCGTGGGGGCGCGTTGGCAATCAGCTCATAGACTTCATCCATGTACTGATGGAGCAGATCGTACTTGTCGAGTAGTGGCGATAAAACGTGGAGCGATTGACCATCGCGCGTTCCGTAATGTCACGCACGGTAATGGTGTTAAACCCTTTTCGACGGTCAGGTCGATCAATGCCTGCTGCCAGCATTTTGCGTGTTCGCCGGACGCGTAAATCCTCCGCTTCACCTGTGTTTTGCGCCAATTTCGCCCCTCTGTTGCATATCCGACACAAATCGATTCTTTGATGATTTGACCCCGGTGTATCCAACAGTATGTTATTTAAGCAACACTATGCTGCATAACTAAGTGAAGTCTGTACAATGGTACTCAACAAGACAACCGTCCACATCAAGCATCTACAAGAGCAGGTCAGTGGGCAGGTTCTTACAGCGGACGATGGCGAATACGATCCGATTCGGCGCGGTTGGAATCGCACCATTGACCATCATCCCGCCGTGATTCTCGTTGCGCGGAATGCTGAGGATGTTGCAGCAGGGGTGCGCTTCGCAGCGGAAACAGGGTTAGGCGTGGCGGTTCAATCAACGGGGCATGGTATCCAGCATCCCGCCGATGATGCCCTGCTGATCGTCACCACGCGCATGAACGCAGTTACGGTGAACGCCGCTGCTCGAACGGCACGCATCGAAGCCGGAGCCGTGTGGCAGCAGGTGGTGGAACAAACGACGCCGCATGGCCTCGCGCCGCTGTTGGGGTCGTCGCCGCATGTCGGGGTCGTCGGTTACACACTAGGGGGCGGCATCGGCTGGCTGGCGCGGCAGTACGGGCTGGCGGTAGACAGCGTGCGTGCGATAGATGTGGTGACTGCCGATGGGCTGCTGTGCCACACCAGCGCCGAGGAGCATCGCGACTTGTTCTGGGGACTGCGCGGCGGCAAAAGCACACTGGGTATCGTGACGGCACTGGAAATCAATCTGGTTCCAGTAGCCCAGTTTTACGGCGGCAGTCTGGTCTACAGCGGGGATAGTGCGGACGCCGCGCTGCGGTTCTTCCGCGAGTGGACGCAGCGCGCGCCAGACGCGTTGACTTCTTCGATTGCCATCCTCAAGTTCCCCAACCTTCCCGTGCTGCCGGAGCCGATGCGCGGCAAAAAGCAGGTCATCGTGCGCGCGGTGTATCTGGGTGAGGCGGCTGAAGGGGAGGCGCTGATCCGGCAGTGGGTAGACTGGCACGCGCCAGAAGCCAACACATTCAAGGTCATGCCGTTCACTGATATTGGGTTGGTCAGCAATGATCCGGTGGAGCCTTCGCACACCTATTACGCCAACGAACTGCTGAACGACCTGCCGGATGCTGTGCTGGATGCGATGACGCATTACACGCTGGACGCCGCTTCACCGCTGATGGTGAGCGAACTACGCCATGCTGGCGGCGCGATTGCCCGTGTTCCAGCCGACGCTAACGCGGTTGGCAACCGTGATGCACAGTATTATCTGACGTTCGCGGGGCCAGCCTTCACCGCCGAGATGCTTGAAACCCTACAGGCACAGATGAAGCGCTACAAGGACGCACTGCGCCCCCTCGTCAGCGGCGGCGTGTATATGAACTTTGTCTCTGGCCCGGAAACGGCGGGAAGCACCGAGAACGCCTTCCTGCCGCAGAGTTATCAACGTCTGGTCAGCCTGAAAACGCAGTATGACCCCGACAATGTGTTCCGCTTCGGTTTTTATCGCCGCGCCCATCAGCATAAGCTCGCAAGTTGAAGCTGAAACAGGAGGCGCATACACCAGCGCGCCTCCTGTGCTCAAACTTGTGTGCCTGTAATAGAACTAATGTTCGATTACGGCGTAATAGTCACCGATACAGGTTTGCACCGCCGCACGGTCAGTCGCGATCAGGTTATAGGTTCCCGCGTCCGGCGTGCCCCAGTGGAAAACATTCTGCACAGAGAAAGGCGCTCCATTTGGCGCAGTGTTTTCGATGTATGTAGCGGTTTGAAACTGGCACAGGCTGCCCGTTTGCTGTGAGTCCCCAGGCGTCTGCCCCACATGCCCGCCGCAATGCTTCGGCCTCTGTGTCATACCCATGCCGTAACCGACGGTGATGTCTGAGCCGTGCGGGATCACGGTTGGCAGGCAAGCTCGGATAGACAATCCACACCACCGCGACTGTCCACCACCGCCCCCCCGACGGCGGCGCGGCGGTCGGCGCGGGGCGGAATATCCGTCACCGTTGACACATCAGAACAGCCAGCAGCTTGTACAATGTCGGCACGCACCCACAGACCGTTGATGAGCAGCAGCCACGTCGCGCCATCGCTGTCCAGCGCCTGCCCCACCGCAATCGCCGTAAGGCCAGCAGGCAGCGACCCACTGAGGTCGTACACCGTGCCGGGGCCGCCGCTGCGCAGGTTCACCGTATCATTGGCTGTCACCGCGCAGGCACCAAACAGCGGGGCGACGATCTCAATGAGGCGCGGCAGCAGTTCCAGCGGCAGCAGCCCCCACGACGCGGTATCATACGCCTCTGGCTCATGCGGCACAGCGGAAGCATGGCCGTTTTCGTCCAGCGGCACGCGCACCTGCATTCCGGCGGGAACGACGCGCGTCGTGTCGAAAGCCGTCACTTCGGCCTGCCCTTCCAGCAGGTTAATGGTCATCTCTCCGCCGGGGTGCGCCTGAATATAGGCCGTCGAGCCAAGTGTGACATGGACTTCGTTGAGCCACAGTTCGACGTGTGCAGCGCCATCAGGCGTTTGAATCAGCACCCCATCCTGCGGAGCCTGCGCGCAGGGCAGTTCGCCGACGCCTGTACGCAGGTAAAACGCCTGCATGGGACGATAGACCGGATCAGCGGCAGTGACCTCACTCAGCGACGTGATGCTGCCCTCCGCCGCAAACAGCGAAGCCAGCGACCATCCGGTTTGCCCTTCTGGCGTGGTCAGACGAATCCAACTTCCATCAGCGCTGCGTCCGTTGGCCGTCAGGGACGTTTGCGCGGCCAGCGTCGTGATGATTTCCCCGTTCGCCGCAGGCGTGCGGCGCAGGTTGACCGGAGAATCGCCCATCACAGTCACAGCCACTTCGATAAGCTGGGGAGCCGCCTCCAGCGCCACGTCGCCGAACAGCAGCACTGTCACATTTTGTCCGGGAAGTGTGTCCGGCAGGTTGGCTTGCACCTGCATCAGCGCGACGCCCCATTCCACTAGTTCCGTGTCCAGCCCGCCGAGCGTCAGCGAACGGACATTCGCCACATCACGACATCGCCGGGTGCCGCAAAGACAAACGGGTCAACACCGGGCTGTGGTTCTGCGTCCAGGGAGTGGTTGCCATAACAGGCCTGATTGCGTCCGGTTCCACCGCACAGGTCACTCACCGTTTGCAGCGTTTCCTCCACAAACGACGGACAGTCGGCAGTTGTATTCTGAGCGTGCGTGACCCCGGTCACCACCATGACCCCGATCAACAGGCTAACAAGTCCAAACCTTCTCATAATGTCCTCCGCTGCAAACTATAGGGCTAGGGTGTAATGGTCACTGTGCAATACTGATTACCAACAGGCTCAGTGTTTTGCAGCGAATAGACACCCGGATCAGGAGTACCCCACTGGAAATGGAAGATGTTGAGATAACCTGTGCCACCGGGGTTAGGAAGCGTTTCGGTGTACAACAGCGGCAGCCCCTGTCCATTGACTGCCATGCCCCACACGGGCGCAGCAGCGGCATCGCGCGCTTCCTGTTCGGTAGTCCAGCTATAGTGCGCGCCAAATTCAATCGTCAGTTCAGTGCCATAGGCGATGTCCGAAGGTGAGCAGGTACCCGTGCCAAAGGAACTCATGCCAATCTCCAGTGAGCCGCCCCCCGCGCCGCCCCCTGTACCGCCGCCTGATGAGGTGGGCGCGGCAGGAATATCTGTCTCAAGCGGCAGCGTCATGCAGCTTCCCTGATCTTCAACCACGTCGGAGCGTACCCAACGCCCTTCGGCAAGTTCCCACCAGATGTAGGTATCACTGCCGTAGGCGCGCCCGATGGCGTTCACCGTTTCCTCCGCGACCATGCCTTCGGCCAGCGGGTAATTTGTGCCGGGGCCAGAGCGTGTATTGACGGCAGTGGCCGCCGTAATCAGGCACGGGGCGTCCTGGGGCGCGGCAATTTCAATCGCGCGCGGCAGCAGTGCCAGCGGCAGTGTGCCCCAATCGGACGCCTCATACGGAAACGGGCCGACAGGTGCGCCAGCGGGGTTACCGGAAGCATCGAGGTTTATCAGCGCCTTGGTTCCGGCGGGCACAGACAGAGTCTCGCCCAGTGCAGTCACCTCGGCAGCGCCTTCGATGATCTGTACGCGCATGACACCGGGAATTCTGCCCTGAATGAAGGCCGTAGACCCCAGCGCGATAGTGACGCCGTTGATATACAGCGTCACAGTGCTGGCACCCTGCGGGGTCTGGATCAGCATCCCGTTTTGCGGGGCTTCAACACACGGCGCGCTTCCCAGCCCAGAACTGAAATAGAATGCCTGCATCGGCGCATAGCTCACAGGGCTGTCGGTACCCACGACACTGAGCGTATTGAGGTCGGCGTCGCTGCTGAACAGAAACGCGGCTGCCCAGCCAATAGCCCCGTCAGGCAGCGCCAGCCGCAGCCAATCCCCTTCGGCGCTGCGCCCGCTGGCCGTGATTTGGCTGCCGGAGGCCAGCGTCGTCAGCACTTCGGCCTGCTGCGAAGGTTCGCGGCGCACGTTGATGTCATTCTGCGCCGACACGGTCACAGTCAATTGCAAGGGGGTAGGCACAGCCTCAAGCCGTGTCTCCCCAAACAGCACAACAGTCACGTTTTGTCCGGGCAGGGTATCCGGTAAATTTGCCTGAAGCTGCATCAGCGCGACGCCCCATTCAGGCACAGTCTCGTTCAGTTGGGACAGGGTCAGATTGCGGATACGGGTTACGCTGATGATGTCGCCGGGGCTGTCAAATTCGAGGGATTCGTCATTCAGTGGTTCGACTTGCAGCGTCAGGTTGCCGTAGCAGGCCTGATTGCGTCCAAGCGCTGCGCAATGGTCGCCTACCGCCTGAACTGCGGTTTGCACCAACTGCGGACATTCGGTTGCGACTTCTTGCGCCGCCGCCAGCGTGCCAGTCAGAAACACGACGAGGAGAAGAATCAACAGGCGAAGGACACGAAACATTGCTGTACCCTCCGTAATTTCGTAAGAAAGTATAATTATCCCTGATTGTATCTTCTAAGAGATGTGTACGGCATATACTCCATAAAGCATGTGATATTCGTCACGTTAGACCCATGATGCGCCGCCTATTTGGTGCCGCGCGTGTTCTGTTGCAGCGCGCGGACTTCAACAGCGCTCAACGCCAGCCACTGTCCCGGCTGTAACCCCGCCAGCGTAATTTCGCCGATAGCCCAGCGCAGCAGCCGCAGCGTCGGGAAACCTACCGCCGCCGTCATGCGCCGCACCTGTCGGTTGCGCCCCTCGGTCAGCGTCAGCCGCAGCCAGGCCGTCGGCACGTTCTTGCGAAAGCGAATCGGGGTGCTGCGTTCGGGCAAATCCGGCGGCGTTTGCAGCAGTTCCACTTTTGCAGGGCGTGTGCGTCCGTCGTTAAGCTCAACCCCGCTGCGCAGTTTTTCCAGCGCCTGCTCATCGGGAATGCGCTCGACCTGCACCAGATAGGTACGCGGATGCTCGAATTTGGGATGTGTCAGCCGCGCGTTGAGCGCCCCGTCAGCCGTCAGCAGCAGTAAGCCCTCACTGTCATAATCCAGCCGTCCGGCAGCGTAAATGTGCGGGATGTCGATGTAATCGGCCAGCGTCGCACGCCCTTCGTTGTCCGTAAACTGCGTCAGCACATTAAACGGTTTCCAGAAGCGAATTACATAGGGCTGCATCTTCTCACCATCAGGCCAATGGGCCGCATTACAGGGCATCAAGACAGGTATTGTATACATTTATGCAGCAGGATACAGCGACAATTAAAGGCGGCGTCCAACATTTAACCACTACTTTGATGCACTAGCAGGTATAATTTGCGGTGTTTGATCGGCAGATCACAGGTGAACAACATCCATGACCATTCTTGTTTCCGGCCTCATCAATATCGAGATTACCCTCAAAATCGACGGCTTTCCCATCGAGTATTTCCCTGTTCGCTATCCCTTCGGCGGCGTCAACAGCAGCGTGTCCGGCGTGGGCTACAACATCTCCAAAGCGCTGACCACGCTCGGCGACGAGGTAGATTTTCTCTCGCTGATCGGCAAAGATGCCGCACGCACCATGATTTACGAAGCGCTGGCACATGACCGTATCCCCGCCGCGCACGTCCTGGATGTCATGCCAGCCACCTCGCACTCGGTCATCCTGTATGACGACAGCGGCAGGCGGCAGATCAACGTCGATCTGAAGGATTCGCAGAAAACCCCGTTCGACGAGGATACCGCGCGCGCATCCGTCAAAGCCTGTTCGCTGGCGGTGCTGTGCAATATCAACTTCTCGCGGGCGCTGCTGCGGCTGGCACAAGGCGCAGGCAAACCCATCGCGACAGACATTCACGCGATCCACGACCTCGAAGACGAATACAACCGCGATTTCATGGCGGCGGCGCACATCCTGTTCCAGAGTCATGAGAAGCTGCCCGTGTCCCCGGAAGAATGGGCGCGGCTGATTTTCAAGCGCTACGGCACAGAAATCGTGGTCATCGGCATGGGCGGCGGCGGCGCGCTGCTGGCTATGCGACAGCATAACATCATGGAACGCATTCCCGCTGTGCAGACGCGCCCGATTGTCAACACCATCGGCGCGGGCGATGCCTTGTTCTCGGCGTTTGTCCATTTCTACAACAAGACGCATGACGCGTATGCTGCGCTGCAAAAGGCAACCGTCTTCGCCTCCTACAAAATTGGCGAAAAAGGGGCCGCTGATGGTTTCCTGAATGAAGCGGCATTGGACGCGCTTTATCACGATGTCATGGCATGACACATGGGCTGTCAGAATCGCTGACATTTCCATATCCCAAACGGCCACTTTTGGAAATGGTTTGACGAGTCATGTTGGGATAAAAATATTTCCCAACCCCACTGCCCTACCAAGTGTTGCGAGGCGATTCAGCAGTTGTTATACTAGGAATTCATTGGTGAATTCTCAGGAGAAATGCCTTATGCCTTATGCGTATCGCAGTTCAGAACAGACCAGAGACGCGGTTCTCAAAGTGCTGATTGAAAGCGACAGACCGCTGACTCGCAAGGAGATTTCCGACGCGATTGACCGCGTCAAAGGCAAGCAGATTGTTCGCGTTATTGAAGAATGTGTGGCAGAGGGGTTGATACACCGCACTGTGGTCAAGCTCTACAACCACCTTGATGCTTATGCTTATTATGTCCCGAAAGGGGAGGAGGCGCTCAAGTGATCACGTTTAGTCTCATCAACGAAAAAGGCGGCATTGGCAAGACCACATTGGCAACGCATATCGCCGCCGGGCTGGCAGTGCGGGGCTATCGTGTTGTGCTGGTCGACTCCGATCCACAGGGACACGCCACGTTTTCCTTTGGCCTGGACAAGCGTGCCGGGCTGTACGATTTGCTGGTGCGCGATGCCCCCTTCAAAGACGTGCTGCTGGTTCCGGCGGTGCAGAGCTTCACGACGGAGCCGCCGAAGGGACGCCTGTTTATTCTGCCGTCCAACGCCGAAACGCGCGCTATCCCCAACCAGATCGAAGATGTCACGCTGCTGGTCAACCGCTTGCAGGAACTGAGTTCGGTGATTGATATTGTCATCTTCGACACGCCGCCGACGCCGTCGCTGCTACACTCGTCGATTTATCTGGCGACGGACGCCATTATCTACCCGACCACCTGCGAAATGCTGTCGTTTGACGGCCTGCTCGCCAGCATCGGGCGCAGCCAGAAGTTCCAGGTGATGCGCCAGGAAATGAACCGCCGCAGCACCGAAGTCCTGGGCATTGTGCCCACGATGTACCAGAACAGCACCGCGCTGCACAAGCAGAATCTTGAATCGCTGCAATCGCAGTTCGGCGCGAAAGTCTGGGCACCGCTGACGCTGCGCACCCTCTGGCGTGAAGCCTCACAGCACCGCTGTATGGTGTATGCACTGTCACCCACCAGTAAAGCCGCTGAAGAAGCATGGGAACTGGTTAACCTCGTCGAACAAGGGATGCAGGCATGGCAAAAAAGAAGCTAGGCAACGTCAACATTTTCACGGGCGAAGGCATGGACGCAGCCGAAAACTCGTTTGAAGCGGCGGACGCCATTTTGTACGGAGCCATCGCCAAAGTGGACGAAGGACGGCAGGTGGCCAAGCCCATCAGCATCTTCGACATTCAGCCAGACGCCGCACAGCCGCGCCGCGCCATCCCGTCTACGGTGCGCCAGCGCTGGAACGGCAACCCGCATACGCTGGATGACCTGTTCAGCACATGGCTGGACATGGCGCAGGAGGAAAAACAGGCAGGATTAGACATCAGTCCCTGGCTCGAAGGCGTCTCCGAAGACGAAGACAGCGAGAGCGAGGAGCGCGTACCCAAAGAAGCAACGGGTGGGTCGCTGGAAACGGCGCTGATGCATATTGTGGAGCTTGCCGCCAGCATTAAACGCGACGGCCTGACCAATCCCATCACCGTTGTACAGGGCGATAACGGCTATCTGCTGGAAACAGGGGAACGCCGCTGGCTGGCGTACCATCTGCTGTATGCCAATTATCGCGACGAAAAATGGACGAAAATTCCCGCCCGCATTGTCGATCAGTTCAACGTGTGGCGGCAGGCCACCGAAAACACCGCGCGCGCCGATTTAAATGCCATCGGCAAGGCGCGGCAGTATGCCATTCTGATGATGGATTTGTGGTCGCGCGATGGGGCACATCCCAAATATTTCCGCCCGATTGAGGAGTTCCCCTCTGAGCGTGCTTTTTATGCGCAGGTGAGCGAACTGCCCGTGCCCTACGGCAAAGGCAAGCTGCTGCTGAGTGCCATTGGCGCGCAGAACGCCGCCGCCTTCACACGCCGTCGCAAGCTGCTCAATCTGCCTGACCCGGTGTGGCATCTGGCCGACGACAGAAACATCGCGGAAGATTTTTTGCTGACACTAGAGGACTTGTCCCCGGAAGAAGCGCTAGCGCGGGTGCGCGGCAAAACCGAAATCTTTTCGAGTCGAAAAGATTCGCCGGAACAGCCGCCCAAAGCCCAAGCCGCTGAACCTGCACACCCGCTGCTGTCCAATCACAACCGGCAGAACCTCAACCGCGTCTGGAAGCTGGCGAACCGCGTTTCGTCGGGAGCGACCAACTTCAGCGACAAAGACCTTGATACGCTGGCGAAGATGCGCCGCTGGCTGGATGAAGTCGAGAACATGGTGCAGTCGCGGCGGCAGGAACGTAAGAAGTAATTCCGAAGAGGGCGAGCTGCAAAGTTCGCCTTCTTTTATAAAATGCAGAACCAGCGGCGGAGGGGTTCATGCCTGTGACATCCCGTCCCTATGTTGATCACGATGACCTTAACAGAATACAACACGCGACTTCGCAGTGGATTGCCGCAGCGGGGTTGTGTGGCTATCTCCATCCTGCTGATATTGCGCTGCGCCTGTTCAACGGAATGCGGCGTTATGCCCCTCAACAAATCATTCGTTTATGGGAACACGCAGACGGAGAACTTTTGGGTTGGGCGATGATTTATCCGCGCTGGGACAGCTACGAAGTTCTGGTTCATCCCCAGCATCGCGCGGGGGAATTAGCGCGGGAAATCCTTATCTGGGCAGAAAACGAGACGTGGCGCTGGCTGCGACAGGAGGGACGTGCCAACCCGGCTATCACTCTCAACGTCTACGAAGATGACGAAGCGCGCATCACGCTGCTGCGCCAGCTTGGTTATCAGCACGCCGGAGTACACTCGACCATCGCGCAGCGCTCACTCCGAGAGCCTATTCCAGAAGCCTCGCTGGCTGCTGGCTTCAGCGTCCGTCCTCTGCGCGGCACTCAGGAGGTCGAGAAACTGGTTGAAGCCCAGAACGCTGCGTTTGGCTGGAACTGGCAAGCCCAGGACATGCAGCGCGTGCTAACGGCGCCCGGCAACAGCCCGGAACGTGAACTCGTCGTCATGACGCCTGAGGGACGTGCTGCCGCCTTCTGTTATCTGCTGCTGGATGCTCACAGCAAACTTGGCATGTTTGAAGATGTCGGCACACACCCTGATTTCCGGCGCAGGGGTTTAGGCAGCGCCATGCTGTACGCAGGCATGAAACTCATGTATGACGCCGGAATGGGCAGCGCGCTGGTGCCGTATCATGTCAGCGCCGACGCGGGCAAAGGGCTGTATGACGCCGTAGGTTTCCAACCGCTCTATGGCATCGCGGATTACAGCAAAGCCGCCCCGACTGACTAGCGGCACAGAGCAAATCTTTTCGACTC
>JAXLWC010000010.1:0-121461 GCA_046328675.1 Anaerolineae bacterium
CTGATTGAAGATCGCCGCGACCCAAGCTCTATCCAGCCGAAGCTGGCAGCGAACCCCTATCAATCATTCGTGGCTGTGCCGCTGGTCGTCAACGCCAACTTTGTCGGCACCATGACCTTCATGGGCAGCCGCGCCGGGCAGTTCCGTCAGGGCGATCTGGCGCTGCTGCAAGCGGTCAGCACCTCGGTAGCAACCGCCATCTTCAATGCCGAACTGTACACGCGCCAGACCAAGCGTATTGACGACATCACCAGCGTGCAGGAAGTCACCGAACAGCACAAGCTGGAAAATCTGGACAACGCTACCGAACTGTACGCCTCTCTCACAGAGCGCATCGCACGGCTGCTGGACGCCAGCGTGTGCGGCGTGTATCTGTTTGATGAGCAGCGGCAGGCGTTGGTGCCGGAAGTGCCGTTCTATGGACTGCCGCCGCACCTCGCGTCCAACCTCGTCATCAACTTACCTCCCAGTTCGCCGCAGCGTGACATCTGGGAACGCCAGGAATACTGGATGTCGAACGACCTGTCCGACGAGCCGCTTATTCAGGGAACCTCGTTCCAACTGCTGGTCAGCGCCGCCACCATCCACAATATCGCCCTGATCCCGATGGGACTTTCGGGGCGGCGTTTCGGCATGGTACTCGTCAGCAACAAACGTACTGAAGGCGGCTTTACGCTGCAAAACATCCAGCATCTTAAGGTGTTGGTGGCGCAGGCTTCCATCGTGGTGGAAAACATTCGCCTGCTCAAGCGTGAGGAACGCATCGACGCCGAACTGGTCGGCTTACAGAAAATCACGCAGGCCATCGGCTCGATCAACACGCAGGGCGAATTCTACGCCGAAATCAACGAGCGCATCGCCAGCCTGATGGGTGTCACGATGTGCGGTCTGCTGCTCTACGATGACAACATTCAGGCGCTCATCGCACAGCCGCCCTTTTTTGGCGTGGATACCAACCTGATTGCGGCCTATCGCATCAACGTCCGTTCCGGTACGGTGATGTTTGACATCTGGAACGATGAGCAGTTCTGGTATGCCAACGATGTCCAGTCTAACCTGCTGGTGTTTGAAGCGGGGCTGGCGGAATTGGCCGAAGCTACAGGCGTGATTAAGACGATGCTCGCTGTGCTGATTGCGGGTGGTCGGCGCTTGGGCGTTGTGCAGGTCTCGAACAAACGCAGCGGCAGCGATTTTACGGAAGCGGATGCGCGTCTGCTGATGATTTTCGCCGCGCAGATTGCCGCCATGATTGAAAACACGCGCTTGTACCTGGAACTCCAGCGTGGCGCGGAAAATGCCGACTCGCTGCGCCGCGTCGCCGAGCTTGCGGGTTCGGTGGTGACGACGCAGGAACCGTTTACGCCCGTGCTTGCGGAAATCTCCAAGCTGACACGCAGCCCGATGGTCTATATCAACGTGCTGGATCAACAGACGGGCAGCCTGATCGTTTACCCGCGCTGGATTTACGGCGCTGATCTGGACGAGCCGATTGTGCAGCAGCTCACCGATTCGCAGTTTGGCTTCACGCCGGCTGTCTCCCATCGTCCGCTGCTGGTCAATGACATCGCCAAGGACACTTACGCCCAGAAGATTTACAGCGTTGTCGCCTCTAAGATGGGCATCAACAGCGCTATTGTCGTCCCGCTGGTGGTCGGTGATCGCAGCCTGGGGGAATTGGGCGTCGCGAATCGCATCAACCCGCCGTACAGCAAGGATGACCTGGGCACCATCGTCACCGTAGCCTCACAAATCGCGGCCTCGATTGATCGCCAGCGCATGTACGAGGCGACGGGGCAGAACCTTAACCGCCGCCTTGAAGAACTCGACGCGATTTCCAACGTCAGCAACAAACTCACCGAGACCATCGAGCGCGACGTGGTGCTGGACGTAGTGCGCAAGGAAGCGGCACGCGCGACTGGCGCGACGGGCAGTTCAATCCTTGTGCTGCTGCCTACCAGCCGTTGGATTGACCCCGATGTTCCTGAAATCGCCAAGCGTCTGAGCGACAGCACAGAATTCATTCAGTTAGCCGATATTGAACTGACCGCGATTAAACATGCGGTCAATACCGCGATGGTCACCGACTACGAGCGCAGCAAGATGAATCGTGTGCCCAGCAGCGCACGTTCGGCGATTGCCGCGCCGTTCCAGTACGGTGAACAGGTGGTAGGCGTCGTCCATCTGTACCACGAAGAACCAAACCACTTTGATGATCGCGCCGCCGCCTTCCTGATGACGCTGGCCTCCAAAGCGGCGCTGGCCTATGCCAACGATGTCCGTTATCAGAGCCAGATTGAGAACAGCGCACGCTTGCGTCAGCGCGTCGAACAGCTTAACCAGATTTTCGAGTTAAGCCAGATGACGCATTCCAACGCCGACGCCGTCAGTGTCATGGAAGCGATGGCCTTCAGCATTCAGCGCAGTACGGGCTTTGAAATCGCCGTGATGCTGCTGCTGGATGAGGAGGCTGGCGTGCTGCGGCGCGTGGCACAGGCTGGGATGCCGCTGGATGCGTTTGAAAACTCGCGTTTGGAGACGATGACACTGGCGCAGTTGGAACAACTGATGAAGCCAGAGTACATCGTCAGCGAATCCTATTTCTTCCCCATCCGCGATGTCACCAAATGGTATGTCGAAGGAACCGAAGCGCTCAGCACCTCCTACGATGGCATTCGCACACTCATCGTCTTCAGTGACCGCGACTGGCACGAAGGCGATAGATTGATTGTGCCGATTAAGGGGGCCAGCGGCGGTATTCTCGGCCTTATTTCGCTGGACAGACCGCTGAACAACCAGCGTCCTGACCGCAGCACTGCCGAAGTGCTGGAAATCTTCGCGCATCAGGCGGCGGCCACCATTGAAAACACACGCCTGTACTATGCCAGTGTGCGTGCTGGTGAACAGGAAGCCCGCCTCAACGAAATGATGGAAGCCGTTGCCAGTACGCTGGACATCAATGAAATCGTGCTGGCGGTTGCGCGCGGCGCACTGCGTCTGCTGCCCTTCAGCCGCATGACCTTCGCGCTGCTGGACACGGAACAGCAGGCCTTTGATGTGCTGCGTGTCGCCGTGAACATGGATAACAGTCTGTCGATTACAGGTGAGCGCCGTGTAGACCTTGAGCGCACAGCGTTGGGCAATACGTTTAGCACCGGACAGGACTTTTTGTACCATGCAGGCAGCGGCGACGAGGGGTTTGTCGATCTGCGCGGCTGGCAGAGCAAGGGCGAAAAGACCTCGCTGGTACTGCCGCTGCTGACCGGTGGTGTCTGCCTCGGTGCGGCGCATCTCGGCGCAGACCTCGCCAAAGCCTATGGCTTCGTGGAATTCCGTCCGCTGCTTAAGCGTATGGCGAACCTCGCGGCCATCGCCGTGCAGAATGCGCGCTTGTTCAATCAGGCCGTTAACCTGCGCGCGCAAAACGAGTCGGTCATCGAGTCCATCCAGCAGGGTATCGCGGTGCTGGACAGCTCCGGGCGTATTATCTCCGTGAATGACCACATGAAACAGCTTTACGGCTGGGATGACAGTGCTATCCGTCGTGACCTGTTCACGCACAGTAAGGAACTTGCTTTCCTGGCGGACGCCGTGCGCAAGGTGCTGGACAAAGGCGAGCCGCAGAATGAACTGCGCCGCCAGACCAGTGACGAAAGTGGCGCGCCCGTCATTCGCAACTTCTACGTCTATCCGCTGCGTTCCGCTGACATGGTGCGTGGGGCGGTGCTGCTGGTCGAAGACTTATCTGAACGCGCTCGTTTGGAACACGACATCGAACTGCGCGCACAGCAGCTTGCCGCGCTGACCGAAATCTCCAGCCGCATCACCGCATCGCTTGATCGTGATGAGGTCATTTCGCTGGCGCTTGAAGAAATGGAGCGCGTCATCGGTTACGACACCATGACCCTCTGGCGGCGCAATGGCAGCTTCATGGTGCTGGAAGGCATTCGCGGCACCGATCAGGAAAACGTCCGGCCTGAAGAAATGCGCGTGCGCCTGAGCGATAACGAACGCATGAATACCATCGTGGAGCAGCAGCGTGTGGTGTCGGTGACGCGCGGCGGAACCTCGGCGCTTGCCCAGCCGCTTCCCGGCGAAGGGGACACCCGCAGTTGGATGGGCGTGCCCTTGATTAGCCAGGGACATGTTGTCGGCATGTTCATCCTGCATAAGAAGGAATCCGATTTCTACGACAATCAGGCAGCACAGGCCGCGCTGGCCTTCGCCAACCAGGTCGCGGTGGCCTTGGCAAACGCCGACCTGTTCGAGCAAACCTTCGCCCGTACCAATGAACTCGGTATGCTCCTCGAAGCAGCGCAGGCGACTTCACAGACACTGGACATCAACGAAGTCTTTAACATCGTCGTTGACCTGATGCTCAACACGCTGGACATGGACGACTGCGCCATTCTGACGTGGGACAAGATGAGCGACACGCTGGAAGTCCAGATCGACGTTGACCGCAGCGGTGACCCGGATCGTGTGACGCCGCGCGGCACGCGTTATGACCTCTCCAAGTATCCCGCCCGCCGCTTTGCCCTCAGCGAAAAGCAGGTGGTCGTCATTCGTTATGACGACGACAGCGCCGACGCCAAGGAGGTTGAAGAACTGCGTCTCCACAACGGCAAGACTCGTATGCTTGTGCCGCTGGTGGTACGTGATGAAACGCGCGGTCTGATTCAGGTGGAGCAGCAGTTACACGATAAGGTGCTGACCCAGCAGCAGATTCGCCTGGCACGAGCGCTCGGTTCACAGGTCGCGGTAGCCATTGAAAACGCGCGGCTCTCGGCAGAAACTGCTGAACGCTTTGAGGAACTGTACGTCATCAACGAATTGAGCCGTGCGATCTCGTCCGAGCTTGATCTCGACAAAGTGATTAAGGTCGTCCGTAATCAGGTGCCAGGGCTGGTGCAGGTCGATGAACTGTACCTCGCGCTTTACGACAGCGAAACACAGGAGATTACCTTCCCGCTGGCCGTCTTCAGCGGCAAGGATGTGAATTTCCCGCCGCGCCATCTGGGCAACGACGAAGTTTCCTACATCATCAAGAAGAAGCAGATGTTGATCCTCGTGGAAGAACTCCTCAGCCTGGAGGACATCCGCCGCAACATCGGCATTGTCACCACCGAAGGCGACATCAAGAGCTACATGGGCGTGCCGCTGATTTCCGGTAATCAGGTGATTGGCGTGCTGGCCGTGCGCGACTCCAAGAAGTCCCGCGCCTTCGGTGTCAACGATCAGGGCATCCTCACCACCGTCGCCTCACAGTTGGGCGCTGCCATCCGTAATGCGCAGTTGTTCGAGCAGATTAACAACTTCGCCGCTGACCTGAACCGTCTGGTAGAAGCCCGCACGCGCGAACTCGAACTGGAACGTGACCGCATCGACACGCTGTACCAGATTACCTCCGAACTGTCACGCACGCTGGACATGGATCGCGTTCTGGAGCGCGCGCTCGGCATGGTGGCCAAAGCAGTCGGCGCAGACGACGGCGTGATTTTGCTGCTTGACCCGATGACCGACCAGTTGTACAGCCGCGCGGTGCTTAACCTCGACAGCCTCATTGATGTCGGGCGCGCGGATCGTCCCATCCATCCGGCAGAGACCATCGGCTCGTGGCTGATTGAACACGACCATGAACTGCTGGTCGATGACCTGCACAACAGCGAATTCTGGGACCCCAAACTGCATGGTGTCGAACACTGGCGCAGTTCGCTGGCGGTACTGCTGGAAACAGGCGAGGATGCAGGGTGCTTCACTGTCTTCCCTGCTAGCCGGGGAGAAGGTGGGCAGTTTGATGAACCGCAGTTGAGCTGGCGGTATTTCGCGCTGGATCAGGTCGCGGCAGCCATCAACAACGCCGACTTGTATCAGCTTATTCGCGATCAGGCGTGAACGTCTCGGTGCACTCCTGCGCAGTGAGCAGGAAGAAGCGCAGAAGAGTACCGCTATCCTCGAAAGTACCGTGGACGGTGTAATGCTCACCGATCTTAACGGCGTCGTCGTGCTGTTTAACACCGCTGTTGAGCGCATCCTTGAACTGCCGCGCGATCAGGTGCTGGGCCAGCCGCTGGCGACGCTGACGGGTTTGTACGGCGGCACGGGCAACGTCTGGGCGCGTTCCGTTGATGAATGGTCATCACACCCGGAACGCCTCAACGCCGGACAGTTCATCGACGAACGTTTGCAGCTTGGGGAGCGCGTGGTATCCGTCCACCTTTCGCCCGTGTACATCACCGGCAACACCGGGATGCAGTTCCTCGGCACGGTGTCCGTCTTCCGTGACATCACCAAGGAAGTCGAAGTTGACCGCGTGAAGTCTGAGCTTTATCGCCAACGTCTCGCACGAATTCCGCACGCCGATGACCAGCATCAAGGGCTTTGCCGACCTACTGCTGATGGGCGCGGTGGGTGAGATGGACGAAGCGCAGAAGAAATCGGGGTTGGCCATTATCAAGGAGAACGCGGATCGACTCAGCGGTCTGGTCAACGACGTGCTTGAAATCTCCAAGATTGACGCCGGACGTGACCAGCTCAACGTCGAAGCCATTGACGTTTCTGAGGTGCTGGATCAGGTGGTCAATAACCTTCAGTCCCGCATGGACACCCGCAAGAAACAGCTTCATGTCGGCGTCAACATCGCGCCAGACCTGCCCGAACTTCAGGCAGACCGCGATAAGTTAATACGCATTTTGTCAAATATCGTGGATAATGCGTTTAACTACACGTATGCGGGGGGCAGCATTGACCTGAGCGTTCAGCCGCAGGGAGAACGCATGGTGTTCTCGGTGAAAGACACAGGCATCGGTATCCCCGAAGAATTCCAGCCGCGCGTCTGGCGGCGCTTCGAGCGCTTTGACCAGCACGCCCTGGTGATGGATGTCGCGGGTACTGGTCTCGGCTTGTCCATTGTGAAAGAACTTGTCGAACTGCACAACGGACAAATCTGGTTTGAATCGCAGTTAAACCAGGGGACGACGTTCTTTATCTCGCTGCCGTTAAAACAGCCGGGTTTCGTGACGAACTAGAGAAACCCCATCGTGGAGTGAACAGGAGGGTCGGGGCCTCCTGTCCAGTAGCATAGCCGACAAAAGGGTGACTTATGGCAAAAATCCTTATCGCAGAGGACGAACGTGACATTCGCGAACTGATCAACTTTACACTGATGTTCGCGGGGCATACACTGACGTTGGTCTCCAATGGCGAAGATCTCGTGGAAAAGGCGCAGACCGTCATGCCGGACTTGATTCTCACCGATGTGCGAATGCCGAAAATGACGGGTTACGAAGCCTGCAAAGCGTTAAAGCAGATCGACAGCGTCAAACATATTCCGGTGGTCATCCTTTCTGCAAAAGGGCAGGATGAGGAGATGCAGATGGGCAAGGACGCGGGCGCGCACGCCTATATCCTCAAGCCCTTTGCGCCGGACGATCTTACCAAACGCGTCGCGGAAATCCTGCAAGAAGTCGGTGCAGGCTGATGCGCTTTAGGATACAATAGACACAGTATTACAAATCGGGGATCGTTGCCAGGGTAAACCCGTGTTTGCCCGTAACTACCTTTCCCCTCAATGAAATGAAGGCCTGTTTACGGCAGACTACACAACGATTGGAATATGTACGCTGTCGCTTTCGGCGCTGGGCGTTAGAAAGCGAAATGAGGAATGTGAATGAGCGCGATTACGGTAGAGGGTGACCTCGTACATTACGAAAAACTGGGGCGTGGTCGCCCGGTCATCCTGCTGCACGGTTGGATTGGGTCGTGGCGTTACTGGATTCCCACGATGCAGCAGCTTCAACTTAAGTTCAGTGTCTACGCCATTGACCTGTTCGGCTTTGGCGACTCAAGCAAGAGTGCTCCCAAATATACACTGGATAAGCAGGTCGAACTGCTGAACGTGTTCTTCGCTCAAATGGGTATTCCCAAGGCGGCCTTTGTCGCCCATGGGCTGGGGGTACTGGTCGCCTGCGAATTCGCGCGGCGCAACCCCGACAAGACCGCGCGTATGCTGCTGGTCAGCGCGCCGCTGTTTGACCCCGGTGGACTCGCAGAACGCAACGCGCCCGGACACCTGCGTCCGCTGACACCGCTGCCCTTAACCTCTAATGTGGCGGCACCCGCTGTACCTGCCGCTGCGACACCTGACGCGCCTGTGACGACGCCGCTGACCCAGAATCCTGCACCACAATCTGCTGACCTGACAATTCTCTCCAAGTCTGCGCCAGCGCCATCACACAGCGCGCCGACGATTATCAGCGGCGGCACCATTGACCGCGCGACTCTGGCGCGTGTAGCTTCTGACTTGAAGCTGGATTTATCCACGCCCACCGTGCCAGCCCCCATTGCCGCCGAGACACCTGCGTCAGCCCCGGATGTGCCATCGCCATCGGCTGCTGCTTCTGCATCGGCTTCCGCTGCTGCACCATCTATCCCAGCCGCTGCGCCTTCATCAGCCCCTAAACCCGGCGGCCATAACCCGCTGCAGGAACGTCTCAACAGCGATTTGGACAGCCTGCTCGGCAAATGTTTCAAACGCTCGGAAACCGCGTATGACAAGCTGAAGCTGGACATCGCCAGGACCGATACTGCCGCGCTGCGCACCAGTGCCGCCAGCTTCGACTCGCTGGAAATGCTCGATAAGCTGCATATGCTGGACATGCCGCTGGTGTTTGTGCATGGCAAGGAAGACCCGATTATCGAACATCCCTCGGAAAATGTCTGGAATTATCTGGCGACGACCAAGCCGGAAGATAAGCTGCTGCCCATCCCCATGCAGGGGGTGCGCCATTTCCCGATGTTAGAGAATGATCGTTTTACCCAGTTGGTGACGGACTTCCTCGAAAAGCCCGACATCAGCAGCATCGAAGTTCAGGAACGCTGGCGCCGCCGCGCCCGCTAATCCCTAGCGAGTCGTGAGCTGTGAGTGGTGAGTTCCAACGCTCATGACTCGTCCCTCGCTGCTCGTTACTCATTATCCACTATGACCCATGCCCTGATTTTTGCAAATGGTGACCTCAATCGCGGTGCGATGGTGCGCCGCGCGCTGGATGCAGCCCGCGTGCCTGAACGCCGCACACTGATGGTCGCGGCGGATGGCGGCGCGCGCATGGCGCTGTCGCTGGGCTTGCGCCCGCACGTCGTCATCGGCGATATGGACTCGCTGACGGTAGATGAACTCGCCCCACTGGAAGCCGCTGGCGTTGAAGTGCTGCGTTATCCTCCTGAGAAGAATGAAACTGATCTGGAACTGGCGCTAATGCTGGTGGTGGAACGCGGCGCAAAGTGGATTCGCATCATCGGCGCGGTGGGGGATCGGCTTGACCAGACGATGGCCAACGTCTACCTGATGGCGCTGCCCCTGCTGGCGGGTGTCGATGCGCGCATGGTGGCTGGCAAGCAGGAGATGTGGCTGCTGCCGCTGGGGAACATACGCTCGATGGTGTGGCAGGCGATACGCTTTCGCTGCTGCCCATCAGCGGCGACGTGCGCGGTATTTCCACCGAGGGCTTGTACTACCCGCTGCATAATGAAACGCTGGTGTTCAGCCCGCGCGCGGCGTCAGCAACGTCATGAGTGGGGCAAAGGCCAAAGTGGAAAGTGGCATGCTGTGCGTGCATACCATTGGGCGGGCGTGAACTTTCAGCGATACCCTTTGTACGAGGCAGATGACCAGAACGCCAAACAAGCCATCCGTTATTCCAGCAGTATCCCCTTGTCAGTACGCGTTTTGTCCAACGGCGCGCGTGTGCCTGTGCCTTATCACATCTACGACGGCAGCCTGTTGTTCATCGGCGGCACGGCAGCGTTGAACGCCGTGTCCACGCTGCTGCAATCGGAAAGCGTCACGCCGATTCAGACCAGCGACGGCAAGGCGCTGATGGCGGTATGGGCCTGCGATTTCCGTGAGGCCAGCCTCGGTGCGCATCAGGAGCTTCAGTTTTCGCTGTTTGTCTCGCGCACGCCGCAGGTGGTTGTCCGCCCGCATCCGTTTACCATCCTCGACGCCTCGGCCTTCAATCCGGTGGTGCGTATGCTGTGTCATGGCCTGTAATGAATACTGAAAACGTGGTGCTGTACAACCGTGAACTCTCGGCTTGAACGCGCAGCGCACGACAGGACAGATCGCCATCGGCAAACGCGAGTCCACGTTCAATTTTGCTGACAAACAGGGCAGTCTCATTTTTAAGGGGCATGTGCAGCATCCCGCCGCGCAGCCTTCCGGCGTGCTGTTCTCGCTGATGGGCTTGCTCGGCTGGCGCAACATGCTCGCCTCCTCAATGCAGCCCTGGCTTTCGATGCAGGTGATGAACCCGATAGGCACGGTGATTGCGCACAATGCTGAAGCGCAGGCTTATACGGCGGCGACGGACACGCGGCTGATTCATGTGCCGGATGCCCGTGATACGCTGGAGTTTGGTCACCCGCTGTACAAAGGGCTGGGTTCGCGCCGCAGTTTATCTACCGCATGACGGGCATCAGATTTGTGTATCTCAACGTCCACAATCAGTACGCCAGTTTGTGGAGCCGCAGCGCGCGAAGGCCTAGTAGTTTTCTGGCGCCTGCCACAGTTCAATACGGTGTCCTTCAGGTCGCGTATCCAGGCGAAGCGTCCATGTTTGTTCTCAATTGGCTCCATCTCAATTTCAACGCCTTCCTGTTTCAGCGCCTCAATGACGGCGCTCAGGTCTTCCGTTACACGATAGTTAAGCATTACTTGGGGGCGCTTTTGGAGCCAAGATAATCACTGTCCGGCGAACAATGCCCATACCGTTGCCCCTGTGCGTTCGGCATCGTTGGGATAATACGCCGCGGAACACAAGGTATCGCCTGCTGCTTCAAGGTCAATATCGAGATGTTTGTGGTACCATTCGCCCAACTGTTTAAATGTACGCAAACAAAGATGCCGCCGATTCCGGTCACACGTTTGCTCATGGATAATCCTTTGCACAAATGTTCTGTCTCTGGAGTATACAACAGATCCAAAAGATGCAAGGTCGCTGCTGCTGGCGATTTCTGGTAGAACCATCAACAACCTGGCACAAGGCAAATGTGATTAATGTCAACGGAGAAAGCTTCGTGGAACTTCAACAACTTGATCGGATTAAGATAGGCGGCAGTGCTGTTCACGAGATGTTTGTGATGGCGCGTGCTGCGTACACCGGTAACAGCCAGCGCTGCTGACGCTGACATCACGCCTGAAGCGCTCGAAGCGCGGCTGCGTGAACTGCACCAGCAGTATGCCAGTCGTGAACTGGAGTCTGGTACGGGCGGCGGATTTGCTGGGCGTGTCGGCTGGCGCGCTGCCCGAAATGTGGGCGGCGCTGGCCTGCCGCTGCGCAGCGTTCGCCCGCGCATCTGCCAGTGCTGATTGCACGCACGGCCCCTGAAACCCCAAATAAAAACGGAGATGCTCATTTGAACATCCCCGTTCTGCGGATTTCCTTAGAGACGATGGGCTACAAAACGCTTTGTTCACCCACTGTCAGCGTAATCTTGCCGCGTACATGCTGGGTCTGGCTTCAGGCGCAGCGCTTCGTGTATCTCCCCAAATTTCAGGGTGTGACTGATACGGGGTTTGACGCGCCCTTCGTCAATGAGTTGGGCAATCTGTGTCAAGGTCTCATGGTTAGGCTGCCCACCGACGTACTTGGCATGGATCCCTTTGGCCGCAGCGGCTTCAAAAGGCGGCGGCGTGACACACACACCAGCGTGCCACCCGGCTTCAGGACTTCGAGCGAACGCGTGGTAGTATCGAAGCCGACGGCATCCAGCACCACATCCACGTCCTTTACGACACTTTCAAATGCGACAGCCTTGTAATTGATGAACCTCATCTACCCCCAACTCCCGCAGGAAGGCTTCGTTTTGTTCCGAGGCCGTGCCGATGACATAAGCTCCCTTGATCTTGGCAATTGTACAGCTTGAAATGCCCAACGCCCTGCTGCGGGCATGAATCAGTACACGTTGCCCGCCTGTACCTGTCCTGCCTCAAAAAGTGATCGCCACGCGGTCAGGCTGGCATGGGGAACGGCAGCCGCTTCGGCATAACTCAGGGTACTTATTTACGGGCCATTTCATTCGGGATGAATCGTGGTGAACTCCATGAAAGCCCCACCGCGCAGCCTGATACCAAAATCGGCGTGCTAACCTTAGCCTGACCCCTTCACCGATGGCTTCAATGTCTCCTGCGACATCTGACCCCAGTGCGACGGGCAGCATGACAAATTCCTGCAAATATCCTTCCCGAATTTTCCAACGATGATTAATCCTCGCGGCCTGAACCCGAATCAGACTTCTCCAGGGCTGGAGCGTAGCGCAACATTCTCACAGCAGCCTCTGAACCACCCCATTGCTTCACATGCAGCGCTTTCATAGTCATCCCCCGCGCAAATTAATATGTTGTTAATTGTGTGACTCCGAACAGCATAAAAATTATATCCCGAAAAGCCAGATGTTACAAAATATCACACACTGTTAACACCAACGCCTTTAATGAAAGCAGCGGCCTTGTGTTCACGCCCAAACTTCGGCTGATTTACAACTTCCCGCCAATTGAATATAATGATCTCAATACGAATCAAAGGAGTTTTCCCAATACTCTACGTGTACATAACACTTCACAACTAAACACTGATTGGGTCAGCATCCACGCTGGCATCGTCTTCAGTCTTGTGATGTCGGGTTGAGTCTGTTCAACCTGTACCGCTGTATTGGCGCTTTGTGTACAAAGGGAAACTCATGCTGAATCTTCGCGTCGTCCACGCATGGACGCACGTTCAGTCTACTATCTGCTCGAAGCCGGGTGACGCTGTTCACCACGCTCACCACGACCATCTACATTGTCTACTACAGCACCGCCGCCGGACTTGACCTGCTGCAAATCATGATTGCCGCGACGGTCTTTGAGTCCCATCATTCCTCTTCTTTGAAGAGAGGCCCACGGTATCGTCGCTGACAGCCGCCGCCTCTCGATCATCATCGGCGTTGCGCTGATGGGCGCGCGGGGCTGACGGTCATGGGGCTGTTGCCGTCGTTCGCGGGAATTCTGCTGGGCGAAGTCCTGAGGGGGATTGGCAGCACCTTCACCAGCGGCGCAACCGAAGCCTGGATCACCGACGAAATCGGCGCGGCACAGGCAAACACAGCCTTCGTGCGCGCGGCCCAGATCTGCACCGTCAGCAGCATGGTGGGTATGGCGCCAAGCGTGGCGCTCGCCAGCATCGCTATCGGCGTGCCCGTTTTAGCGTCCGGCGTGCTGCTGCTGGGGGCTACGTTGTTTCTACTGCTGGTCATGCCGGAAAATGGCTTTCGCCGCACGCCGCAGGACGAACGCAGCACATGGCAAACGCTGTGGCACACACTGGTGCTGGGCTGCGCCTCGTGCGTGGACGCCCGCTGCTGCTGGCGATGTTTGCCATCGCCGCGTTGTTCGCCTTCCACAGCGAAGGCATCGACCATTTGTGGCAGCTTCATTTCGTGGAAAATGTGACGCTGCCAGCCATCAGTGGGCTGAAGCCTGTCGTCTGGTTCGGTATCATCGGCATCGGGGCCAGCCTGTTGAGTCTGGCGCTGAATGAAGTCGTGCGCCGCCGCGTGAATGTGTTGGAGCATACATCGGTGGCACGCGCGCTGCGTCTGGTCTACGTCGTGATCGGCCTGAGCGTCGTGGTGTTTGGCTTGAGCAGCAGTTTTGTGCTGGCGCTGGTCGCCTACTGGCTGGTTGCAGCCCTGCACAGCGTCGCCCAACCCATCAGCCGTGCCTGGCTTAACCAGAACGTCGAGTCGTCTATCCGCGCCACAATGTTTTCCCTCAACAGTCAGGTGCATTCCTTTGGCGAGATAGCGGCAGGCGTGCCTATGGGTCTCGTCGGTAAGCTGTTCTCGGTGCGCACCGCGATTGTCGTCAGCGGGGCGGTGCTGGGGCTGACGCTGGCACTGTTCGCCTACGTGCTGCGGCGTGAGCCTGTCGGTCTGGAGGAATAGCGTGTTGTGGGGCCGGGCACTGCTCTGCCCCTTAAATATCGCCGTTACAGATCATACTGGCGCATGACCAGCCTGTCGAGCAGTTTATCCGGCAGCAGCCAGCGCAAAAAGCTGATGCGTCCCGCCTGTGAGCCGACCAGATAACGCGTCTTGGGTGTCTTGGCCGTCAGCGCTTCCAGCATCGCCATCGCCACGACTTCCGGTTGGCTGCCGCGCGCCTCTGACTGGGCCATGGACTCCCGCACCGCCTTGAGCGCCTTGCCGTACAACTGTCTGCCCTGCGGCGGCAGTTCATCACTGATTTCGTCGGTAGCCGCCGCTGCTTTTTTCCAGATGGGTGTGGCCGTAAACCCCGGTTCGACAGCGATCACCCGGATGCCCCACCCGCTGACTTCCTGCCGCAGCGTGTCGGTGAACGCTTCCATCGCGAACTTGGACATGCAGTATGGGCCGGAAAACGGCGTCGTCAACCTGCCGAGGATCGACACCGTGTTGATGATGCGTCCGCGTGTTTTCCGTATCAACGGCAGAAACGCCTGCGTGACCGCTACGTGCCCGATGAGGTTGACCTCCAACTGCAAACGCAGCGCGTCCAGCGGCAAAAATTCCAGCGGGCCAGTGATGGCAATGCCCGCATTGTTGATAAGACCGTAAAGCCCTGTTTCGCCAACGGCTCTGGTAATCGTGTCGGCGGCGGCTTGAATCAGTGCGCCTTTGCGGATGTCGATGGCAATGACGCTGATGTTGGCGTGGTTCTCTAAGCCGCTGCTATCCTCGCCCGGCAGCACGCCCGCGAACACACGCCAGCCTAGCGCCGCTGCCTGCTGTGCTGTGGCCAGCCCAATCCCGCTTGAGGCGCCTGTGATAAAGACGGTGTTCGCTGTCATGTCTCCACCCCTCTGCTCAGAATGTATTCAGATGGCCTGTTCGTGAGTCCTGTGTATGATACTGCTCACGGCTGATATTCGCACACACTCGCATACGTAAGGGGAAGCTGGTTAGGGATTAAGGCGGCGCTGACGCTGCGCGCGGTAGCGATAAATCCCCACAGCCTGAATCACAACGGTAAACCCGATCAGCACATAAACCGCGTAGATAAACGCCGGGTCACGCCGTGCCACATCCTGGTACCACAGCGCATGAAGGAACGTCAGGGGCGTCAGCAGGTAGTTCGTGCGCTGGAGCCATTTCCATGTGCGGCCCTTGAATTTGCGCAGCGACAGGTCATTGGACAGCACAGTGAGCAGCACCAGCACGACAGTCGCCGCCAGTCCCAGGTAATTGGCCTGCCCGAAAAGATTCCACATGACCGTGCCATCACTGTGAAAGAAGAACGACAGAATATCGCCGCCCTGGTGGAGTTGCAGCCCGAAGAAAACATGCAGCAGCCCTGTGATTCCCGCCCAGATGCCGATGTCCCGGCGCAGCATGATGTTGACCGGGTTGCGCCGCTGAATGAACAGCTTCAGCGGGCCGATGGCCAGCGTAATCACGATTTGCAGCAGCGAAATGTAGGCCAGCCCAATCGTGAGAATAGAGCCAGCTTCCGCACGCGGACGATACAGGTAGGCCAGATAACAGCCCCCCGCCGTGAGCCACGCCATCGCCAGATGAGTATAAAAGCGCGAACCGTTCATCAGTATTCGTACACAGTGTGAAATAAGCAGTTACGCTATAGTATATGCACAGTCGGAAAATATTACGTGTTACAATCACAGGAGAGCGAGGTGACTTATGGACAAAATCATTTTGCACGGTGAGATTACCAAAGACGGGCGGTTGCAAGTTGAACTGCCCCCCAATTTGCCTGCTGGGAAAGTGACGATTGAGATTAATACCGAAGCGGAAATCCCAGGGAATGAACTGAACGAAGTCCAAGGGGTTACCCTTGGAGAACTTCTTGACTCTGGTTTGGCAGGACTGTGGGCAGATCGCACTGATATTGAAGACACGGTGGAATATGCGCGTCAGTTACGCCAGCGCGCCTTTAGCCCACGATATGAGTGACTATCTTGAACGGCTTGCTTGACACAAATGTGTTTATCGATCTGTTGCGTTCTTATCCGGCTGCGTTGCTATGGATGCAAAGTAACCGTCTACTGACCTTTGGCATTCCAGCAATTGCCCGCATGGAGCTTGTTTGGGGTGCCAGAGATAAGGTTGAGATGCAGCGCATTGTCAAACTGATGAATCCCTTTCCTGTTGTCCACCTGAACGCAGCAGACTCTGTTTGGGCGCTGCGTGAGTTTGAAAGCTACCATCTCAGCCATCAGGTTGAAATTGCAGACTGCTTCATCGCAGCGATGAGAGTGCGCTTGCAACTTCCGATTTACACACGCAACCTGAGAGACTTCAAAATTCTGCCCGCTGTAACCGTTCACGTTCCCTATACATAACCTATGTCCCAGACTCAGGCTCTGTCCAATCGTCAGATGCTGCGCGCGGTGGGCGTGCTGATCTTCGGGTTCCTTTCCAGCGGCGTGCTCGGCTTAATCCGCACGACCCTCACGACGGCCACTTTTGGCACCAGCGCTGAACTGGATGCCTTCCTCGCGGCGCAGCGCATCCCGGAAACGCTGTTTGTGCTGGTGGCGGGCGGCGCGCTCGGCTCGTCGTTTCTGCCTATTTACACGAAGTTCCGCGCCAACGAGCAGCAGGAGAAAGCCTGGCGACTGGTGAGCGCAGCGCTGACGTTGGTGGCGCTGGCAGGGACGCTGCTAGCCGTGTTGATCGCGCTGCTTGCGCCTGTGCTGGTGCCCGTCCTGCTCGTTCCCGGCGACGCGCCAGAGTTTCAGGCGCTGACGATTTCCCTGACACAGATTATGCTGGCCACTGTCGCCATCTTTGGCGTCAGCGGCTTGCTGATGGGCCTGCTCAACGCGCATCAGCAGTTTCTCTTGCCCGCGCTGGCCCCCAGCCTGTACAACATCGGCATGATTATCGGCGCGCTGCTGCTGTCGCGCCTGCTGGCGAACCCTGACGGCACGCCCGGCGTCTACGGGCTGGCCTGGGGCGCGGTGCTGGGCGCGGCGCTGCATCTCGGTGTACAGCTTCCCGGCTTGTTGGGGCTGCGTATTCCGCTGCGCTGGCTGCCCGATATGCGCGTCGAAGGCGTGGGCGAAGTGCTGCGGCTGATGGGACCGCGCGTGCTCGGCGCTGCCATTGTGCAGATCAACTTCATGGTGAACGCTAACTTCGCCTCGTACATGATCGAGGGCAGCTACACGGCGTTGAGCGTAGCCTGGTATCTGCTGTTCTTCGCGCTCGGCGTCATCGCGCAAAGTATCGGCTCGGCGGTATTCCCCTCGCTGTCTGCGCTGGCGGCCAAGGACGACATCGGCGGCTTCCGCGAACGGCTGGCGGTAGCCATGCGCGGCGTGCTGTTCCTCGCGCTTCCGGCAACCGTTGGACTGATTGCACTGGGACAGCCGGTGATTGCGCTGATCTTCGAGCACGGCGAATGGACAGCCGAAAGCACGGCGGCGGCGGCCTGGGCGCTGGCCTTCTTCGCGCTGGGTATTCCCGGTCACAGCCTCTTGGAAGTGCTGTCGCGGGCCTTCTACGCGCTGTCCGACACACGCACGCCTGTGACGGTGGGCATGGCCTCGATGCTGGCGAACATCGCGCTCAGCTTCGTGCTGATCCGCGTGATGGGCGACCCCAACAGCCTGAGTCGCGGCCCGTTCGCCGGGCTGGCGCTGGCCAACTCGCTGACGACGCTGTTGGAGGCGGGCGCGTTGTGGCTGCTGCTGCGGCGCAAGATTGGCGGCAGCCTCAATGACCGCTACGTGCTGGATGGGGCGTGGCGGGCGCTGGTGGCGGCGCTGCTGATGGGGCTGGTGGTGCTGCTGCTGCGCGTGGCGGCGGACCCCTACGGCGTGCTGCTGACGACGGTGCTGGGCGGCGGCTTCGGGGCGCTGGTGTTCTTCGCGCTGACGCTGCTGTTGGGCGTGGATGAGGCGCGCAGCGTGCCGGGTATGCTGCTGCGGCGGCTGAAGCGGCGGTGAAACCGTCAAAGCGTCGGCAGAAGTGCAGTATTAGAAGGCCGATGATATTGGGAGAGGCGAATGGAGTATAATTGATACTATAGATTCAATAAGGCACTGAGATGTACAAGCCTCAAGTGCCAAGCTGTTATGCAGCACACATCGCACTCCTGACATCATACTGGCACTCCAAGCGTTATCTGCATGTAACAGCGGGTAACGCTTTTTTATTGGCTACGCTGCGCTGAAAGGATTTTAACATGAAGCGCGCATACAGCCTTAATGTAGTAGGGTTGCTGTGTTTACTGGTTTTTTTCTGTATTGGACCTCTGGACGCTCAAGAGGATGTCACATTCCCCACCGAGCATTGGTTAACCTCTACACCTGAAGCACAGGGGATGGACTCCACCGTGCTTGCCGAACTTCTTAACTCATTCGAAGTGACCACAAACAATTTACATAGCCTACTGATTATCCGTCACGGTTACGTCGTATTGGATACTTCGACTTACCTGTTCGACTCGGAACGTCCTCACTGGCAGTTTTCTGTCACTAAGAGCATCATCTCGACTCTTGTCGGTATTGCCATAGATCAAGGCTTTATTGAAAGTGTCGATCAATCCATCTGGGACTTCTTCTCGCAAGAAGGAGTCGCCAATATGGATGAGCGCAAAGCGAGCATCACTATTGCTGATCTGCTGACACAACGCTCTGGTTAGCCGGGACGACCTTCATATGTATACCCTGACGGCTGATGATGAGTTGGGTGCAGTATGTACTGGATGCAGGATGAGCTTTGATCCGGGCACCTATATGCAATATCTGGACGCCAATGCGCACCTGTCAGCAATTCTTCAGCAGGCCACTGCAGACACCTTTGACTTTGCCCGGCAAAACTCTTTGCACCGCTAGGGATTACCGATGCCATATGGATGGCTGACCGCGGGCGTCTACTGGGGCGGGATGGCTGCCGCTGTGTCCATACGATATGGCGAAAATTGGGTATCTGTATTTGCAGCAAGGTCGTGGGGAGACCAGCAAATCGTTTCAGCAGATTGGGTTAACACAGCGACCAGTACCTGGTAGTTTATACCCTGGCTATCTGTGGTGGACTGCCATATTTGGTACGGAAGATCAACCCATACCAGCTTCTTGCTTCTGGCACAAGGGGCAGGAAATCTGGGTAGTCCCTGACTATGAACTGATTGTTGTAACGGTGATGTTCAGAACCGTGGCTATAATCTGTTCAGAACTTCGTTCTTCCCCGATTACCTCTCAGAGCGCACTACCGGAAAACCCTGATGCCCTTGCACAACTGCAAGCAGAAACAGAAGCCGTCCTCAACCTATTTCGGAGGTGGTAGGGCACCCAGAAACTGCGCATACGGTTTCCGGGCAGGTGTTCTCACTGGCAGAGAATGATCTGGGGTGGTCAATCTCCACGAGTTTGAAAACAGCGAAGCGTTGATGTCACTGACCTTCAGCGGACAATCCCTGGAACTACCGATTGGTCTCGACAATGTTTTCCGTGTTTCCAGTGAACAAGCGTCAACAGAGCCATTCTGGCTACCGATGGGTATCGGTTTTCCGCTGCGTGCCCAAGCGTTTCCGCTGGCGGCTCGTGGCTGGTGGAATGCCCGGGGGGATTTTAACGTCTATATCATTGACTTGAGTGGTAGTCAGGAATGGGTAATACAGATGACATTCCGGGATGGGCTAAATTTACTGATTCAGCCTACATTCACTCTACAATCCGTGAGTGTGCGCATAAACGGGCAGGCTGAATAGCTGCCAAACATGCGTCATATCCCCTCGCCGAACCTTCGCCGAGGGGATTCTGTTTCCCTTAGTCGAGGCTCGCCGCGAGAACTTTCTCGGCGTTCACCGGGGCGTATTCTTCCTTAAACGTGCTGACGTTCACCTGCCGCAGCGCCCACAGCGACACGCCCAGCCCGATAACCCCCAGCGCGAACACTGCGCCGTAGGCCACAGGCAGACTCGCGCCTGCTACGACACCAATGTCACGCAGGATGCCGCCGCCCGACACGCCCACGCCGCGCGCCAGCGTCACCACCAGCGTCCAGAAGCCGAGGAACGTGCCCGCGCGCCCCGCCGGACTCATGTCCATCATCAGCCCCAGCGTCCCGACATTCCACACGCCTAAGCCCACGCCAAGCACAATCAAACCCGGCGTGACCAGCCCGCGAATCTGCGCGAAGGCGGACCCGGCGAAGATAGCGAACGCCACGATCAGCGCGATGACGCCGACATAGGACATAAACGTGTTGGTCAGCCTTTTGGGGAAGCGCCGCCCTAAGAAAAGGAAGACGATGGTCGCCAGAATCGACATGCTGCCCCAGTAGGCGGTGAAGCGGGTGGTGACGCGCGCGTCCATGCCGAACACCTGCCCGCCGAACGGCTCCAGAATCAAATCCTGCGAAAACGCGAACAGCATCGACAGCGCCAGATACCAGAAGAAGTAGCGCATCGGACGCATACTTAACGCCAGCCGCAGGTCAGCCATTACCGACGTTTGATGTTCCCCGCCCTCGCTGGTTTCAACAGCACCGCTGCTGCGTTTTTCCTCACCAACCAGCGAGACAACCCACAGCGCACCGAGGATCAGACCCGCCATCACGAACAGATTTTGCAGTGTCTCCGGCGTAAAACCGAGCGCGCCCGCCTCATGATTTTCCGGCAGCATGACGCCGAACAGGATACCGCCAACGGTGAAGCCCAGCAGCAAAAACGTCCACACAATGCCGACGGCACGCCCGCGCTGTTTTTCAGACGAACGGTCATACACCAGCGCCAGGAACGTGCTGCCGGAAATCGCGGTGCCACAGCTAAACAGCAGCAGCGACAGGCTGATGGCCGCCCATTCGCCCAGCCCCGCCTGCGCCCCGCGCGCCAGATGCGCCGTCGCCAGCCCAAGCGTAATGATGCTGATGACCATCATCAGCCGTCCCAGCCAGATCCAGAACAGACGGCGATAACCTCCCACCGCGTGACGGTCTGACATGCGCCCCGCCCACACGCTCAGCGGCGCGAGGAAGTAACGCAGACTCACCAGCAGGCCCACAGGCGTCGCGGCGTAACCCAGATCGCTGATCATGATACGATTCCAGATACCCGTTGCAATCACATCGGCCATGCCAGAGCCGAGATGGAACAAGCCAATTTTGATGTTCCGCCCTACCGAGAGGTTTTGTTCGCTCATGTTTTGTCCGATTTTTGTAGATTTTTGTAGATTTCAGGCGGTGATTATAGAGGTTTATCCTGTGAAGTCAATGCATTTTTACAGGATTCAGCAACGTGCGCTACAATCAGACGATTAGGCCACAGTGAATTTTTGCGGCTGTCTGGGGCTGAGGGGATGAAAACACTTTATGAATATTGCTATTTTTACCGATGTATTCCTTCCAAAGATTGATGGTATCGTCACCAGCACGATTGAACTGGCAACCGAGTTTGCGCGGCAGGGGCATCAGGTCTTGATTATCGCGCCCAAATCGCAGGGCGTGCCGGACGCGCTGCCCGAAAAGAAAATTCGCCTGCTGTACGTGCCTTCGCTGCCCTCCTTTATGTATCCCGAAATGCGTATGGGCTTTCTCTCGCTGCCGACCTACCGCGCGATCAAGCACTTCCAGCCGGAAATCATTCACATCGTCAGCCCCAGCACGTTAGGCTTATTCGGCCAGTTTGTCTCGTCCCGCCTGAAAGTCCCCAGCGTGGGCGTGTTCCATGTCAACTTCATGAAGCCGGAATATCTGGAAATCGTCGGCATTCGGCGCGGCGTGCGCCAGGTCGAAGCGGTGCTGTGGGAGTACGCCCGCATCTTTTTCGCCGCCAGCGAAGCCGTAATTTCGCCGTCGCAGGGCATCAAAAAGGATTTACTGGGACACGGCTTCCGCGAATCGGTCAAGGTTTGCCCCAACGGCATCAAAATCGACACCCAGCTTAGCGAACGCACCGCCGCCAATCTCCAGCGTTTGCGCCAGCAGTATCGCCTTGCGGGAGACAAAACGCTGATTTACGTGGGAAGGCTGAGCAAGGAAAAGGCGCTGGATCGCCTGCTGCGCGTGTTTAAGCTCGTCCTGGCCGCTGACGCCGATGTCCGGCTGCTGCTGTTTGGTGATGGCCCGATTAAGGCTGAACTGGAAGCCTATGCGCAGGAACTCGGCATCGACCACGCCACTGTGTTCTGGGGACAGGTAGAGCATCAGCGTTTGCTGGACGAGCAGTTGTTCCGTCTGGGAAAAATCTTCTGCACATGCAGCACGTCCGAAGTCCAGCCGATGAGCATGATCGAAGCCATGTGTTTCGGCCTGCCTGTCATCGTGCCTGACAACCTGGCGATGCAGGAACTGATTCAGGGCAACGGCTTTTTGGTCAGCCCGCCGGATTCAGAAGCCCACTTCTGCCAGAAGATTCTGACGCTGCTGCGCGACGAAGCCCTGTATCAACAGTTATCCACCGCATCGCTGGAAGCATCGAAATACTTCCGCATCGAGCATTCGGTCACTTACTATCTCGAGGTCTTCCGTGATGTGGTTCGTGGGCACAACAGCGTCAATCTCATCAACTGAAACGAGGGTCAGCCTTCCAGCAGGAATGGCACCTCGATAATCACACGCCCGCGACGATGGCGGCGGCGCTGGTAAAGCAAAGCCATGCGAATCATCCACGCCGTCTGGTTATGCAGGAAATGCTGCCACCATGAGCCGGGGATGAACTCTGGCATCACCAGAATCGCGTGTTGTCCGTCGTCATGCTGGCGGTCCGTGTGATCTAAGTACGCCAGCAGCGGCAGCAGAATCGAACGGTACGGCGACTCAACCACTTCCAGCGGCGTGTCGGGACACCACTGCGTCCATTCCTCTCGGAAACGCTCAGTCTGCGCCGGGTCAATCTCGATATACAGCGCGGTGACATTGTCACTCAGGGAGCGCGCGAAGTTCAGGGCGTGCAGCGTGCCGCGATGAACGCCGGACACAGGGATGACGACGCGTGGTTTAGCCGATGATCTGGCAGGCGGCGTGTACCCCTTCAGGCTTAACTGTGGGCGAATCTCGTCATAATGCTCGTGAATTTTGAGGAAGCCATACATCAGCACGGGAATCAACACCGCGATAATCCATGCACCGTCGAGGAACTTGCTCACGGCCACCACGACAAATGTTACCGCAGTCGTCAGCGCGCCGATGCTGTTGATAATCGCTTTGAACTGCCAGCCCTTGCCCTTTTCGCGCATCCAGTGCATGACCATGCCCGCCTGCGACAGCGTGAATGCCAGGAACACGCCGACGGCGAACAGCGGAATCAGCGCGTGCGAATCGCCACCAAAGACGATGATAAGGAAGGCTACGGCCCCCGCCAGCAGCAGAATGCCGTTGGAAAAGACCAGTCGATCACCGAGGTTATTCAACTGGCGCGGCAGATAACCATCTTTGGAAATCAGCGAGGTCACGCGCGGGAAATCGACAAAGCTGGTGTTAGCGGCAACCATCAGAATCAGCAGTGTCGAGATGGACACCAGCAGATACAGCAGGCCATCGCCGAAGATATGGCGCGCCAGTGCCGAGAGGATGGTTTCTTCGCCGTTGGTGGTGATGCCGAAATACTGCGTCAGGCCAATGCTGCCCAACAGCAGCACCGCCATCAGCACCGCCATGATGACCATCGTCTGGCGTGCGTTGCGCGTCTCTGGCGGCTGGAATACGCTGACGCCGTTGCTGATAGCTTCGACGCCGGTTAGCGCGGTGCAGCCCGACGAGAAGGTGTGCAGCACCAGAAACAGGGTAATCGGCTGAAGTTCCTGCACGACAGGCATCGTGGCAACGGCTGCCGGGCCTTCGATCAGCGCGCGCACCAGCCCATAGCCCAGCATGAACAGGTACGAGCCGATGAACAGATACACCGGGACCGAAATCAGCGTGCCTGCCTCACGCAGCCCGCGCAGGTTGGCGATGGTAATCAGCGCCAGCAGCACCAGCGCCGTCTCGACGCGGTACTGCCACAGCACGGGGAAGGCCGAGGCAATCGCCGCCACGCCTGCCGTTAAGCTGACTGCCGCCGTCAGCACGTAGTCGATGAGCAGCGCCGCCGCCGCCACCAGCCCCGGATACTTGCCCAGGTTTTCCGTCGCGACAGTATAGGAGCCGCCGCCGTTGGGATAGGCGATAATGGTCTGATTGTAGGAGAGGGTCAAAATTGCCAGCAGCGCCGCAATCGCCAGCGCGATGGGCAGCGACAGATTCAAGCCTGCCGTGCCTGCGACTACTAAACCAAGGTAAATTTCCTGATTGGCGTAGGCAATCGACGACAGCGCATCGGGGGACAGTGCCGCCAGTGCGCGCACCTTGTCCAGACGTTCACCATGAAACATGCGCGTTGGCAGCGGAGAACCGATCAGAACTTCACGCCAGTTTCGCATCGTACATCCCTTTCGTGATGCAGTGGCTGAAAATCAACACAGATTCATCCTAGCACAGGAACAGCTGCCAGTTGATAAACATGATGTGGTCTTTATGCAATTTTGACGGCTGCCTGTCAGAAAACTGACGTGTCCAACGACATTCACAGTGAATGGCACAACCAAGGTGAAACGTCATGCTTGACCCCACAGTGTTTACGGAACACGGCACGCCGACAACGCAGGCCGACGAATGGCTGGCCGTGCGCGCGGCGCATGACCCGGACGCATTTTCCGAACTTTACCGCCGCTATCTGACCCGTGTCTACCGCTATTTACTGGCACATGTCGGCGGCGAACAGGACGCGCAGGATTTGACCGCGCAAACATTTCTCGATGCGCTGGAAAATATCCACCGTTATCAGGGGCGGGGCGTGTTTGCCGCCTGGCTGCTGAGTATCGCGCGCCACAAAGCGGCGGATTTCTACCGCAGAAACCGCATCATTCTGCCGTTGGAAGACGCGGAGAGCGCACCGCACCCGGAGATGTCGCCGGAAGCACAGGTCGAGCAGCAAATGCAGATGGAGCAGGTCGCACGCGCGCTGCGCCAGATTAGCCCCGAACGCGCGGAAGTCTTGATGCTGCGTGTTTTCGGCGGACTCAGCGGCGCGGAAGCCGCACAGGTGTTGGGCAAAAGCGAAGACGCCGTCCATGCGCTGTACTCGCGCGCGCTGCGTGACCTGCGTCAGCGCCTCACAGGTTAAATATCTATCCGTAAACCGCTTCTGAATGTCGGTGATGGCCTTAACACACAAGCTTTCTCGGCGGGTTTGAGTCGGTTTCAACCGACTTCCCGCCGAAACACGGCAGCCGGACGGCTTTAGCCTCTGGCGACGCTACCGCACACATTCCAGTTTATGGATAGGTTCTTAAAGGAGTCGATGATGAACGATTTACACAACGAACAGGACGCGGCCTTCGCCAAAGCGCTGCATGACATGGTCGAACAGGTGACGCCTGATGCGGCGTTTGCCAGCCAGCTTGAAGCCCAACTGCGCGCCCGTGCCGCCGAAAAACGCGCAGATGTCTCTTCATCCGTCCATGTTCGCGTGCGGCCTCGTGTGCTGCATCTGCGCACGCTGGGAGTGGCCGCCGCCGCTGTACTGGCGCTGCTGCTGCTGACGCTGACTGTTCCGCCGCTGCGCACGCTGGCACAGGATTTGCTCAACCTGCTGTTCAACCGCACGGACAGCAACACCCTTGTCTACGAGACGCCCGTGAGCTACGACATTCAGCCGACAGCGGTAGGCAGCAGCATCTATAGTCCGTCAACATCTGTTGAAGCTGCTGAGTCGCAGGCAGGATTTGATATTCGCGTTCCTGCGCTGCTGCCCGATGGTTATGTGCTGGTAGACGTTAGCTATGATGTCGTCGCCCAGCAAACATCGTTGTTTTACATGCGCAGCGGCATCGGCCTGGTCATCGTACAAATCCCCAGCGCCAGCGCCTACCCGCTGAACGTCGGCGCGTCTGCTAACATCGTCCGTGTGTCCATCGGCGGCAGCATCGGGCAGTATGTCGAAGGCAACTGGATTGTCAACCCGCGCATTGAAGGCACCACCGCTACGGTTAGCGAAAGCAGTTGGGACAGCGATTTCCCCTTCCAGCAGCTTCGCTGGGAACAGGAGGGGTTCGTCTTCTGGATGATGAGTGTCGCCGGGCAGCACAGTGACCTGACGCTGGATGATTGGGTACAGATTGCCGAAAGCCTGCGATAGCGTGAAACATCCCCTTCGCCGCTGGGTGAGGGGGATCGCTGTTGTCGCAGCGGCTAGGGTTTGATCTCGTCGAATGGGGGTTCGCGGCGCGCGACCAACGCTTTCAGCTGTTCTACCGCCTTGAGCGCCTGTGTTCTGTCGTCAGCAGGCAGGCTCATGATCTCGAATTCGTCTTCGTCCATGACCATGATTTCCCCCTGCGGCGAAACCAGCACATCCAGCGCGAGGTCTTCCGCAGTGACCACTTCCTCGGAAATCTTCGCCGGGCGCGTGATGTTGCAGTAGAAGCCTTTCAGCGGCCCGCGTGAGCCTTCCTGCAAACGGAAGATGTTGTACCAGCGGTCATTGTAGAACCATTCGGTCATAGCGTCACCTGTGCGGAACAGCAGAAAGCCGCTGCGCACCTCCGCGCGCCGCCCGATGAACGCCGCCCGCACACAGACAAAGTTCGCGCCCTTCGCCACCACCTCCGCGTCGTAGTGTGTAATTTCGTCACCACGCTCGTTCAACTTGTAAACCGTTACCCAATTGTTCTCAAGGTCGTCAAACTGCATTCCCGTGCTCCAGCGTGTTTACAGGCCGCAATGTTTTAGCTCAATGGCTGAAGTGTAACGCAAAGCGCAGCACGTCGCACTTCTGAAATAGCTCCTTCACTGAGTTTACCGTCCTTCTGACCTAGCCCTCACCTTGAGCGGTGGGCCGACTCAAACAAAAAATGGCTTCGCGTGGAAGCCATCTTTTCATAAGGTCGGGCGAACCCCTCTGAGGCGCGCTGTATCGCTTAGTGCGTTTCCAGCGTGACGATCACCATGCCCTCGGAGCCTGCCCCCGCGTGGCTGACCAGCAGTGTGTAGGTGCCGTCGCTGGGGAGCGTGAAGCCGGAGATCAGCGCGTCGAGGCTGGTGCCGCTGTCGTCGTCACCCGCGATGGGGTTGCCTTCGGGGTCGAGCACGACGATGATCGGGTCACATTCGCTGCTGCTGGCTTGCAGGGTAATCACCTGTCCTTCGCTGCCCTCGAACGCCATGCTGTAGACGCGGCCTGTTTCCATGTCAACTACTACTTCATGCGCATCGGCGAAATCGTTATTGACGATCAGTTCAACCTGCCATTCGTCCATCAGGTGTTGGAACTGCGTGCCTGCTTCTGCCATGTCGCCGGACAGCGCCGCCAGCGCACCGAAGACGATGAAGTTGTTGACGTGTTCCGGGCTTAATGTCTGTGCCTGTTCAGCGTCAGCGCGTGCCTGTTCCATGTTACCAAGCTGAGCGTAAGCCAGCGCGCGGCCCCAGTAAGCGTATTCAAAGTCCGGGCGCAGTTCCACCAGACGGTCATAGTCGGCGGCGGCTTCGGCGAAGCGATCCATAATCGCATACGAACGTCCGCGATAGTACAGCGCGTAGTCGTTGTCGGGGTCCAGCGCCAGCGCCTGCGTGAACTCGTCAATGGCCAGCTCAAAGCTGCGGTTGTCATAGCTGCTCATCGCATCACGGATGATGGAGTCCAGCGGGAACAGGCTGATGTTGTACTCGGCCCATTCGGTGGGTTCGGCGTTCAGTTCAATCGCCCGCTGGAAATCGGCAATCGCCAGATCATTCTGGCCGCGCAGTTGATAAATCAGGCCGCGATTGTTATAGGCAAACGCCATGTTGGGGTCGATTTCGATAGCGCGGCTGTAATCGGCAATCGCCAGATCGAATTGGTTGAGGTTGTAATAGGCCCAACCGCGATTGTTATAAGCGACGGCGTATTCAGTGTCGATGTCGATGGCCGCGCTGTAATCGGCGACGGCGGCTTCCCAGTTGCCGAGGTTGCGGTAGGCGTTGCCGCGATTGTTCAGCACGCCTGCATTGTCGGGGCGCTGCTGCGCCAGGCAGGTATAGCTGAAGATGGCGTTCTGGTAATCCCCGTGATTGTACTGCTGCGTTGAAAGGCTGCTGTAGTTGACCGCAGCATCGCAGTTGACTTCCTGCGCGAAGGCGGGTAGGCTGGCGCTGACGAGGCTGAGACCGAGAAGTGTGCTGAGGGCGATACGCTTGATATTCATGAGGTTGTCCCTGAGAAATCCCGAATAATTGAAGATACTCTCAGGGTACGTCAGCTTGGATTTCGGCACATGACGCGCGCGCAACGCCCACACGCCTGTCACATGACGCGAAAACGACGCCTTACCTACGCTTGCCGAAATACCATGCCACAAACACCAGCGCCAGAACGCCCATGCTGACAAAAGTCGTCGCGCCAATCCAGCGGTTGAAGCCGAAGGCCACGCCAATCACCAGCAGCATCAGCAGTAAAATGTAAATCGGCTTGAGCGAACGGTACACCTTGTCGGCGCTGCTGCTGATCTGCCGGATTTCTTCGCGGATTTCGCGCTGCACCGGGGAAATCCGCCGTTCTTCTTTCACCTCTGCGTAGTACACGGGCTTTTCTGCTACCGCAGGCGGCGGCACTGTCGGCTTCACCTCTACGATAGGCGGCGGCAGCCCCAGCGCAATATACACCTGTTCGCGAATGTTGTCCTGATTCACATGCAGGGCACGCAGCGTTCCCTCGCGCGTCGCGGGTTCGTGAGGCAGCGCCAGCAGAATATGCTCAGGCTCGATCCACTCTTTGCCCAGTGCTTTGGCTTCATCGGCGGCAGTTTTCAGCACCAGCCGCGTCCGCCGCGAAGCGCCCTGCGTCATACTGCCCGTTGTGTTGGGCATGATGCGTGCCTTCCGCACCTGTTCCAGCACAGGCTCATAGCTCAGGCCGAGTTTTTCCAGCGCGACGGCAGCTATCGTGTCCTCCGTTTTGAGCATCGCCAGCAGCAGATGTTCCGGCTCCACATTACGGTGCCGCAGGTCTTCGGCCTCTTTATCCGCCTGTTTGAGCATAGCACGCGAACGTGCGCTCAGCGTTTGCGACTCGGACATAAGCCTGCCTTTCACACATGCCGCTGGAAATAATGCGCGACGACATCATCACTGCCGAAGGATTGGCTGCCTGTTTTCTGCCAGCCCTCAGCCTGCAATTTCCCCATCACATCAGCGTCCGTCATCGACTTGAAGACGGGCTTTTGCAGCTTTTCCAGCGAGAAAATGGTGATGGTGTGATAGCGCTGGCTCTGGGCTTTGCCGGGGTCAAGCGAGCCGTAAAAATAGGCGTATTCCACGCCGGGCTGCATCTTTCCCCGGTCACCTTCCTTTATCACGTAAGGTTCATCGGATAAAGTCTTGGGCAGCGCGACGGCGGTGATGTTGGGTTCGGTGATTTCCTGCATCTTTGCCAGCATCGCCTGCCGCTGCTTCAGGGTACTGCGCACCCACAGCACCACGACGGCGACCAGCGCCACACCGATGACGAGCACAATGTAAGGCTGCAAGGGCATTCTCCTAGGGAATCAACAGCACTTTACCCTTTGTTCCGCGACCCGCCATATAGCGGTGCGCCTCTGCCGCCTGCGCCAGAGGGAAGGTCTTGTCGATGTTGACTTTCAGTTCACCCGCTGCCGTCCAGTTCAGGATGTCACCCGCGCGCCACAATAATTCGTCACGGCTGGCGGTGTAATGTCCCAGGGACGGACGTGTCAGGAACAGCGAACCTTTGGCGTTGAGCACCTGCGGTTCGAGCGCCGGAACGCTGCCGCTGGACTGTCCGAACAGCACCATGTAGCCGCGCGGACGCAGGCAGTTCAGGCTTTTCTCGAACGTGTCCTTGCCCACTGAATCATACACCACATCGACGCCCTGACCCTGAGTGATGCGTTTGACTTCCGCCTCAAAGTCCTGCTGCGTGTAAAGAATCACTTCGTCACAGCCTGCCGCCCGTGCGATCTGTGCTTTCTCCTCGCTGGACGTGGTGCCGATGACGAACGCGCCGCAGCGTTTGGCGACCTGTACCAGCAGCGCGCCCGTGCCGCCTGCCGCCGCGTGTATCAGCGCTTTGTGGCCGGGGCGCAGTTCAAATGTGCTGTGCGCCAGATAGTGCGCGGTCATCCCTTGCAGCATCAGCGCCGCCGCCGCCTGCGAAGAAACCCCCGCCGGCACCGGAACGAGTTTGTTGTCCGGCACGATAGCGTATTCGGCATAAGCCCCCAGCACGAAGGCATACGCGACACGGTCTCCAACCGCTACACCAGTCACATTCTCACCTAGCGCATCGACTACGCCCGCCGCTTCCTGTCCGGGCGTGAACGGTGTCGCCAGCTTGTACACTCCGGCGCGCTGATAGATGTCGATGAAGTTCAGCCCGGCGGCTTCGACCCGCACCCGCACCATACCCGGCGGCGGTTCGGGAAGCGCCACCTCTTCGAGCTGCATTACAGCTTCATCACCCTGTTGATGGATACGAACGGCTTTCATAAGATTCCCTCGATAGGGGTGTGGCCTGCCATACCCCTGTATGAAACGCTGTTTGTGTTTCGCAGCCGCGCGCCCGCATTGAGCCAGCCCACTGTGCTGCCTTCTGCTGATAACTGATAACTACTTCTTACGTCCGGTTATCGGGCGTCGGCTCGACAATCACATCCACCAGGTGGAAATCGGCTTTGTTGTGTCCGCCTTGCTGTTTGGTGCCCAGCGTTTCCACCAGTGTCACGCGCGTACCCATGCCCTTGAGTTCAAAACGTGTCAGGTACTTGCCCGACTGCTGATTGTTGCGGAAGTAGGCGATGCGTCCATTGGGGTCAATGTGCAGCAGTTTCCATTTAGCCTGCCCGTAATTCATCGTCTTCAGTTGCTGTAAAAGCGCTTCCCGTTCCTGCGCATTTAAAAATGCCATCATTGGACTCCTGTAGATGTAGTCTGAAACGCCGTCTATTGTATAATTTTCAAAGTCAACTATCCACTTAAAAGGACATACGATGGCTCATCATATCGCCCAGATTAACATTGGTCGCATCCTTGGCCCGATGGACAGTGCCGTGATGCAGGATTTTGCGGATAACCTTGACCCCATCAACGCCCTTGCCGATCACGCGCCCGGTTTCGTCTGGCGGTTGCAGTCCAGCGAAGGCAACGCCACCTCCATCAAAGTCTACGACGATGACATGCTGCTCATCAACATGTCGGTGTGGGAGTCGATTGAGGCGCTGCACAAGTATGTCTATAACACCCAGCACGTCGAATTTGTCCGCCGCCGCAAGGAGTGGTTTGAACGCCTGAGCACGCCCATCGTCGCCCTGTGGTGGGTTCCAGCGACGCATATCCCCACGCCCCAGGAAGCGAAGGAACGCCTTGAATTCCTGACCGAGCACGGCGCGACACCCTACGCCTTCACCTTCAAGGAACGCTTCACCGTCGAAGAAATGCTCAAGTATCAGATGCTGGAGCCGCTTGGGGGGTAAGCAGATGCTGTGTGGTTGGGGTTTGCCATCGTCAAACCCTCCACTGCCTGAAATTTAGAATGTTCGTTCGATTTGGGCTATAATGTGAGGATCGTTTTTCTACGAATATGTACTCATGAATAATTCTTATTCCGTCGCTGATCTCAACGCCTACATCCGCGAACTCATCGAGAGCAACGAAGTGTTGCAGGACGTGTGGGTGACGGGCGAAATCTCCAACTTCTCCAAAGCCGCTTCCGGTCATTGGTATTTCACGCTGAAGGACAGCAAGGCGCAGATCAAAGCCGTCATGTGGCGCAGCAATGCCGTCAACCACATGTTCCCGCCGTCCAACGGTGAGGCAGTGCTGGTGCATGGTTACATCAGCGTCTATGACCAGCGCGGCGAATACCAACTGTACGCCGATAAACTGCGTCCTGTCGGGGTGGGGGATTTGTACGCCCAGTTTGAACGCCTCAAGCAGAAACTGGAGGCCGAAGGTTTATTCGCGCCGGAACGTAAACGTCCGCTTCCTACATTCCCCAAAATCATCGGCATCGTTACCTCGCCCGATGCGGCGGCCTTTCAGGATGTGCAGAACGTGCTGCGCCGTCGCTTCCCGCTGGTCGAAGTGCTGCTGAGTCCTACGCCAGTGCAGGGCGCGGACGCGGTGCCGGGTATTATCAAGGCCATCAACCGCTTGCAGGACGCGCCGATTGACGTGCTGATTGTGTGCCGGGGTGGGGGCAGTATCGAGGACTTATGGGCCTTTAACGATGAAGGTGTGGCAAGGGCAATCGCCGCCAGCCCCGTTCCTGTCATCAGCGGCGTCGGCCACGAAACTGATTTCACCATTGCCGACTTTGCCGCTGACCTGCGCGCTCCTACACCCTCTGCTGCTGCCGAACTGGCGACGCCCAACATCGAAGACCTGCGCGATAATCTGGCGCTGCTGCAAACCAATCTACAGGACGCCATGAGCGATATGCTGTACGACAAGCGTGAGGCGTTGGGCGATGTGCAGCGCACGCTCAAAGCTGTCTCGCCGCAGAGTCAGGTGCGCAACCTGCGCCAGCGTGTGGACGAACTGAATGCGCGTTTGCTCACGGGGCAGCGGGCGCGCTTCTCGCTGCTGCGCGAACGCTTGAAAGGGCGCAGCGCGGCGTAATCCGCCAGCCCGCAGGCGATTTCGCGTTGCCTTTGACCAAGGTTTTGACGGAACGCGGGACTGATACGCAGGCGCGAAACCCGGCGACGGTATCACCCTGCAATTTGCCGACGGCGACATGAAAGCGCGCGTCGAGGATGGATACGCATGAACGCTGGCGGACATTGTTTGCGTGGACACTTCGCATCTGCCGCCTGATGGCACTTATCCACCGCGTATCCTGGCACCGGGCGCTTCGATTTTTGCGCGACGTGAAACATTGATATTTCCGGCAAAAGCGTGATGTTTCGGCGGGCGGGGAGTTTTCGCTGTGCCGCCATCCAAACGCCCGCCATGAGCCAATGCTCAACGGCACACCGATGATTTGGAGCGGCATTGAGGGATGGTGATTTTCACTGTGGCAAGGAGCGCTATATCTTCAGGCTGATCCTGTTGCCGATTGGCGCAAGTTGTTGGCGGACGACCCAGATGATCGTTGGTTTATCAGCCAACCCGCCATGCAAAAATGGATCATCATGGATGAAAATGGATATCGCTGGATGGTGGAAAACACAGCAGATGGATGGCCTTTTGCAGAAAGGTGGAGGACAATCAGCTTCAATTGTTTCGGGAGAAAAAGGATGTTGAAATTCATGGATAATTTGAAAAACGTTCGCATCGAGTTTGTTGGTTTCATGAATTCTTAGTTGATTTCTCGATCTGAGATTATTTGTAGGGATAACTTGACTGCTGAAACGTACCGCTCCTGCCATTGATCAAAGGAGCAAGGGATGACGATTCAGATTTCTGCAGGGATAGTGTGTTGCTGTTTTGTTGATGGCGCTGGCAAACTTTGAATTGGGCCATTCTGCTGTTTGCGTGAAGGGGCCATGTGGGCAGTTCTGATTTCCCAGGGCGCGAAACCCGGCGACGGTATCACCCTGCAATTTGCCGACGGCGACATGAAAGCGCGCGTCGAGGATAAGGATACGCATGAACGCTATAAAAGAACTCTCTTTTGAAACCGCCTTTGCCGAACTGGAGTCCATCATTGCCAAGCTCGACTCCGGTGAGTTGGGGCTTGAGGAATCGGTGACGCTGTTTGAGCGTGGGCGCGCGCTGTCTGAGCACTGTCAGGCGCTGCTCGACAAAGCCGAACTGCGCGTCAAGCAGCTTACGGACAGCGGCAAGGTCGAACCGTTGAGTTGACCAAAACGTCAAAAACCCGGACGCAGGTAGACACGTTCAACGAGATATAGGGGAGTCACGATGCAGGCCTACGAGATCAGGCAGTTGATGGACTGGAGCGAACAGCACGCAGGCAAAAAGATGTACATCGAATTCCTGCGTGTGCCATCGATGAGTATGGGGTTGTACACGCTGAAAGCTGGCGCCAAAGACCCACAGGAGCCACATAGTGAAGACGAGGTCTACTACATTGTCAGCGGGCGCGGCATGATCCACGTCGCGGGCGAAGACCGTCCCGTGCAGCAGGGTTCGATTGTCTTCGTCAAAGCCTACGATGACCACCGCTTTCACAGCATCACCGAGGACATGCAAATTCTGGTGTTCTTCGCGCCTGCCGAGTATTCACAGGCGAAAAAGGACGGCGGCTAGTGCGGGATTTCGTCCTGCGTCGTCTTGCCAATCACGAAGCCTACAATGCCGAACACCAGTATCGGCAGCAGACCGAGGATTTTCCAGTCGCCTTGCAGGAAAATCTGCGCGGCAATCAGCGGAATCAGTCCCAGCGCCACGCCCATAGCTGCGCCTTTCCAGCGCGGCGGCATGATGTCTAGCACTTCCAGCAGCAGCGGTTTCTGCCGCGACTTCTTGATTTCTGCGGCGCGTTTACCGTGTTTTGCCCAATCGTAGCCTTTGATTTTAGACGTGCCGGGGTCACGCGCCCTGATCTGCGCGTCACGCAGGCGTTGAATGCGTTCCTGTTCTTGGCGGTTGCTGGACATGGTGCTCCCCTTTGCTTTTGTATCTTATTTCACATTATAAGACACTGTAATGTTTAGGGAAGTACCTAAGATTTAGGGGTTATTTGCCGAAGCGCACCGCTTTGCGCTCTGTGGATTTGCCGATAGCGAAGCCGATCACCGCAAACAATACCGTCGCCAGCAGCCCCAGAATGTTCCAATCGGGACGCAGAATCACGATGGCTATTAAAGGAACCAGGCTGACGAGAATACCAATCGTTAACCCTTTCCAGGCGCGCGGCAGCACACCAAAAACCTCAACGAGCAGCGGCTTTTGATCGGATTTCTTCTTTTCGGCGATGCGAACAGCTTGTTTGGTAGAGGCGTTACGTTTGCTGAGGGATGAGGGGCGGTTGCGGGCGTTTAAGCGGTCATCTTGGATTTTTTGTGAGCGAGCTTGTTCTTCGCGGCTCTGAGTCATGATTGTCCGTTCTATAGAGTGAGTTCCTTCATCTTACTCTTGTTTTTACAAAATTGTAACCCCCCAATAAACCCGACGCTGTGTATGGCGGCAGTGGGATTCCACGACTCTTTCCATCTGTTTATCAGGTTGTTGGGCAAACAAAAAGGGGCACACGCCCCTTGTTCAATGTTTCAGGTGATCATCCCTTACGCCGGTGCCGTTGCCTTGCGCAGCGCTGCCAGTTCTTCTTCGCTGGCGGTCAGGCCGAGCACGTTGTAGCCTGCATCCACATGCAGAATTTCGCCCGTCACCATCTTGCTCATATCAGACGCCAGCCACAGCGCCGCCTGTCCCACATCATCCTGCGTAATCGTACCCCGCAGTGGGGCAGCCTGCTCGAAGGCCTTGTGCAGCGTACGGAAGCCCGGCACGCCCATCGCCGACAGCGTCTTGATCGGCCCCGCGCTGATCGCGTTCACGCGAATGCGCTGCGTGCCCATGTCGGCGGCGAGGTAACGCGTGATGGTTTCCAGCGCGGCTTTGGCAACCGCCATCACGTTATAGGTTGGCATGACCTTTTCGGCGGCGTAGTAGGTTAGCGACATGATGCTCCCGCCTTCGGGCATCAGCGGTTCGGCACGCTTGGCCATCGCGATCAGGCTGTAGGCGCTGACATCCAGGGCCAGCTTGAAGCCCTCGCGGGAAATATTCGTGAAGCGTCCGCCGAGGTCTTCCCCTCTGGCGTAGGCCACAGCATGAACCAGCACGTCCAGCTTGCCATAGCGTTCCTGGATTTTGGCATACACTCTATCGAGGTCTTCATCACTGGTTACGTTGCATTCTTCAACAAAATCACAGCCGATTTCGGCGGCCAGCGGCATCACACGTTTCTTCAGTTGTTCGCCTGCGTAACACAGAGCGATGGTTGCGCCTTCACTGTGGAAGGCTTTGGTAATGCCCCACGCAATTGAATCTTTATTGGCGACACCAAAAATCAGCGCCACCTTCCCATCCAGCAGTCCCATTAGGCGTATCCTTTACCAACAATAATCTATGCTTCTAATTTAACACGCACTATAAGTAGGCGCTACGCCACAACATGCAGCGCGTGCTCAATCAAGTCGGGATTCATCTCAAAACGCTGTGCCACATCCATAACCGCGTGGTCGTCCGCCTCATGCGAGGTGTAAAGTCCGTTGCCGTTGAACGATTGCAGCGTCATGGCGCCCGCCCGTGCCGTAAAACGCCAGATGTAGTCACCCACGACTCGCGTGATAATCACCTGCGACAGAAACAGGCCATCAGCGCCATAGTCGCGGGTGGTCGCTTCCCTGTAGTCCGCGTCGGAAACGGGCTGATTTAGCAGCGTAAAGCAGTAGGGTTTGGGATGCCGCGTGCGGGTGATTTCAAAGCTGCTGCTGCCCTGTGGCTGCGCGGCATAAGTATGGAACGGGGTATCAATCGTCGTTGTCCGGCTGCCATCAATGCGCAGCGGGCGGTGTATCGGGAAGCCTGCATCCAGCAGCCATTGGGCGTTTTCCACGTTCACGAGGATTGCCGTATGGCAGCGGCGCGAGGTCTGCATATCGTTGATCGTCAGATAGCCATCGTAGCCCAGGAAACGCAGCAGCGCGAAAAAAGCGTAGTTGCTCTCGAAACAGGTGCCGCCTGTGCCATGCATTATGGCGCTTTCCCAGAACTCCTCGGCGAAGCGTGGGCAGTGCTGCGTGTCAGCCGTGCGCGAACGTTTGACGATACGCGACACGCTTTCCCACGGCACGCGCCGCACGTAAGCCGACATCAGGGTATCGAGGAATGCAGCAGTTGGAGTCTCCGGGCTGACGCGCAGATAGCTCAACACAGCGTCTGCCAGGTTGGCATGGAGTAAGGACACACTATTCCCTTTGTGCTGAATGAAGTTCACCACGCAGCAATTTTACCGCGTGGTGGAACACTTATTCTAGCACGCGAGGACTACAGGTGCCACTGCGCCGATTTGGATCGCTTCGGTGAGGATGCGTTCGTCGATCTCGAAAATGCGGGCCAGCGTTTGCGCGATATTGCTGCCCAGCGGGTGTACTGTCTTCGTGCCGTGCTTAAACGACTCCAGCTCGAAGTTGTTGTCCTGGCCGACGAAGCGCCAGATAGCGTCATCGATGACCTTGGTGATGATCACACGGTCAAGGAACAGCCCCCCACGCCCATAGTCGGCGGCGGTGGCTGCCCGGTAATCACTGTCACACACCGGAACATCGACCAGCGTGAAGCAGTAGGGTTTCGGGTGACGGTCACGCTCAATCTCAAAGCATAGATCGCCGCACGAGTGAACGGTGTAGCTGTGGATGGGTCCCTCGCGCCGCGCGACCACGATAATATCCAGCGGCAGCGCCATGTACAGCGGATAGCCCACGTCCACCAGCCAGCGCGAACCCGCGACGGTAATCACCAGCGCCGTATGGCTGGCGCGCAGATAATCCACATCGTTGATCGTCAGATAGCCATCGAAACCCAGCGCACGCAGCAGCGCCAGGAAGGCGTAATTACTCTCGAAGCAGGTGCCGCCCGTGCCATACGCCAGCGCATCCTGCCAGAATTCCTGCGGCAGACGCGGGCAGCGCGCCGTATTGGTTTCCCGTGACCGCTTGAGAATGCGGCTGGCGCTTTCCCAGGGTACGCGGCGAATGTACGCTGCAATCAGGCTGTCGATGAAAGCGATGTCGTCGGATGGGGATGTCGTGATGTTCAGGTAGTCGAGCACTGCACGGGTGAGTTCAGGCTGTAATGGGGTCGTCGTCATCAAGAAAAGCTCCTTCAACCCTTTCATTATATTTGTGAAGCACTTCACAAGCCTATCTGTCGATTGTCACCCGTCCATACGCTGATTGTCATAGGATCGTGAAGTTTTTCACGAGAAGAATTAAGATGAATGGCCTCGCTTGGATGCTTGGCGACAGCGCCCTGTGAACATATACTAGCGGCGAATCGCATGTCCATATTGAAGGGTGTATCAATGACTGACGCCAATAACGAGCCGATTCGTGTCGCTGTGGCGATGAATTTTTCCGACGAAATCATGGAACAGCTTCGGGAAATCTCGCCACGTTTGCAGATTGATCGCTATTATCCCAATGTGCCGGAAAGCATCTGGCATGATGTCGAAGTGCTCTACACATTGAATCGTTTTCCCCTGCCGGAGCAGGCACCCCGTCTGCGTTGGATTCAACTGCATTTCGCCGGGCTTGACCATGCGCTCCGCGAGCCGATTATGCAGGCCGAAGATGTCGAAGTGACGACGGCCAGCGGCGTGCATTCGATTCATATCGCTGAATTCTCGCTGGCGATGATGCTGGCCTTCATGTATAAGCTGCCGCTGCTGATGGAACTGAAAAATAAAGCCGAATGGCCCGAAACGCGCGCGCAGGTGTTCGCACCGCATGGCTTACGCGCGCTGACGCTGGGCATCGCGGGTTACGGCAGCATCGGGCGCGAACTGGCGCGCATGGCCGATTCGTTGGGAATGCGCGTGCTGGCGACCAAACGCGACGTTAAGCATCCCGCCGACACCAGCGGTTATCAGGAGGAAGGGCTGGGCGACCCGACGGGCGACATCCCGGCGCGCCTCTATCCCCCGCAGGCGCTGGCATCGATGGCCAGCGAATGTGACTTTCTCGTGATTCTGACGCCGCTGACCAAGGAAACACGCCACAGCGTTGACGAACATGTGCTGAAGGCCATGAAGAAAACGGCGGTAATTATCAACGTGGCGCGCGGCGCAGTGATTGATGAAGCGGCGCTGATCTCGGCCTTAGCCAACGGCACGATTGCAGGCGCGGCGCTCGATGTCTTTGAGGAAGAACCCCTGCCCAAATCCAGCCCGTTGTGGAATCTGGACAACGTGATTATCAGCCCGCATATTTCCGGCAACAATCAGTTTTATCTCCAGCGCGCCGCTTCAATCTTCGCCGCCAATCTCAAACGTTATCTCGAAAATGAACCGCTGCTCAACCGGCTTGAACGTGAACGAGGCTATTGATGCATCATACATCGTTGGATAAAACCAAGCTGCTCGACCTTATCAGCACCGAATACGCCTTTGCCGAGCGCACGCTGGCCTTAGTCAAGCCGGAGCAGATGAAAATTTCCGGCGTGTGCGGCGGCTGGTCGGTGAAGGATTTAATCGCCCATCTGACGGCCTGGGAACGGCGTCTGCTGCGCTGGATTGAAAATGCGCGCAAGGGGATTCCACTCGTCATCCCCGAGATTGGCTTTACCTGGCAGCAGATCGACGTGTTGAACGCCCACACCGCGCGCATGGACAGTGTGCGCCTGCTGCCCCATCTGCTGGATGACATGCATAAGATACAGGCTCAGGTGTTGGAAATGGTGCAGTCGCTGCCGGAAGAAGACATCTTTCAGGAAACGCCGTTCAACAAGCTGTTTCACTATAAACTGCTGGATGCCATCGTCTCCAATACCTATGACCATTACCGTGAACATCTGGAGCAAATTCGCGAGTGGTTGAATACACATTCGTAATCTCGATCTGACTTTTGCCGCGTTATAATGGCCCTCATTCTTGAGGAGAGACCTGCATGAAAAACTATTCCTTTGAGCAATTTGCGGCGGTGCGGCTGTTTCAGCCAACGGTGGCCTATTCACCGGATGGCACACGCATCGCTTATGTCGATAACACATCGGGACAAATGAACCTGTGGCTGATGCCTGCGGGCGGCGGCGAACCTGTCCAGCTTACCCACTTCACCGAACACGCCGTGCGCGAGGTGGCCTGGTCGCCGGATGGCACGCGCATCGCCTTCTTTGCGGATCACGACAGCGATGAACGCCATCAGATTTACATCGTGGACGCAAACGGCGGCGAACCTGTGAAGCTGACCAGCGCTGAAAAAGCCCAGCATACCTTCGCGGGTAATCCCTGGTCGCCGGATGGCACAACGCTGGCCTACGCGACCAATGACCACGACCCTGCTACCGTCGAAGTGGTTCTGCATCATGTGCAAACCGGGGAAACGCGCCGTCCCATCAAACCCAGAAACCGTTATTATCCTGCTGGCTGGTCGCCCGATGGTCAGCACCTGACGCTGTGGGCACGGATGCCCGGCATGGATGAAAACATCGTCCTTATGCATGTCTCCGGCGATCATCACATCGTCACGCAGCATGATGGCAACGACATCCGCTGTGCGCCGGGACCCTGGACACCTGACAGCAGCGTTTTTTACATGCTCACCGATCAGGAACATGACTTCAAAGGCGTCGCCCGCTACATGATGGACTTGGGGCGTTGGGATTGGGTAAAAATATCCGATCACGACGTAGAGTTTATCAAGCTCTCCAAGGATGGCCGTTACCTCATCTGGTGCGAAAACGAAGCCGGGCGCTCAAAGCTCTATGGGCGTGACCTCTATCGCGAACAAGACCTGAAACTGCCGGGCTTGCCGCAGGGGGTCGTCAAGGCTATGTCGCTCTCCGGCGATGGTGCGCGCCTGGCGCTGGTGTTTGACCGCGCGGTGGAAGCGGCAACATTAGTGGAAGTTGACCTTAAATCCGGCGATATGCTGACGCTGACCAAAAGTATGCTCGGCGGTATCGACCCCGCAGACATGATTGACCCCGAACTGGTGTCGTTCCCCACCTTTGATGGACGCCAGATTCCCGCATGGCTCTTCCGTCCGCGCGGCGGCAGCGGCAAACATCCCGCGCTGCTGTCTGTACACGGCGGCCCGGAGTCGCAGGAACGACCAGAGTATCTCCATCTGGGGTTGTATCAGTATCTGGCTCACAAAGGCATCGCGGTGCTGTGTCCCAACATTCGCGGCTCGTCGGGCTATGGCATGTCCTATCAGAAGCTGATTCGCCGCGATTGGGGCGGGGCGGAACTGAAGGACATCGAACACGCCGCGCAGTATCTGCAATCGCTGGATTTTGTCGATAGCCAGCGCATCGCCGTGCATGGCCGCAGCTTTGGCGGTTTCGCCACGTTGAGCGCCGTCAGCCGTCTGCCGCAGTACTGGGTCTGTGGCGTGGATGTGGTCGGGCCTGCCAACCTGCCCACGTTCCTGCGCGCCACGCCGCCTTTCTGGAAGTCGTTTATCAAGCAGTGGTGCGGCGACCCCGATGAGGATTACGACTTCCTCATGTCGCGTTCGCCCATCACCTATACACAGAACATTAAATGTCCGATGCTGGTCATGGCAGGGCGCCAAAGACCCGCGCGTCGCCCAGGCGGAAAGTGACCAGATGGTGGAACGCATTCGCGCTGCCGGGGGCGATGTCACCTATTACGTTGACCCGCATTCCGGCCATGTGCCCACCCAGCGCGAGAACTATTTCAAGTGGATCAGCATGATTGCCGAGTATCTGGAAAAACACCTGACAGCCAACCGTTGACTTTTATTAGGGACAGGTGCAGACTGAGAGCGCTCCTACTCCTCGTGTTCAAGGTTAGGTGGAATGTGTGCGCCGTCGTTGTGTCGCACCAGCTTCATCATGCCGTTGGCGCGAATGCGAATCTCGCTGATGCAGCAGTTTCCCATATCCGGGCGCAGCCAGGACTCAGCGGGGGCATCCAGCGTCCGGGCAATCAGGTAACCGAGGAGGTTGCCATGCGTGACAATCAGTTCAGTACGGTCTGGGGCATCATCACTTAAAGGTGTGAAGTAAGTGGTAAACACACGCTCCGCCTGCGCGGGGCCGCTTTCAATGAAACTGGCTGGAATTTCCGCAAAGTGCTTTTCCAGTCCTAATGGCACGTTCGGGATGCATTCCTGCAAATCATCATCGACGTGCAGGGGGACTGTAGGGTGATACTGAGCGACAACCCGCGTCGTTTCATGCGCACGCAGCAGCGGGCTGCTGTAGATGGCGTCCAGTTTCGTGGATTGCAGCCGTGTCGCCAGCAGTGCCGCCTGTTTCTGCCCCAATGCGTTGAGCGAGCCGTCAGGATTTTGTGGAAACTCAATCGTCAGTGGGTAATCGCCATGCCGCACAAGCAGCAGGGTTCGGTTTCCCATCTTCAGCCTCTTTTCCCACCGGAACGATGTGAACGATTTTCTCAGCATAAAGGGTTATCCATTTCCATGCAACGTGGTATGGAGCCGTTGATAGGGCAATTGCATATGGACTTCTTTTCACTTGACAAAGGAAGTTGTCCAGCGCGTTTCTAAGCCCTTCTCCCCTGAATTCGGGGGAGATGGGGTGGGATGAGGGGTAGAACCTACACACTATAGAGGATGTGCAGCATGGCATGGAGCACTTGATCGCAGATATGTTATTCTCAAACCATTACCTAAAAGGGGATTTTTATGGCTATTGGATTGCAGCTCTATTCAGTACGAGATGATCTGGGCAAGGACTTTGAAGGCACCGTGCGCAAGGTCGCGGCGATGGGCTACACCCACGTCGAGACGGCGGGCATGTTCGGCGGCTCGCCTGCTATCGGTGCGAAGCTGTTTGCCGAACTTGGGCTGACGGCCTGCGCGGCGCATGGCGATCTGCCCATCGGTGACAAGAAGAATCAGGTGTTGGACACGCTGGCGACGTTAGGCATCAAGATTATTGTCTGTCCCTGGCGTCCGCCGGAAAAGCACCAATCGCTGGACGGCATCAAGAGCGTCTGCGATGAACTCAACGAAGCCGATGCGGTGGCGCGTGCCAATGGTCTGCGCGTCGCCTATCATAACCATCACTTTGAACTGCTCAAGCTGCCGGATGGCACGCTGCCGCTGCTCAGGATGCTCGACTTCCTTGAGCCGACAGTAGAATTTGAAGTGGACACCTATTGGGTCAAGACAGCAGGTGTGAACCCTGTCGAACTCATCCAGACGCTGGGCGAACGCGCCTCGCTGCTGCACATCAAGGATGGCCCCGCCACGACAGACGCCTCGATGACCGCGTTGGGCGAAGGCGTGATGGACATCCCTGCGCTGCTGGCCCAGAGCAAGACCGACATGTACATCGTGGAGCTTGACCGCTGCGCGACGGACATGATGGAAGCGGTGGGCAAGAGCTATCGTTACCTGAAAGGCGTGGTGGATGCACGATAAGCTGAATATCGGCATAATCGGTGTCGGATATATCAGCGCGCAGTACATCACAGCCTGCCACTTATTTAACGCTGCGAACCTGGTGGCCTGTGCTGACGTGAATGTTCAGCGGGCGCAGCAGGTCGCAGCGGAGCAGCACATCACAGCTTACAGCGTTGATGACTTATTGGCCGACCCCAGCATTGACCTTGTGGTGAATCTCACGGTGCCGATGGCCCATTATGAGGTGAATCAGAAGATTATTGCGGCGGGTTAGCACGTTTACAGCGAAAAACCGCTGACCATCACCCTGGACGAAGCCCGCGCCCTGCTGCAAGCGGCAGACGCCAAGGGCTTGCGCGTGGGTTGCGCGCCGGACACCTTTCTCTTCAACAAGCACCAGACCACGCGTAAGCTGCTGGACGAAGGGGTGATTGGCAGGCCGCTTTCCGTAGCCGGCTTTTTCGCCAGTCGGGGTACGGAAAACTGGCATCCCAACGCTGAGTTCTACTACCAGCCCGGCGGCGGCCCCATGCTGGACATGGGGCCGTACTGGATAAGCTGCATGGTCAACCTGCTGGGGCCTGTCAAACGTGTATCGGGCATGACCAGCACCGCTTTTCCTGAACGTATTGCCAAAGATGGCCGTCATATTCCCGTCCATGTGTCCACGCATGTAACAGGCACGCTGGAGTTCGCGTCAGGTGTCATGGCCTCGATGCTCATGAGCTTCGATGTGATGAGACATAAGCTGCCGCTGCTGGAGGTCTATGGCGAGAACGGGACACTGTTTATCCCCGATCCCAATGGATACAGACCCGGTGACATTATGGTCTTCGATGGCGACTGGCGGGTGGAGCCGGAAACCTATCGCAGCGAGTGGGCGCGCGGCATTGGCGTGGCGGACATGGCCTACGCCATTCTCTATGATCGTCCGCATCGGGCCAGCGGCGCGCTTGCCTATCACACGCTGGAGGTGATGAACGCCTTTGAGGAATCATCGCGCACAGGCAAACACATCGACATTCAGAGCAGCATCACACGTCCCGCGCCGTTTCCGCTGGGACTGCCGGAGCATGAACTCGATCACTAATTTTCGGAACGTCTAATCAATCTCACTTATCGAAAGGTTTTTTTGAATGGCAGATAAACTCAACGTCGGGATCATTGGCGTCGGCAACATCAGCCCGGCATACATCAAAGGCTGCCGCGCCTTCGACATCCTTAACCTTGTCGGCAGCGCGGACATGAACACCGCCCGCAACAAGGAAGTCGCCGCCGAACACAACATGAAAGCCTACGACAGCGTAGACTCCCTGCTGGCAGACCCCGGCATCGACATCGTGATTAACCTGACGGTGCCGCTGGTACACGCCGAAGTCAGCCAGAAGATTATCGCCGCTGGCAAACATGTCTATACCGAAAAGCCGCTGTCGGTGCTGCTCGATGACGCGCGCGCCCTGCTGGACGCCGCCAACGCCAAAGGACTGCGCGTAGGCAGCGCCCCCGATACGTTCCTCTTTAGCCAGCATCAGAGCGCGCGCAAGCTGCTCGACGACGGCGCGATTGGCAAGCCTGTCGCGGCGGTGGGCTTCATGGCGGGGCGCGGGCCGGAAGGCTGGCACCCGAATCCTGACTTCTTCTACAAGGTCGGCGGCGGCCCGATGCTGGACATGGGGCCGTATTATGTGACCTGCCTCATCAACCTGTTAGGCCCCGTCAAGGCCGTGACAGGCTCGACACGCATCTCCTACCCGGAACGCGTGGCCAAGGACGGCCATCACATCAAGGTCGATGTGCCCACGCACGTTACAGGCACAATTGAGTTTGTGTCCGGCGCGGTAGCCACGCTGATTATGAGCTTCGACGTGATGGGACACAACCTGCCGCAGATGGAAGTGTACGGCGAACGCGGCACGCTGCGCATCCCCGACCCCAACGGCTGGAACCCGCGTGAGATTATGCTGTTCAACGGCGAATGGCACACCGAGTCGGAGGTGTATCGCACGGAATGGGCGCGCGGCATCGGCGTAGCGGACATGGCCTACGGCATTATCTACGGGCGTCCGCATCGTGCCAGCGGCGCGCTGGCCTTCCATGCGCTGGAAGTGATGCACGCCTTCGGTGAAGCCTCGAATACGGGCAAAGCGGTGGAAATCCAGAGCACGATTGAGCGTCCCACGCTGATGCCAGTGGGCTTGCCCGAACGTCAGTTGGACAAATAAAATCAGTTCTTGAGGGGCGCAGCGTGGTTGCGCCCTTTAATTTTATTCCTGGTACAACTATGAGCCTTTTAACAATAGATGATGTACAGAGCGCCTGGGACGTGATCGTCGGCAAACTGCCGCGCACGCCGGTCATTACCTCGGAAGTGCTGGGGAACATCCTCGACGTGCGCCTGTTTTTTAAAGCCGAACTGTTCCAGAAGACGGGTTCGTTTAAGGTGCGCGGCGCGCTGAACAAGCTCAACAGTCTGACGCCGCAGGAAAAAGCCGTCGGTGTCATCGCTTTTTCGGCGGGCAACCATGCCGCAGGGCTGGCGTATGCGGCGGCACTGTCCGGCATTCAGGCGACCATCGTCATGCCCGAACACGCGTCACAGAGCAAAGTAGAGGCCACGCGCCGCTACGGGGGTCACGTCATCCTGCATGGCGGCCCGCGCGACCTGTTCCCCAAAGTTCAGGAATTGCAGCGCGAACACGGCTACACCCTGATTCACCCCTTTGACGACCCCTTTACCATCGCGGGGCAGGGCACCGTAGCGCTGGAACTGCTGGAGGACGTTCGCAAACCGGATGTGGTCATCGTGCCGATTGGCGGCGGCGGCCTGATTTCCGGCATGAGCGTGGTCATCAAAGCGCTGCATCCCTCAACAAAGGTCATCGGCGTGGAACCTGTCGGCGCGGCGGGGATGCGGCGGGCGCTGGATGCGGGCGCTGTCGTGCCGCTGGAAAAGGTCGAGACGATTGCCGACGGGCTGGGCGCACCCTTCGCGGGCCAGCTCAATCTGGAGCATGTGCAGCAGCTTGTCGATGACGTGGTGCTGCTGACAGATGACGAAATCGCGGCGGGGCTGCGTTTGCAGATGGAACGCACCAAACTCATGGCCGAGCCTGCGGGCGCGGCGGCTTTCGCGGCGCTGCTGCATCGTAAATTCCCGGTGGCACCGGGCGCGACGGTGGTCTGCATCGTCAGCGGCGGCAACGTAGACCTGAACAAATTGAAGGCTATACTCTAAGTATCGATCCGTGAATCGCTTTTGAGCGTCGGAGCCTGCACTAACACACCGGCTTTCTCGGCGGGTTTGAGTCGGTTTCAACCGACTTCCCGCCGAAACCCGGCAGCCGGATGGCTTTAGCCTCTGGCGTTGTCACCGCACACATTCCAGTTTATGGATAGGTCCCATGCGCGAAAACCGCAGCACCGGCGCGCCTCGAACCGTTTTTCTCAAATACACGTATACATAAAAAACAGTGTTGTTGAGAGGTGCCTATGAAAATCGACAAAAAAGCACTCACCAAGCCTGTCAGCGTTGAAGGCCTGCGCGGGCTGAAACAGTTCGATAAACTGCTGAAAAAACTGAAACGCGGCGACCAAGTCTGGGAATGGAAAGTCAGCGATCCCACCCGTTTAGGCGCGGCGGGCGGCTTTGTCATCGTGCGCAACGGCGAACCCACCGACGACGCCGTCCAGACGTTTACAGGTTAAGCCCACGCGCATGTTCAGGCAGGGATATTCATATACAGCCTGACTTTTGCATTGGCTAACAGTGCCTATCGTGACCCCGTATTTCTCCCCTCTCTCCGCTTGCGGGGAGAGGGTTAAGGAGAGGGGTTATGCCCACCGTTCAATGAAACTGCGCCAGCGCTTGACCGGAGCCGCCAAACAGCGCGCACAACACCTGAAAGCGGACTTCGCCCTGCACCACAGGCGCACCCAGCGTCAGCAAATGGTCATGAATCGCCTGCAATTCCTGTTCGTCGAGCGTCGGGCGGCTGACGATTTTTAACCCAACATCGCCCGGATCAAGCTCAAATTGCAGAATGAGGTCAAAGCCCGCGCGCGGCGCAGCTTGCTCGTAACCTTCACGAACAGCCGCCTGCACGCTGATGATGTAATGCGACAGCGCTTCGACGCCGATATTCGCGCGCAGGGACTCGTCGTCCGTCAGCAGCACAATATGCGTCTGCGTGATGGGGAACTGGTTGGACGGTGGGCGCGCGGCCTGCGGGTCAGGGTGGACAGTTTTCCAGCCGCCCTGAATGCGCAGCGCCGTCTGGTCAATTGGATTGAGATACGCCTCTTTCAGCCACGTCACTTCCAGATCATACAATCCTTCCTGCCCCTTGATCGACAACGAATTTCCCGACATCAGCGCGTCCCGCAGCGCCGTCCACGAGGCATCCGTCAGGAAGATACCGAAGCCATCCTCGACCATTTGCCCGCCGTCGCGCGTCTGCTGCGGCACAAACACGATGAAGTTTCCGGTCATGCGCGCGGCGCTGCCATGTCCCGGCGTAATGGCGTGCGGCTGGCGCGCGTTCGGATGCCACACGAGACAGGCATCAGCGCCGTCCTCGATGCGCGTGTAGAGTGCCAGCGGGCGATCTGGTGGATACTGCGCTAACGGTTGGAAGTGCTGCCGTGCCTCCGGTTTCAGGCTCAGGCGGATTCGCGGCGCGTGAAACACAAACGACGCCTCCTGCACATAGATGGCGGGCGTTTTGGCCAGCAGGCTGCTCTGTTCGAGGCTTTCCAGCGACAGCACTGGCTCGCGCGTCGGGTCTGACCAGAACGGGCAGGGGTAGGTGTGCGAGGCTTCGCCCAGCTTTGCCAGCAGGCGTGTCGCGCCGTAGCGGTCATACGCTTCCAGTTCATCGCCAAACACCATAATCATCGCCAGCGTGGGCGCGTTGGGCAGTTCGATGCCTTCCAACGGTTCACTGCGAATGTAAACGAAGCCGCAAATATCATCACGCCCGAACAGGTTTGGGATGTGAATCCCCGTGCGTCCGCCTTCGTCCACAAGCTGTCCCTGCTCGGCAAGCTGGTACACCTGCCGGAAGAATTGCAGCAGCAGCGTCAGGTCGGGCTGCTTAACACGCGGCAGCAGCAGCGTACACAGCAGTTCCTTCTGCCCGTGTGCCCATAAGCCTTCGGTGAACAGCGTCGTACACGGCGCGCCGTGCCCGTGCAGCGTCAGTTCGTGGCGGCGCATGTGGAGCCGCAGCTTGCCGGGGATGATTTCAGCGCTGAGATTTTGTTCCATGTGCAAGTTCTTTCATGCTCTTTTGTCTCAAATATGTTATCACTGATGCAGCATATTGCAGCGAAAAATCCGTGTAAAGAATGCGCCTGTATAGAAGGGGATCCATTTTGAAGAAATATCACTTCAAGCAGTTCTCGGCGACGCGTCTGTTTTATCCGGTGGTGCGTTATTCGCCGGATGGCAAGCTCATCGGGCACATCACCAACACGACGGGGCAGTACAACCTGTGGACGATTCCATCGGGTGGCGGCTTCGCGCAAGGAGCCACCAGCTACCAGCACCGACAACACTGTGCGCGACTTTATCTGGTCGCCCGATGGTCAGCAGTTGGCGCTGCAAATCGACCAGAACGGCGATGAGATGCATCAGATGTATCTGCTGCCCGCGCGCGGCGGTTGGGCGCAGCCTATCACCAACGCGATGGAAGCCCAGCACTACGTTGCCGATTGGTCACCAGACAGCAGGACGCTGGCCTATGCAGCCAATGACCGTGAGCCGACGAACATGGATGTGATTCTGCATGACATCGCTACTGGCGACACGCGCCGCCCGATGCCGCAGGGCAAGCAAATGTACGCGATTTCCTGGTCACCCGATGGGCATTATCTGCTGGTGCTGGATTTTCACACCAACACCGATCAGGATATTTACATCCTGAACGTGGCGACGGGCGAAATCCTCCACGCTGCGCCGCACGATGGCGAAGGGGTGTTCTTCCCGGCGGCGTGGGCCAACGACAGCAGCGGCTTTTACCTGCGCACCAGCTACCAGCGTGAATTCCTGGGCTTAGCCTTTTACAGCATGGCGGCGCAAAAATGGGAGTTCGTCGAAACGCCCGACCATGATATTGAGAACGTTGTGATGTCCAAAAACGGCGTGCTGGTCTGGGATGTCAACGACAACGGCGCGTCCAAACTGCATGGCCGTGATTTGCGCAGCGGGAAGGACCTGGCGATATTCGGTATGCTGCTGTGTGTCATTGGTGCGCGCATTGGTCAACGCGATGGCACGCGCCTGGCGATTACGCTGGCACGCCCGACAGAAGCCTTTAACCTCTACGAAGTGGATTTGGCCAGCGGCCAGGTGCAGGCGTTGAGTCAGAGTATGCTTGGCGGCATTGACCCGGCGGCGCGGTCGAACCGCAGGCGGTGTTTTTCCCCCGTTCGATGGCACGTCGATTCCGGCGGGTTCTGCCGCCCGCGCGGAGCGGGCCGTTTCCCATTGTGCTCGATTCACGGCGGGCCGGAAGCGGTGGAACGCACGCAGTACAACTACAACGGTATCAATATTTGCTCAATCGTGGTTTTGGCGTGCTGGCGCCCAACATTCGCGGCTCAACGGGCTACGGCGTGAGCTACCAGAAGCTGATTCACCGGGATTGGGGCGGCGCGGAGTTGTCGGACATCGAACACGCGGCGAAATACCTGCGCACGCTGGATTGGGTAGACGCAATCGTATCGCGGTGTTCGGCGGCTTCGGCGGTTACCACGCTGAGCGCTGTCACCCGCCTGCCGCAGTACTGGGCCTGCGCGGTGGACATTGTCGGCCCGTCGAACCTGCTGACCTTTGTCAAATCTGTGCCGCCGCACTGGCGTCCCATGATGAAGGAGTGGGTCGGTGATGCCGAGGAAGACCACGCGATGCTCGTTGAACGTTCGCCCATTACTTACGCGTCGATAAAATCCGCGTGCCGCTGCTGGTGATCTCAGGGGGCCAAAGACCGCGCGTCGTTGCCGAAAGTGACCAGATGGTCGAGCCGCAAGAACGGCGGCAGTGTTGAATATTATGGACGAGAACGAAGGACACACGGTGCGACTGCCGCGAAAATGCCATCAGGTGGTTCCAGATGGTCGCCGACTACCTCGAAAAATCAACCTGGATGAACCCGGCTAGGCGGCGCGCAGAATCAGAATTGCATCAGAAGATCGATGACTCTGCAACCTTTCGCGTCGGATGCGCGTATTATGAAGTGTAAAGCAAGCATGAGGAGTAACGAAAATGCCCGCCAGAAAAAAGACTGAAGACACCACCCCTGAAAACGAACAGCCGACTGCCGAACAGCCGACTGTAGAACAAGCTGCCGAGCAGACCGAGGAACAGGAACGCGGCCCTATCGACCAGTTCCTTTATCACCAGCGCCGCGCGTTGGATGAAGCCTCGAAGGCCATTGAGGCGCTGCTGCCCGAAGGCTTTAAGACACGGCACCGAAGCGCAGAAGGAATTCCAGAAGGGCTTTAAGGTGCTGATGGACGCCGCTGTCGCCGAGTTGGAGAAGATCAACCGCCGTGCCGAACAGGCCGCCAGCGAAGGCGAAGAAGCCTCGCCGGAACGTCCCTCCAGCACGGGTAAGGTCAAGGTCAAGGTGCAGGTCGAGTAACCTGAACATACGGTAGAGCAAAACCAAGTAGAGGTGTACAATGCACCTCTACTTTTTTTCTATCTGGGATGTGCCGATGGAAGCGTCGTTCGATGATTTTATGAAGCTTGATATGCGCGTGGGCATCATCCGCGAGGTGCAGGACTTCCCGCGTGCCCGTAAACCCGCCTACAAGGTGCGCGTCGATTTCGGCACTGAAGTCGGCGAGAAATGGTCGTCGGCGCAGGTAACCCATTACGCGAAGGATGCTCTAGTCGGGCGAGCTGGTGATTGGCAGTCAACTTCGCGCCGAAGAACACGGCGGCTTCCCATCCGAATGTCTGATTGTCGGCGTGCCCGACGCGGACGGTAAAGTGTCGTGCTGCTCCAGCCGGACAGACGCGCCGTTGGGCGGCAGGGTATATTGAGCGTGCAGTTATGCATAAAGTCTTATGCGAGTGGGTTCTGGCAACGGACTTCATGGGTAAACCTGCATGGGTGCGCGCTTACGATTTTTTGAACTAGCCCGCACCTTTGCTGCGGGCGGCTATTGCTTTCCACCCATTCCCCTGGAAATGTTATTCTGCTAAAATATAGCATCTTTGAATTTCCCGATAGGTACGCGGGTTTACTGACTCGCTTTAGATACAGGATATTCATGAAACGATTCTGGGTATTCTCGCAGCTTTGCGGCTGGTGTTCATCAACGGCTTCTTCGTCGCGGCAGAGTTCAGCCTCGTTGGCGCGCGCGAGACCCGCATTGCGCAGCTTGCCAGCGAAGGCAGCGCCGGGGCAAAAGCCGCCCAAAACGCCGTCAAACATCTGGACAGCTACATCGCCGCAACGCAGTTAGTATCACGCTGGCCGTAGCCTTTGGATCCTCATTGGATTGGCGGTTCTGCGATTGGGCATCTCTTTGAGCCGCTGCTGGCGTTGTTTCTGCCAGAGGAAACCATTCATACCGTCGGCGAAACCATTACCGTTGCCATTGCCTTCGCCCTGGTCACCATGCTGCACATTGTCTTAGGCGAACTCGCGAAGTCCATCGCTTTTGCAGCGTCCCGAACAGGCTGCTGTGTTCCGTCTCGCGCCCGACGGCTGCCTTCCTCTGGCTGTTCGCCCGGTCATCCGCGTCATGAACGGCGTCGGCAACTGGTCGCGTTTGCTGGGCTTTGAGCCTGCCAGCGGTCATGCACAGGTACATTCTGCCGAAGAACTGGAAATGCTGGTGCGATCCAGCCGTCAGGCAGGGCTGTTGCAGGAAAGCGAAGAACGTCTGCTGCGCCGCGTCTTCGACTTCAGCGAAATTCAGGCGATGGAAATCATGCAGCCGCGTGTCGATGTCGATGCCATTGCCCTTGATACGCCGCTTCAGGATTTGCTCAAACTGGTCGCGGAACAGCATCACAGCCGTTACCCGGTGTACGAAGGGACGATTGATAAGGTCGTCGGCATCTTCCACACCAAGGATTTGCTCGATACGGTGCTGGCCAAGCCCTCGCTGATTACCAACCCCAACGAGCCGTTCTCGCTGTCGAGCATTTTGCGCACGCCGCTGTTCATCCCGGAAACCGCTGGCGTCGATAAGCTGCTGGAAAAGATGCAGTTGACCAAAACCCACTTCGCCGTGATTATCGACGAGTACGGCGGCATGGCCGGCGTGGTGACGATGGAAGACGTGATTGAACAGCTTGTCGGTGAAGTGCGCGACGAGTTTGACGAGGAAGAATCGTCGGTGCATGTCGAAGGCGAAGCGGAAGGCGTCGTCGAAGGGCTGGTCAGCATCAGCGAAATGATTCAGCGCCTCGGCGATCCCACCATCGAACCGCTGTCCACCACCATCGGCGGTTACGTCGCCGAGCGCCTGGACCGTATCGCGCGCACAGGCGATGTCGTGGCCTTTGGCGATTATGACCTGAGCGTCGAAGAAATGGACGGAATGCGCGTCGCCAAGATCAAGTTCACCCGCCGCGTCAAGAAGGAAGAAGCCAAGGAAACAGAGGAGGGGCATAACCCGTAAACGGTTTGTCCTGTATTCACATCATCTTCGGGGAGGGAGGTTACCTCTCTGGACAGCGTGCAGACACTCAGACCAGCGTGAAGGGAATACGCTCCGAGAGGACACCGTTAATCTGCACGGCGGCGGCATGTTCGCCCGCATAGTAGACGCGGGTGGTGATGGGGCGAAAGCTGTGTTTCTTGCGCAGCCGCAGCGTCTGACCGGGGGCAAGCTGGCTTTTGGTGAGCTTAAAGACTTTGGGCGTCTGCTGACCGTTGGCGCGCAGGTGATAGACCACATAATCAATCAGCAGGTTCTGCGGCTCGGCGCTGTGGTTTTCCAGCGTGAAGGAGAGCGTCATCTCACCACCCAACGGCACCGACTGCGGTTCAACCTGTAAATCGGTGACGACAACGGCTGACTCGCCGCCGTAACCCACCAGCGCCAACGCCTCGGCACTGCCCTGCTTGATGAGCGTGCGCAGCGCATGGCGAATCAGCGCGTGCATAGCGGGCGTGTCGTGCGCCTGCCAGCGGCGCAGCGTGTCGATGACGAACTGCGGGTGATCCTTGGCAATATCGTTGAGATTGTTGGCTGCACTGCGGCGCACATAATCGGACTCGTCGGCCTTGAGTTGTTCGAGGATGGGCAAGATAGGAGTCGGGTCGGCTTTGAGGGCAGGCAGGGCCATCGCCCAGGGCAAGCGCGGGCGGCAGCCTTCGCTCGCCAGACGGCGGACATGATGACTGCTGTGACCTGTCCACGCCAGCATTTGGGCCATCATACGCGGCTGATCGAGCACGATAAACGGGCGCACCGCGAACTCCGCGCTGCTCTGCTGCGTGAACTGTTCCAACGCCGGAAGCGAAGCCTGCCAATCGTGTGTGCCAAACACTTCGACGAAATCGGGGAAGATGATGTTGGCGAAGGGGAACCCATCAAGCGTGGACGCGGCGCGGCGCATGATGTCCAGCGCGGCGCGGTAATCGGCGGGCAGCACAGCGCCGAGCGCCAGCGTGATGTGGCGCATCCGCTGCTTTAGCTCACGCTGCTGCCACTGCTCGTCGTAGATACGGGCAAGAAAGGCTGATGTGTCGAAGTCAGGATAAATGGAACGGAAACCTGTGGTGAGCGCTGTAAAAAAGGCCTCGTTGTACATGTTTTTGAAGGGTTCCATCGTACCTCCGGTGATATTTGCTTTGCATCACGTTTAGGATATGATTAGACCAAATGTTCGTCAATTATAACAGGTGAAGGCCGTATGAGCGAGATTATTCGCTGTGGGTGGTCGGGCAGCGACCCGCTGTATGTGAAGTATCACGACGAGGAATGGGGCGTGCCGATTCGTGATAACGACAGCGCGCTGTTCGAGCGTGTGTGTCTGGAGGGCGCGCAAGCGGGGCTGAGCTGGATTACGATTCTGCGCAAGCGCGAGAATTACCGCGCGGCGTTCGACCATTTTGACCCGCAGAAGGTAGCCCGCTATGACGAGGCCAAAGTTAGCGAACTGCTGCAAAACGCGGGCATCGTGCGCAACCGCCTGAAAATCCACGCGGCGATTAACAACGCCCAGAAAGTGATCGCGGTGCAGGAGGAACTCGGCAGCTTCTCCGATTATCTGTGGAGCTTCGTCGGCGGCAAGCCTATCGTCAATCATTGGCAGAGCCTCAGCCAGATTCCGGCAGAAACCACCGAATCGCGGGCGATGAGCAAAGCCTTGCAGAAGCGCGGCTTCAAGTTCGTAGGGGCGACCATCTGCTATGCCATGATGCAGGCGGTGGGCATGGTCAACGACCACACGGTAGACTGCTTCCGACATGGGAGCTTTTCTTCATTCAGTCGAACATAGGGCAGTCACAGGGGAAGCGTCGGGGAAACCAACATAACATCCTTTACACTTGGGAGATTGCTGATTAGTCAGGAGGCAATCTGTGAAGAACAGGGGATTGCAAGCAGTAGGGGTTCATATAGTGTTTCTGCTAGTCAGTGCCTGTGGTTCAATCGATGCAGGCAGCGCACTCAACGCCGACTGTGACGTGTCACCGCGATTGCCTGAACATCCGGTGGCGGCACAGATGCGCGCACCCGCAGGCGCGTTCCCAGTCTGGTTTGTCACCATCGATACGATTGACATATCTGAGCTTGACGCATCGCTGTCGCCCTATAACGGCGGCACTATTCGTAAGAGTCTGGTCGTCGTCAGCACGGAATTGGACGGTGATTTGACCATTACAGGTCATCAGCTAGGCGGAGATGCCATTGTGTTGTTCCCCACCCACATAGACGAGGAAACGACAGATGTCGCAGGACGCCGCACCATCATTTACAGTGATGATGACCTTTCTGACCAACTGGTTATCCACAACGCGCAGGTGACGACCAACAGCACCACAGCCGCAGGATATGCTCACCACCCCTGGGCGGCCTATTACCCGGTACCCGGCTGCTATCAAATCAGCGGCACTTACGGCACCTATACCTCGACCATCACGGTTGAAATTCGAGGCCGATAACAACCTCACGATGACATGCGCAGCGTCAGGCAGGGACAATACCCCCTGCCTGCGCCAAGTGTAAATTTGTCAGACAATCCCACAGAATTGTCCCGGTGTTTCTTGCCAAAAAAGCATTTTCCACAGACACTTAAGCTAATGACATGTGCTGTAATCATTCAATGGGATTCTGGCTCCTCCCATCTTTCCAATGGGCTGATGAAAAACTGCGCTCCAAGGAACATCGATGTATTGGTTTTATGTGATTTATACGGCCATCCTGTTTGTCACAGCGGTTGGCATGGGCGTGTTGGCTGTGTATGTGTGGCGACAGCCGGATACTGCCCGCACCCGATGGATAACTACTTTTCTTACTCTGTCTTCTCTGCTGGCGTTTAACTTTCTTCTGATACAGTTTAGTACTGATGGCGCAACGATGTTTTTCTGGGCGCGGCTGCGTTTCCTGTTTATCGCGCCCGTCGCTCCCCTCTCGTTTCTGATTGTCATCAATCACCTGGACATGGATCGCTGGGTGAGGCCCCGGCATCTTGCGATCTTCGCACTCGTGCCGATGATCACCAATGTTCTTATCTGGACGGCTCCGCAGTACTTCTGGTCGAACTGGTCGTTCGTGCGTGTGGAGTTTTTGTCGCTGGAAATGCCAAGCTATACAGGCTGGTACCAGATTCATGTGTTTTACAGCTACGGGATGTTTGTGGCGACGGCGGTGGTACTGCTACAGCAGATCACGCGCGCGCCAGCGCCGTATCGTGGGCAGAGCCTGCTGCTGTTTATCGGTATGGTTATCGTGGTGGCGTTTAATGCCCCCAGCACCCTTTCCGTGCTGCCGAGGATGGTGCCGAACCTCACGCCTATCGGGGGGGCGATACTGGCGATTATCTTTACATGGGTGATCAGCCGCTATAAATTCCTGAACCTGGCACCCGTAGCCTATGAGCGCGTGATCTACAGCATCAGTGATGTGGTGTTCGTGTTAGACCCGGTGTGGCATGTGCTGGACATCAATCCATCTGCTGAAAAGCTGGTGCAGACACAGGTGAAGGACGCGGTTGGCCGAAGCCTCGTTGATCTGGTGCCAGCGACGATTTCTGGCGTGAAAAATCTGCTGAAACCCTACGGCGCACACCGCAGCGACATCACGATCACCGAGCAAGGGACCACCCGCTACTTTGACATCAACGGCTCGGCGCTGCATCGTAACGGCGAGCATGTGGGCTATGTGCTGATTCTGCGCGATGTCACCGAGCAGAAGAGAATTGCGCAAACCGTACAGCGGCAGAATCAATATCTGAAGGCACAGTATGAAATCGTGCTTGACCTGCTGGGCCGCACGGAGATGGAAAATCTGCTGCAAAGCATCGTCAACCACGCCGCGCAAATCATGGATACCCCCTACTGCGAAATCATGCTGAAAGAGGGCGAAGAACTGGTGATGTACGCCTACACCGCGAATCAGGCTTACCGCAAGGGAGATCGGATTCAACGTGGGCAAGCGCTGCTGACCTGGCAAGCGTTCGACACCCAGCAGCCTGTGGTGATTGATGATTATGCCGAGTGGACTTCACGCAATCCGGCTTATGAAGGGATTGAGGTTCACGCGGTGGCGTCGTTCCCGATTGTGGCGGAAGATGTCTGTCTGGGGGTCATGGATTTAAGCCGTTCCGAAGCCGATATGCCGTTTAGCCCCGATCAAGTTCAGCAGGGGGTGGTGTTTTCCCAGTTAGCGGCGCTTACGATCCGCAACGCCCAGCACCAGCAGCAGGCGCGCGCGCTGGCGGCGTCCGAGGAGCGTTCGCGGCTGGCGCGTGACCTGCATGATAATGTGATGCAGACGTTGTTCTCGGCCAGCCTGATCGCGCAGTCGCTGCCGTATTATGGGCGCAAGAATGAGGAACAGATGTGGCAGGATTTGGACAAGCTCAACCGCCTGACACGCGGCGCGCTGGCCGAAATGCGCACGCTGTTGTTTGAGCTGCGCCCGACCTCGCTGACGGCGATGGATCTCAAGGATATGCTGAATTACCTGGTGACGGCTTTGGTGGGGCAGACTGACGCGACGGTGAAGCACAGTTTTGAAGGCAGCGGCGCACTACCGCCGGAGGTGCAGATTGCTACCTACCGTATCGCGCAGGAGAGCTTTAACAATATCAATAAGCACGCTCACGCGACAGAAATCAGCGCAACGCTCAATCATGGCGAGGATTTTGTCGAGATGACTATCAGTGATAACGGGCAGGGATTTGACCTGGGGCCAATCCCCGCCGATCATTTTGGCTTGCAGTTTATGCGTGAACGGGCGACGGCGATTAATGCCGAACTGCTGATTATCAGCAAACCGGGCGGCGGGACAAAAGTGAACTTCAGTTGGAAAGATAACAAAGAGTAACGCTTTTGTTCAGAATTCGTTCCACCTGTGGACGTTCAATTGAACATTCCTACAATACATCCTCTTGAACCTGAGCCAAGCGTAACGCGCTGCTTCACAGGCTGAAGGTCACCGTTACCAGCGTGCCCTGACCCTCGGTGCTTTCCAGCGCGAGTATGCCCTGATAAAGCTGGACAAGCTGGGTAACGATCATCAGGCCAAGCCCAAAGCCCTGCTGTTCACCGACTAACGGTTCAAACTGCATGGTCTTGCCCGCTTTCTCAAGGTAGGCTGGCGTGATACCGCGCCCGTAATCGCGGATATGAAGCTGATAGGTCTGGGCTTCGGCCAGGGTGGTGATCTGTACTTTGCTGCCGGAGGTGGAAAACCTGAAGGCGTTGTCCAGCAGTTCTTCCACGATTTTGGCGAGATTTTCCTCAGAAATATGGATGGGATGATCGACCAGTTTGAGGCGTAAATCGCGTTTGCGGCGATATTTGCTGGCGGTGAGCAGCGCCTGGTCTCTGATGACTGCCGCCGGATAGGACAATGTGTATTTGCGCAGCGCTTCCTTATACTGAGCATCGGTCTCAGCCAGCCTGATTTGCGTATATTGCAAATAACTTTCGATGAGTAACTGCAAGCGCATTCCGATTTCGTTGATGTGTTTGGCACGCTGGTACAAGACGCGCGGGTTACCGAAATTACGCTCGGACATCAGAAGCTGCGAGTAACCCAGGATGGCCATCAGAGGCGTGCGAAGTTCGTGCGGCAGGGTAAAGACCATGTTCTTGCGCAGCAGTTCCATCGTTCGCAGGTGAGTCTGGATGACGGTTGCGCGCAGCTTGAGGCGGCTTTGGATGGCGCGCAGCAGTTCGTCGGCTCTGATGGGCAGGAACAGGTAATCATCCGCGCCGAGGTTCATGGCTTCGCGAATGAGTTCGCGCGGGGTATTGTCCGCCAGAAAAATCACGGGCGTCGTAGCCAGTCGATCATTGGCGCGAAGCTGACGCAGCAGGGCGTAGTCGTCCTGCCTGAGTAGGCCGAGTTTACAGATCATCAACTCCGGCAGGTGAGCCTTCGCCACTTCCAGCGCCCGCGTGCCATCGTTGGCTGACGCCGTTTCAAAACCCGCTTTTCGCAGGGTGGCGGCGATGCTGCGCAGCAGCGTTTTATCATCTTCAATAATGAGGATCATAGCCGATTACCCCAAGAGACACGTCTTAGCGGCTTATTTAACTATTGGTGCTAGTATAAATTCACAGTTTTCAGTTTTCAGTAAAATGCGAGGCTGAATTGTCTCACATTACCACACAGACTCGCTTGAAGATGCGCTAGTTTACCCCTTCATCCCCTACCCTTCACACCCGACTTCAGGGGAAAAGGGAGTAAAATGCAGCCACGCCAGCAAAAGGGTAAAGCCTGAAGGCTGTTTTAAGTTCACTAGCGGCATTAGCTATTTATTGTACATGATAATAACAAGATATATGTCATTACTGAAAACTCCAAAGCCTCGAAGCGAGGAGATTGAGTACAAATGGACGGCGCGCGCGGTTCTAACACACCTCTATTGCGACTTTCGGGTTGATTATACGTAAATGAGAACAGTGAAAACTTCTACACCAGCGCGTGTATAATACGATTGTGATGGAGTACACAAACTATGCGTATCATCGTACACACCGGTAAAGGTGGCGTCGGCAAAACCAGCATATCGGCAGCAACAGCTTTGCGCTGCGCTGAAATGGGACTCAAGACGATAGTCATCAGCACCGACACGGCTCACAGCCTTGGCGACTCGTTGGACAAGCAGATTGGGCCAGAGCCAGTTGAATTGTATCCCAATCTGTGGGCACAGGAAGTAGACGCGCGCTACTCGATGGATAAATACTGGGGACGCGTGCAGAAGTATATGGTGGCACTGTTCAGCCGTCAGGGGGTCAATGACATCGTTGCTGAAGAGGTGACGATTCTGCCCGGACTGGAAGAAGGCGCGCATCTGCTGTGGATTAACAAGTACGTCGAAGAAAAAGAGTTCGACGTGCTGATTGTGGACGCGGCACCGACGGCGGAGACCCTGCGCTTGCTCAGCCTGCCCGATGTAACCCGCTGGTGGTTCGACAAGGTGATGACGCTGACACGCGGCGCGGCGAAGATTCTGCGCCCGATTGGCAAGCTGGTGCGGCGCGGCGACGACAACAACATCCCCGACGAAGACGCCTGGGATCAGGTGCAGACGCTGTTCGCGACGCTGGACAAAGTGCGCAACCTGCTGACTGACCCGGAAATCGCCAGCATTCGCCTCGTGGTCAACCCGGAGCGCATGGTCATCAAGGAAACGCAGCGCACGTACACCTACCTCAACCTTTACGGCTATGCCACCGACGCCATTATCTGCAACCGCATCATCCCGGCGGAAGTCACCGACCCGTATTTTGCCATGTGGAAGGCTAACCAGCAGGAAAACCTGAGCTTCATTGGCGAAGCCTTTGGCGAACTGCCGCTGCTGCGCGCGCCGCTGTTTGGGCAGGAAGTCGGCGGCCTGGACTCGCTGCGGCTGCTGGGGGAGAAGCTGTATGCGGAGCGCACGCCTAACACGCAGATGTTTGAGGGGAAAACCCATCGCATCGAAACGCTGGGCAAGAACTTCTATAAGCTGAGCGTGCCGCTGCCCTTCGCCCGCAAGGATGATATGGACATCTACCGTTCGCGCGACGAACTGACGCTGCGCGTTGGCCCGTATCGCCGCAACATCGTTCTGCCCTATGCCCTCTGGGACTTAGAGATTGCCGATGCAAAATTCGAAGAATCCACCCTCTGTATCCGGTTCGGGAGCGCCAGTTAACGGATACGTCAACGGGAACAATGGCAACGGCACGGTAGGGGCACAGCGCGCTGCGCCCCTACCTGTTGATTCGCCAACGCCTGCCGCTAAACCACACTTCGTTATCCCCGAACGCCCGCATTCGCTGCGGATGCAACTGCGCTTCATGCGTACGATTGTGTTCGCGTGGTGGCTGTTCGGGCGGGTGCTGTTCTGGTATATCTTCGTGCAGCGCGTGTTCGGCAATGAGTTCGTGATGCGTGGGCACAACCAGCGGATGCGGCGCTACGCCCATGAATATCGCAACTTCGCCGTGACGATGGGCGCGCTGCATATTAAGCTGGGACAGTTCATCTCTACACGCATCGACGTGCTGCCCGAAGAAATCATTCAGGAACTGGCAAGCCTTCAGGACGAAGTGCCGAGCGCACCGTTCGAGAAAATCCGTCCGGTGATTGAGCGTGACCTCGGCGCGATCAACAACCATTTTCAGTGGTTCAACGAGACGCCTGTGGCCGCCGCGTCACTGGGTCAGGTATACCGCGCGCGGCTGAAAAACGGCGAGCGCGTCGTCGTCAAAGTGCAGCGCCCCGGCATCCGCGACATCTGCTATACCGACCTCGCGGCCTTACGAGTCGTCGGCGGCTATGCCATGCGCATCCGCTATATCGCACGGCGCGCTAACGTACCTTCGCTGGTCGAGGAATTCGGGCGGGTGCTGGTGCAGGAACTGTCGTATGAACAGGAAGCGCGCAACGCTGAACGCTTCGCCGCCATATTCAAAGACGACATGGGCATCTATATCCCCACGATGTATCACCAGTTCAGCAGCGACGAGGTGATTACGATGGAGGATGTGACCTCTATCAAGATCAACGATTTCGCCGCGATAGAGAAGGCGGGTATCAACCGCAAAATCGTGGCGCAGCGGCTGATGGACAGCTACCTCAAAATGGTCTTTGAGCAGCATTTTTTCCACGCGGACGCACACCCCGGCAACCTGTTCGTCTATCCGCTGCCTGTGGATGACGAAAAGATGGATTTTGGCAAAAACGGGCGTCCGTTCTACCTGATTTTTATCGACTTTGGCATGACGGGCACGCTGACGCCGCAGATCGCCAACGGCATGGTGACGACGCTGACGGCGGTGCTGTCACGCGACGCGCGCAAGCTGGTGATGGGCTATAAGGAACTGGGGCTGCTGCTGCCGGACGCCGACATGGAACGCATCATCGAAGCCAGCGAGGCGACGTTTAATCAGGTGTGGGGCATGAACATGTCCCAACTGAAAAATATCGAATACAAAGATGTGGCAGAGTTAGGCTCAGAGTTCAACGATCTGATTTACGCCATGCCGTTTTATCTGCCGCAGGACTTCATCTATCTGGGGCGGGCGATGGGCATTCTCAGCGGCTTAGCGACCAGCCTCGACCCGACGTTTAACCCCTGGCACGAGCTTCAGCCGTATGCGCAGAAACTGCTGGCGCAAGGGTTGGGCGTGAGCGCCAATGGCAACGGCGCGTCCTCCAATTTCCCCGACATCAACATTTTCGGCGTGCCGCTGATGCAAACGCTGTTCAACGGCAACGGCGCGGCAGCCTTGACGGAAGTCGGCAACAGCCTGTTACGCAGCACGTTCCCGGCGCGCGCTAACCAACTGCTGGAACGGCTGGAACGCGGCGATCTGCATGTTCAGACTTCGCCGGACGCCGCCTATCGCAAGCTGCTCAATCGCCTTGAGGCCCAGTCGCGGCGCACGACGCAGGCGGTGATGTTCGGTTCGATGCTGGTCACGTCCACCCTGTTCTACCTGCACGGCGACGGCGTAATCGCGGCAGTGGGCTATGCCTTCTCAGCGGTGGCGCTGTGGTCGCTGTGGAATCAGGGGGACTAGAGCGCTGTCCGGTGGGGGGAGCGGTTAACCCCTTTACAAGGGTAGGTTTTTAACGCTTCGCCTCAAACCCACCGCAAAACCGCAGTGCTCTCAACGCATTCTCACGGCAACCACTCGTCCACCCGAACCCGTTTTAAGCCCCTCTCCGTGAGTCGAGCCTTGCACTACGCTCAAACCCCGGACGCACGAAGTGGAGGTTTGGAGAAGGGCTTAGTGTCCTGCCCTGATTCCTCATCTTGGTAATCTTGCAATCAGCGTTATAATCCCGCGCTTCACCCCTGCTTGGGGAAAAGTGCTTATTTAACTATTGCGCACCAGGGAGTTTTTTATGCCTAATGAAGTTCGTGGCATGTTAACGTTGGAGCAGCTTCGCCAGAAAATCGGCATGGGCGAGATCGAAACGGTCATTACGGTCTTTTCCGACATGCAGGGACGCCTGATGGGCAAGCGTGTCACCGGAGAATTCTTTCTCGAACATACAGCAGAGTCCGGGATGCACGCTTGCGATTACCTGCTCACGGTGGACATGGCGATGGAGCCAATCCCCGGCTACAAGTTCGCCAACTGGGAACTGGGCTACGGCGATTTCCACTGTGTTCCCGACTTAAGCACCCTGCGCATGGCGTCATGGCTGGACAAATCAGCGCTGGTCATCTGCGACGTGAAGGATGAAAAGACCCACAGCTATGTCGATGTTGCGCCGCGCAGCATCCTGATTAACCAGGTGGAAGCCGCCGCCAAAATGGGCTACGTCGCGCAGGGGTCTTCCGAATTGGAGTACTTCATCTTCAAGGAGACTTACGAGACTGCCCACGACAAGCACTATGCGGACCTTAAACTCTTTGGCAACTACATCGAAGACTATCACATCCTGCAAGGCGGGCGCGAGGAAGTGCTGAACGCGGCGGCACGCAAGCATCTGTCGGCCAGCGGCGTCCCTGTGGAATTCAGCAAGGGCGAATGGGGTCCCGGCCAGCACGAACTGAACATTCGTTATGCCAATGTGCTGACGATGGCAGACCGTCACACCGTCTACAAGCAGGCCTTCAAGGACATCGCGCACCAGGTCGGGCTGGCGGTCACCTTCATGGCCAAGTTTGACCCGAACTACGCCGGTTCCAGCAGCCATCTGCATGTCAGCCTGTGGGACAAAGACCTGACGACCAACAAGTTCGCGGGCAAAAAAGCAGTCGGCCCGGTGAAAGGCACTTCCAACGAGTTTCGCTGGTTCCTCGGCGGCTGGATCGCCCACGCCCGCGAGATGATGCCCTTCTACGCGCCGACCATCAACTCCTACAAGCGTTATCAGTCGGCGTCGTGGGCACCAACGGGCATCGCCTGGAGCTATGACAACCGCACGGCAGGCTTCCGCGTCGTCGGCCACGAAAAGTCGCTGCGCATCGAGTCCCGCATCCCCGGCGCGGACATCAACCCTTATCTGGCGTATGCGGCGGCGCTGGCCTCCGGCCTCGACGGTATCCGCAACAAGATTGAACCGCCTGCAATTTTCGAGGGCGATGTCTATGCCTCGAAGACGCTGCCGCAGGTGCCGCGTTCGCTGCGGGAAGCCATCGACGGGCTGGAAGGCAGCAAGTTCGCGCGCTCGGCCTTTGGTGATGATGTGATTGACCACTACCTGCATCACTTCAAGACAGAGCAGACGCTGTACGACAAAGCGGTCACCGACTGGGAACGCAAACGTTACTTTGAACAGATTTAGTAGCGATCCGTAAACCTCGCCTGAGTGTCAGGCAGTTGATGGACGCGTTGTATTTCTCGGCGGGTTCGAGTCGGTTTTAACCGACTTCCCGCCGAAACCCGGTAGCCGGATGGCTTTAAGGCTTGTCCGGTAATCCATCAGGCTTTCACGAGCCTTACGTCAACTTCAAAACTCAACGCGAGTTCAACTGAGAGACCCTTGCCGCCGCTATTTGATCTGTGACGCAGCCTGAGAACAACCCCTTCAGTGGGTTTCCAACAAGATAGCCACCAGTTTTGAACTGGTGGCGTCCCCAACGCGACCATTCCCATTACCGGACAAGCCTCTTTAGCTTCTGGCGTTACAACCGCAAAAATTCCGCTTTACAGATAGCTTCTTAATCAAACCACAAGGGGCAGCAGTGCTCCCCTTTTTGTCGCCCAGCGCACGCCCGACAAACGTCACGCGGCGGCAAACGCTGTTCGCCGCGTTCGCCTTTGCGCGTGGAACCGTCGTTAGTCTCCAGTCTTTAGCCAACAATGCACAATTCTTGCGTGTTAAGCTGCCGCGCGCTCCTGTAGGGGCTTAGCACCGCTAAGCCCTCCCCCGCAACCCCACATCCTTACCACAAGCACAAAAACGCCTTCATTTGCGCTTCAATTAAACCTTAATGTAGGGTGTAATAGAATGTTGCGAGCAATGAGGGATGTCAGCAGAATCCCAAAATGGCGTATGATAGAAGGGAGGAGAAAGAACGATGGAAACCATTCAAAGTATTAACCTGATTGCTATTAACCCAAAAGTTCGTAAAGGCCGTCCATACATTGTCGGCACGACGGTGACTGTCGCTGATGTAGCAATCACGAAGATATATCATGGCGAAGAGGCTGATGGTATTGCCGCATGGTATGGTCTGAGCTTGTCACAAGTCTATGCTGCTCTCTCGTACTACTACGATCATAAGCATGAGATGGATGAGCAAATTCGGGCACAGATTCGCCGGGCAGAAGAACTGAAAGATAAACGGGTCGGCAATGAACGTTCGCTTCTAGAACATGCAGATTGCCATCGCTGACCAGTTAAAACGGCGCGGAATCGAAGCAATTACGGTTCTCGAATTGGGGTTGTTAGGCGATACAGATATCAATCATCTGGAACGTGCGACTTCGATGGGGTACGTGTTGTGTACTCATGATGCCGACTACGTTGATTTAGCGACTGCGGGGAAGGAACACGCAGGTATCGTATTCGGCCAACAACACAAGCATAAAATCGGAGAGTGGGTTAAGTTCCTCGAATTGATACATGGAGTGTACACTCCTGATGAAATGAAAAATCTTGTCGAATACCTGAGATGATCGGATTGGCACCAACCATGTCCGAACCTCCACTGCGCCGCCTGCTGTTGTGGGGATGCAGCGTCCGCGCTGCGCTGCTGCTCGCGCTGTGTGCTGTCGTGCTGTATATGATGATGAATATCTTTTCCCCTTTCAATACCTTAACCCCACTGGGGTTAACAGCAACTGCGATTGCCAGTACCAATTTCAGCGGACTCGCCGTGCTCACACCGCTTGCCCCACTTTTGGCTACGCCCACCCCCACGCTCTTTTTCGCGCTGAGTAGGTCGCCGATGGCAGCCCCCACACCCTGAACGATAGAAAGGTCAACTCTATGCTCCACGCGCGTGCGCGTCCTCATTTTCAGCACCTTGGCACTGCTGCTGGCACTGCTGGCAGCGTGCGGCACAGCGGCGACGGCCCCATCGCCAACGCTGACGCCGCTGCCCACCACAACTCCCACTGAGCCAGAGGTCGTGGTTATGGTCATCACCGCGACGCCTGACCCCAATAGCACGGCAACTGCCAACGCAACCGCCACCTATTGCGCGGCCAACGCCTGCCCGACGAGTACGCTCAATGAAGACCAGCAGCGCGCGACAGAAATCATCGAAGGTGCGACGGTAACTGCCATCGTGGCGCGACCATATCTGCCTAACGAATACGCCGACAAGATAAGTCAAGAGGCGTGCGACGGAAGTCAGCGAAGGCGACGGCAACCGCTGCTGCGATGCAGACCGCCACGAGTTACGCGCTGACGCCGACTCCTGTCCTCGACCAGATCTCAGGGCGACGCAGGTCATTGCGGGCGCGACGGCAGCTTCTGCGTTCCTACAGACGGCCACAAGTCAGGCTGGAATACGCCCTCTGCTGGATGCCGATCAACTCCGGGCAACCCAACATCGTGGGCGCCACAGAGACAGCACAAGCAGAAACCCTCACGCCATACCCGACATTGATGCAGATCACGCAGAGCAATGCGGCACTACTGGTGGCGGGAATTCGAATATTGTGCCCGCTTCAGTCATCCTGAACTGACGAATTTTGTCGAGGATGGCTGCTGAGGGCGGCAAGGCACTACATCGAATTCACCAATGGAGTTGACCATCCCTATTTAACCACAAATTTCCGCTGGAGTTGCAGGTAGAGCGTGTGATCTACGAGGGGGTATATGTCGCTATCATCGCACGCGATAGGCTTTATTTTCCCCATACCCGTTTCATGATGTTTCGTATTTTGCCAGATGGCACTGTTGTTTATATTCCAGACCCGATTGTGGCAACCCACAACTACATCATGAGTTTTAACAGCTATGCCTATGTCTACAACACTGGCTCATATGATGACTATCTGGGTGGATTTATGGATCGCAACGGCAACGGCTTCCTGATCTCGCCATAGATTATGGATGGGAATGGCATGTATCGTCCATTTCGGTATGCTTCTCGAAATCCAGCCCGGCGGCTATGTGGCAGACATCACGCCGTTTCATCCTCTGTTAGTATCCGTCGTCTGGTCGATCCTAACCGATGGTATTCTCGAAGAGGCATGGGGCTGCGGGACATACCTATTTTTACTGCTGGAAAAAGAGCAATGAACTTTCACCGTTACTTCGGCTGGAATGGCACGGCTTACGTCAACATTTCCAGCACGCTTGGCGATGACTATTATCCCGCCGTCAGCGCCTTCTGGAACAGCCTGCCGGATGACGCCGTTTGCGTCCTGCCCAGCGCCGAGATGTATGCCATGCTCGTGGATTACATCGCCTGGGAGCAGTTAGCACAGGCGTGGGCAGTGTTGGAGCCGCGTTTGCACTGGGATGCCTGTTCGCCGGAGGTCTTCGCCGAACACTACGAGGAAATGTTCACCTTGCAGGATTGGGTCTCGCGCAATCTTTTGTGGTCTAGCATCTACCCGTAAACTGGTATAATCCTCGCCACATTATTTTTTGATGCACCTCAGGAGTACCTACCATGCGTTTACAGGATAAAGTCGCGCTGATTACCGGCGCATCCAGCGGCATCGGGCGCGAAACCGCGCTGCTGTTCGCCAAGGAAGGCGCCAGCGTCGTCTGCGCCGATGTCAACGACAAGGACGGCGCGCAGACCGTCGCCGATATTCAGGCGGCTGGCGGCAAGGCGACCTATGCCCACGCCGATGTCTCCAAAGCCGCTGACTGCGAAAATATGGTCAGCGTCGCCGAAAAGACCTTCGGCAAGCTCAACATTCTGTTCAACAACGCTGGCATCATGCACAGCAGCGACGACAACGCCATGACCACCGAGGAGTCGGTGTGGGATTTGACGATGGCCATTAACCTCAAGGGCGTGTTCCTCGGCTGCAAGTACGGCATTCCGGCGCTCAAGCGTGCGGGCGGCGGCTCGATCATCAACACCGCCTCGTTTGTCGCCATCCTCGGCGCGGCCACACCTCAGTTGGCGTACACGGCCAGCAAGGGCGGCGTGCTCTCGATGACCCGCGAACTGGCGGTCATCCACGCCCGCGAAAATATCCGCGTCAACGCGTTGTGCCCCGGCCCGCTGCGCACCGAACTGCTGATGGCCTTCCTCAACACCGACGCCAAGAAACAGCGCCGCCTCGTGCATGTGCCGATGGGACGCTTTGGCGAAGCCAAGGAAATCGCCTACGCCGCGCTCTATCTGGCGTCCGACGAGTCCTCGTATGTCACCGGGACGGAATTCCTCGTCGATGGTGGCATCACCGCCGCTTACGTCACGCCCGAATAACGTACTGGGCAACTCTGTAGCGGATAGCAGCTTGCACCATCCCTTATTCCTCTCTACAAAGCATAGGGAGGGAAGCGGCAGCGGTTCACATGGATCGGATGATTTTGATAGGTCGGCGAGCCGGTGAACGCGATTTGCTCCCTTCTCCCCTGAAATCGGGGGAGAAGGGTTGGGGATGAGGGGGTAATCTGCTCTGGTTCGCCCGCAGCCCGATAGGTTTACATCACTATGGACAACAAAACCATTCTTGCCATCAGCCTCTTCTTTCATCTGATGTCCACCGTCATCTGGATTGGCGGTCTGGTGACGCTCTCGATTCTGGTCTTTCCCGAAGTGCGCCGCGCGCTGGAAAATCAGCCTGCGCTCTATACGCTGCTGACGCGCCTGCGCAAACGTTTTACGCCGTTAAGCAACCTCGCGCTGGCCGTGCTGATCGTGACCGGCCTGACGCAGATGTCGCTTGACCCCAACTATAACGGTATACTACAGATCACCAACACATGGAGCGTCGTCATGCTGCTCAAGCACCTGACGATTGGCGGCATGATCGTGTCGGGCTTGGCCTTACAGTATCTCGTCGCACCTGCGCTGGAACGCGTCAGCCTGCTGGTCGAACGCGGCAAAGGCGACACCGAGGAGTGGACACGCCTGCGCCGCCGCGAACTGCGCCTGACATGGCTCAATGTAGCGCTGGGGGTGCTGGTGCTGGCCTTCAGCGCCTGGGCAGGCGCGCTTTAGGGAATTCCCTGTTAGCTGTATGTTTCTTATCCTGATGCGGCTTAACTTGGAAATTCGATAACGATAGCAATCACGCCTTGTCTCTCCCCTCTCCTCCGCGAAGCGAGTGGGAGAGGGGCTAGGGGTGAGGGGAACAGGTGGCGAATCGTGTGGCAGACGCGCAGCGAACGTCAGGTTCACACGCGCCGGACGTGGGACAATAGATGACAGAAGCAGTGGACAGTGTTCGGGCGGACTTTGACCGCATCGCGCAGTTTTCAACCGACGAGTGGTCGCACAACAGCCACTATCACGCCTTCCTGCTGAAGCAGCTTCCAGCCCATATCAACGACGCGCTGGAAATCGGCTGCGGCACGGGCTTGTTTTCGCGCCAGCTTGCACAGCGTGCGCAGCATGTGCTGGCGCTCGATTTATCACCGGAGATGATTCGCCTTGCAAAGCAGCGCGCACAGGCGTATCGTCATATCGACTTTGAAGTAGCCGACATCCTCCACCGGGAGTTGCCGCCAGCACACTTCGACTGTATCGCCTCGATTGCCACGCTGCATCATTTGCCGTTGGCGGAGATACTGGCGAAAGCGGCACAGGCGTTAAAACCCGGCGGCACGCTGCTGGTGCTGGACTTGTATCACGAGGCGCTCAATATGGCGAACCTTGCACCGAACGCGGCGGCGGTTGTCGTCAATGCGTACTACAAACTGGTGAAAACCGGGCGGCTGAAGGACTCGCCGGAAGCGCAGGCGGCGTGGGAAGCGCACGGCCAACACGATGTCTACCCCACGCTGGCCGAGGTGCGGCGTGTCAGCGCTGCGGTGCTTCCTGGCGCACAGGTACGAGTACACCTGTTATGGCGTTATTCGCTGGTCTGGACGAAACCCTTAAGTCGTTGATTTTGAACTGTAGGGACTGTGAAAAAACTTCAAAATATTGTTTTATGAAGTATCTGTCTGTAAACCAGTATTGAACATCGGATGGCGATCTGACAGACGCCATTCCTCGGCGGGTTCCAGTCGGTTTATGCAGCTTAACTTTTAAATCCGGTAACCGCGACTAACGCAGCAGCACGGTTCCCTCTCTCCGCTTGCGGGGAGAGGGTTAGGGAGAGGGGTAAACCTTCCCTTCCCGGATTAATTTTAAACTTGCATCCACTGACTTCCCGCTGAAACGCGGCAGCCGCACAAGTCCAGTTTACAGAGAGATTCTAGATCATGAACGGCTGATTGCTGACCCCTGTCATGAGGCCCAGCAGTGAGCCAAAAGGAGCCATCATTGTCGACTCGTATGAGTTTCTGGCTGGCGGTGCTGATCCTGCTCATTGCGGCAGGCTTGCGCCTCTGGCAGTTAATTGAAATACCACCCGGCTTGCACGCCGTCGAAATCACCGACATTCGCATCGCCGACGATATCCGGCGCGGGCAGGTGGAAGTGTTCTACAACCTCGGCGACGAAGGGCGCGAAGGCTTGTACCATATGGTGCTGGCCGCCGTGACCGCCGTGCTGGGCAGCGGCATGATTGGTTATCACATCCTCTCGGTGTGGGCTGGCCTGCTGACGCTGGCGCTGGTCTATGCCCTCGCCGCGCGCTTGTATGGCCCGCTGCCGGGGGTTGCCGCGCTGGGGCTGCTGGCGGTGGCGATGTTCCCCATCATCCTCTCGCGTACCATCTCGCGTGAGGTGTTCGTGCCCATGCTCGTCGCCGGGGCCATGCTGGCCATTGCCCGCGCGTTCCCCGTCTATCAGCAGGATCGCCGCCACCGCCCACCCACGACGATTCCCTTTGCCGCTTTAGGGGTGGTGCTGGGTCTGGCGTTCTACACGCATCCGGTGGGTTTTGCCATCACCTTGTTCAGTGTGGCCTTCATCATTTACATGCTGTTGTCCCGCCAGCCGATGGGCCGCCGCACGCTTAACTACACCAGTTTCGCCGTGCTGGTCATGATTATCATCATCATGCCTTATCTGCTTTCCAGCATTCGCCAGCCCAATTTAGGCGGCGCACAGCGTTTGCTCGATTCCTACAACCAGTCGGTGCGTCCGCTGCTCGAAACCTTGTGGGCGGCGGTCAGCGGCATCTTTTTCGTCGGCGACCAGAACCCCGCCTACAACTTGCCCGGACGCCCATTGATTGACCTCATCAGCGGCTTTCTCGTGGTGATAGGCATCGTTACGGCTGTGCGTTACTGGCGGCTGCCGCGTTATGCCCTGCCGCTGATTGCTGCCGTCGCCCTGCTGCCGTCGGTGCTGCTGGCGCGTAACAGCCCCTATTTCCCGTCGTATTCGGCGCTGCTGCCGCTGCTGGCGCTGTTTTTCGCGGTGGGCATCAAAAACCATTTACAGCAGCCTGCGCCGCACGATGCAAATCGTTGGCGTTGCTGGCGTGGTCATCCTGCTGGCAGCCAACCTTGTCTGGACTGCCCGCGACTTTTTCACCACCTGGGCACAGTTGCCGGAGATGCGCGAGGTCTACAACGCGTCAGTGCCATCGCCAACTACGTGGATCGCACCGCCGATCTCCATTCCGACGGTGATTTGCGCGCCGTCGCTCAATCCCTTCCTATCAGAATCTCGAAGACCCGGACACCGCGCTCCTGCTGCAAATGATGCACCGCGCCGATACCTTCGTCCGCTTCGCTGATTGCCTCAGCGGGCTGGTGTTAGCCAACGGCGGCGAACGCCAGCAAGTTATCCTGACCGATCCTACGCTGGTGGACAGGATGGACCCCGCGCTGCGTGCTCTGGTTAAGCCGCGCTGAACCTGTCACCGAGCCGGGAATTCCTGAAGGTTCGGTGCTAATTCTCGATGTGTCGGCGATGGTCGCCGATACGGTGGGGCGCTTCACGACGACGCTGCCTGTCAGCTATTCGCCGGATTTGCCGGGGGGCTTTGCGCCTGCGCTGCTGCCTGTACAGTTCGGCGGCAAGATCACCTTCCTCGGTTATCAGCCGCAGTCCATAACGACCTTTCGTCCCGGCGACACCGTAACCGTCGTCACCTACTGGCGTATCGACGGCGTCATCCCGCCGGACATTCTGCTGTTCACCCACATCCTTGCCGACCCCGCCGCCGTCGATGCCCAGCGGGATGTCATCAGCGCCCGCGCCGATCACCTGTTCCCGCGTGACATTCTGATTCAGGTCACCTACGTCGAACTGCCGCAAACGCTGATTGCCGGACGCTACTCGATTTCCATAGGCGCTTATCAGGGGCTGGACAAGGCGCGCATGGTGGTGCTGGAAAACGGCCAGCCCAACGGCGACAGATTGTTTCTCGACTTTATCATGGTGGCACAGTGATCGTTCCATGTTGACAAGGGTAGGTCTTTAATGTTCGGTAGGTGCCTTTACTCAAACTCACTCTCCTCTTATGTCAACTTCAACATTCGTCGCTCCACAGCACCGTGTTTGGAAGTCCCTCTCCTCCGCCCAGAGGAGCTTCCTTACAGTTACGCTTTTAGCGGGGAGAGGGATTTAGGGTGAGGCCAAACGCGCCCATTCGCCTGCCTGCCTTTTCGCTTCACAAAATGCCTATCCTTGTAAAGATGGGCTAGGGGATGAGGTTCTGGCGCACGTTTAAATAGCTTGCATTAGTCACCTATCCTTCCTGGCGGTTCAAATTTTTGCATTTCTGCGTACTGGATTAAACACAATGGACGCGCGTCGTATCATATGAAGCTTCAGCTTGCGTTAGATGGTGAACTGGCGGACAGTCTCGCGCTGCTCCAGCAGGTACATCCCTACCTCGACATCGCTGAAATCGGCACGCCGCTGCTCTACCGCGAAGGGGTGGGTGCCGTGCGTCAGCTTCGCCAACGGTTTCCCGCCCTGCCGCTGCTGGCCGACCTCAAAATCATGGACGCTGGCGCAGAAGAAGCCGCGATTGCCTTTGAGGCGGGCGCAGACCTTGTAACGGTCTTGGCCGTCGCTCACGACAGCACGATTGCAGGCGCGGTCAAGGCAGCGCGGCGTTATGGCAGGCAGGTGCTGGCCGATATGATGCAGGTGCCGGACATGGCGGCGCGTGCGTGGCAGCTTCTAGCGCTGGGCTGCGATTACCTCTGTGTGCATACGGCGTTTGACCAGCAGAGCACGCACGAAACCCCGTTGGCACACTTGCGCGAACTGCGGCAGCAGTTTCCCGTAGGCCCGCTGGCGGCGGCAGGCGGCATCAAACTCGAAACGCTGGACGCGGTGCTGGCACTCAGGCCGGAGATTGTGGTCGTCGGTGGGGCGATTACCCGCGCGGCCAATCCACCGCAGGCTGCCCGCGCCATCTACGAAAGGATTCACGCCGATGAAAACTTACGCTGAACGGGTGACAGCCATCATCGCCGAACTCGACGCCGCATTGCGCCTGATTAATTCCGCCGAGCTGGACGCGCTGCGCGCAGCCATTCGCCGCGCCAGGCGGGTGTTTATCACGGGCAAGGGACGCAGCGGCTTGCAGATGCGCGCCTTCGCCATGCGCCTGATGCACATGGGTTTCACGGTGTATGTGCTGGACGAGGTGACCACACCAGCCATTACCGCAGGCGATTTGCTGATTGTCGGCTCTGGCTCCGGGGGCACAGCCTCACTGGTGCAGTATGTGACGCGCGCCAAAACGTTGGGTGCTGCCATTGCGCTGCTGACTACCGCGCCGCACTCGCCCATTGGCACACAAGCAGAACTGGTCGTGCAAATTCCCGCCGCATCGCCTAAAATTTCCAGTGCTGGCGGCTCGATACAGCCGATGGCCAACCTGTTTGAACAAGCGCTGCTGATTACGCTGGACATCATCGTTATGCAGCTTATGGACGAACTGAACCTGACATCGGAGCAGATGTTCACGCGCCACGCGAACTTAGAGTGACGCGCATTGATTTGAAGGTAGGGGCAGGGCACACCTTGTCTCTACAGATATTCGCAGCTTGTAGAATTTCATTTTCAGCACCTCAGGAGTACAAAGTATGGTTTCCGCAGCAATTCCCTTTGAAGGACTGGCAGTGGGTGGCAAGCGCACCGCCAGCGCCGAGGGCAAAACGGCCAATGCCTATAACCCCGCGTCGGGCGCAGTCATCGCCCATGTCGCGCAGGCGACGGCAGCGGATGTCGATACCGCCGTCAAGACTGCCCACGCACGCTACACCGAAGGCGCGTGGAAAAATATCCGCACACGCGAACGTGGACAAATCCTCCAGCGCATCGCCAATTTAATTCGCGAGAAAAGCGAAATGCTGGCGCAAATCGAATCGGCCAACGGTGGCAAACCGATTGCGGCGGCACGCGGCGAAATCGGCATCGTCGCCAACTGCTTTGAATATTACGCGGGCGCGGTCAACAAGATTCACGGGCAGACCATCCCGGTCAACGCCAACGGCACGCACATGACCTTCCGCGAGCCGCTGGGGGTGTGCGCGCTGATTGTGCCCTGGAACTTCCCGCTGGTGATTGCCGGCTGGAAAATCGCCCCGGCGCTGGCGATGGGCAACACTGTCGTCGTCAAGCCTGCCAGCGCGACGCCGCTGTCGGCACTGGCGCTCGCTGACCTCGTGCTGGAAGCAGGCTTACCGGAAGGCGTGCTCAACGTGATTACAGGCTCCGGCGGTGTGGCAGGCAGCGCGCTGGTCACGCATCCACTGGTGCGCAAGATTTCCTTCACGGGTTCAACGGAAATCGGCGTCGGCGTGATGAAGCAGGCCGCCGATGGCATCAAGCGCGTCTCGCTGGAACTCGGCGGCAAGTCCGCCAACATCGTCTTTGCCGACGCCAACCTTGATGTGTGCATCGAGTCCTCGCTGTGGTCAGTCTACGACAACGCCGGGCAGGACTGTTGTTCGCGCAGCCGCATTCTGGTCGAGCGTCCGCTGTATGATGAGTTCGTCGAACGCTTCACCGCGCGCGCCAAAACGGTGAAGGTCGGCAGCCCCGCCGACGAATCTACCGAAATGGGGCCGCTGATCACGCCACAGCATCGTGAAAGCGTGCTGAACTACATCCACATCGGTGACAGCGAAGGCGCGAAACGTCTGTGCGGCGGCGAAATGCCCAACGGCGAACTGGCGAAGGGCAACTACCTGACGCCTGCCGTCTACGTCGATGTCAAAGCCGGGATGCGTATCGTCAAGGAAGAAATCTTTGGCCCTGTGGTGGCCATTATGCCCTTTGATGGCGAAGCCGAAGCGATCCGTTTTGCCAACGACACCGAGTACGGGCTGTCCGGCTCGCTGTGGACGCGTGACATCGGGCGGGCGCTGCGGGTAGCGCGCGCGGTGGAAACCGGGATGCTGTCCGTCAACAGCAGCAGCAGCGTGCATATCGAAGCACCCTTCGGCGGCATGAAACAAAGCGGGCTGCCGTGAACAGGGCATGGCGGCGCTGGAACACTACAGCGAACTCAAGTCGGTGTTCATCGCCAACGATTGACGATCTCCGTTAGTTTCTCAAAAGCTGGCAGTCTCAGGCTGCTGCTTCATGATTCGCTGCCGCTGCCTATCGCGTAATGATAATTCATGCTAAGCTTGAAAGGGTACCTACCGCTGCTTACGGGTTTCTCATCTTCAACTATAAGGATGAATGGGCAATGAAACGCATTGGCATTGGTATTTTGATTCTGGTGTTTGGGATGTTGTCTTTAACGGGTGTTTCGGCGCAGGATGTGGGTGATGTAGACGCAGCGGATTATCTATTTTTCTTTTGGCGGAAGTGCAGGCGGAGTTCCCGGCACAACAGAGAGTATCGGCGGGCTGGCGGTCACAGCGGAAGGCAATATCCTTGTGGCCGATGGCTATCAGCATATTTCGGAATTTAACCATTTTGGCGAATTAATTGCCGTGCATGAAGCGGATGCGGAGGGAAACCTTTTGGCAGCATCAGAAGCGGTATTGCGTTGAGTACATCAGACACTCTATATGTCGCAGCGAATGACCCCGCTGCCATCAACGTTTACGACGCGGAGTGGTCGCTGATCCACACGACTACTGGAGGGTCTCGAAGGCGCGGCATTCCAGAGTGTTGCCTACGATAAAGTCAACGACATCCTGTATGCCATTGATGGCTATTACACAGGGCAGATTTATGCCTTTAACGCCGACGGCGCTTGAAAGCAGCTTCCTTATACAGCGTAACTTTCCGGGGAACAATCAATATATTATCGGCGGCATCGCCGCTGACCCTGAGGGAAACATTGTGCATACCTAAGGCGGTCAGCCGGGGAACGGGTTCGCTGGACCTTGTGTCCGGTGGCATACAGGTTTACGCACCCGATGGTTCGCTCGTCTCCCAATACGACCAATCGAACGTTATTGAAGAAGACACAGCCACGACTGCCGGGCAAGAGACATTCCGCTATTACCCTGTGCCTTATGGCCGACGGTGGACAGTGCCGGGCGTCTCACACCTACGATGTCCAGTATCAGCACTTCACTTGAATACGGACAGCCTTCACGCCTCAGCGGTATCTTCACCATTGGCGCGCCCAATGGTGCCATCCTGCGTCAGTTCGAGTCCCGCAGTCCGATCTGCCATTATTTGCCCACACGGCGCTCAGCCCCGATGAGCAATATGCCCTTTGATGGCGAAGCCGAAGCGATTCGTTTTGCCAACGACACCGAGTACGGGCTGTCCGGCTCGCTGTGGACGCGTGACATCGGGCGGGCGCTGCGGGTAGCGCGCGCGGTGGAAACCGGGATGCTCTCGGTCAACAGCAGCAGCAGCGTGCATATCGAAGCACCCTTCGGCGGCATGAAACAAAGCGGGCTGGGCCGTGAACAGGGCATGGCGGCGCTGGAACACTACAGCGAACTCAAGTCGGTGTTCATCGCCAACGACTAGCGGTTAGCGGTTAGAGCGTGTTTTATAAAATCTATCTTGTGTACTGAACGCCTCTCCAACCACTCCCCGTCAGCGGAATCACGCTTTAAAACGGCGTGCGCTACCGCATTTCTCCCCTTCCCTCGAAATCGGGGGATAGGGGTTGTTAGTTTCTTGCGCGACATTTCTTGTCTAAAACAGGCTCTTAGCCGTTAGCTTATAGAGGAATACAGGAGTGGGGGCGTGGCGTGCCATGCCCCTACAAATGACTACACAGAGTGCGTGCTTGCTTATGCCGATGCGGTCTGACGCTCACCAACGCGCCGTTTCCCGCTGTTCTGGTGCTCGGCGAGGAAGTAGCTGCCAATGACGAACGCCCCCGCCAGGACTTGCAGCCCGATACCCTGCCACGTCGCGAACAGGCCGAACCACTGGCCCATCCAATAGGGGATAAACAAGCCCTGTATCGAGCTAATCGGCAGCCAGCCCACCGACTGCATGACGTGTACGGTGTTGCCGACCATCGTCAGCAGCACGAAGCCGATCATAATCCCCGTGACAATCAGCATCTTCTTATAGGGCAGGCGCACTTGCAGCGCGAAGGTGATGTAGCCGACGATAGCCACGCCGATCAGCCCCAGCACGACGCCTTCCAGCACGATGCCAATGCCTGCTTCCAGCACCAGCGATTGCAGGAACAGCACCGTTTCAAAGCCTTCGCGGTAGATGCTGGTGAAGCCCAGGATCACTAAGCCAACCGTCTGGCTGATGCTGACCACCACTACGCCGCCGATGATCTGGCGCTTCTTGGCGTGGAAGTTCGCCATCCAGCCTGTCCAGTAAACCTTGTGGAAGAACCAGTTGGTAATCAGCAGCAGCACGCCAATCGCGATCAGCGAGACAATCGCTTCCAGCCGTTCGCCCAGTGGCAGCAGGGCAGTCAGCAGCATTTGCGCCACCACCCACGTCACCACACTGGCGACGAAGGCCAGCGCCGCGCCCATCACCAGCGGGCGGCGGTACGCGCGTTCCTCGACGGTGCGCAGGCTCGCCAGCAGTGACGCCAGAATCAGCACCGCTTCCAACCCTTCGCGGAAGACGATCACTGCCGCGTTTCCGGCAACGGCTTGCGGGGCGCTGCGGCTGGCATTGATGACCGCTTGCGCGTCAGAGAGCGCTGAACTCAGTATGCTGACGGCAGTACTGATCTGGTTGGCAGACGCCTGCTCCGCGATAAGCGTGGATAATCCCGGCTGCTGTTCGGTACCCTGCCAGAAAAGGCTTTCGATGTACGCGGCTTGCTCAGGGGCGAACCCGCGCAAACGCTGTTCGATGCCCAGTTCCAGCAGCGCGTAGGCTTCGAGGCGCGACGACTCCGCCAGCGTGTATTCGCCCTGCTGTGCGGCGGCGCTCACCTGCTCAAGCACCGACAGCACGACATCGACATCTGAGTCGGTGTTGACGTTGCGCCATTCGTCAGGGAACAGCGCGTTGAAAATACCGCTGATTTCGTCAATCGTGCTTTGCAGGCTGTTGGGGTCGGCTGCCGTGTCAATCTGCGTCTGCACGCTGCTGAGTAGTTCGGCGGCGTGTGCGGCGGCCTCTGCGTCCAGGCCTGCCAGCGTCGGTTGCAAATCGGCAAACGCGGCGTTCGCGCCGTCGAGGAAGGTTTGCGCCTCCTGAATCTCGATGTCGTGGATCACTTCACCGTTAACCACCCCGCGCGCATATTCCACCGGAACCAGCGAGAGGAACCGTGTTAACTGCCCGGCGCGGCGTGCTTGTTCCGCTGCGGACAGCGGCGCGGCGCGGAAACCTTGCAGCACGGCGTCAATCTGCGTGCGTGCAGCCAGATACGTGCTGTCATCGTCGGCCAGCGCTGCGTTCACCAGCAGCGCAAACGCCTGCTGCGCACTCGTCAGGGCGTCGGTTCCACGCTGTGCGCCGTAGGCACTCGCTAGAATCCCGAAGTAGCCCGCCGCGAGGCTGCTTTCTTCGGCGCGGCGCATGGCGAAGTCGCGCTGATTCGCATCGTCGGCGTCGGCCAGCGCTTTGTTGAGCTGTGCCTGATACGTGTCAAGCAGGTCGGCCTGAACCGCCTCCAGCCGTTCTTCGTTGCTCAGATTCGGGTTCGTCAGCGCCAAAGTCGCGTCAGCGCCCGGACGTGAAAAACGGGTAGACGCCCGATATTCGCGCAGGTTGAGCCAGGCACGCGCCGTTTCCACATCGCCGTTTTGCAGCGCGTCAAACACGAACTGCGTGTTGTAGTTAAGAATTTCCGTCCAGATGGCCGCGCGTGCCACCGCCAGCCGCAGCGAATCGCTCTCTTGTGCCGCCAGCAGCGCCGAATCAAACGCGTCGTCAAGCACCGGAGCGTCAAACGTGCTGCTGAAGTTCGCTTGATACAGGTCATAAGCCTGCTGCACGTCGGCGGCGGCCTGTGCGCTGTCACCGCTGATGAGCGCGCTCTGGGCCTCAAAAAGGGTTTGCCGCAGAGTTTCCCCTGCGGCTTGTGGTGTTGTATCCGATTGAGCGTGTACTGCCGAAACCAGCAGCAGACAGCAAAGACAGAAGGTAAACAGCAGTTTGCGCATAATTTATTCCGGTAACGTGATATTCAACAGAGCAGCGGCTTGCGTGATTTGCCCGGCAATCGTCATGGCGCGATCTTGTGCTTCCGAGCCAAAGAAATCGGCTTCCTCTGCGGTGAAGACGCGGCCATCCTGTTCCTCTTGATAGATGTTCTGCACATACTCCAGCAGATCAGCCAGTCCCGTTTCGATTTGTTCATGCAGGTCAGCGTCGGCTTCCGCGACCAGCGGGCTGACGTTGTCGTAAATCACAATCAAACCGCCGAGGATGTCCTGAATGTCCGACAAGCGCGAGATGACCACGAAATCCGTTTGTTCGCTTTCGTCGCCCATCACGAAGCGCGAGGCTTTCCACGAACCAAAGTATTCGCTCATCGTTGGCGTCATCACCACCAGCGCGGTAAACGCATCTGTCAGGTTCGGTTCCCATTCCTGTCCGGCAGTGAGCAGTTCATCAACATAGCTGTCCATCGTTTCCGCCATCGCCAGCAGGGCGTTAGCTTCTGGCAGCGCTTCGCCGAATTGCAGTTCACCATCACCGTCTAAATCTGCCGTGATGCCAGTGCTGAACTCTGCGCGCGTAGCCCACAGCGTCCCTTCGAGCAGGCCGAACAGGTTGCCGGGACGTTCCAGCACGCGTCCATCCCGCAGCGTCAGGTCAAAGGGTACGCCGCCTTCAGGGTCTTCCTCACCGGAAGCGCCCGCGTCCAGAATTACATCGTATTCGGAAAGCGTAGGCACGCCTGCGACAATGCCTTCTACCTGTTCATAAAGGGGGCTGGCGGCTGTCCACGCATCTTTGGCGGCAAGAACCGCGTCACTCACTTCGCTTTGTTCAGTTTCCCACAGCGCGGCGTAATCAAAGCCTGCCGCTTCGGCAAGATCGTAATAACGGGTCGCCGCTTCCACCAGCAGCGTTGTATTTTCTTTCAGCGATTCCAGATGCTCCAGCAGATAGGTGCTGATAGCAGAAAGATCAGGTTCTTCGCTTTGCGCGTGCCCCGCATACAGCGGCAGCAGCCCAACCGTCAGCGCCAGAACCACCCAGATCATCAGACGTGTCAACTTTGTAAGCACGATGTTCTCCCCAAACAGCAAACGTATACAAGCACTACTTGTACTACGACTGGGCTGGATATGTCTACAAAGCGGGTAAAAGGCGGCTCTGCGCGCGAACAAACATGGCTTTTGGGCAGGTTAAGGCCAATGTGCGCGGCGCTGGCAAACTAAACTTAATGGCATATGGAAACTGAGTTGGCACCCGTAGAACTATGATTTAACACGGGTTAAAATCAAACGCGCGCTGCCTCCTTCACGCAGCGGGGAGCGATTTAGAGAGGGGCCAAACGTCTCTAACCACTAAATAACTATTGGTGCTAGTGAACTCAACATATCAGCAGAAACCTGACAACTGCCTGTCACAAGCCTTGTGTTTTCTCCCTTCTCCCCTGAATTCGAGGGAGAAGGGTTGGGGATGAGGGGGTAAACCAGCATCATTGATTAAATAAACAGCTTGAGCTTCTGGAAATCCTTCTTCAGCGTTTCCTTCTGGCTGGCGCTGTACAGCACAACGGCGGGGTGATACAGCGGCACGACGTGAATGTCACCATAGGGTAGGTGGGCTTTCATCAGCTTGCCGTGAACCTCGCTGATCTTGGCTTTTTTCTCCACGACATCCAGCTTTTTCAGCAGATATTCCATCGCGAAGCGTCCCAGCGTAGCAATCACTGTCGGCTGGATGATGTCGATGATCCGATCCACGAACGGCGTATAGAACGCGATTTCTTCCGGCGTCGGGTCGCGCTTCTCCGTCGGACGATCCAGCACGAGGTTCGTGATGAAAATGTCCTCGCGTTTCAGCCCGATGCTGTTGAGCATTTCCGCCAGCACTTCACCCGATGGCCCGATGAACGGCTTGCCCTGTTCGGCTTCGGTCTTGCCGGGCGATTCGCCGATGAACATGATATTGGCGTTGGCGTTGCCTTCGCCCAGCACCGGGAACAGCCGGTTTTCCACGCGGAACTGGTACAGCGGTGACTCTGTCGCGCCCACCAGATCAAGGCGCACCTGTTTGAGCGCGGCTTCCTTCTGGCGCAGGGTTTCATGGTCAGCCACAGGCTTGGCCAGGCTTTTGGGCGCGGCCTGTTTGATAATTTCCGCCAGATGCACCACATCAGCACTGAAACGCTGGTGAGTGAGTTCAAATGCGTTGCGCCGTGCCAGCGGCATCAGGTCTTCCGGCAGGTCTTTGTGCGAGGGCATCCGCGCGTGCCCGACCAGCACCGGGATAATCGCCTTGTCCAGTTTTAAGGCGCTGGCGATTTCGATGCGCACGAAGTCGTTCCACTCGTCAATGCGTCGTTCGCCGCTGTCATTGGTTGCGCTCAACCACTGCGGCCCGATGATCGCCAGCAGCACATCACAGGCGGCGACGGCTTCTTCCAGCGCTTTGACGAAATCCACGCCGGGTTTGATGTTGTCCACGTCGATAAACACATCTTCGCGTTGGAAGTGCTGAATCAGGTGGTCATATAAACGCCCGACGTAGCCTTCACTGTCCTGCCTGCGATAATTGATGAAAATACGCGCCATGAATGCCTGTCCCAATGATGCGACTGTTGTTAGTCCTCTAACCGGATTAAACCGTTTATCGGATAAGGGGATTAATCCCTTGTACACCCTTTAATCCTGTGTGGTTAGAATATGAGTATTGTACCTGTTTTGGCGCGTCAGTTGTCCCTCAATTTCTGGGTGAATCAGGCGGATGGTATGTAACATTCGCCGGGGATGGGCGTATAATCCTCAGAAGCCATTTGAAAAGTTGATGATAGTTGGTTTTGCCGAATATCTGATGTATCACCACCCGACTCTTCTCCCCTCTCCTCCGCGAAGCGAGTGGGAGAGGGGCGGGGGTGAGGGGCAGTCCGTACTTTTCAAACGATCTCTAAGCGTGCGCGGGCAGGAAGAAGAACGCCAGCCCGATAATCAGATATACCGCCAGCAGCATCGCGCCTTCCAGCCAGTTCGATTCGCCATCCTGCGCGATCAGCGCGCCGACCAGTGTCGCCCCTGCCAGCGCGATCAGTTCAAAGTCGGTGAACACCAGCAGCAAACGCTGTCCCATCAGCAGGCTGATGAACACCAGCACGGGCGCGACGAACAGCGCGATCTGAATGCTCGACCCCAGCGATACGGCCAGGCTCAGTTCCATCTTGTTCTTCAGCGCGACTTCCACCGCGACGAGGTGTTCCGCGATGTTGCCAATCAGTGGAATGAGGATGATGCCCAGGAAGAATTCCGTCAGCCCCAACTGCTGCGTCACAGGTTCAACCGCGCCCACCAGAATCTCGCTCAGCAGCGCGGTACCCACCGTCGCCCCGATCAGCACCAGCACCGACGTGCGTATACTCCAGCGCGCCTTCTTGTGCGGCTCCGCAGCTTCCATTTCTTGTGTGGACAGCACCGCAGGCCCCGCTTCTTCGCTGACTGGCCCCTTGTTGGTCTGGAAGCCGTAAACCACGCTCAAGCCGTAGATGACAATCAACACCACCGCGACGCCTTCGTTAAACAGCAGTTCGCTGTTCGGCTGCGCCTGTAGCGCGCGGTCAAACAGCGTCGGAATGGTCAGCGCCACCAGTGCCAGCACCAGCAGCGTTGCATTCAGGCTGGACGTGCGGCGGTCAAAGGTTTGCATCCCGTTCTTTAAGCCGCCCAGCAGCAGGCTCGCGCCCAGCACCAGCAGCAGGTTGCCCAGAATCGAACCCGTGATCGACGCTCTGACGAGGTCAAGCAAGCCTTTGTTGATCGCCAGAATCGTGATAATCAGTTCCGCCGCGTTGCCCAGCGTGGCGTTGAGCAGCCCGCCGAGCCTCGGCCCGGTGTAGTGCGCCAGTTCTTCCGTCGCTTCGCCGATGAAATCCGCCAGCGGAATCAGGGCAATCGCCGCCAGAATGAAAATCACTACAGGCGAAACCGACTCGTGGAAAAAGAAATCCAGTATCACCGCAATCGGTGCGGCAATCAGCATCAGGTACAGAATACGTTTCATCTTTTCAGCCTTGATTGAGTGTTTTGGTTAGATGCCACGTATTGTACTAAATCTTTGAATATCAGACACGCACGTCTCAGCGCATCTGCTTCGGAACTTCACTCAACCTTCAGCGGCGGGCCAACCAGTTCCATGCCATGCGCGCGCCACAGCTCCGGGTCTTGTGGAGGCATGGCATTGGCTTTCGTCACTTCGCGAAAGAACGCTTCCATTTTGCCCGCTGGCATAAACGTAATCAGCATTCTTCCAACTGATTCCCCCACGTGCGCCCAGACGTGCGGCACCTTACGCGGTGCTAACAGCGAATCTCCCGGCTTGAGCCTGAATTTTTCCTGCCCCACTTCGATGATGAACTCGCCTTCCACCGCGTAGAACCACTCGTCCTGTTCATAATGCAGATGTTTTGCCGGGCCGCCTTTGGCGTGGAATGTATTCTCCAGGATGAGCAGCCCGCCGCTGTCCTGCGGTGTCACCTTAAATTCGATAACGCTGATGCCCAGTCCCCGATGTTCGCCAAAGCGATCTTCGCCAGCGGCCACGCGCAGCACAGATAAATTTTGCGGAGATTGGCTCATAGAAACTCCATACTCAGATTATTCGGTTGATGCCTGCTAACGTCCGTTCCGTAACCCCATCGCCTGTTCCAGCGCCACCGCGCGCGTCTTGCTCACCAGCGCATCGGCGGTAAACTTCGCCAGCGCTTCAAACTCCTGCTGGGCGTTGGCTTCCTTGTCGTCCTGCGATTGCAGCAGCCAGCGTTCCACCCGCGCCGCCATGTCCTGCAAATGATGCTGGTCAACATACGGCGTCAGGAATTCAAACAGCAGGTGATGTGCGTTCTTGCGTTCCATCGCTTCCAGCCCGTCGAGAATCTGGCGGTGCGGTGGCCCTTCCCAGATGTCCGCAATCATCGCCTCGCGCAGCCAGCGCTCTATCGGGAACTCGGCCACCGTGCCCATCGCGCCGTTGACTTCCATCGCCCATTTCGCCGTCTGCACGCACACTTCCGCCGTCCAGTATTTCGCCAGGTGAATCATCAAACGGCACAGGTGGAACGCGTTGGAATACGGCGGCGTTTCGCGGTGAACCGCGTTGAGCATTTCCGCCGCCTCCCACGCCAGCGCGAACGAACGCGTCAGTTCGGCGTGTTTCTCCTCGAACTGGCGGCGCATTAACGGCTGCTCAATCAGCGGCTTGCCAAAGGCCACGCGTTCCTGCGCGAAAGTCAGCGCTTCGGCATAAGCCCGCTGCGCCAGCCCCATGCTGCCCATGCTGTTGGACACGCGCGACAGGTTCAGCACTTCCAGAATCAGGTAGATGCCGTGTTCCGCTTTGCCCAGCAGATAGGCTTCGCTGCCGCGCAGTTCAATTTCGCCCGTCGGCACCGAGCGCGTAGCGATTTTGTCCTTCAATCGGCGCAGGTGATAATTGAGTTCGCCGTTCTGTCGCACGCGCGGCACCGCGAACAGCGCCAGCCCACGCACGCCTTGTTTGTCGCCCATGCGCGCCGCCACGACAGCCACTTCCGCGCCCGCGTTGCTGCAAAAATATTTGTCGCCATCCAGCAGCCAGCGTCCGGCTTCATCCTGATGCGCCGTAGTGTCCACGTTCGCCCCCAGATCGGAGCCGCCGCGCACTTCCGTCATCCACGTCGCGCCCTGCCACACGCTGTCATCGCGCCGCAGCATCGGCGTCAGGAACTGTTCGCGCACCTCGTCGCTGCCATATTTCGCCAGCGGCACCGCCGTTGAAATCGACACCGTGTAAGGGCAGCTTACGCCAAGATCAAAGAAACAGGTGACGTAATCCATCAGGAAGAACGGCAGCAGCGAGTCTTCCTCAAATACGCGCCAGATGATGCCCTGCTTGTAACCTTCCTTCAACATGCGCCAGTATTCCGGGATATACAGAATCTGGTCGATACGTTGGCCAAAGCGGTCAAACATGCGGATGTGCGGCGTTCCGGCACGATCTACCGCATAGGAGATATGCTGACCGTCATGCTGCCACCATGCTTCATACATCCGCAGCGTGCGCAGAATACTCGCCGACAATGCCGGACAGTTGTCCAACAGGAAGCGAACAGGGGAAAGCAGGTGATCGAACTGCATAACAAAGCCTCCCGATAACTCTATCCAAAGAAAACCGTGTACCCGTCACGGCGTGAATTCGTGTATCATCTTGATTATAGCTTGATTACGACCACAACAAGGGAAACGAATATGAGCAGCCAATCTTTCATCGTGCACATCAACGGCAACCCCAATGTGCCGACCATCCGCGAGGTGAAAGTGCGCCCTACGCCGGGTACCACCCAAACCGAGTTGTTCAAAGTGCCAGTCCCCACCCAGAACTGCCGCGTGCTGGAAGTCCAGCCCGACCCGCAGGGCACGAACCTCAACGGCAAGGTCTTCCAGTGGTTCCGCGTGGTGCTGCCGGACAACCGCGAAGGCTGGGTGCGCGATGATCTCGTCAACCTGATAGGCGACGGGCGCTTGTTTGGCTATCCATCGCTGGCGAGTTCTACCTACGCCTTTTCGCTGGCACGCTCCGGCAACACCAACCCCACGCCTGCCAGCGTCGCCGCCACCACACCCGCATCCACCACACCCGCCGCCACCACGCCTGTCGCCACCACACCTACGACTACTACCGCACCCGCCGCTGCACCCGCCGCCACCACTGCCCCCGCCGCTGTCACGACACCGGGCGTTGGCGGCCCCACTGCGCGTCCGCTTGGCCCCGTTGTGCCTACGCCGCAGGTGACGCCGGGCACTGTCCTTGCCGTCTGCATCGCCAATCGCGGCGCGAATCTGCGTGCGGCTCCCGTCAGCGGTGCCATCGTCGCTAAGGTCGATTATCTGGCGCAGTTGACGGTCATCGGCGCGACGGCCCAGGGTGGCAACACTAACTACTACTGGGTCAATGTGCGCACCGCCGCCGGACAAACGGGCTTTATCCGCAACAGCTTCCTCAAGATTGTCGGTGACGCCTCACAGTGGGGTTTGAGCAAGGGCGATGAATATCCCATGCCGATGCAGGCTTACTGGTGGGTGCGCGGCTTCGGCATCAACTTCCCCGCCAACGACCCCAACGAAACCTATCATGATGGCTGGGACTTGGGCGCGGTCACGGGCGAACCGATGCTGGCCGGGCCGCGCGGCGGCGTCGTCACACAAACCAACGTCTGCCAGAAATGCACGCCCGACAAACCTAACACGCCCGCATGGGGCATTTCTGTGGGCGATACCAGCGTCTTCAGCGATCCCGCCTGGGGCTTCGGTTACGGCAATTTCGTCGTCGTCCGCTACGATAACAACCTGCTGCCCGCCTCGACACAGCAGCGGCTGGCGCAGCGTAATCTGGCTGGCGCGCACGTCTTCGTCATGTTCGGCCATCTCGCCAACTTTACCGCGCGCAACGGCCAGCAGCTTGGCGGCTACGAACAGTTCGGTCAGTGCGGCAACACCGGCAACTCCGAAGCCACCCATTTGCACCTCGAAGTGCGCGCAGGCTCCAACCCCAACGCCCAGTGGTCACAGCTTCGCCCCGGCCTGCTCGAACCGGGCAACCTGTTCTCGCGTTAGCCACGCCATCATCTGGGTTAACCAACACTCAAATTACCCGAAATAGGGCAGTGGTGAACATCGTGGAGAGGGTATTCTGTAGGGGCGTTCAATTGAACGCCCCATGATCGTGATAATCACCACTCCCCGAAAAAGCGTACCTCTCCCATCCCACGAACCATATTTCTCCCTTCTTCCCTGAATTTGGGGGAGAAGGGTCGGGATGAGGGGTCAACTAACGCCAACCTTGTGCGAACAAAAAGTCCCGCTAGAAATCTCTAACGGGACTTGCTTTTGTCTTTTAAGCTAACAGCTAACAGCTATTCGTCTTTCTTCGGTGACTTGAACCAGTCCATGTCCAGATATTCGGCAGAGTTCACACGCTTCAGGCTCAACCCTAAGCGGCGGTTCTTCACGTCAATCTTCACCACGCGCAGCGTCAGCTTGTCGCCTTCCTGCACCACTTCCTTCGGGTGATTCACGCGCTCGTCCGACAGTTCCGAAATGTGGATCAGGCCTTCAATGTCCGGCGCATCAACCAGACGGGCGAACGCCCCGAACTTGGTCAGCTTGGTCACCGTGCCCTGCACCAACTGGCCGATGGCATACGTCGTCGCCACTTCGTCCCAGGGGTCAGCTTCCTGACGCTTGATGCTCAGGCCGATGCGGTTGCGCTTCTTGTCAACGCTGATGACCTCAACCTTCACCGGCTGGTTGACCTTCAGCACTTCGCGCGGGTGCGTGACGTGCTTCCACGACAATTCCGTCAGGTGTACCAGTCCTTCCGCGCCGCCGATGTCAACAAACGCGCCGAAGTCTTCGAGGCTCACCACGCGCCCCGTGCGCACATCGCCTACCGCCAGTTCCCCGACGAGGCTTTCCTTGCGCTTTTCGCGGGCTTCGCGCGCCGCCGCCCGTTCCGACAGGATTAAGCGATTGCGGCTGCGGTCTACCTCGACCACCTTGACCATAATCGCATTGTTCACCATGTTTTCCCAGCGCTCCTGCGGCGTGTCCCCGCTGAGCAGGCCCCGGCGGTCATCGCTGATCTGGCTTTGTGGCACAAACCCGCGCAGCCGACCAAAGCGCACAATCAACCCGCCCTTGTTATAGCCGGCGATGTGCCCTTCGTAAACCTTCTGGCTTTTCTGATAGCCTTCGGCTTCTTTCCAGTCCATCTCCTCAATCGCGCGGTTGACCGACAGCAGCACATGGCCGCTGAGATGCTGCGGGTTGACCACGTAAACCGTGACGGAGGTGCCGACCTTCAATCCTTCCACCATCGGGCGGCTCATGCGGTCAAGCTCACGTCCCGGAATCACACCCTCGATACCATCCCCCAGATCGACAAACACTTCCATCGGTGACGTGCGCGAAATCACGCCCTCAATGAGCTGCCCGCGTGAAATCTTGCCCACGCTCTCTGGAATATCTGCCGCAGGTGCAGCCTCACCTTCTTCTTCGGACGCAGCAGGTACTTCGCCAGTCGCTACCGACCAGTCCTGCGCCTCCTCGACTGCGGCACTGGGGGCAGCTTGTGCCTCCTCGCTCACTGCGGGCGCGTCCTGCATCTCTTCGGCTGCTGCAACTACTGTTTCAGCGCTGCTCTCCGCAGGCACTTCGGCAGATACGGATGGTTTCGCGCTGTCCGTTACAGGCGCTTCCGCCGCGCCATTCTGTACGTCTTCGCGCTCACCCAAGTCTGAATGATTCAAATCCATAGGATACGTAGCTCCACCGCTTACGTGTACGTGTCAATACATGAAATGCAGATTATACCAGTGCTTTGGAAAGAATCAAACAAAGTGCCCAACGAAAAAGGGTACCCATCTTTGTGGATACCCTGTTTTGGTCTATGAGGTTGAAAAGTCAGCCGCTTCTTTAGAAGGTGCTGTTCCAATTCAGTGCGGGAATCGGGCGGAAAACCGGCGTACGATCGAGTGATGAGGCGATGGCGCTCGCTTTCATAATGCTAATCGTCAATAGCGCGATCACGACCCATGCCACAATCATCCGGGTGGTTGATTTGGAGATTACGGTGTTTTTGGTCATGATAGTTTTTATCCTCGAATGAAGCAACTTAATCTTCGTAATGATCTACATTTTCATCATACAACAAATCCTACATTACAGTTCTAAAGAATTTATAAATTTTTGTGAAAATATTAGTTAAGTCCCCAATATTCTTCATAACATTTTCACAAATCAAAATTCAACGTCTACCAAACCGGAAACCAACGTTGAAGCGGGGAAGTCGTATTGCGCAGGGAGAACGCACATCATTAGCGCTCTCATGACTGACGGATTGTGAAAAACTTCTCTAAACATTACACCTTAATTGTAGGGGAAAAGCCGGGGCAAAAGCGTAAAAAATGCTTCACACATCGGGCGCACAGCCGAATTATGAAGACACCTTCGCCGCTGGCCCACATATTTTGAACGTGGCACAGTCTTTATCCGCCGCCAGCCCGAAGCAAAAATTTACACATCCCCTTTGCCTTCTCGGAACTTGTGGGGGTTTGTAACAAAAGCAATTACGTGAACATACGCCTACTTGCCCTTACTTTTGACAAACAACCTTCCTTGAACTGCCTTCATCCTCTTCTCGACGCTCTCCGTTGTACTCAACGCAGTGTCTCGGCGGTTCAAATCCACTGTCCTCTATCCCTCCCATATTATCTTGGCGTCCTTTGCGCCTTTGCGCTTCAAATCCTCTGTCCTCCACCTCTCCCATATTATCTTGGCGGCCTTGGCGTCTTGGCGGTTCAAATCCTCTGTCCTCTACCTCTCCCATATTATCTTTGCGCCTTTGCGCCTTTGCGCTTCAAATCCTCTGTCCTCTACCTCTCCCGTATTATCTTGGCGCCCGCCTTGCGCTTCAACCACTCGTCCTCTACCCTCCCATATTATCTTTGCGCCTTTGCGTCTTTGCGGTTCAAATCCTCTGTCCTCTACCCCTCCTTATCTTTGCGTTGCGCCTTTGCGGTTCAAAGGTCCTCTATCCCTCCCGTATCTTGGCGGCCTTGGCGTCTTGGCGGTTCAAATCCACTGTCCTCTATCCCTCCCATATTATCTTTTGCGGCCCTTTTTTGCGCTTCAAATCCTCTGTCCTCTACCTCCCGTATTATTGGCGGCCTGCGCCTTTGCGCTTCAAATCCTCTGTCCTCTACTCTCTCTCCCGCTATCTTTGCGCCTGCGCCTTTGCGCTTCAAATCCTCTGCCTTACCCTCCCATATCTTTCCTCTGCGCCTTTGCGGTTCAAATCCTCTGTCCTCCACCTCTCCCGTATTATCTTGGCGGCCTTGGCGCCTTGGCGCTTCAAATGTATTTTCAGGGGAAGTGCTCGCGCCGCTTCCCCTCATCCCTCACCGCTTAACGTACACCTTCGCCTCACTTTCAGCCAGCGTATCCCGCAGCACACCGCCGCTGACCGTCACATCATAGTTGTAAACCGCTTCATGCCACGTCCCATCTTCCAGCCCGGCGTTTTCAATCGTGAAGTCCCCCGCGTAGCGCGTCAGATTTTGCCGCCACCAGCACAACATTGCCCGCCTCGTTCCAGCGTTTATAAGCAATCACGCCCTGTTCCTGATCGCTCAACACAGCTTGAAAGTTTTTCGTGATACAGCGCCGGGTTGTCGCGCCGCAGATGAATCAGGAACTTACTTAATGATTGAACAGACCCTGATTGTGCGCCGAATTCAGCAGCCCCCAGCTCAGCGGGCGCGGGTCGAGCGACTTATTGGTCGCCTGCCCGAACTCCTCACCCATCCACAGCATACGGCACCCCGCCGCAGTCAGCAGCAGCGTCGCGCCCAGCTTCAGCCGCCGGAACGCGCCTTCCTCAAATGTATTCGCCACATCACCCAGCAGGAACATCGTCCGTTCTTCGTCATGGTTGCCCAGGTAATGAATCGTATTGTACGGACTGATGAAACCATCCTTCCGCCCATCCATCAGCCGCAGCATCTCATCGGTGTTAAACGGCCTCGGCCCCCATAAGCAATCCCCAGCGTCGTGGCGCTTAGCTGGCGGAAGAAATTTTCGTGCCACGCCGCATCCATCAGGCCGCCCGGCCCGCAATCGTCGGGTCCTGCGGGATATGCTCCGCGATAGTGTAGAACGGCTAAAATTCTCCTCGCGGTGCGCCTCATCGTTGAGCCAGTCCAGCAGGTCAAAATACTTGATGGCCCGCGTGCAGTCGAAGCAAATCCCGTCCATATGGAACTCGCGTATCCACATCTTCATCGCCCCCATCACATGATCGCGTGCCGGGAAGCGTTTCAGGTTGTCGTCGAAATGCTCATAGTTGAACTTCGGGCCAAATTGCAGTTCGCCCGCGTCGGGATTATGTTCATAATACCAGTAGCTGTAGTCAATCTTGGTCAGCGGCGCTTCCCTTTCCATGTGGTTGTACACCGCGTCATGAATCACCCGGATGCCGCGCGCGTGACATTCGTCCACCAGTCGGCACAAATCATCCGGCGAGCCATAGCTGTTTTCCACCGCGTAAATGCTGCGCTGCGCATAGCCCCAACTGTGCTGGCCGGGGAACTCATTCACCGGCATCAGTTCAATCGCGTTAATCCCTAGATCAGCCAGGTAATCCAGCTTCTCAATCAGCGCCGCGAACGTCCCCGGCTCCTGCTGCGTGTCGCCATCCCCGCCGCGAAAATCCGCCACATGCAGTTCATAAATCACCAGTTGTTCGTTGCTCGGCAGCGGCACATTGTCATGTTTCCACGCATACTCGCTGACAATCCGTTGGCCGCCGCGTATCCGCACGATGGAGTTCTCGCGGCTGTCCAGCGTGAACTGAATCGCTTTCGGGTCAGCCACTGTCACCTTTTGTCCGGCAGCAAAATAACTCTTGGAAATCACCTCAAACTTGTACTGGTAATCGCCATCAGCCAGCGAAACGTCCGTGCGCCACACCCCATCATCCCCGCGCTGCATAGCAATCGGCTGCCAGTTATCCCAGCTTCCCACCAGTGCCACGCTCTCATTGTACGGGGCCAGCAGTTCAAACGGAATCTTGTTTTGAGTTGGCATACTGCATCTCTCTCCAGGTTGGATAATTAAATCGTCGTGCCAGAGGCCGTGTCATTCGCCTCAGTCTCTGTGCGTCCTTTGCGCCTTTGCGCTTCCATCGTATTTTCATCTCTCGTGGTGAGCCTTAGCTCATAGACCCTCTCTTATCCCATCGCTTCGACACGCTGGCGCAGCAGCGGTTCGCCAATCGCCCTTGCATCCATTGTCTTCGCGCCGAGGAAACGCACAAATCGCGCAAATCCCCGCGCCAGCGCGTCAGCAAACGCCTCGTCTTTGCCCAGCGCTTCATCTTCCAGCCACAGACCCAGCACGATGAACGTACCGCTGCTGCGCTCAAGTTTGCTGTCGAAACGCGCCACAAGCCGCTCTCCCCACAAAATCGGCAGCGTGTAATAACCGAACTTGCGCTGATGTTCCGGCTTATAGACCTCCCACACATAGTCGAAGCCGAACAAATCCTTGGCGCGTCCGCGTGCGCAAACCGGGTCCAGCGGCGCAAGGAACACAACCTCATCGCTGGTGTTAGCTTCCAATGGCTTCCACGCCTGCGGCACACGCCCCGCGTTGAGTTCGCTCAGCGCCTCAGCATCGCTCCTCAGCGCGTAATGCGCCGCCTTCCACCCCTCCACCTTCACCTCGATCACCTCGCCCTCCGCCAGCATCGACGCCAGCAGCTTCTTCGCCGCCCGATCTGGCTCCCCACGCCGGAACGAATCACTGCTGCGGTTCAATCGTGACAGCCCACCGAAGCCGATTTCCTTCTTGATGATGAAACGCTCAGCCTCAGTCTCGTCGCTCTCGCGCAGCAGGTGGGCAGGCGCGACCTGCTCCGCCAGCGCGTACACCCGTTCAAAACGGTCACGATGATGCGTCATCACCTCACCCGTGCGCCACAGATAATTCAACGCCAGCGCGCTGTCCTTACGCCCGCGATAGCTCTGGATGCGCGTGCGTGTCGCCATCTCAAAATCCCGGTTGCTCACCACGCCGCGTTCCTGCAACACCGCGCGCATTTCGACAATCGCCTCAGCGTGATCGCGCGCTGTCGTGCTCAGGCGTGGGTCACGCCGATGCTCATGGCGCATCACCACCCGCCAGTACGGCAGTTCCTCCATCGCCCGCACCGCCAGCCAGTCGCCCCAGTCGAAGAACTTGCGCTGCTGATAGGTCACGTCTTCCCACAGACCCGGCGTGTAATCCAGCACGCGGCTGTGCAGCGTAATGTCCTGACTGCGCGCGATGATTTGCAGCGGGTCAAGCTGCAAATACTCCATATCACGCAGCGCTTGTTCGGTGCCGCTGCTCCCGCGCCAGCGCCGTCCCGGCCATAAGCCTTGCTTGCCCAGGATAAAACGCCGCGCCGTATCGAGGTTAATAGTCAGCATAATGCTCCTATCGCAATCAAATCATTCAGCCGCGAATTTTTACGGATATTAGACTTACGCAGTTGAGTTGACGAACAACGGGCTTAAGCTCATTGTTCGGGCACACATTGGGAGGCAAGTGCGTAACGCCTCGAATACTGTCGGCTCCCGTTCAAAACGAGTAGGGATGTTCAATTGAACGTCCTCAGAAACTGCCCATGCAAAGAAACTACACCACAAAGGGATGAAAATCCTTTCATTGCTCGGTGTTCTCCGTTGTACTCAACGCGGCCTCTCGGCGCTTCAAACTTTCTGTGTTATCCAGTTGTCTTGCATGATCTTGGCGCACTTGGCGTCTTGGCGGTGAGCTGTATTTTCAGCGGAGCTATCCATGTAAACCAATTCCACCACAAAGAGATGAAAATCAGGCTGCTCACTCTTGTTTTCCTTTGCGCCTTTCGTTGTACTCAACGCGGCGTCTCGGCGCTTCGATGTCTTGCATGGACTCATTGCTCGTTGCTCGTTGCTATTTTCAGCGAAGTCTGTGTGCGGCACACTCCGACACTTCAGCCGCGCATCTTACTGAAAACTGACCACTGTCAACTTGCTCTAGGGCAGCACCAGCACGCCGTTATCCAGCAGCCGTCCCTCGCGTGTAATCGGCAGGCGTTCTAGCGTCGGGTAGCGGTACAGCCCCATTTCCAGCCGCAGATTCCCCGCCGCGTCCTGCGCCAGCGTCAGCCTGTGTGTCGTCGTAACCCGCGCGCCAGCGTACCACGTATCTGTCGGATACAACTCCGCTGGCCGCGCGTCCTGCTGTGCCAGCATTTCTCCATTTTCGCCCAGTACATGCAGGAACAAAATGCAATCCGGCGGCGCACAAACGCCTCCCATTCCAGCGTCACCGTCAGCGTGTCGCCAGCCCGCACCTCGGCCAGCGCTGGCTCAAACGCCGCCGCAATCAGCCGAATACTGTCCCCGAACTGCGCCCCAGCGGCAGCACTTCTCCCTCAGCTTCACTCGCAAGCGGCGTTCCCACAAAGCCCGCGCTGTCAGCAGCCAGTCGCCGCGCCCTGGATAACCGAACGCTGCCGTAAACGCGCTGCTTTTGCGCCGCCGGATACGTAAACACCCGCAGCGCGAAACGGTAGCCGCCGTCGGGAATCCCGCGAACACCTGTACCCAGCGCTGTCTGGGCAAAGTCCATCCTCGTCCACATCGGCGTCGGCGCGAAGTCGAAGAAGATGTCGTAACCGTTAAAACAATCCTCGTGCCTGCCGTAGCTCTGCTGCTGCGAATTCCAGATTTGCAGCATCATAAAATAATCCGCAGCGGGGACGCGTTGCAGCCGCCAGTACAATCGCTCGTCACGGGTACACCCCTGCCGTCAGCGTACCAGGCGCGCGCGCACGTCCACTTCCAGGTTGTCATCAAACACGGCGATAGGTTGCGCGCCGCCAAGTCCTCGTACAGCACATCGGCCAACGGATTAGCGCGTCTGCCGCAATCATCGGGGCAGATGACCGAGTTCACGCCCCTGCGCATCACGCAGCAGCCTGCCAGTCTCGCGTGCGCGGCTTTCCAGCCCTTGCAGTTCATCCTGCGGCAGCGGCGGCAGAATCACCGTCTCGCCCGTTTCCGGCAGCAGCAGCACATAAGCCGTGTCCGGCGGCTGATAATCGGCGTGCCGTAAGATGCACGAACGGCAGGAACAATTCCCCCGCAGGCAGCGCGCTTTCACCGCCGTGGGCCCGCAGACGCGGAAAGGCTTTAGATAAGCCGCCGTGATCCGGTAGTTCATATATTCCAGCGGCAGATAACCGGCACATCCGGAGGCGCGAATATAATCCGCCTAAAGCCTGCAAACAAAAGTACGCACGCTTACGCTTTCACCAGCGTAATGCGCGCGTATCGTCGCCCAACTGTAAACCGTCGTCCCCACCAGCGCCGCCCCTATCCACAGCCCCATCGCTCTTGCAATGCTCGGCGTCCTCGGTGTCTCGGCGGTTCAATCTTCTTCTTCGCCTCCAGCATTCTTGGCATCTGCTCTAAGAATTCCTCATATGCCCTAACCAGACTTCGGCGGTTCAGCTTCTTTTCTTCGCCTCAGCATTCTGCATCTGCTCTAGGAATTCTCACTTTGGCGCCTTTTGCGACTTGGCGGTTCAATCTCTCCTTCTTCGCCCTCAGCATTCTTGGCATCTGCTCTAGGAATTCTCACTTGGCGCTCTTGGCGACGGCGGTTCAATCTCTTCTTCTCTCTCTTGTCGACCTCTTCGTTGTACCCAACTCTTTCTCGGCTGCGCCTTTGCGGTTCAAAACACTCGCCACTGTCCCCGCACCCGCTCCCCACCACCAGCGCCAGCCCCGAACATGCCGATAGCGAATCGCCTCTTCGCGCGTAGTCGTCAGCGCGCTTAGCATCACCATACCGCCGATCATCACCAGCGGCGCAGCAGCACGCGGCTTGCGCCAGTTCACGACTGACCACACCACCCCCACGATAAACAGCAGCACAAACAGCGGGTTGAGCAGCGCGGTGCTCGCCGTGTTGTGTGCGACAGCGTTATAAAACGGCTCACGCAGCACGGGCGGCAGGGGCAATCAGCCGCACCGACAGCCACAGTTGCTCGACAAACGCCGCCGGATTGCCAATAATCGGCAGCCCATTCCCGCTTAAATCGTCCAGCCGCTGCGTTAGCCAGCCGGGAATACGGATATACAGATAAATCCAGGGACTCATGACTACAATGAACACCAGCGCCATCAGCAGCGTGCGCCGCCAGCCGGGGAACGTGCGCCTTTCAGCCAGCGCCGCCAGCCCGAACAACAGCGCCATCGTCGGCGGAAAGAACAGCCCCGCCGGATAAAACATCGCCCCCAGCGCCGTGAACACCGCGCACAACACATAATGGCGCGTCTGCCGGGTGTTCCACGCCCGCGCCAGCCACATCAGCGCCAGCATACACATCGGCGCGACCCAGTTGGCGCGGTAAAGCGTGCGTCCCACCATAATCGACGCGGGCATCACCGCAATCGCCAGTCCCGCGATCAAAATCATCAGGTCACGCTGCGGCTGTTTGCCATACAGCGCCTGCGCCGCGCCCATCGTCGCCGCCACCGACAGAATGCTCAGGAACGAAATCGCGTAACGCTGCACCACCCGGTCATGCCCGACGAAATAGCCCAACACGCCGCGATAAAACGCGTCGAACGGTTCCGGCGCTTCGTTGAAGTACAGCGGCAGCCCATAACCATTCGCCACCCGCCACGAGCGTAGCAAATCCGTCGCTTCATCAAAGTGCAGCCCCGGCGGAATGCTGCCTGCCTCATGTACACGCAGCCATGTGGCGATGAAAATGATGCACGCGAACGACAACAAGGTGAACAGACGGCGGCTTGATGATCTCAAACGCTTGGTCCCTCATCACTTGAACAATCTGAATCCTATAGTAACGAGGAATGAGACAACGGTGGTAGGGTGGATTTCGGCCCACGCATCCCAGCAGCCAGCCCATTCCTAAACTGGTAGACTTTTATCCTGATGTTGGCAATGGCTTGTCTTAGCCACACATCTACTAGACCCACACAGATGATGAGGGGGGAGCGGTTCTTAACGTAGCGCTTCTCCCTTCTCCTCTGCGAAACGAGTGGGAGAAGGGCTGGGGATGAGGGGCTAGACCCTCCCGTATCGATCTGGTCATCTACCCCCTGCATTTGCAGGTATCGAAAATTTATCAGCAGCTTCATACTCACACGTTCAGGGCATATAAAAGCAAAAATCGCCATAGGGGATGGCGTTTTCACTGAAAGCTGTGGGCCGACTACCAAAACAACCTCTGCGCACGTAGGCTTCCGATTTCGCTGAGACTTACAATAAACATGTCTCACAGGTAAAGAGTGCCGAATGAATCTGTAGTACATTCTTTTGATGTGTGCTTATCATGGCACACATCACAGCACCTCAACACCTCCCTTTGGGGGAGATTTCCCCGACCAGTTGACCTATTAGTACAGCCTCATTTTTTCAGCAGCGGATAATCCAGCAGCATCACTTCCAGCGTCAGGCGCACGTTGACGTTGTACGCCAGATTTGTCAGCGTGTCGCGCGTGGCCTTCAGCGCCGACAGCGCATCTTCCGGCGTCATCGCTTGCGCCAGCCGTTTGAGCTGTCCACACGGTCAGCGTTCACCGGAGGCAGCGCGGTATCTTCGGTCATCATCATCACATCACGCCAGAACGTCTGCCACAATTCCAGCAGCGACACCAGCGCCAGCTTATCCTTCGCCAGTTCCTCCGCCTGCGTAAAGCGTCCGGCGCGGTTCTCTTTAAACGCGCTTCCAGCATGTCCAATGCCTGCGTGCGCTGATCGAGCAGCGACGGCTCTTGCTTTACGCGCACCGCCCAGCCCAGCCGCCCGCCCGATAACCGCGCCAGCAGCGACGCTGCCGGGTCTGCGCCGAACTGTTCCACCAGCACGCTGCCGACAGTATTCACAGGCAGCAGTGTCAGCGCGATGTTCGGCAGCGGCTGAGTAATCGTCGGCAGGAATGGCATCAGTGGACGACGCCAGCACATGTAATCGCCGCGCAGGCGATTTCTCCGGCGTCGCTGGCAGCGCATCGCCAGCGCGAGGCTGCCGCTCAAGTCGCCAGATCATGATGCGAGCAGCGCCCTCAGGAAAACGGTTTCAGCGCGTTTTTGCTGATGCGGCACCTTCTTCAATCTTGTGCGCCCTTTTCGTAAACTGCGACGTAATCGAGGTCGAGATCGGTTGCCGCTGCGCAGCGGCACAGGCGCGGCATTCGCCGCAGGCGGCGCCGCCATATCAGGATGCTGGCGTTGCAGCGCCATCGCGACCATCGCCAGCGTCGCTTGCCACCGACTCCAGGCCTGTAATCGTCGGCGTGGCGCGCGCGTTCACGATGCCGCCAGTATACTGCGCCGATCGCCAATACGCGGCTGCCAGTGTTGCCATCGCATGTTCTATTTTTGCAAGCCGCAGGACGGATACAGCCTGTGTTATAAAATGAAGGTTGTCAAATAACGAGGCAATTTTATGCCAACCTATCGCCTCCTGCTTCTACTTTTGAGTTTGCTGCTGATAACTCCGGCCCACGCCTGGAAAATTTGCCCACGCCGCTTGACCCCGCGCAGATATTTTCCGATGACGTGGGAGATAGTCTTCATTGCCGCTGTATATTGCAGAGCGTGACCGCGTGAGCTTTTACAACTACGACACTGGTGAGTGGCATACTTATCCTTTTCCCGATTTTCCGCTGCTGGATGGTGAAATCGCTGCAACCTTCCGCGAAACACCACAAGGCGCATACCTGCTCAGCGTAAGAATACTACACACCCTGTACTGACAATTGCCGGAAATTGGTGACAATAGCATAGATTACATCCCACCTCACGCCGCTTTTGTCAGAGAACGCTGGCATTTTGACCGGGACACCGGAGAATTTACGCCGGCGAGGCGATCTGGCGGGTATGCACGAGCATTACCAGAAGAAGGCGAATGGGTTACCTTCTCGTCCAACTCCGAAACTTACCTCTGCAACACCGAAACAGGTCAAACCAGCGCCCCCTCTGCCCGACGATATACGAACAGCCCCACTGCTCAACTCCCCATCACTATCCGCAGATGAACGCTGGCTTGTGTTCACCTTCTACTACAGCTTAGATGTCTTCGTGTACGATTTCGTCCAATCAGCGTTGACTTTACTTGGCTCAATGACAAGCAACTCCCCATTTTTCAGTCTTGGTTATCCTAGAGTGGATTGGTTAGACGAGCAGCACATTATCCTCGAAAATCCGACACAGAATGAAGGCGGCCTACAAAGATATCTCTATCGCGCAGCACTCGCTCAAGCAGGCAGTTTAGAACTTGTTTACCACAGTTGGCGTCGTTCTATTTGCGTTTACAAGCTCCGACACGCTATCTCTGGGTCGGCAGGCAGTTTGACGATGAATCAATGGCCGGAACACCACAGGCGGACGAAGATTGTATATTCCACGAGTACAATCCTGTAGATGGCACCATCACATCAACCATTGAGGGCGTATGCTCCTATGGTCGCATCATCGACGGAAGCGGAGATCAACTCGCCCTTCGAAGTATCCTCACGAGGTAAACCAGCTCAATTTGGTGCGTTTCAACCTAAACACAGGGATAAGTGAAGAAATTCAAATTGGCAGCTTCGAGAGATTGTATATGATGAGCTTTTCCCACGGTGGACATTACCTGATAGCGGTAGACGCTGGGGATTATGACTATCAAATCGCCGTTCTCGACCTTCAGAACACCCATGATGCTTGAACCGCTCCATCCGACGAATGACGCCAACATTCATGGGCGATGGATCGACAATCACGCTTTCTGGCGCAATCTTCCTGGCGATGATGCAGTGGATGAACTCTATTCGATTTCCGATATTGGCGTGTCTGAACAATCGGGCACATTTTACACGCCCAATGTGAGCGATTCTTCCAACAACAGCCTTCTTCTGATAAGCGATGATGTGGGAATACTCAGGATTCAGAACCTTGAAACGCGTGAACTCACCACCATCGCGCAAACCCCAACGGCAGAAATGATTTCCGCAAACTGGTACGCTGACGGCTTATTAACCGTTACCGTATGGCAGGAAGGCCAAACATTGGGTCGTTGGCGTGTGCGTGTTCGCATAAACACGCGTTCGGGCACGCTGCGAAAATCGAACGTCTGTAGTATAATTTCCCTATAAATTTCAGGGAAAAAGCTGTTGTGGGGGATTAAAAATTGAAAGTCTCAGTGTTGCAGGAAAATCTGGCGAAAGGCTTGAGCATCGTCAGCCGCGCCGTGGAAAATCGTCCCACGCTGCCCGTGCTGGCCAACGTCATGCTCAAAACCGAAGATGCCCGCCTCAAAGCTCGCCGCGACAGCAGGAAATGAGCATTGTCTGCTGGATTGGCGCCAAGGTCGAACAGGAAGGCGCGATCACCCTCCCCGCCAAAACCTTCGCCGATCTGGTGAACAACCTGTCACCGGAGCGCGTGGACCTGTCGCTGAATCTGCAAACGCTGACGGTTAACGTGCGCTGCGGCACCACCAACTCCAACATCAAAGGCATCGACGCCAGCGAGTTCCCGCTCGTGCCCCAGGGCGGCGCGGGTGAGGTGCAGGTTCCCGGCAAAGTCCTCAAGGAGATGATTAATCAGACGGTGTTCGCCGCCGCCAAAGAGGACAACCGCCCCATTCTCACGGGCATTTACACCCAGTTCGACAAGGATGTGCTGACGATGGCCGCCGCCGATGGCTATCGCCTCGCCGTGCGCACCACCAAGCTCGAACAGTCCTTCGCCCGCCCGCTGGACATGACCATTCCCGCCAAGCCCTTGCAGGAAGTCGCCCGCATCATCAGCGACGAGGACGACGTAGTGGGCATTACGCTGCCCGCCGAGCGCGACATCGTCATCTTCCACCTCAAGAGCGTGGATGTCTCGACGCAGCTTCTGGAGGGCAAGTTCCCCGATTTCAGCGCCATCATCCCGCGTTCCTACGTCACCGCCACCACCGTCTACACCGAAGACCTGCTGCGCGCCTGCAAGCGTGCCGAAATCTTCGCCCGTGACAACGCCAACAGCGCCAAGCTCTACGTCAAGCCCCCCAAAGGCCCCGGCGAACCCGGCGAAGTCACCATCATCGGCAAGAGCAACGAACGCGGCGACAACGAAGGCATGATTGACGCCAGCGTCGAAGGCGAAGCGCTGGACATCTCGTTCAACATCAAGTATCTGATTGATGTGCTGAATGTGGTTTCTGAGGAGCGCGTCATCTTCGAGAGCAACGGCACACAGGCACCGGGCGTCGTCCGCCCCGAAGGTCGCAACGACTTCATCGCGGTCATCATGCCCATGTCCACCGGACGCTAATCACAGACCGTAGGGGCGAACGAACCTGTGTGTTCGCCCCTTTTTATTCCACCAGGGTTCAGCTTACGGCGTCGCCAGCCAGAACAGGTCAAACACCTGATACGTCCCGCTGTTGACTAGCGCTCCTAAGCGCATGGTCAGGAAATTGCCCTCGTTATCGAGAGCATAGGAATAATCGTACAGTGTAGTGCTATCGCTGTAGGCAAAACTCTGTACCCCTAAACCCGGAGCGAGGCTGACGATTGGGCCTGCCGCCGTGACTTGAACAAAACGTTCCTGCGCATCATACAGCGAATTGCGATAGATCGCACCGTTGCACAGGAAGTAGAAAGTTTCGCCATCCCCGTCAATAATCGGATTCGTACACTGGCCCGCGATTCCTTCATCTAACGCGTCAGACAGAATCCCATAGCCATCTACCCACAGGCGCAGGCTGTGATCTGCCCCTTCACCGCTCTCAAAGACGATCATACCTGGCAAAAGCTGGACTTAACGGTTCAACCTAATGTGACCGCATTCGTTATATGTCCGGTATCGGTGGCAGTGAACCCTGTGGTCGAAAAACAGGTCACGCTGTCGAATTGGGCGGATTTGGTTGTTCAGCCTTTTACTGTGCAGATGGGGATTCTAGATTACGGGTTTCTGATTGAGGGTATTCTGGCTTAGATTTCTGCTGTATACTGCAAAATCGACTTTAAGAAACTGGAAATTACTAAAACTTGCCCTTCCTGTGAGGTACTATTTTTAAATAACTACGGTGCTAGTGAACTCAAGAGTTGGTCGAATGCGCCGTCTAGTTGCCCTGGCGGGCGCTGTGTTTTCCCTCTCTCTCTCTCCCTTCTCTCCCGAAGTCGGGGGGAGAAGGGTTGGGGATGAGGGGGTAAACTAGCACCATTGGTTAAATAGATAATTTACGCCCATCCCCTGCCACAGCATCCCCGGTTCCCCACTGTCGATAACCGCAAGCGCGTCATCTTCGAGAGCAACGGCACGCAGGCACCGGGCGTCGTCCGCCCCGAAGGCCGCAACGACTTCATCGCGGTCATCATGCCCATGTCCACCGGACGCTAATCACAGACCGTAGGGGCGAACGAACCTGTGCGTTCGCCCCTTTTATTCCACCAGGGTTCAGCTTACGGCGTCGCCAGCCAGAACAGGTCAAACACCTGATACGTCCCGCCAGCGACCAGCGCCCTAAGCGCATGGTCAGGAAATTGCCCTCGTTATCGAGAGCATAGGCATAATCGTACAGTGTAGTGCTATCGCTGTAGGCAAAACTCTGTATCCCTAAACCCGGAGCGAGGCTGACGATTGGCCTGCCGCCGACTTGCACGAGGCGTTCCTGCGCATCATACAGCGAATTGCGATAGATCGCACCGTTGCACAGGAAGTAGAAAGTTTCGCCATCCCCGTCAATAATCGGATTCGTACACTGGCCCGCGATTCCTTCATCTAACGCGTCAGACAGAATCCCATAGCCCTCCATCCACAGGCGCAGGCTGTGATCTGCCCCTTCGCCGCTCTCAAAGACGATCATATCTCCGAGTAAAGAGATAGCCGGGTTGTAGGCATCGGTCACCGTTCCCGTCGCGCCGATGACGACCTCAAATGGGCTTTGATTCGTTACATCAATTTTCCAGATCGAACGCGGTTCGCCGCTGCGTATGCCATCGGCATTCGTATCCTCGAACAGCGTGACATACAGCAGGCCATTATGGTACGCAATGCGCGAGTCGGGGTCTACCATGTAGCCCGCTGGCAGACTTAATTGGGCCACCGGAAAATCAATGTTGCCCAGATTAATCCTTTGGATGGAAGAACCCGCCATCGTGGTCAGCACATAGGCCGTCATCGGGTTGGGGAAATCATATAACATGACCTGATCAATGGTGCTGGTCGCACTCCCCACCGTCACCTGACGCGCCTCCCCATTTTCCACAACGAACAGCAGTGTGCTTTCGTTATTTCTTGCCACAAACGACGCCGTGTGATTGCGATATAGCTCCTGCTGCCATATTTCCTCATTGACATCGACTTCAGTCGGTTGAGGGGGGACACTGATCGGCACTATATTGGCCGTCGCCGTCGGGCTGGGCGTGAGCGTTGGCCCGCCAGGCGTGATCGTCGGCCCCGGCGTCAAAGTCGGGGTAGGCGTCCATGTGGGGGTAGGTGTGACCGCTCGCTGTGCTGGCATGATGCCAAAAACGACATAATCGTACACAGCATTACACACCCCATTCGCCGCGTTGAAGAACAAGGTGCCGTCCAGATTTGGCAGATGATTGTTGACGAAGACCTGCAAATAATCACCCGCAGGGGCATTCCCCACACACTGCTGTAGCCAGCTCGGCACTGGATTGAGAACACAAATGCCCGCTGGACACGTCAGCAGTTGATCAATGCCCGTACCAATATCAGCTTGCGGCGTGTTCGGCGCACAAAGACTGTTCAGTTCATTGTAAAACGCCTCCGTGTCACCGCCCACTCGAATGGCTTCTTCCAGCACATCAAACGCTGCATCAAGCGCCATGCCGCAGCTATTCATCAGCACGCCGACAATCTCTTCCTGATAATCATCTGCCGCAGACGCGGGCTGCGTGATGATATTCAGATTGTTTATGAACTCGCACGGTTTATCGGCGCTGAGGATGTCATCCATCGAGACACCATCCCATGCGGCCAACGCATCCTCCAGGGTATCAAACCGTCCCGCTGTGATGCTCGGGGACACACAATAGGCCAGCAGTAAATCACCCGTTACCGTATCCGTCGTTCCATCCGGTAACGATACATCAAAGGATTTGTCGGAATTCGCATTAAAGAACCCATCGGCAATGCCGCAGCGATCCCCTCCGGCCAATAGGCTGTCAAGAAGGCTCAGGGCTTCCGCACCCCCTTCAACCTCAATCAGATACCATAGTTGATCCAGCACCCGTGAATAATCCACCGCGTCACACGCCGCCAGCGCAGCAATATTCTCATATGCGTTTATCTGCGCCAACAACTCATCACGGTAGGTAACCACACGCCCTAAATCGTCCAACCGCCCACAGGGGTCAACCGAACGTTCGATCAGCAGACGGCGATAGTCTGGCATATCACTCATCAGGGTTGTAAGGTTGCTGGTTTCACAGGGTGGAGGAGCACAATCCCCACTGATTTCGACCACGTTAAAGCGTATGTAACCTTGGCGACTTGTATCACTAACGAAATACCAGATAACTCCATCCCCACCGCTTGTACTATTGATGACCGGAATGGTGTCCGTTATGTCAAGCACTGATTCGATTGCTGCATCCGGCGCAGCCGCTGCTCGGATATTTGCGCCTCGGTTGTCTGTCTCTCTACGATTTACCCGTGCGTAACATCCCGGCGGGAATGTCGGTGAGGGGGGCAGCGCTGTAAATGTCGAAGTGAAAGGTATAGGCGTTTCGGTAGTGGGCTGCGGCACAGGAGTGTCAGGGCATCCCTTGTTAATCGCCGAACCATGATTATGGGGACAGGCATCTGCATCCCCAAAAACCCCATCGCAATCTGGGTCTCCGTTATTATCATTGCCTGCAACGCACTGTCCTTGATCAACACTAGCTGAGTCAACACTGTTTGAGTTGGCGCTGAGCGGCGCCACAGCGATTGCAAGCTCAGGGGATTCAGTCAAAGTTGGGGCCATACTTTGTGAAACAGCTTCCGGGCTTGCACTGCAACCCGTGAACACAGCGAAACAAACAGCCGCTATCAACACGAAAATAAGCGACTTCCCATTCCCGCGCATAATTCCCCTCACAGTTTGTTTTGAAATATTTTGTGCTGCTATTATTATAATAGCATTTTTATTTATTCTAGTCCTAGTTATTATTACGTTTGTAATTAATGGTACTCATTTGAATTTCTTCCTTCGCAAGCAAGATTTCCCAGTTGACAACTGAAAGGGAGCAAACCCATTGAAATCAGTAGGCGATAGAGTTAAAGAGTTCTTCGACAGTCATCCGAAATTTAGCCCGATTCTCATTGCGGGTTCTACTTTCATATTATTTCTTGGGGTTACTTACGCCGCTCTCGGCAGTTTGCAGGAAAATTTCGAGAGAACAATGACCTCCCTTCGTGTCGCAACAGTGGTGGCATGGCTTGGGTCCATAACCTATGTTTGGAAGGCTAAACATGAACACACACCCATCCCACAATTTAACCGAAAAGAACAGCTTACCTGGGTTGCGATTACTACTGCATCAGCAGGTGTCATCCTAATTCTTAGCTCCAGTCAGCCCATCTTGGATGTCATCAAGATTGTGAGCATTGGCAGTCTTACACCACTCCCCAGCATAACAGCCACCACGACGCCATCCCCCACCCTCACGCTAACCGCAACCGAAACCTCGACGCCAACAGCAACCTATTCTCCTACCAATACCCTCACACCAACCCTAACCCCAACGCCAACGCCAACCCCCACCTATACACCATCAATCACGCCATCCCCCACCTTTACGTTCACCCCGTCCATTACCCCAACTCCCACGCTTACCCTAACGCCAACGCCAACCGCCCCCCCACAGGCCACATTTGCCTATGAAGGGGCTGTTCTCTCCATTGATTCGATTCAAGTCACCAGCGGCATCACCTATGCCACCGCCGAGGCCTACTGTTCGGGACGCAGTGCCCTTCTGCCCGATCTTACGCAGTGGACAGCAGCGGTCACGGCAGGAGCTATCTCCAGCAGCACACGCCTATGGGAATGGACATCGACAACTTCTACTCCGGGAAGCCATGAGGTCGGCGTTTTAGAAAATGGGACTCCAAGTTCAACGTCAATTCCCGATGATGGCGGAAACACCTTGATCGCCGAATTTCTCGGCTTCCGCTGCGTCACCCCTTAGACGATCTGGGGGCGGTGTCTGCGGGCATCGCCCTACTTCTTCCCCCACGCGCCAATGTGATAACCGCCGTCATCACCAAACAACCGTCACATACCAAATCCAGGTATCCCCCAGAACTTCCGCTAGCGGGATGGCAAAATACCGAAAATCGGAGTCCAGCAAATAGCTATCTCTGCCGGGCAGCGGATTGGCAGCGCTGCTATCTACAAGCACCAGATAACTGTTATTGGCTGGGTTATCCACGAAATACGCCAGCCGAAATCCAGTCAGATGGTGGACTTCGCGATAGGGAGCATCTGGCGCAAAGCCGACAATTTCACCGTCTTGCCTGACACCCACAAGAATTTCCGCTTCGCCATAAAGAGGATACAGCGCGACAAAGCGGCTGAAATACTCCAACTCACTGATAACCGTGTCATTGGAAACAAGGTCGTACCAGACAAGTTGATACTGTTCTGCGGGGTCACCAAGGTCTGTATCAAAAACATGCTGCTGATACACCAGCGTGTTTTCGTCTGCCCATGTCACTAAGTCATAGGAGAAGTGTGGATGGTTGCCCGTCTGTGCGGGAATAGTCGCTTCCTGCTGTCCATTCGTTTCGTATACACGTAATTCGCCGCTGCAAAAACGAGCATCCGTCGCATCAATGCACGCACTCAAATCCAGATAGGCTAAATGATTGCCATCTGGCGACCATGAAAAACCATACCCTAACGGAAAATCCCTTAGCTGCACATCTGCACCGCTAAAATCAATCAGTATTCCCCATATATTTGCGCGGTCACATTGAAAATGCGGTTTTTGCAGCACAATCACCGCTTGATCGTGTATCGGGTTGACGATTACATTCGTAACTTGCGCATCGTTACCACGCCAGCATGTCCACGCCTCAAGAGCCGGTTGATAATGGTAATCTAACGTCGTTAACAACTGTGCTGGGTTATCCCTGTCGATGAGTAGGAATTGAGCATAACCTGCACACGCTCGTGAGCCTGTCACCATACGATTACAAAGCGCCTGATCAACTTCCACGATTAACCTGCCATCTGACAGGCTCCACATCCCAGCAATGGAGGGATAGAGCACAGAATGATCGTCAACAGATGTACTCAGGTTCAGTCCTTCGAGAAAAGACTGCTCATTCTCAGACAATGTGGAAACGGATACAGCGGGTTGTCCGATCAACGTGAAGATGGTTTCAGCCGTGTTGTCCGCTGGGTTAACACGCCAGATCGTATCTGAACTGCCCATATACAGCGGCGGCAGTCCAGACTCATCCTGTGCCACAGCGGGTTGAACCAACGTTAGCCCTAAACACAGCATTACAAGTGCCAGCGTTATCTTCGACATGGCACCTCCTCTCGATTAACAGCTACTTCTTCCCCCACGCCCCCATCACCTGCCGCCGAATCCCTAACCCCCTGTTTGTGAGTTAAAGCGGTTGCGCAGTTCATTTGACGTTATTGCCAAGCAGGCTGATTAACGCAGGTAAATCCCGTCCAGTTGACAAGTAAACTTCGATATGACTCAACTGTCGCCTCGTCTGTATTACCCAAATAGAATCCGTCCCGAATTAGAACATCAAGGGAACCCGCTTCAGTTATGGTCACGGATTGAACTCTTGCACTCGCTTCTATACATACTCTTGCTCCGGCTGAGGTTTCGCTTGCTCCAATATCTCCAACTTGGAATAACAGCCCATACTCTGGATAGTACACTTGTAAAATTGCCCAAATAGATGGAGCAAAGGGACTATCTATATTGTGAACCACAGCTAAATGTATTGAATCAGGCAACCCAAAGCGATTGATAACATCCCCTAAAGTGATATTTGTACCCTGAATTCGGACGACGAAGACATCATCATTGTTTGCATAGGCTTGTACACCATAATCTGTTGGTCCCGTGCTGCGTTGAGCGCTGTAGACAGTTTGAGTACCTATCTGTTGGGTGTGGTAGTAAGAAAACAAGTCACTGCTCAGAAGGTCTGCCATCTCAGTTCCGCTTGTTTCTCCTACTCGTATTCCCTGCCAACAGGGGAGTACACATTCTGGATTCGAGAAAAATTGAGGATCAGGAGGAAAGAGATTTCCAATAATCCTTGGAGAAAACAAATAAAGTATAAAGCCGCCACACAAAACACATGTGGTGTAGCAAACAGGAATATCCACCATCGTTTCTTCATAACACGCTCTCGCTAATTAATTGCCAATCGCTAACCGCTACTTTCCCCACGCCCCCATCACCTGCCGCAGAATCCCCACCTCAATGTGGTAAGTGCTGTGGCCGCTGACCACCAGCACCGCCGCGCAGAAGCGTGTGCCCGCCGTAGCCGTGCGCAATCGGCGCGTAAATCCGTGTTCGGGTCGTGCGCACAATGTCCTCAATCGCCTTGCGGTCACTCAAAATCCGTTCGACGCTGCGCTGCCACGCGGCGGTATCGGCTGTCGCATCTGCGTGGGCCAGTAGCCAGCGGGCCACGGCATTTCCTTATAGTTCGGGTTGCGCATGTAATCCAGAATATCCCACTGGCAGATGCGCAGATGCTCCACCAGATGATACGGCGTGTACTCCACATGCGGCGGCTTCACGTTCATCAATTCCGGCGGAAATCGGCCACCGCCTGCTCAAACGTCATGTGCGCCTGCTGACCTTCCAGCAGTGCCAGCAGCTCTTTGCGTAGTGATTGATCGGCGTTCATGTTTTTTCCTTCCAAATCATAAGGCAGAATATTTCCAGTATAATTCAGGATTTTACCCCTTTCATCCAATTCTGGAGCTTTTTGACTTTTGTGATAACTGGCGATCATCTCCGATCAATACGATCAATATCCCCATCAATTTCCGCCTGCTCGACGATCAATTCGATCAACTTGAAATGATCGCGCTTTTCTCCATTACTCGCCGCGCACCGCCTGCCCGATGACCAGCCGCCCCAGCCTTCGCCACGCCGGATACAGCCCCGCGATCAGTGCCGCTACTACAGCCACCGCGAACGCCTGCGCGAACTCACCCGGCGCGGCCTGAAGCTGCATCGTCCACCCGAACGAGCGCACATTAATCACATAAATCAGCACCAGTGCCAGCGCAAACCCAATCGGCAGCGCCATCAAGCCCGCCGCCGTGCCCATCAGCCCCGTCTGAATCAGCGTGAAGTTCCACAACTGGCGCGGCGTCATGCCCACCGCGCGCATCACCCCGTACTGCCGTGTATTTTCCAGTTGCAGCGACAGCAGCGCGCTCAAAATGCCGATGAATGCCACCACCGTCGCCAGCAGTCGCAGTGCTACGGTGATCGAAAACGCACGCTCAAACACATCGAAGACGCCCGCCCGCAGCGCACGATTGCTCTGCGCGCGCAAATCCGTCCCGACCAGCGTCTCCGAGCGCAGCGTGTTCAGCACCGTATCAACATCCACGCCTTCCTGCACAAACGCCGCAATCGAGGTAATGTAGCGATCATTCCAGTAGCGCTGATAGGTCGTCTGATACATCAGCACCTGCCCCTGATCCGTGCTGTAATCATAGTACACCCCGTACACGGTAAACATCTGCACGCCTTCGTCAGTCATCAGCCGCAGCGTGTTATGTTCCTGCGTAATCCCGCGCCGGAAAGCGAACGGCTCACTCACAATCACGCCGCCGTTTTCCAGCGCCGCCTGATAATCCCCGTTTGGCGCATCGTTCCAGGCGAAGTGACGCGGACGCGCAGCGATGTCATACTCGATTGCGGTCAGGTTTACGGGCAGCATGTCGGGATAATCCGGCGCGCTGACGCTCACAGCACGCGCGGTAGACACATGGTCAACGCCGGGCACAGCCGCAATCAAATCGCGCAGCGCAGGGTCAACATCGACGGTAGCGCGGTTGGCAGTCAGCAGCGGCGGCGAAATGTAGATGTCCGCGCCGAGTGTCGTGTCCAGCCAATCGGCGACAGTGCTGCGGAAGCTGGCAATCATCACGCTCACACCGACGATGACGCTCACGGCGATGGTCAGTGCGGCAACAGCAACGGCGGTACGGCTGAGCGAACGCACCACCGCGCGCGGAGCCATACGCCCCAGCACACCAAACAGTCTGTCCGTCAGCGGCGTGGCCCAGCGCATCAGCAGCACCAGCACCACAGGCGTCAGCAGCGCACCACCCACGACGATGCAGAATAACGCCACAAAGGCCATCACAATATCCTGCGTCGGCACTTGCAGCAGCAGCACGCCGACAACGTTGAGCACAATCGCGGCGACAGTGATCAGGGGCAGCAGGCGGCGCGTGTTGAGTTCAACATCCGAACGACGCAGCGTACCGGCTGGCGGCGTGCGCGTGGCGTCAATGCTGGGGATGATAGCCGCAATAACCGACGCCAGCAGTCCTATCCCCGCACCTTTGAGCAGTGTAAACGGCAGCACGCTGACACGCTGGACATTCACCGTGAAGTACAAATCGCTGATGGTGCGCGAAACCAATCCCACCGCCGCCCGCCCGAAGATGATGCCCACGCCCATCCCCAGCACGGTGCCGACAAAACCCAGCAGCAGTGCTTCGCCCAGAATCAGCAGAAACACCTGGTCGCGGGTAGCACCCAGCGCCCGCAGCACGCCAATGATCGGGCGGCGCTGTACTACGCTGAAGGTCACGGTGTTGTAAATCAGGAACAAGCCCACCACCAGCGCCAGCAGACTCAGCGCTTGCAGATTGAGTTCAAAGGCGGCGGTCATCTGGCTCAGCGTGCCGCTGCTTTCGCTGACACTGACCAACTGCGCGCTGGCTGGCAGAATGGCGCTGATTTGAGACGTGTCGTAGCCTTCGGGCAGAATCAGGTCAATGCGCGTAATCGTTCCCGGACTGCCGATGATTTCCTGCGCGGTGGCGATGTCCGTCAGCAGCAAATCATCAATCGCTTCTTCGCTGACACGATCATCAGGCTGCAACAGCCCCACGACGCGCACATCCACCAGACGGGCACCCGCTTGCAGCGTCACAGTGTCGCCCGCACGCACGCCAAAACGCTCTGCCAGCGAGCGACTCATCAGTATCGTGTTCGGTTCCGCCATGAAAGCATTTAACGCATCCGCAGCGCTGCCGCCTTCACCTGTCACTTGAACGGTAGACAAATACGCGCGAAACGGCGGTTCAGCAAAAGGATCAACGCCCAGCAGGCGCAGCGGTTGGTCGCCCAGATTGACGCCGCGTACATACTCCGTGACAATCGGTGCGCTGTCACGGATGCCGAGTTCGAGGCGAATTTGACGATAGATTTCTGTCGGCAAGCCGCTGGGGCCGCCGATAATCTGATGCGTAGCGCGTCCAGTGACGCTTTCGCTGCTTAAGCTGAAGGCGCGGCTGGCCGAACCATTGGCGATGTCGATGGCGATCACCACCGCCACGCCCAGCGCCACACCCAGCACGAACAGGATGCTTTGCAGTAGGCGGCGGCTGATGTAACGTGCGGCTAAACGGAGGATAACGGGTGTGAAAAATGTGGGCATAGGGGGAAATTGTCTATAATCATCAACTTCATTGAACAACGTGTTCCAACTATACACAAATTTCATTAAAAGGTGAGATGCAATGGATTATGGGACGATAAGCCGTGTTCTCTTTGGAATCCTGCTGCTCAACGAGGCATGGGTCATTGGACGCTCAACGCCAGAACAACGTGCAGAGGTGGTTCAGCCTAGACTGCTGCCGCTGTTTGGGCTTTTACTACTGCTGCCTTTTTTTGTGGCCCTGCAATTGCCCGCTTGGTTAGCCCTGCCGATTCTCGCCCTACAGGCTGCCGGACTGCTTCTGGAGGTGTTGTCGGAACTTCAATTGTCGCGGGCAAATTCATACGCGGTCAGTCACCAGGCGGCGACCCAACCGCAAGCAGTGGGCATGTATCGTTACCTTGAAAATCCCATCTATACGGGACTCTCGATGCAGTTTTTGGCGTGGGGACTGTTTATGCCCCTTTCGTTAATTTGCTTCGCGCTCCAACTTGAAAGCTGCCGCAAGATGGTACACAAGGAGCGTGAATACTTGCACCAGACTTTCCAGTTCGTGCATCGTGGAATAGACAGTTTTCTGTGGAATTAGCGCTGAGAGACGGTTTTGTCTTGCTGTTCTGTAAGCCGACCTAAGAAAGCATAAGCGTCTTCCATGGTTTCGGCAAAGTGAAAATCACCGATATTCGCCCATCCAGTCTTTCCACGATTGGCTCATCACACGCACAATGCCATGTGCGCCTACTGTTACGATATGGCCCTGACGCGCGTGCCGTTTACCGTGATTTTGCGAATGCCTGACGAAGTGAGCCGCCCTGGGGGAATATGCTGGTTTGCGAGCTGTCAACGATGAATGAACTTCATGCATGATCTGCGCTATCGATCATGGCTTTTTGCTGCTTCAACGACTCATACAGGGTCTTGCCAGGTCAGCCATCTTTCTCGTAGGTTACAAGAAGAATTGTCTTTTCAGGATTTGCCCATGCTAAGGATATTTTATCTTCCATACATCCCTCTTTCTGGGTTAGTGGTTCTCTTGATTGTAACCGATTATAACGGCCCTCAAGTGTTAAGACATCAGCACGCCTGCCGGGCGGACGCTTACTTAGAACGCTGACGGAGCAGTTCGAGCGCTTCCTCGACAGAGTTGACCAGAAACACCTGACGATCATTAGGATCAGGAATGCGGCGCAGCAAATCCGTCAGCATAGCAATCGCACCGCGTAAACCAACGACGACAAATATCCCATGACGCGGGTGTCGCGCTTTGCGCACCTGTTGAATCACCTTAAACGGCGAACCCCCTTTAGGAAGAATACGGTGCCCACGTAAATCGATGATGACATCCACCATATACGTTACACTATCAATCAAGGCATTTTCCATCAGGGCTGAATCTGCCAGATCATCCCACGTCCAGTTGTCACTTTCGTAAGTGACCAGCAAAGCACGTTTCTCCTCGTTCGCCCACCCTACAGTAATGTTGTCGTTCATTGAGCTTATGCTATGTCAACCAGGTTACTATACGTTATATCATTGTAACAGCAATCCTAACTAAGTTGAGTTAAGGATTGCTCAAACATCGTCCCAGATGGAAACGTTTCAAGCGTGTTTCTTTTAAGGTGATACGAACTGACGAGGGTTATTTTTGCTTACCGCAGACAGCGAAAATATTTTCCGCAATGGCACAAAGTCTAAGAGCGCTGAACCAATCCGCGCACCGAAAATTGACCACTAATTTGTCCGAGTCCACACGCTGTAAATAAAAAACAGGGGTATTTCCCCTGTTCATATCATTCTTCGGCTATAGGCTCAAGAGCATTTAGCTCCTGACACGGATCGTAACCCAAACGCTGCAGCGCCTCGGTGGCCGCATCGCGGGCTTTACCACGCCCCTCACGGAGCATCGTTAACAAGGCGGGAATTGCGCGCGGATCACCAAGTTCACCCAGCGCCTGTGCCGCGTACACGGGAGTTTGAAATCCCGGCGCGTCCAGCGCGTCAATCAACGGGTCTACAGCCCGCGAGTCCCGCAGTTTCCCCAACATCAAAGCAGCCCTGCCACGAACAATCAGGTCCTCATGATCGTTGGTAACGGTGCGAATCAGTGCCCGAACGGCTTGATCGCCCCCCAGCATTCCCAACTTCATGACAGCCGTGCGACGTTTTTCCTTGCTTACATCGCGAAGTTCAACCAATAAGTGCTTGATGGTGTTGGGGTCAGGATCAGACATGGGAACATCTCCCTTCAGCTATAAAATGACCGTAATCTGCCTGACAAAAAGTACTTTACCGCAGTATCTACATTCATTATCGCACACACCTATAAAAAACCCTGAAAAATAAAACCAATTATTCACCAATTTTTATTGCAAAATCTTCATATATATCCCAAATATATCCCCAATCGCTCAGGAAAGCGAATGTGATATGGCACTATTTTCGGATGTAATGAATAACTGTCCTTCATGAATCCGGCAGACGCGGTTAGCGAAGGGGATAATTTCGGGATTGTGGGTTGCCATAATCAGAGTTTTGCCTGCGTCGCGGGTTAATTCCAGCAAGAGGTCAAGGACACTTTGCCCATTTTCCTCATCAAGATTACCAGTCGGTTCGTCGGCCAATACCAGCATCGGTTCATGAACCAGCGCACGGGCAATCGCCACACGCTGCTGTTCGCCACCACTTAGTTTATCGGGGAAGGTATCGGCGCGATTAGCTAACCCAACGCGCTCTAATAAGACGCGACCAAGGGCCTCACTCTTACGACGCTGAACACCACGCAGTTCATGGGGCAGCGTTACATTCTCCAGTACCGTGAGCGTGGGAATCAGATTAAAAAACTGGAACACAATACCAATCTGATCGCGACGGAACAGGGTAAGCTCACGCTCGCCCAAGGCCATCACATCAGTCCCGCCAATGAAAATCTGGCCACTGTCGGCGCGGTCAATACCACTCATCATGTTCAGGAGTGTACTCTTGCCGCTGCCGCTTTTCCCTAACAGAGCGAAAAACTCCCCCTGATAGATGTCAAGCTCAACGTGATCCAAAACAACACGGCGGCGACCACCTTCATCGAAGGCTTTAGCAAGATTGCGGATTTGAATCAAAGGCTCAGGCATGTTCTTGTTCCAATTTTCACAGAACAATATTTTACCATCGGATGATGAGTAATTCATGATGGATTTCTTAAGCTTTTAACACCAACTCGTAGTATATTCAGGGGTCTACCGCGTAAATGATGGATGCGAAAGCATGACGATACAAACGAACGAGGATTTCACGCATTCGCTTCTTGAGCAGACGAAGACGATGGTGTGCGGCTTTGATCTTGAATCACGCCTGCTGTACAGCAATCAGTACGCGCAGGAAGTTTTGGGTTACACCGCATCAGAGTTAACTGCTGTTCCCTTCAACACGCTCGTTACCGACCATAAAAAAGCGGCATTTGCGCAGGCCGTTCTCAAGGCACAAACGGAGGGCAGCGCGGCCATTGATCTGGTGCTGCGTCGCAAGAACGGCAGCCAGTGTACGATCAGCGCTGTACTCAGCCGCTGGCAGCATGAAGGCACTCCTCATATCGCGTTTTTTGGGGTCGAAGCGCTTCGAGAATCCGATGAAATGTCGGTCACTATCCTGCTGCACAGTCTGCCCGGTTTCGCCCATCGCTGTCTGAACGACCCTGATTGGACAACCCTGTTCATCACCGAAGGCGTTACCGAGATTACAGGTTACCCTGTGAGCGACTTTGTCCAGAATTCGGTGCGCACCTATAACAGCATCATCCATCCAGACGATCAACCGCGCGATTGGGAAGAAACCCAAACTCAGTTGCGCAGTAATCGTTACTTTGAAACACGCTATCGCATTATCACCGCAGCAGGCGAAGAACGCTGGGTCTGGGATTACGGACGCGGCATCTACGACAAGAATGACAATATCATCGCCCTGGAAGGCTTGATTGTCGACATCACCCAGCAGAAACATATCGAAGCCGCACTCCTGCAAAGTGAGCAGCGCTATTCAACACTGATTGAGTCTATCCCCGATCTGATGTTTCGGGTGAACGGTGAGGGAAAGTTTCTGGATTTCAAGCCGAGCAGAAGGCTGTCAGTGCCTCCTGACCAGATTATTGGCAAAAAAATCGCTGAATATCAGCTTCAGGTAGGAAATGAACTGGAGGATTTTGAAGCGCGCGTAGCCTTCATCAATCCCAATGAAGTCTTCTGCATTGTGCGGGATATTACTGAGCGCAAACGCACAGAACGCGAACTGTATGAAAGTGAAGAGCGCCTGAATCTGCTGACCAACAATACCCCCGTAATGCTCTACGCGCTCGATAAGGACCTCAGGGTAACTTTCGCACGCGGCGAGATACTGGAGCGTTTGAATTACAGAACGAACCAGGTTCTTGGACAACCCGTACAGGAAGTCGCTAAGGATTTCCCGATTATCATCGAAAATATGGAACGTGCGCGGCAGGGCACACCCACCACATTTACCATGAGCCAGCCGCCGTTTACCTTTCTCGTCATGGCCACACCGCTGATTGATAAACAGGGACAAATCGCGGGCGTAGCGGGCGCTGTCACCGACATCACACAGGAACATCTGACGGAACAGGCGCTCCCTGAAAGCAATGAATCAGCTCGTGCTTCAATATGAAACGGTCGTGCGTTGCTGGCGCAAACACCATCGAGGATTTGCTCCGTGCTTTTGCCCGGCGTGGTCGAGACAGAAAATAGTTGCTGCAGCCTTGTGTACATCCGTAACGGTGTATCAGGGCTGCCGGAGATAATCGAACTCGCCGCCTTAATTTCCCCTGCCAATGCCCCCGCCTTGCTGCCAGAGGGTAAATTCACCTATCAGATTGCGTCCTCAACGATGTCTGCGCGTCTGCAATCCTCGCTGTATCAGATGAGTGTGATCGCTGACATTGACAAGGAACAGGAATATATCACCGAAGAACAGCGCCAGATGATTAGGCAGTTAGGCGTCAGATCATTTGCCGTCATTCCACTCAATCTGCATGAGAAGTGGATTGGGATTGTGGCGATGGCCTGGAATACTCCCCGCGAATTCAAACTGGATGAACGCCAGTATTATGAAACAATGGCCCCCCAATTTGCCGCCGCGCTTGAGAGTCTGCTGCTGTTCCAGGAGATTGAAACCGCGCTTAACGAGAATCATCGCCTGTTGATGGAAGCCAGCTACAACGAGGATTTGCTGCGTCGATTTGTCGAACATATGCCGCTGGCCATTGCCATGTTTGATACGGACATGCGTTATCTGGTAGCCAATCGCCGCTGGCAAATGAGTTATAAATTGGGCGACATCGACATCATTGGTCGCAGCCATTATGAAGTGTTTCCAGAAATTACCGAACGTTGGAAAGAACTGCACCGCCGCTGCCTTGCTGGAGAAATTCTGCATCATGAAGCCGACCCCTTTGAACGTGCGGACGGCACTATCGACTGGATTCGCTGGGAAATCCGCCCCTGGTTCACCTTTGATGGCAAAGTCGGCGGGATTATCATGTACACCGAAGTCATTAACGAACGTATCCGCCAGCAAAAGGAACGTGAGGCTTTCATCGCGGAACTACGCGTAGCGAATCAGAAAGCCACCGAAGCCTCACGCATGAAATCTGAATTTCTCGCGACCATGTCTCATGAACTCCGCACACCGCTGAACACCATTATTGGCTTCTCCGGCATTATGCTGGAAGGCATTGCCGGGAGCTTCGACGACACCACACGCCACATGATTAACGCTATTTATGAAAGCGGTGAGAATCTGCTGGGGCTGATTAACGACCTGCTGGATATTTCTAAGATTGAGGCGGGGTGGTTTGAACTCGTACCGCTGCCCATTGATATATCCAGAATGGTCGCCACCTGGGAAGCAAGCCTTCAGGGATATTCAGCCAAGAAAAATCTAAACTCCAGAGCACTGATTGCTGATAATCTCCCACAAACGCTGATTGGCGATCATGATCGTATCACCCAGATTGTGAACAACCTGCTCTCGAACGCCTTCAAATTTACTGAAAGCGGAGAAGTCACATTGGCAGTGCGCTGGGAAGAAAAAACATTTATCATTGAAGTAAGTGATACTGGCATTGGTATCCCGGAAGAAGCCCTTGCATACATCTTTGAAGCATTTCGGCAGGTTGATTCTTCAACACGCCGACGTTATGGCGGCACCGGTTTGGGCTTGTCTATTGTCAGGCGACTGGTAGAAGCCATGAATGGATGGATCAAAGTCCACACCAAATTGAACGAAGGCAGTATGTTCAAGGTTTCTTTACCCCTCCAGGAAAGGTAAGAGTTTTCTAACTTTCGTAATCTTACGCAACATGAAGTATTGGAATGTTTATAATGATTTACATGGAGTTTATTCTGATTTTATCGAGAAGTCCTCATGAGCAAACACCGCGTACTCGTCGTCGAAGATGATCGTTACGGGAGCGAGGTAGTAATGCGAATGCTGAGACACCGGGAGATTGAGGCAGACATCGCAGCAACAGCAGAACAAGCGCTAACCCTATTGGGACAAAATGAGTATTCATTGGTCATCACAGATTTAGCGCTGCCGAAAATGGATGGTTGGGGATTACTCGCCACCATCCGCCAAAACCCGAAAACCCAGGATTTGCCTGTAGTCGCCATCACCGCATTTCACGATGCGAAAGTGGCGCGGGAAGCCTTAGAAGCAGGATTCAAAGCCTACTTTTCCAAGCCGTTGTATGTAACGTTTGTAGACGAAATTGACCGTATTCTCAGCTCGTTGTAACTCCTTGTCAGGGGCGCAGTCCACACTGCGCCCTTCTCGTTTTATCTCCCCCTGTGTGCTACATTTTATCTCTCCCTGTATGCTACATTCTGCCCTTGTTTCTGGTAAAATCCCTTTGAATGGTCAATTACTTTGAAAGGTTTTCTTGATGTTTGACAACCTGCCCAGGACAGGCCTTCCTGCTATGGATTGGACGTGGGCACAGTATGAACCCTACGCCCAGGAGTTGCTGGCGCGTGAACTCAACCCCGCCAACGTCAATCAATGGCTGAAGGATTGGACACGCCTGTATGAACTGCTTGGGGACGTGTTTAACCGTCTCTACGTTCAGCACACGCTCAACACAGCGGACGAGGAAATTGAGAAGCGTTTTCTGAATTTCGCAGAGCATGTGAACCCTCCGGCACAAATCGCCGAGCAGAAGCTCAAGGAAAAACTACTGGCCAGCGGTTTACAGCCCGAAGGTTTTGAACTGCCGCTGAAACGCATCCAGGTTGCCGCCGAAATCTTCCGCGAAGCCAACGTGGTACTACAAGTGGAAGAAACTAAACTCGGCACCGAATACGACAAAATTATCGGCGCGCAAACGGTACAGTGGGAAGGCAAGGAAATCACCGTCGAGCAGCTTTTACCTTACTTCCAGGATGTTGACCGTAACATTCGCGAGAAGGCATGGAAGCTGCGCATGGAACGCAAGTTACAGGATCGACAGGCCCTGAACGAACTGTGGGTCAAATTCCTGGAAGTGCGTCTGCAAATGGTGAAAAACGCCGGAGAGCCGGACTTCCGCGCATTCCGCTGGAAGCAGTTCAGCCGTTTCGATTACTCCCCGGAAGACTGCGAACAATTCCACAGGACGATTGAGGACATCGTCGTCCCTGCTGTGCAGCGCATGAACGAACATCGCCGCCAGCAGTTAAAGCTGGACAAGTTGCGCCCCTGGGACTTCGACAACGACGCGCAGGGCCGCACCCCGCTGCGCCCCTTCACCGACCCCGCCGATCTGGACGCCAAATGTGAAGCGATCTTCAAACACGTTGACCCCAAGCTCGGCGAATACTTCACCCACATGCGCCAGCATAATCTGCTGGACTTACCCAATCGCAAAGGCAAGGCCCCCGGCGGCTACTGCACCGCTTATCCGGCGGAGCGCGTGCCCTTCATCTTCATGAACGCTGTTGGCATCCACGACGATGTACAAACGCTGTTGCACGAGGCAGGGCACGCCTTTCATGTCTACGAAACCGCGCATCTGCCATATTATCAGCAGAGTGAATATGGTGCGGAAGTCGCGGAAGTCGCCTCTATGTCGATGGAATTGCTGTCTGCGCCCTATCTGACGAAGGACAAGGGCGGGTTCTATACGACACAGGAAGCCGCCCGCGCGCGTATCGAACATCTGGAAAACGCGCTGGTCTTCTGGCCCTACATGGCAGTGGTCGATGCCTTCCAGCACTGGGTCTATACGCACCCAACGGAAGCCCACGATCCGGCGAACTGCGATAAAAAGTGGGGCGAACTGTGGTCACGCTTCAAGCCGGGTGTCGATTGGAGTGGCTTGGAAGACATTCGCGTCACGGGCTGGCAGCGCAAACTGCATATCTTCCAGGTGCCGTTCTACTATGTTGATTACGGGCTGGCACAGTTGGGCGCGACGCAGGTGTGGGCCAACTCCATGCGCGATCAGGCGGGCGCGGTGGCGGCCTATCGCAAAGCGCTGTCGCTCGGCGGTACGGTATCCATTCCGCAGTTCTTCAAGGCGGCAAATGCTGAATTTAAGTTTGACTCTGGCACGATGAAGGGTCTTGTGGACTTGATCGAAGAACAGATCAACGAACTCGAACACGTCTAAAAATTCATCAGCGAGGGGTGCGCATGTCGTGCCCCTCACTATTCCTCGTCTTGCGCGCTGCTGCTGCAATCCCCACAAATGCCATAGAACTCCAGCAGATGCCCCGTCAGTTGAAAGTTATAGCGCGCTTCCAATTCATGTTTGAGGCCCTCAAGGTGACAATCTTCAAATTCCACCACCCGGTTGCACACCGTACAAACGATATGGTGGTGATGTCCATCAGGCATCAGCACATAAATCGGCGCGGCGCTGCCTTCCACATAGGTCGGGCGCACAATAGCCAGACGTGTGAACAGATCGAGCGCGCGGAACACGCTGGCGCGGCCAATAGAGGGATCGGCAGCGCTCACCTTGTCCAGCAGTTCCGTAGATGTGACGTGACCGCCGCTTTCTTCCAGTACGCGCAAAACCGTCAGGCGTGCGCCTGTCAGCTTTGCACCAGACTCCCGTAGGCGTTGCAGCGTCTCAGACATGTATTCCTCTTACAATACGTATATAAGTTCTATTCTATAATAGGAAGACTGCTTTTAACACAGGATTCGGGTTTTAATGAATTATCCAGACGGAGAACTGCCAGCGAATTGGCAAGGCAAATCGAAGGATGATGGCACACGCGGCAGCATTCGTCGGCTGTGGCTGGCGGTAGCCTTGTTAGTTCTGCTGTTAGGTATTGGCGTATCGGTTGGCATTTTGCGCCCCGATTTACTCGGTGCGTTGTTTCCCAACGTCGGGCAGACACAAACGGCAGAAGCGCTGGCAGTAAACCAAACGCAGCAGGCGTTGCAGGCCACCGCGCAAGCCAACAGCCAGCTTGGCACACAGGCCGCCCTGAACCTGCAAGGCACACGCGCCGCGTTGGATGCGACACAAGCAGCATTCAATCAGGCAGGCACGCAGGCGGCGCTGGATGCGATTGCCGCACGCACGGCGACGGTACAGGCAATTCAGCAGCAGGCGACGACCAACGCGCTCGACTTGCAGGGCACGCAGGCCGCGCTGAATCTCGCAGGCACGCAGGCCGGACTCGATGTGCAGTCTACCCTTGCCGCGTTACAGGGCAGCAACCCGACGCAGGTGATTGTTGACTCGGCCCTACCGACGGCGACGCCGACCAGCGGCACTACGTCCATGATTGACGATGATTTCAGCGAAGGCCTCAGCCCCGGCGTATGGACTTTTAACGTGGATGACTGGCTGACAACAGCCAACGGTGGGCTGATTGCTGCACAGGCCGAAAGCCGTTTGTTCACGCAGCGCGCAGCCTATACTGACTACACATTTGATGTATGGTACGTCTCGCCCAACGGAGCCAGCGATGTCTATGTCGTGCATAACGCCCAGGGCA
>JAXLWC010000100.1:0-14751 GCA_046328675.1 Anaerolineae bacterium
CGCGCTGGCACAGGCAGGCCTGACACACGTTCATCTGCTGCCCATCTTCGACATCGCGACCATCAACGAAGACCCGTCACAGCGCCAGGAACCGAGCGTGGACGAACTCAGCGCTTTCCCCGGCGACTCCGAGGAACAGCAGGCGCTGATTAACCCGCTGCGTGACCTTGACGCTTTCAACTGGGGCTATGATCCGTTCCATTACACCGTGCCGGAAGGCAGCTACTCCACCAACCCCGACGGGCGTACCCGCATCATTGAGTTCCGCGCGGCAGTGCAGGCGCTCAACAGCATCGGCCTGCGCGTGGTGATGGATGTCGTTTACAACCACACCAACTCGTCAGGGCAGGCGGATCGCTCGGTGCTGGATCGCATCGTCCCCGGCTACTATCACCGTCTGAACGCCAACGGCGGCGTGGAAACCAGCACCTGCTGCCAGAACACCGCCACTGAGCACAACATGATGGAACGCCTGATGGTCGATTCCGTCGTCACCTGGGCGCGTGATTACCGTGTCGATGGCTTCCGCTTCGACCTGATGGGCCACCACATGCTCGACAATATGGTCGCCGTGCGTAACGCACTGGACGCGCTCACGCTGGAAAACGACGGCGTGGACGGACAGGCTGTCTACGTCTACGGTGAAGGCTGGAACTTTGGCGAAGTCGCGGACAACGCACGCGGCATTCAGGCCAGCCAGTTGAACCTCGGCGGCACGGGCATCGGCTCGTTCAATGACCGTCTGCGTGACGGCGCGCGCGGCGGCCCCTTCGAGAATCAGCAGGCGCAGCAGTTCCTCACCGGGCTGTACTTCACCCCCAACGGCGTCACCGAAGGCGATGCTGATGCGCAGCTTGCGCGTCTGCTGCACGACGAAGACCTGATTCGTATTGGTCTCGCGGGCAACCTGCGCGATTACGTGCTGGTCAACGCCGCTGGTGAATCAGTCACAGGCGCGGAAATCGACTACAATGGTTCGCCTGCGGGCTACACGCTCGACCCACAGGAAAACATCATCTACATCTCGGCCCATGACAACCTGACCATCTGGGATCGTATCATGCTGGCCGCGCCTGCCGAAGCCAGCATCGCGGATCGCGTACGCATGAACAACGTCGGTCACAGCATCGTAGCATTGTCGCAGGGCGTGCCCTTCTTCCACGCGGGCGATGAACTCCTGCGCTCGAAATCCGGCGACGGCAACAGCTACAACTCCGGCGACTGGTTCAACCGTCTGGACTTCACCTACCAGTTCAACAACTGGGCGGTGGGTCTGCCGATTGATCGCAACAACTGGGAACCACTGCGCGGATTGCTCGGCAACCCCGATATGATGGTGACGCATGATGACATCATGGCTTCGCTGTCGAACTTCGAGGAAATGCTGCAAATCCGCCGCAGTTCACCGCTGTTCCGTTTGCAGACGGCGCAGGATGTGATGGATCACGTTTCGTTCCTCAACACCGGCCCCGACCAGCAGCCCGGCGTCATCGTCTACGTGCTGTCGGACACCGTCGAAGGCGCTGACCTCGACCCGAACTATCAGATGGTCGTCGTCATCTTCAACGCCAGCCCCGATGCCATCACCTTCAGCGATGAATCGCTGGCGGCCATGAGCTTTGAACTGCATCCGATTTTGCAGAATTCGCAGGACGCGATTGTCCAGACAGCGGCCTTCGCGGACGGTGCCTTCACCGTACCGGGACGCACCACCGCCGTCTTCGTCGTACCGCAGTAACCGTAGGGCGGACCTGTGTCCGCCCACTCCATCAACAAAAGCGGGCGAGTCTCGAGATCCTGGCCCCTTTTTCATCCCCTTATCTTCGTTATACTCCTTGCAGTTTTTCACAGACAGCGCGACAAAGGAACTTCTTATGACCGAATTCAGGACTCGACTGCATTGGCAATTGGTTTGGTGCGGTGCCAGTGGCACAGTGCTGATTGCCATCGGCATCGCCATCTCCGTGATTGCCATTGTGCTGCGCAAAGGCAGCGACGAAGACTAACGCCGGGGCGGAACGGTGACTCGCCCTCGTTATTTCCGCTAACGTTCCACCTGCGCGCCCGTCGTTACGTCCCAATACGACACTTCGCCACTTGCCGTTGTCACTTCAATCGTCGTGTTGTCCACGAATCCGCACTGTACTCGCACGCGCCAGAGGCCCATCAAATGTCAGAACGGGATCACGGTCATTAAAATCCTCAGGTAACGCTGTTAAATCCCACACTCGAATAAGCGCCCTCGCGACCACCAGATACCGCCCATCAGGGCTAACAACGGCGCGCCGTGCATAGGCTGTGCCCATTTGAACATCAACAATTGAATACTCAAGAGTATTGAGGTTCCATACTCCAAGTCCGCCATCCGCGCCTACAAAAAGCGTGCTGTTATCAGACGAAACTGAGAAGTAGCAGCCACCGTATGCGCAGTAATAACCGTAATAGATGCTTGCTGACATTTCGTCCATAGTGAAGCGATAGCGTTCTAAGCCTGTCTGCATATCGAACGCGATAACACCGCCACCGCCTGAAACCAGGAGTTGGCCGCGCCGGAAGAGTCCCAATAAACCTCTGTGTAATCGCGGATATGGTTGCGATAAATATCGCCCCGTAGCTGGAAAACGAGCAGCACAGGCTGTTGGGTTGTCATATTGATGATGAAATGTCCCTCGGTGGTGCGCACCAATGCCCATGTGCTGTCAGGACTCCACCACACACCTGAATAGCCACCCCAACGATACGGATGCCCAAATTCGTGGATAAGTTCACCAGTGTTCGCATCCCAAATGATGAGTGTATCGCTGCGACGGTCACGGTCTACATCATCAACCGGAGCGTCATCGTAGGGAACATCGGCGTTACCGGTGATATCGACCTCAAGTACAGATGTAACGACAGTTTGGTGACCAATTCACCGTGTCGATATGATTAAGGTTGCTATCAATCACACGTAGTAATTCAGCCGTGTTTTTGTCTTCCTCATCTCAATCTGACGCAGGTCTTCATTGTAAACCGCTGCCACATTCCCACAGGCATAATAGTAGTGATTGCCATACCCCCAATCGTCTAAATCTGGGTAGTCATAGATAGAGAGTGATAACCCGGTCACACCATCAAGGGGTGTTGTAGATTGGACGACGTTTGTGCCTGCTCTAACGATTTCACCTGTTGCAACGTTGAGTGTGTTGCCATAGGATCTACGATCATGACGTTATCGATGAACCGAATACCATTGTTACCGTAGTTCGTATAAACAAAATTGGGCGCACCATCTGCATTGATATTCTGCAAATCCCACGCGACAACTCCTAAACCTACCGAATTTGATGTGATAAGGTAGGCATCGGGGCTAAACAGGGTTCTACTGCTTCCAAAAGACCCGCCGCTAATGACTCTCCTGACGCCGCTGCTGCGATTCCACACGACTGCGCTCCCATTGCCGTAGACAAGAACGCTGTTGCCGTCAGGGGAAAGAACTACGCTGACGGGTTCACCATCGCTTTCTGAGCCATACGTTGCGATTTGCGCGCCGCTGGGGATGTCATAGACCGTTGCCACACTGCCCGAACCTATTTGTACCGCAAACAATTGGTTATGCGCGGTGTCCCATGTGAGCGAATAAAACTTCTGATGCCTGATTGATTGACCAGAGACGTTTCGACATTGGGATTTATCAGGTGCAAAATTGTTGGCAAATACCATAGATAGCCACCCTCGCGTGTGGTAATGACTAACGCATCGCCTGTCGTACTCCACGCAATAGGATGCACAATTTGCCGTGCGCCCGTAAACGCGCCTACCCGACGGTTTTCCAGAACATCGTAGACAACCGTATCCGTTGTGCCGTCCTCGTTGCCCAATGATACGGCTACATAATGGCAGTCTATCGACCAGCCTCTTGGCTGAAAAGATGTCATATAAACATTTCCTTCAAGGGACTGTAGTGCAGTCTCATCGGGCTGCTCAATGTCGTCTAACTCCAGAAAATAATGGGATCGGTAGAGCTATACCGTATATACACCCCTTCTGCGCCATTGGAGGTGCCGAAATAGCTGTAGTTTGGGTTACATGGATAGGTGTTTCCACCGACTACTACAGTTCCAGATTGTTGTGATGTGGGAAGAAAAGAACGTTGAATTCGCCGCCACTGGCACTTCCTGTCCTGTCGTCACGTCATACACCACACGCCCACCGACAGCCAGGTTAACAATCAACTGATTATGCTCCATGTCCCGCCGCAGACGGCTGTGCTGCGCACGGTGTAAGCGTCCCACGAAGTCGTCAGTATAAGCTGCGAATTGGCAGGCACATTCCACAGAATCGCGCCATTCCGTGTTTCAACCACCAGATAGCCGCCGGGTCCCCACGTCACGTAATGCGGATGACCAACAGCGTCCGTCACCGTGCCCACGCGCCCGCCGTTGACCGCGTCCCACACGACGGTATCATACGTCCCCGCCGCGTTAACAACAGCTCCCGCCATATAATGACAGTCCGCCGACCAGCCCCGCACCTGAAAACTGCTGGTCGCCAGCCCGGTTTCCAGTTCGCGCACGTCCGCGCCTGTCGCCCAATCGACCAGCACCACACGGCTGGCCTGCGGCTCGTAGCGTGGGAATACGTTCGCCTGATAATATGCCGCGCCGCTGTACTCGCAGTTGTCCGGGATGCCGTCGCCCGTTTCCTGCGCGCTCACCAGCCGCCCAACCCAGATCGACAAGCCCACCAGTAAAAGGATAATGCTGCGTTTCATAACGCCTCTCAATAAAATCGCTGACTGTTATATTTACCATCGTAATCCTGAGCAGCGCCAACCAGAATAACGCACACATGGCGCTCGCTCTACGCTTGCCCTACGCGTGCTGGATACCCCAAATAAAAATACCCCTCGCCATCTCGACAAGGGGTATCGCTCACCGCTAGCTGCTAACTGCTAATTGCCTGCCGCGCTCACCAGTGTCAGGGTAAAGGGCACCGTCAGCGTACAGGTGATCGCTGAGAAGTCGATGATGTCCTGTCCGGTGATACGGTCAGGCGCTTCCACCGTCAGCGTGATCTGGTGCAGGTTGCCCTGCGGGTCGCTGTACGAGCCAAGGTAATTGCTGCCATCGAAAGTGTAGGGCACGCCGCCGCGTATCAGCGTGCTGCCCTGCATACTGATCGGATTGTTTACCCCCGCCGTGTCAAAGGGGATACGCTGTCCGTTGGGGCAGCTTTGTTCGGAAACGCCCCACAGGAACTGCCAGTTGCCTGCGATGGGCTGCCCCTCGACAATTTCCAGCGGCGGCCCAACGGTCACATCGCCCGGCAGTACCTCCACTGGCAGCGCCTGCACCACTGACGAGTCTGTCGTTACGGGCGCGCTTGGCGCGGACACCGCCGCCCCATTCTCGTCCAGGTCTACGCTCACCGTTGTGCCCGCTACGGCCACGCTGGTTTCGCCCTCGGCTGTCACCTGCGCCGAGCCTTCAATCTGGTTCACGCCAAGCTGACCGTCCGCCTCCGCCTGGATGAAGCTGGTACCATCGACAGTGATGACCACCTCGTCAATCTGTACCGTGACCGAAGCCTGTCCTTCGGGGGTCTGGATCAGGATACCGCTGTTGGGCGCTTCAGAGCAGGCTGCGTCGTTAACGCCTGTGGTCAGCGAGAACGCCTGCATCGGCCCGAAGTTCAGCGCCGAAAGATCAACCGGATCGTCGGGCGAGACTTCAGGCAAAACGCTCAGGTCGCCATCGGGCGTCACATATTCAGCCGAAATCCAGCCGAGCGTGGGTTGGCCGTTCGTGTCGGTCACGCGCACCCGTAACCAGTCACCCTCCGGTGTGCGTCCGCTGGTAATGATGGAGGTGCCTTCCAGCAACGCCGAAATAACCGGGGCATCCGTTGAAGGTTCAGCGCGCACGTTAATCCCGGCGTTGACGGTCACAGCGACGAACTGGAAATTCGATACCAGGTTGACATCCCCGAACAAGAGCATGGTGGCGGGTTCCGCCTGTGGGTTGTTAATGTCCGCCACTTTCAGCAGGACTACGCCCCACACGCCGCGCTGTACATCGAGCGCGTTCAGGCGTAAGCTCTCGACATCAATCACATCGACAATATCGCCCGGTCTGACGAAGCGGAAATCCTGTACGCCCGTGCGCGGTGAAGCCTCCAGCACGAGGTAACCATAACAGATTTCGTCGTTGCCTAAGGCCGAGCAGGCTTCCTGCACGACATCCAGCGCCGCCCGCACAATGCTGGGACAATCGAGGCCGCTGTCAGTGGCTTCTGCCGTTGCCTCCGCTGTGCTCTCCGGCGTGGAGGTGCTTTCACCTGTGGCTTCCGGCGTAGAAATCGCTGTTGCTGTCGTTCGGGGGGTACCCGTAACCCTGGGCGTGCTTGTTGGGCGCGGCGTAGGCGTCGTCTGCGCCGAAATCGCCGCTGGAACCAACAGCACGACCACCAACGAAAACAGCAGCGGAAGTATCCATTTTCTTTTAACCATCATTCCTAACCCTTACTGTGCTAATGGGCAAACGGCGGCGTAAGGCTGGTTCGCAAGATACTGCTGCCATTCACCTTCCGTCAGCGTGCGGTTGGCGATCCGGCAGGCCCGTTCTTCCCATGCATTCACACTCACGTCCCATAATAGTATAAGCCTGTCACTTGCGCCTGTAGCCAACGATTGCCCATCGCTGGAAAAGGCCAGGGCGTTCACCTGATCCCGGTGTCCGGTCAACGGTGTGCCTAACATGCGCCGCGTCGCCACATCCCACAGGATCACCCAGCGCACATCAGTAGCGGCAGCCAGCGTCGAGCCATCGGCGCTGAAGGCCACATCGGTCAAACGGCCCGCGTTGGGATTAAGCACTTGCCCGGAAAGCTCATGCGTGGCGACATCCCACAAGCGTATCGTGCCATCACGGCTGGAAGACGCCAGCAGGGTACCATCGGGGCTGAACGCCACGCCGGACACCGACTCGCTATGGCCTGACAGGGCTTCGCCGACCTGCTGCCCGGTGGCGACATCCCAGATGCGCACGCTGTTATCGCCGCTGCCGGAGGCTAACAGCGTGCCGTCAGCGCTAAAGGCCAGCGCATTGATGCGTTCGCTGTGCCCGGTCAGCGGTTCACCGACAGCCGTGAGCGTGGTGCCGTCAAACGTCCACAGCGAAATCGTGTTGGCCGCGCCCGCCGTCGCCAGCAGCGTGCGGCTGGTATCGGGGCTGAACGCCAGCGCGATAATGCTCTGCCCAGTCGGGTCACTCAGCGCCAGTTCGCCCGTCGCCGTATTCCAGATTTGCAGTTCGCCGTTGAATACGCCGCCCGCCGCCACATACTGTCCATCGGTTGAAATAGCAACGGAGGTTACGAGGTCATCATAGCCCGTCAGCAGTTCACGATGTTCGCCCGTCACGCGATCCCACAGCCACAGTTCGCCGAACGTACTGCTGCTGAGCGTGCCACTGACGGCGGCCAGCGTGTTGTTGTCGGGGCTGAGGGCCACATCCAGCACCGGGAATTCGTGGCCCGTCAAAGGGGTAGTTAAAGACTGATTTCGGCTGATATTCCACAGCAGCACGCTCGTATCAGTCAGGCTGCTGGATACCAGCGTCACGCCGTCGGGCGCAAAGGATAAGCTGGATACCGGACGATGGGTGGGCGTGCGGAAGCGTCCCGCCTGCTGCCCCAAGAGGTAATCCAGCAGATAAATGCTGCCGTCGGCATCGCCAGCCGCCAGCACGCTGCTGCCTCTGGCAAACGAAAGGCTGCGAATTTCATTGGTGAAGCCAGTAAACGGGAAGCCAGTCTGCCGCGCGATATTCCAGAAGTAGACCTTCAGGTCAGCGCTGACCGCCGCTACCATCTGCCCGTCGGGGCTAAAGGCGACGTTGTAAATGACGCCTTCGGCCTGAATGACGACGCTGCTGCTGATGTTTGTCAGGTCGCTGATGTCCCACAGGCGCACGGTGAAATCCTCGCCTGCTGATGCGATCTGCTGTCCGTCCGGGCTGAAAGCAACAGTGTACACTTCGTCGGTGTGCCCTTCCAGCCGCGCCAGTTCCGCGCCGCTGTTGACATCCCACAGCACGATCACACCATCCTGCCCCGCAGATGCTACTGTCTGCCCGTCCGGGCTGAAAGCGACGGTCCACACTCCGCGCGGATGTTCGCCCAGAAGGCGCGGCGTGACATGGTCCATGCCACCGCTTAAATCCCACAGCAGAACCCGCTGATTCGTACTGCCGGAAACCAGCAGCGAACCATCCGGGCTAAACGCCACGCTGTTGATACGCTGCCCAACTTCTGCATCCTCCGCCAGCGTGCCAACAAGCTCAAACGTATTGGCATCCCACAGCATAATCGTCTTGTCGAGGCTGGCCGACGCAATCAACGGCTGCTCGGTATTGGGGCTATAAGCGACGCTCCCCACGCCTTCGGAGTGACCGTTCAGATAGGCACTGAGCTGCGGGCGTGCCAGCAGTGAACTCAGCAACGCATTGCGCGCGTCAAAAGTGGGATAGGTCTGCCACGCCTCGACACTCAACAGCAGTGACAGGTCAAGCGGGTCGGAATTGCCGATACCTGTAATGGCCGTCAGCGCCAGATTCTGCGAACGTACGATGGTGGCTCCCTCTTCGGCGCGCTCACGTTCTGCGACGGCGGTGGCTTCCGCATTGCGGGCATCGATACTTCCTTTATAGGCCAATCCCGCCAGCGCCATTGACAGAACGGTCAGAATAGAGAGGCCCGCAATCACCGCCTGTCGAATACGGCTGCGCCGCTGACGCAGGGCCGTGCTTGCCGCCACATAGTCATTTTCCTGCGCGTTGAGAATCAGCGTTTTTTCTTTCGCCAGCCGTTCAAATTCTTCCAACCGCGCGCCCGACGCCAGGAAACTCGAATCGCGGTTGGCTTTGGTCCAATCTTCCGTCGCGGTGGACAAACGCCGCTGCGCCTGAAGCTGTTCCCGGCTGTCGCGAATCCATTTCTGGAATTCGCCCCATTCACGCACCAGTGCCTCGTGGGCGATTTCCACCGTTGGCGCGCGCGTTGTAGGATCGTTGTCAAACGTCAGCAGACGATACTTGGCGAAGTTGTTCATAATCTGCTGGATGCGCTGCTTTTCGGCCTCATCAGCGACAGAGGTCAGTTCGGACTGCATCGCACGGCGGCGCGTGGCTTCCGAGCCTTCGTTGATCGTAATCAGGCGCAGAAATAACTGGCGGGCCGCCTGCTTGCTCTCGTTTTTCATCTGCACATACAATTCATCGGCGCGGCGTGCCAGCGCCCCAGAGATGCCGCCCATCGCGCGATAGGCGTCCATCGTCAGGGTGACGCCCCTGCGGGTGTTGAACAGTTCCGTGAGGGCATATTGCAGCAGCGGCAGGGCACCGGGCTGCTTGTTCACGTCGGAAACGATGACGGCGATCAGGCTGCCCTCGATTTTTAAGCCGACGCGATTCGCCGGGCCGACAATCGACTGTTCCAGTTCCTTGGCCGACATAGGCAGCACAAATTCAATGCGCTCGGTAATGAGGTTGCCGAACTCCTGATGCTGCAAGGGGCGATCCACGAAGTCCGCGCGCAGCGTAATCACCAGCCATACACGGCTGAGCGCTTCGCCTACCGCCTTCACCAGCACTTTCAAAAACTGTTCACGTTCCGCTTCATCTTCCGTGAGCGTATACAGTTCTTCAAACTGGTCGATCACAATCACCAGTTCAGTCTTTTCGTCGGGCAGCGCCACGTCCAGCGCGCGGAACAACCCGTAGCCGTCTTCAGCACGCAGCGTTTGACCAAAAGACACATCGCGTTTGGTCGAGACTTTCATCAATGCCTGTTCCAGTTCGGCCATCGGATGCGCCTTGGGTGTCATCTCGACGTAGAACCAGTTCTCCGAGCCGTGCATGGCCCCTTTACGCAGCGACGGAATCAGGCCAGCTTTGACGACGCTGGATTTGCCGCTGCCGCTGGGGCCGACCACCGCCAGAAAGCTGGAAAACGCGCCGGGTTCCTGCAAGCGCTTGAGCAGTTTTTCGATGAAGGCTTCCCGCCCGAAGAAGTCGGAGGAGTCCGCTTCCTGGAAGGCGCGCAGCCCTTTGTAGGGATTGACCGGGTCCATCGGGATGTCCGCGATGGAGAATTCGCGCTTCTGTGCGCCATCCCCAACCGGAGCCGTTGGAGCCACAGCAGCAGGCTGACGACTCTTCTGCGTGAAGTCCGTGACAATCTGACGGAACTCAGCGGCCATTGTCACCGCATCGGCGTAACGTGCGCGCGGATTCTTGGCCGTCGCCTGCGCAATCACACTATTGATGTCAGGGGGGAGATCGGGGCGTTCCAGTTCGACGGATGGCACATTTTCATACAGATGCTTGTACACCATATCGTCTAACGTTTTGCCATCGAAGGGCGGCTTGCCGATCAGCATCTCATAGAGCATGATACCGAGGCTGTAAATGTCGGAACGGAAACTGACAGGTGTATACGAAAGCTGTTCCGGTGAAATGTAATGCAGCGTGCCCTGACGGGGTTGATCGTCAACCTCGCCCACCTTCGCCTTGGAGATTTCCTTAGCAATGCCAAAATCGGTCAGGTAGGCGTTCTGTTCGTTGTCCAGCAGGATGTTGGCAGGCTTCAAATCCTGATGAATCACATTGTTACGATGCGCCGTCGTCAGCGCCGAGCCAATTTGTTCCAGCAGACGGGCCACCTCTTCGAGCGACAGCGGGCCTTTCTCCAGAACCTGTTCCAGCGAACCGCCGCGCAGGATACGCATCACCAGATACGCGCCGTTCGGATCACGCCAGTAATCATACAGCGGCACAATATAAGGATGTTCCAGTCGGGCGACAAGCTGGGCTTCCGCCTCGAAACGACGGATAAAGTCGGGTTGATTGGCGTACTGCGGCAAAATAATCTTCAGGGCCACTTCACGCTGTACATGCTGCTGATACGCGCGATACACCGCGCCAAAACCACCTTTTCCCAGCAGTTCGCGCAGCTCATAACCTTTGATAACAAGATCGGGAAGTTCACTCATAGGCAAAATGTTGACCGTGTTTTCATTAGATGTGTTACCTAATCATATAGGCGATTGAAGATTTCGACTACATACCCCTATCTTTTGTTATCAGCCCTCTTTCCGTAGAAAGTAAATTGTCTGTAGAACGTAAATAATTGTCGAAGAAAATCTGAATATTTCAGGTTTGTAACTCCATATCCACTATAATGTGCTTCAATGAGTTGAGATAGCGTTTATTATTAATTCATGTGATCTGTAATATTGAGTAATTCAGGCAAGGGTTTATGTTCGATCATCTGCGCAAACGCAAGTTTTACCCCGCAGCCATGCTCATCATCGGCGTGCTGGTCTTCGCGTTGTACGGGTCTTATACTGGCCGGACTCTGCCGACACTCGTCTCCGTTACAGAGCAGCTTGCTTGTAATGCGCCGCTCTCACTCAACCGTGTCGTCTCCGGTGACAGCATAGAAGCAGGACACCACATAAAAGTATCATGCTGGGACACGCCTACTCCTACTGAAACCGAGACCGCGACGGAAACAGCCACCGCCACTGAGACGGCTACCGGAACAGTCACGGCAACCGAGACCGCAACTGAGACGACTACGGCGACGGAAACGGCGACGGAAACGGTCACGGCTACCGAGACCGCGACGGCCACAGCAACGGCAACCGAAACCACAACGGTCACCGTGACCGCGACGGCAACGGAAACCGCAACGGCTACCGCCAGCGCGACGGCGACGCTCACTCCGCCGCACCCGTCCTGCACGCTCACAGTAGCCGCCAGTGATGTCGCTGGCTTGATCGCGGCCATCAACACGGCAAACGGTAACGTCAATCCAGACATCATCTGCCTGTTAGGGGGAACCTATTCACTGACGAGCGTCTCTGCCTCCAGCAGCGGCTTACCCGTCATCAGCACGCCGATTTCGGTGTGGGGCTTCAACTCTGTCATCGAACGCAGCCCAACGGCAGGTCAGTTCCGTCTGTTCTTCGTCAGCAGCGCGGGCAGCCTGTCCGTGCAAGACCTGACGCTGCGCGGCGGTAATGTCGCTGCACAGGGCGGCGCGATTTATAACGCGGGCGGTTTCGTCAGCATCAGCAACACGCTGTTGACGGGCAACGCGGCAACAGGCGGCGGCGCGGTGTACAACCTGAACGGTACGGTCAACATTGCGGGCAGCACCCTCAGCAGCAATCAGGCGACAGGCAGCGGCGGCGGCGTGCTCTCAACGGGCGCGGGCAGCAGCCTGACCATCAGCGCCAGCACGGTAACCCAGAATCAAGCCGCTAATGGTGGCGGTGTCTATAACCTTGACGGCAGCCTACAAATCAGCCAGTCGTTTATCACCGCCAATCAGGCAACATCCAACGGCGGCGTCTATACCTCCGGCGCGGCAACTGTGGCCAGCGTCATCAACAGCGTCGTGATGAATAACAACGCCTTCAGCGGCGGTGGGATTTACAATGGCAGCGGCCAACTGACGTTAACGGGGAACAACATTTCCAGCAACGGCACCATGAGCAGCGGTGCCGCCGTGACGACCATCAGTTCCGCCGTCACCGCCAACCAGAACTGCATCGTGTCTAACAGCGCACCCGGCGGCACGGTCATCAACTCTGCGCCTTCGGGGATCGCTAACTTCGAGAGCAACTGGTGGGGAAGCGTCAACGGCCCCGCCGCAGGCTCGCTGGTCGGCAGCGTTGACGCCAACCCATTCCTGACAGCGCCTGCCGCCGCCTGCAGCTAGCCAGGCACTCTCGCAATCCTTCGTCTCCGTAGGGGCGCAGCACACTGCTGTGCCCCTTCTACATCTTCTGTTCGCCTGATGACTGCGCCACCTTACGTACACTTTCGCCCATCTGAGTGCGCCACAATCGCTGTCGCACGCCCCGCACGGCTTGGCGCTGGGGGAAGCAGCCTCGACTAGGATTGACGGTAGCTGTCCATCAGAATCCGGCTGACCTCCGGGCGCGTGAATTCCTCCGGCAGCATTTGCCCGCGCTGAAGCATCTCGCGCACCTGTGTCCCACTCAGTGTCACATGATAGCGGCTGTCATGCGGACAGGTCTTCAGGCTCACCACCGAACCACAGCGCCGACAGTAAAAGGTATGCTCAAAAAACAGCGGCGTGATGCCTATCTCCTCCGGCTTGAACTCATCGAAAATCCGATGCGCATCATACGTGCCGTAGTAGCTGCCCACCCCGGCGTGGTCGCGCCCCACAATAAAATGGGTACAGCCGTAGTTCTTGCGGGTAATCGCGTGAAACACCGCCTCGCGCGGGCCAGCATATCGCATCGCCGCCGGAAAGGCCGCCAGCAGCACACGCGATTCAGGATAGTAGCCGTTCACCAGCGCCTGATAACTCTTGATGCGCACATGAGCTGGTACATCATCGGCTTTGGTATCGCCCACCAGCGGGTGCAGCAGTAGCCCATCGACGATTTCCAGCGCCGTCTTCTGAATGTACTCATGAGCGCGGTGAATCGGGTTGCGCGTCTGAAAGCCCACGATGCGCCGCCAGCCGCGCTGCTCAAATAACTCGCGCGTGTCCGCAGGCTTATAGCGTAAATCGGGAAACTCCAGATAGGTGCGCTGGGGAAAGGTCAGCACATGAAGCGGGCCACCCAGCAGCACATCGCCCGCATTGACCAAACGCGCCACGCCGGGATGCGCCGTATCTTTCGTGCGATAGACTTTCTGCGCTTCCAGCTCGCGGTCATAGGAAAACTTGTCGCGCACTTCCATAAGTGCCAGCAGCCGCCCCCGTTCGCGCAGTGCCACCTCCTGCCCCACGCGAATGCCTGCCGCCTGTTCATCCGTCACCGCCAGCGTGATGGGGATTGTCCAGGGCAAGCCGTTGGCTAAACGCATATCGTGAACGACACAGTCATAATCGGCACGTTCCATAAAGCCTGTCAGCGGACTCAACGCGCCGTTGGCAATCATCTCCAAATCCGCCAGATTGACTTCATTCAACTGAATAGATGGAAGTTGTGCCGCGCGGGCCGCTGCCGCTTCACGGGCAAAGTCCGACAAAACGCGATTCACAAGCTCACCGCCATGCGGCAGGATTTGCAGTGTCATAGCTCAACTCCGGGAGGGGATTGGGATAGAAGCAGATCGCTATCAAGCGGAGAATATACGCTTAAGGGAGTCACTTTGTCCAGTGGGCGAGTCACAGACGATTACCCTACGGGGCGTTGTGATGACCTCCTGGGACGATTATGATGAAGAGTATCGCAGTTTATCAAAGGTCAGGCATGATGACGCGCTTATTATGGATAGTGGCAGTAGTTTCGCTTGTGCTGACGGCTCATCTGGCGCAGGCGCAGGAAAGCGAATGTACGCTCACGCCGAGATTAATTGTCGGCGAGGAAGGGCGTGTGCTTCAGGATATTCTGGTGAACGTCAGGGAGACTCCCGGACTGTCAGGCACGAACATCGGACGAATGCCAGCGGCAGGCATGTTCACCGTGCTGGATGGCCCACGTTGTGTTGATGGCTATCAATGGTGGCAGGTGGATTATCATCACGCGCGCGATGGGATGGTGGGCTGGATTGCCGAAGGCGACGGACAGGCTGACGAGTACTGGCTGGAACCGCGCGGCCTTAGAACGCTGGTGACGGATGCCGATGGTGGCGAACACTACTACGTGGAACTGCCGGATGGAAATGTCGAACCCGAAGGCTGCCTCGCCCCGCCCGAAGACTACACACGCGTCTGGAT
>JAXLWC010000101.1:0-14376 GCA_046328675.1 Anaerolineae bacterium
GATTATCCTGAACCCCGACGCGCTGTGGGAACTATTGCAACAGCGCGGCGCGCGTTATCTGATGGCCTTCCCTGACCAGATTCCAGGCGATGATGTCAACGACCCGCATCTGTGCCCCATTCATCGCAGTGGGGGTACCACCTCTCCGGCTATCGGCGGACCATCGATGGTAGTTTATGCATTAACATGGAATAATGTATGTCCATAAACGCGTATGAAGATAAGTACTATTCATGATATAATGCGCCGAAGAGGGGAAAACATTTCGTACTGACGGCACTCTGTGTAATAGCGTTAATTTAGAGGGAAGAATATGTCCACCAATGTGCAGCATCGGCAGGATTTGAAACCGCCGCAGCCTGATCTGGATGAGGGTTATTGGGCAGCACTTCTGCATGAAGGAGAATTCGCCGGTTCCGTCTCCCCCGATGTCTATAGTAATGAAAGCCGCAAGAGTGATGAGGCTGATGAGTTTGCTAAAGAATCGGTATTTGAGGCCGGGGAACTTAAGAATTCAGTCGAAACCGATTGGAATGACATCCAACGAATTACCGATAATGATGAAGTGATCGCGCTTCCTGTCGTGGGCTACAATCGAGGGGGATTGTTAGTCGAATGGCGTAATCTGCGCGGATTTGTGCCTGCGAGTCAGTTGATGGATTTCCCGGCAAATCCCAATCCTACTATTCGTCGTGCCGCCCTTATGGCTCGCATTGGGCAATCATTGGAACTGCGTGTTATCGAGTTAAACGCGGAAAAAAATCGTCTCATTTTATCTGAACGGGCAGCGCGCGTGCAGCCGGGCGAACGGGCCGACATTATGACGCGCCTGAAGCCGGGCGACATCGTCTCCGGCAGCATCACGAATTTATGCGACTTTGGCGCCTTTGTTGACTTAGGCGGGCTGGAAGGCCTGATTCACATCAGCGAACTCAGTTGGGGACGCGTCGGGCATCCGGCGGATATTCTCGAACGCGGTCAGGAAGTGCGTGTCTATATCCTTGAGGTAGACCGCGATGGGGGCCGCATCGCCCTGAGTGTTAAACGGCTGCGTCCCGATCCCTGGGAAACGGTACATGAACGCTATAACATTGGCGAAATCGTCGAGGGATTGATTACGAATGTGGTTGACTTTGGCGCGTTTGCCTGCATAGAAGAAGGTCTGGAAGGACTCATTCACGTATCTGAGCTGGCTGAAGGCCACTTCCTGCATCCGCGCAACGTCGTAGCCGAAGGTCAAAAAGTGCGTGCGCGTATCCTGAGTATTGATGGTAACGCGCGCCGCCTGGGACTGACGCTGCGCCTGACTACATAAGGATGATCGTTTACAACAACACAAGCCACAGCCAAAGACGGTGTGGCTTTTTTGTTTCCGCTATTTCCAAGCCACAGATTAAAGCTACACAGAGTATAATATAGGACTGTGATAGTAAGTTTAGGGTTTGAATAGTGGCGCAGCAAAAACCATCTGAGCGAACATCCAAATCGCCGGACCCTGTCAGCAAAAGCAATGTTGAACGCTATCAGGTCAAGCAGGAATTCTGGGATAAGCTGTTTGACAGCCTGCCAGAATGGGGCGATGAAATCATCGCGATTGTTCTCATTGTGTTTGGAATCGTTTCGTTTCTGGCTATCTTTAACGTCTCGTCAGAGGCCACTCTTTCCAACGCCTGGTCGAAGGCTCTGTACAGTTTATTTGGGTATGGCAGCGTCATCGTTTCAGGGGCGATTCTACTGTTCGGCATTGTGCTGCTGCTGCCCAAAGCAGGCATTGTCATTCACCTGCCGACGCGCCGCTTACTGGCGCTGGAGGTCGGATTTTTATCGCTGCTGGCCCTGTTTCACCTGTACGCCGGCGACACCGAACTGCGGGCTGTTGCGCGAGCCGGAGAAGGCGGCGGGTGGATTGGCTGGGCGATGAGTATCATCATTGCAGGGCCATTCGGTACCACCGTAGCGATTGTGCTGTATGGGGCGCTGCTAGCGTTGAGTCTCGCTATCGCGCTGGGTGTAGATCGTGGGCATATCAGAGGCTGGCTGCGCGCAGGCATCGACCATTTGCGCAGCTTTGGGCAGGCAAACTTTAAGCCACACGAAAAGAAAGTGCCTGAACCCCCTGTGGTTGTCGCGGCTGCCGCGCCGCCGCCCCCCGCCGCCCCTGCCGGACGCGCACCGCTGTTGATGCGCATTCGCCCCGCAGCGGGCAGTATTCCCCCGTCCCAACGTATCCCGTCGGCTGCTACGCCGCCACCCCCTGCTGAACCTGCGGCGGAAATCGACGATGAAGACGCCCCGTTAACACGTCCTGAGTTCAATTCGATTGGCGTGCTTAAGATTAAGAAGGAAAAAGACGGCACGCAGTTGGTCGAACGCCCGGATGGACGCATCAAACGTTATTACACCGTCGAGGGCATGAAGGAACCGAAGCGTGTCGGCAAACGTGAACTGCCGCTGCCGCCGCTGGAACTGCTGCGCGACATCGACATCAGCCTGCCTGACGAACAGGAAATCAACCGCAACGTCGTGCTGATTGAAAACACGCTGCTGGAATTTGACATCGACATTGATGTGGTAGACGTGAAAATTGGGCCAACCGTGACGCAGTATGCGGTGCAGCCGTTCCGTGAAGCACAGGGCGAAAGTGGCGAAACGATGGTGGCGCGCACGCGCGTCAGTAAAATCGCCTCCCTGTCGAGTGACCTGACGCTGTCCCTTTCGGCGAAGCGCCTGCGTATTGAAGCGCCCGTGCCCGGCCATACCTACGTCGGCATCGAAGTCCCGAATAAAAACCCCAGCGTCGTCGCGCTGCGTTCGATCTATGAAAGCCGCTATTACGAACGCTCAGGAAACCGTCAACGCTGGTGGTGCCGGCAGGACGTGACGTGTCCGGCGCGCCTGTCGCGATTGACCTGGCGCGAGATGCCACCTCTTGATTGCGGGCACCACAGGCTCCGGCAAATCGGTGTGTATCGCGGCGCTGGTCATGGCGCTGGTGCTGAACAACACCCCGGATGCCATCAAACTGGTGCTGCTTGACCCCAAAATGGTCGAACTCAGCCGCTTTAACGGGCTGCCGCATCTGATGGGCGAAGTGGAAACCGATCTGGAGCGCATCATCGGCGTGCTGCGCTGGTGTACGCGCGAGATGGATCGGCGTTACAAGCTGCTGGAAGAACATGCCGCGCGCAACATCGAAATCTTCAACTCGCGCTTAGGGCAGCGCCGTAAAGCGGAACAACTGCCGTACATCGTCATCCTGATTGACGAAATCGGCGATCTGATGATGCAGCGTCCTGAAGAAACGGAAAAGACCATCACACGCCTGGCGCAGATGGCGCGCGCTGTCGGAATGCACCTGGTCGTGGCGACACAGCGCCCAAGCGTGGATGTCATCACGGGGTTGATTAAAGCCAACTTCCCGTCGCGTATCGCGTTCTCCGTCGCCTCCGGCATCGACTCGCGCGTGATCCTCGATACGATTGGCGCGGAAAACCTGCTGGGACGCGGCGACATGCTGTATCTGGCGACGGATGCTTCCGGCCCGCGCCGTATTCAGGGCTGTTACGTCTCGGACGATGAAGTGCGCGCGGTGGTCAATCACTGGCGCAGATGGCATGTGGGGCAAATCACCGACGGCAAACAGGAAAAGCCGGGTGTCGCGCCCTGGGAACGCGGCCTGACGCGGCGCGAGTTCCTTTCGGAAACCGACCCCATGCTGGAAGAAGCGATCAAGCTGGTGGTAGAGACACAGGAAGCCTCGGCCTCGCCAGTTCAGCGCGGCGGCCTCGATTCGTTTCTTTCTGCGCGGCGCATGTTCAGCCAGTTCTGTCCAGAGGTGCAGGCAACCGTCGAAGGAACGCCTATTGCCGGGTGGTAACCGGAGCCGCCGTGCTGTCTGTAACAAGGCCGTTCTGGTTATCGCGCGAGAAGCGGTCAGCCAACTACGAAGAAGTATGGTTGGTCATGCTGGTGTTGTTATGATGTGGCCTGGCCGTCGCTCGGCGGGGTTTCTTGTCTTTTCGCCCTGAAGGCTGTGCGCCAGATTGAGAACTCAACGTCCGCCGCGCAGGTTAGAAGACGGCAGCAGACAGCCACGGTCGGCGATGCTGGTCAGCGAATAGAAGCGCTGGTTGGCGTAGCGAAAGCCTGTCAGTAGTTCGGCGGTGCTCATCTGCTGCGGCTGGTAAACCACATCTTCACGGCTGTTATATTGGCGCCAATCCTGCGTCAGAATCCGCCCCTCAGCCAACAATTTCCGAAACAGCGGCGTGCCGGGATAGGGCGTCAGGATGTTAAACGTCGCGTTCTGTACGCCTGCCGCTTCCAGAAAATCCAGCGTTTCCTCAAAGGTGCGCGTGGTATCGTGATCGAAGCCGAAGACGATGCCCACCTGCACGGCGATGTTGTGGGAATGAATACGGTCAATAATGCGAAAGTATTCCTCGACGCGGTTGAAGCCTTTGTTAACGCCTGCCATGCTTTGCTGCGAGATGGACTCCAGCCCCAGAAACAACTGCTTGCAGCCGCTGTCTGCCGCCGCCGCTAAAAACGCGTCGTCGCGCCCGGCGTAGATGCTGGCCTGACTGCTCCACCACTTGCGGTAGGGCGTTATCGCGCGGAATAACTGTTTGGCATATCCCATATCGCCCGCGATGTTGTCATCCCAGAAGATGATGACCTTCCCCTTAAATGAGCCATATTCGGCGGCGACTTCAGCCACAGGACGCTTGCGCAGTTTATGGGGATACATCACCACAACGGAGCAGAAATCGCAGCGGTGCGGGCAGCCGCGCGTCGCAAACAACACGCCGCTGGTATGGTCGCGCCGGTGGAACAAATCCTTGCGTGCCATCGGCAGATTATCCAGCGAAGGCGCGCCATCACACTGATAAACGCCACGATACAGCCCCGCTTCAAAGCCGTTGAGGAATTCCTCCCACAGCCCCTCGGCCTCGCCGATAAAAATAGCATCGGCGTGCTGGCTGGCTTCTTCGGGGACAAGCGATACATGTGGGCCGCCCATTACCACAAACGTCCCCCGCGCGCGGAAGCGTGCCGCCATGTCGTAAGCATGGTAGGCACTGGGCGTATGGAAGGTGATAGCGGCAACATCGACCTGTATGTCCCAGTCAATCGCTTCGGCTTCCTCATCAACGTGAAGCACCTCCCAGTTGGCCGGAACGCGTGCCGCCAGATAGGGCATGGTAATCTGCTGGAAGCTGAGGACGCGCGAACGCCGCACCTTGCGAATCTCTGGTGAAGACGCGGTGATGAGGAGCAGTCTGGGCATAATGACCTCCGCCAGTCGGGTTGGCTGCGTACTCAACGGATCGACGCTATGAAACACTGATTACACAATACACGGCATCTTCTATTATCGCTCACTGGCTGCTGGGTTCAATGCGAGTCGTGCAGGCCAGAAATTCTTACTCACGGACTGATAGCAATCGACACAACATGAGGGTGTAGTTTATCACTAGGCGCGATAAGCACATGGGATTATGCTGCTAACAATGTTCACAAGTCCTGTGGAAACCTATGTCTACGCTGCAAGACGTTTTAGATCAGACTACCGCTATGCACAAACACCTTTGCCCACGTCAGGTTCTTGGCGCGCGCATGGGGTTATACGCCGGAAAGCTGCTGGGACTGGAACTGCCGCAGAGTGACAAACGGTTGTACACCTTCGTCGAAACTGACGGCTGTTTCTCCGACGGCGTGGCGGTTGCGACCAACTGCTGGTTGGGGCGGCGCACGATGCGGCTGATGGATTACGGCAAGGTGGCGGCGACATTCGTGGATATCGAAGCAGAACGCGCGCTGCGCCTGCATCCCCACCCACAGGCGCGCACCGTCGCCCTGTCCTATGTGCCCAACGCCCACAGCCGCTGGCACGCACAGCTCGAAGCGTATCAGATCATGGCGGATGAAGAACTGCTGAGTGTCCGCGAAGTCAGCCTCAACCTCTCGATGAAAGCGCTGCTCAGCCGCGCGGGGATGCGCGTCAATTGTGAGGAGTGCGGCGAAGAAATCCTCAACGAGCGTGAAGTGCATGTGGGAGACCGCATCCTGTGCCGAAGCTGTTTCGGGGACAGCTACTGGCAGCACAGCGAAATCCTGCACGAGCATTTGCTGGAGACACGTTAACTCCCGGCTGTGCAATCGCTCAGGCAATCAGCCGTTCGCCGGGGGCAGCGAACTGGTCACGCCGAATCACAAGATTGCCATTTTTATCCAGTTCCACCGCGAACGCTTGCAGTTCACAGGGCGCAGGCCCTTGCGCAAGACATCCCTGTGAGTCAAACCTGCTGCCATGCTCCGGGCAGACCACTTCTTTGCCATTGAATTCCAGCGCGCCGCCGAAATGCGGGCACAAGGCGTCCAGCGAATAAAAGCCCATCTGATCGCGAATGAGCCATGCGCCCACGCTGCTGACCAGTACCGCATCACCGGGCTGGTACTGCTGCGGTGAGCCGGGCGTTTCTACGGTACGCGGCGTGGCGGGCGTGTTCTTGGTCTCCTGCTTACGAATGAAGCCTGTCAGAAATTCGCGGCGGTTCATCAGGGTGTTCCTTCCAAACTATAAGCGTGACACTGGTGACAATAGCTGCTTGACTGGTCGGTGCCGTTCTGCTGGCAGGACGAACCTGTGACTAAAGGCAGGCTGTAAACCGTCCCTGTAGCCTTGCCAGTCAGATACCAGGTGAGGTTCTCAAGCTGGATATGATACAACGGTTCGCCTCGTTCAGTGGTCATAATGGTATCACCCACCTGTAAATCCACGTAGGGATTGAGCGCGGCGCGCGTCATGGCGATGTCCTGCTCGATACGAATGGTTGTGGACAGCGGCGGCGACTCCAACGTGCCATGACAGGTCGAACACTGGATATACTGCGCCTGGCTGCGGCTGCTGTAAATCTGGCCGTCGCCCATCACCTCATACGACGTGTGACAGTCGATGCAATCCAGTTCCCACTCGCAGCGGGTGAAGCTCGTTCCCGGCTGATAGTAGTCGTGGGCGCGCTGCTGCTCCGGGGTTAAACCGTCCGGCAGCGGCAGGTCGGTACGCGCTAAGAAGGTCATCGAGCGCAGATCGTAGTTACCGCGATTGTGGCAGTGATTACACTGTGTATAGGGAATCGCAGTGGTGAACTGGTGAGTCTGGGAATGTCCGGCTTCGTTGGTGGCGATAGTGGGATCACCGCCGCCGTAGACACCATCGCTGTTGTACAGCACATGGCACGAGGCACAGCCTGTACTGCGGTGATAATTGTCCTGGGCGATGGGCTGGGCATTGAGGTGGCAGTTGAGGCAGTTTTCGCCGAAACGCTGCACATGAGGCGGGTCGCTTTCGCTGACCGTGAACGCCTGCAACGTATCAATCGCGACGCTGCCAAAGTGGGCGATGTCATCCTGCTGCAAGCCAAAGGCGCGGCGCACGGTGGTGATTGCGCCAGCGTAGGTTGCCTGAATGCTGCGCTCGACCAGATAAATCGGCGCGCCGTGACATTCACCACAGTAGGCACTGGCGACATTCAGCGCTGATGGATTGCGTACCATCCCCCTGTGCGCGCTGTTCTCGTCTGCGCCCTGCGCTTCGCCGCCGTGACACGACACACAGCCGAACTCGGCAATCGGGTGCGAGGCGCTGATTTCTTCGATACCTTGATGGCATGTCAGGCAGTATTCAGCGCTGCCCGTGCGGGTCGGAATGATACTGATAACATCCACACGCGGGCGAAACAGCGACACTCCCAACAGAATTAGTCCCACACCCACCACAGCCAATACCGGCAGTATCACCTGCCATCTGCGCCCATCAACCGCCATAGTGCTCCATCATCAACCGCTGAGTTATTCACCCATTATGTATCCGTTTATGCGGAAAGTGGAATATTAAAGGACAGGTGATTTTGCGACAAATATCACTAAAGCCAGAAGGAAGGTTTTCGCGGCAGCCAGTGGTCAATGTTGTATAACATGGATATGTTCACCGCAGTAATTGAAATCTTAACCAATGTTAAGAAGCAAAAGGTTTAGAATGCTTTTAGAGGGCAGTGGCAAAAATAGATGACACAATGACATCGGTGAATATTTCCTGGCACGATGCAGCACACACCATTCTATACACAGAGTATGATGGCGTATGGACATGGGATGATTTTCATAACGCAGTAACCGAAACCGTCGCGATCATGCAGCAGGTCGATTATCGTGTGGACCTCATTGTCGCGCCCAGCCCCCAATCGGTTATGCCACATGGCAGCGCTTCCCCACACTTCATATGGGCCATTCAAATGCTGCCGCCGAACTTCGGCATTCAGGTCATCGTCACCCACAACCGGTTATCCCGCAGCATGGGGTCGATTTTCGTCAAGGTGTTTAGGCGCATGTTCCGTGAGCGATTGTTTTTCGCAACCAACATGGAACAGGCTTATGCCTTAATCATGAAGCACAGAGAAGCTAAACAGCCGGAACTATCGACTCTGGAATGAGCCTCAGACCCTTATGGTTCAGGACGACGAAGCCGGATACATTCCGTGTTTTTACGTCGAGGGGTTGATAATGCCCTTCAGGAATTTACCACGCAGGTCGTTAATCTCCGTCTCGCCAATCGGGACGACCTGACCAATCGACGCCGTCTCAATCAGCGAACGCGCCGTAAACTCCGCCACCTCCAGCCGATCAAAGGCCTGCAAGACACTGCTGCCAGTGGTCATCACACAGTCATTTTGCAGCAGAATCACCGGACACTGCGGCGAAATCATGCGGGCGATGGTTTCCGGCTCATGATACTGCGCGCCAAAAGCCAGTTTCGGCACATCGAGCAGCATGATATAGCTTTCGGGGATCGTGCGCGTGCCAAATGACTGCTCCGCGATGGCGTAGGCGGTGGCATAAGGCGACTGCGCGGTGATGATGCACTGCACGTTGGGATGCTGGCGGTAGATGGCATCATGCAGCAGCACTGAACGGCTGGGCGTTTTGCCAGTTTCGCGCTGGCCAGCCTGAATCAACACCAGATCGTCGTGGGTGATGTTTGGGCGATCATAATCCGTAGGGGTAATCAGGAAGGTGTCTTCCGTGACCCGCGCCGATACCACCCCTTCAGTGCTGATCATCAACTGACGCGCGCAGGCACGCTGCACCACATCCACCAACTGACGGCGCAGTTCGCGTTCGCGGCTGGAATGGGTCGTGATTTCAGTGATGGGCAGCAGATGCTGCTGATGTTCGATACTGCTAATCTGTTCATCCGTCAGCGTCGTGATTTGTCCTAAGCCCTGTGCGTACATCTGCGTGCGCGCGCAGAAGTCCAGTGTTTCCAGCCGCTGAAAGGCTTCAAGCAGCGTGCGCCCCACAGTAGCGACACCGTGATTTTCCAGCAGCACCACATCGTAGCCTTCGCCAAAAGCGTGGGCGATGCTTTCGCCCAACGCTTCACTGCCGGGCAGCGCATAAGGCGCGTAACCCACGCGGCCACACACACGCCGCGCCTGCGGAATCAGATTGGTGTCGGGGATTTTGCGGGCGATGCTGAAGGACACCAGCGCCGGGGCGTGCGCGTGAACAATCGCGCCAACATCAGGACGCTGCGCATAAATTGCCCGGTGGAAGGGAAGTTCGGTAGAGGGGCGATGCAAGCCGTTGACCGTGCCATCAGGCGCAATCACCAGAATGTCCGCGCCCGTCAGATTGCCCTTATCGACGCCGCTGGGGGTAATCCAGATCGCGCCATCCTGATCGAGAATCGACAGGTTGCCGCCCGACAGCGTGGTCATTCCACCGTAGTAAATGCGGTTCATCACCTGAACGATTTGCTCGCGCGGTGACAGCAGCTCAAAACTCATCTCAGCCTCCCAGCGGGTAATTCTCTTGTCCTGTGCAGTAACAACGGAAGATACCCTCATTTTACTGACGATGCGCGCAAGTACACAATGCGATGAGGATATTTCTGATATTCGGCACGCATAATCGGTGACGGCTGTATCAGCACCAGCAAAATATTTAAGGGCGTATCTATGAGCTAACGCTCACCACGAGAGATGAAAATACGATTGAACCGCAAAGGACGCAAAGAGACTATTTTCAGGAGAGCTGCCCATGTAACCTGATTCCACCACAAAGGGATGAAAATCCTTTCATTTGTCGGTGAACTCCGTTGTATTTGACGAGGGTCTCGGTGGTTCAAACTTTCTTTGTGATCCAGTTCTCTTGCATGATCTTGGCGCACTTGGCGTCTTGGCGGTAAGCTGTATTTTCAGAGGAGAGAACACGGCATGGTTCTCTCCCCAAATGGCAAACTTGAACGCAGCGAATCCCCCCGCGAGGGGCATGACGGGTAACGCAGCTTATTAGCCCGGATAGCCGCCGCTGCCGGACACGCCCGAACCCCGTTCCTGCGCGACACGCTTGGCATAATGGTCGGCACGATAGGCGGCGATGGGGTCGGCGGGCACGCCTATTTCGCTGCGCACCTGTGCCAGCAGCGGGCGCACGTCGGTTTCATAGGCATCTTGCAGCACGCCATAAGCGCCCAGCACATCGCCGCTTAACTGCCGTTCCGCCAGCGTCTTACGATCCACGATCAGGGCTTTGGCATACGCCACCTGACAGTTCAGCACGCTCAGCAGCATCGCCTCCAGCTTCGGCTCAATGTTGTGGCTCTGGTCAATCATGTAAGCCACATCCTTGGCCTTATCGCCTGCGGACACCAGTTCATGATAGATTTCAAACAACTCAAAGGGATTAACAGTGCCCACAATCAAATCATCGTCGGCATATTTGCGCGCGTTGAAGTGGAAACCGCCGAGGCGTCCTTCGTCCAGCAGGAAGGCGACGATGTGCGCGATGTTGGTGCCCTGCGCGTGATGGCCAGTATCCACCAGCACCTGCGCGCGATCCCCGACTTTCAGCGCTGTCGCGTAGGCCGTGCCCCAGTCGGAGAGGTCGGTGTGATAGAACGCTGGCTCAAAGAATTTGTATTCAATCAGCATACGCCCGCTGGACGGCATGTGCTTATAAGTCTCTTTCAGCGCGTCTTCCATGCGATGCTTGCGCGCCACGATGCTGTCCTGTCCGGCGTAGTTCGTGCCGTCGGCAAACCACAGGCTCAACAAAGTGCTGCCTGTCTTGGTCATAATCTCGCAGCACTCCACCATGTGCGCCACAGCGTTTTCACGCACCGATGGGTTGGGGTGGGTGATGCTGCCGAGTTTATACTGCTCGTCCTGGAACACGTTGGGATTCACCGCGCCAATCGTCACGCCCTGCTGCTTGGCGTACTGCGCCAGCCCCTGCCAGTCGTCCACCTTGTCCCAGGGGATGTGAATGGCGACGCTGGGAGCGATGCCCGTCAGCTTGTGAATGTAGCCTGCGTCAGCCAGTTTCTCGTGAATGTTGCGCGCCGCGCCTTCCCACGCAAACACCTTGAAGCGCGTGCCGCTGTTACCATAACCCCACGACGGGGTTTCAATATGCTGTCGCTTAAGTTTCGCTTTAACATCATCGACATTAATGCCCTGTTTGGTCAAACGTTCAGCTAAAAGGTTATATTCCATGTTGTAATTTTCCTTAATGGGTTAACGGTGTACAATCAGTGCAAAGATTTTCTTTTGCTTTCGTTTGCTGTCAGTCTACCGCCATGCAAAAGGTGTTGTCAACTATGCCAGAAAATCTCTTCGTCGAGGAGCGACGCCGCCTGATTATCGAGCAGCTTATGCTCAACGGGCGCGTGTCGGTCAATACACTCAGTGAGAATTTGGGGGTCAGTACGGTTACGATCAGGCAGGATTTGCGCGCGCTGGAAGAGGTGGGCTTGCTGGAACGCACCTACGGCGGCGCAGTGCGCAAAACCTCCGAAGAATACCTGCCGGAGTTATCGTTCCATGTGCGCCAGAAACGCAACTGGCGCGAGAAACAGATTATCGCCGCCGCCGCCGTCGCCCAGGTGAAAGATGGCTACACCGTCGCCCTCGATTGCAGCACCACCGCCTACGCACTGGTTCCACAGCTTAAAAAATTCAAAAAATTGACCATTGTTACCAACAGCCTGTTTATTGCCCAAAGTTTTTTAGACAGCCCCGGCGTTCATGTGCTCATGCCCAGCGGACGCCTGCGCCGCGATTCGATTTCGCTCGTCGGTAAGCCCGAAGCGCTGCCCAACATCAACCTCAACGTCGGCTTCTTCGGCACGCGCGGCATCTCCCTTGTCGGCGGCATCACCGACATTGACGCCGACGAGGTGGCGATGAAACAGGCGATGATCGCTCACTGCCTGTCCACCGTCATCCTGGCCGACAGCAGCAAGTGGGGAGAAGTTGCGCCCTACAAGTTCGTTCGCCCTGAACAAATCGAGCGCATCATCACCTCAACACGCACGCCAGAAACCCTGATTCGCCAGTTTCGCGAGGCCAGTGTTCAGGTCGATGTCGTGGAAATCCGCTGACTACAGCAGCAGTTCTCCGCGCAGCACCGTGACCGCCTGACCGCCGACCTTCACCGTTTCGATGTCATCGGGCGGCCCAACGACCTCAACATGCGCCTTGCCCGGACGCCCCATCCAGTGTCCCTGTTCCGCGATGAAACGGGGACTTTTCAGCAGTCCATAATGCCAGAGGTACGCCGCCATGCCGCCCGTCGCTGAGCCTGTGAAGGGGTCTTCCATCGTGTCCGGCGGCAGGCCAAAGTGCCGGGCGAAGGTCTGCCCTTCGGCAGTAGCGCCGCCGACGCAGAACAGATGCGGGCTGAACCAGTCCCCCGCCGCCCGCAGCGCCGCATACGCCGGATTGTTCACCTGAATGCGGCGCAGGACATCCAGATCACGCACGGCAATCATCAACTGCGGCGTGCCGGTGCTGACGGTCTGAATCGGCACGCCGGGCAGCGCGTCTTCAGGCTGCAAGCCAAAGGCGGGCATGACTTCTTCCGCCGCGTGCGTGCGCAGAAACTGCGGCTTCTTCTGCGACATGATAATCTGCGTCACCTTGCCATCCTTCGCCTCGATGTCCACGCGAATCACGCCGACTTTGAGTTCGAGGCCGATGGTCGTGTAGTCGCCTGTCAGCTTCAGGCGTCCCGACTCAATCAGCGCGTAGATAGTGGCAATCGTCGGGTGTCCGGCGAGGGGGATTTCTTCGGCAGGCGTGAAATAACGCGCCCCCACATCTGCGACAGAGGTTTGCACGACATACGCCGTTTCCGACAGGTTCATTTCTTTGGCGATGGCTAAACGAGTCGCGTGATCCAATGAGTCGGCATTGAAGACAATCGCACAGGGGTTACCGCCGAGGGGGCGATCCGTAAACGCATCGACCTGCATGAAGGGATAGGAGGTCATAGGGTGTCCTTTGCTCAACGACAGATGTTTCCCACCTTAGCTGCATCCCGGCAGCAAATGAAGCACCGTATATATCCAATCGCCATTGTTCTGTTTATCACAATGTTGACGAAGCCTAACAGACGATATATATTGGTACACAATGAAAGCAAACGAAACCAATATAGCTTATTTGACCGTTAGAAAAAAACATTTTTCAGCACCACCCGAATAAAACTAACTGCTGCACAATAAGACTATATTGTTTCTAACCTACGGTTATGAACATGCCACAAAATTTATGGAACGATGCCGACGCCGCCAAACTTCCTGATCTCGAAGGGCTTGTGTATCGCAGCAACCTCTTAGGCCGAGATCGCGCTGTCGTCAATATCTACGGCGGCAACACCAGCACTAAACTTACCGTAACCGATCATGTGGGTCGCCCTGTTCAGGTGCTCGCCGTCAAAGCCTCTGGTTCTGATGTGATGACCATCGTCGAAAAGGGATTCGCCCTGCTGCGTCTGGATGAAATTGAACCACTGTTCCAGCGCGAAAAGATGACCGACGAGGAAATGACCGCCTATCTGGAGCGCACGGCCTTTGAACCGGGACGCCCGCGCCAGAGCATCGAAACGCTGCTCCACGCCTTTGTCCCGCACAAACACGTCGATCACACGCATCCTGACGTGGTGATCAGCATCATGTGCGCGCCGGACGCCGAGGCGGAAGCCAAGCGCGTTTACGGGGATCGCATGGCCTATGTGCCTTACATCCGTCCCGGCTTCACCCTCAGCAAGTGGATCGGACAGAAGGTGCGCGAAAACCCCAAAATCGACTGTGTGGTCATGGGCAAACACGGGCTGGTCACCTGGGGGCCGGACAGCAAATCGACCTACGAACAGAGCATTCGCATCATTCAGATTGCCGAAGACTACGTCGCGGACCGCAAAAAGGGCAAGCGCGTGTTCGGTGATCTGGTCGTGAAGCCTTTGGATGCCGACAAGCGCCGTGAAATCGCCGCCGAAGTGCTGCCGATTATTCGCGGTGCAGTCTCC
>JAXLWC010000102.1:0-12956 GCA_046328675.1 Anaerolineae bacterium
CAGCGCCGCATCTGCGCCGCAGTCACACAGCGCCTCGTAAAAGTGGGCCATCGTCCCCGCGCCGCCCGACGCAATCACCGGAATCGACACCGACTCGGCAATCCTCTGCGTCAGTTCGTTGTGATAGCCCGCCTTCGTGCCGTCCCTGTCCATGCTCGTCAGCAGGATTTCGCCCGCGCCGCGGCTCTCGACCTCTTTGGCCCATGCCACCGCGTCCTTGCCTGTGGGCACGCGCCCGCCGTTAACGAACACCTCGAAGCGTTCGCCGTTCCAGCGCGGGTCAATCGCCACGACGATACATTGGCTGCCGAAGCCCCACGCGCCCTGATTAATCAGGTCGGGGTTCTTCACCGCCGCGCTGTTGATGCTCACCTTATCCGCGCCCGCCAGCAGCGTCTCGCGGATGTCTTCGACGGTGCGAATGCCGCCGCCGACGCAGAAGGGGATGAAGATCGTATCCGCCACGCGCCGCACCATGTCCAGCAGCGTATTGCGTGCCTCGTGCGAGGCCATGATGTCGAGAAACACCAGTTCGTCCGCGCCCTCACGGTCATAAATCGCCGCCTGTTCCACCGGGTCGCCCGCGTCGCGCAGGTTGACGAAGTTGATGCCCTTGACCACGCGCCCATCTTTCACATCCAGGCAGGGGATGATTCGTTTCGCTAACATGAGAAATCCTCACATAAACCACAAAGGCACAAAGAGCGCCAAGTCTGAGATAAGAACCCATAATCGACAGCTAAAAACGAATAACTTATCTGCTGGCCTCAATCGCCTGTTCCAGCGTGAACTTGCCCTCGTACAGCGCGATGCCAATCACCACGCCCGCCACATTGCCCGTCGCCTTCAGCCGCCGCACATCGTCCAGCGAACTCACGCCGCCCGACGCGATCACCTGCAAGCCCGTCTCACGTCCCAGCGCCGCCGTCGCCTCGACATTCACGCCGCCCAGCAGCCCATCGCGGCTGACATCGGTGTACAGTGCATGACGCACGCCATCACTTGCCATCTGCTTACCAAAGGCAATCGGCGTTAGCTCGCTGTTCTGCTGCCAGCCGTGTGTCGTAATCTTGCCATCGCGCGCGTCCAGCGCTACGCACACCGCGTCCGCGCCCCAGCGTTTGACCGCCTCCACCACAACTCCCGGCTGTTCGATGGCAATCGTGCCCAGCACCACGCGCGCCGCGCCCTGTTCAAAGGCCCGCGAAATCGCGTACAGGCTGCGCAGCCCGCCGCCGAACTGCACCTTCACGTTCATGTGCGCGATGTTCTCCAGAATCAGCCCGTTGTCGTTGGCCATATCGAACGTGCCATCAAGGTTCACGACATGAATCCACGTCGCGCCGCCGCGTATCCACTGCCGCGCAATCGCCAGCGGGTCCTCGCTGAACACCGTCTGACGGTTAGGATCGCCTTCCTTCAGTCGCACGACTTTGCCGCCGCGCAAATCAATCGCCGGATATATCTGCATGTGTAATTCCTGGTTGATAGTTTACAGTTTACAGTTATCAGTTTACTGTGGATAAGACGCCGTGCATAAAACTGACGGCTCTTGTTCAGCATAGGTGCAAATGTAATGTTTCCGATTACGTTGAATTGTACGTCCCTTCCATACACTTGTTTTGAACATGAGCCAAACTGACAACTGACAACTGATGACTCTAAAGCTCTAGAAAATTGCGCAGCAGTTGTAAGCCCATGCGCTGGCTCTTTTCCGGGTGGAACTGCACGCCGTACAGATTGTCGTGCTGCACCGCCGCCGCGAAACGAATGCCGTACTCCGTCGCCACCAGCACATCACCTGCATTCGCCGGAACGCAGTAGTAGCTGTGGACGAAATAGCCGTAGCTTTCTTCCGGCAGATTTTTGATCAGCGGGCTGGCATAACACGCTTGCAGGGTGTTCCAACCCATGTGCGGCACCTTCAGCCCCATATCCGCCGGAAAGCGCGTGACGTATCCCGGCAGCAGCCCGATGCCCTCGTGCGTGCCCATCTCATCGCTGTACTCAAACATCATCTGCATCCCCACGCAGATGCCGAGGTAGGGGATGCCGCTTTTCACCGCCTCCCGCACAGGCTCAACCAGCCCTTGTTTGTGCATCTGCTGCATACTCGCGCCGAATGCGCCCACCCCCGGCAGAATAATCTTCTCCGCGCCTTCCAGTTCCTGCGGTTCGCGCACCAGCCGCACGTTTTCCGCCTGTAAATGCTTCAGCGCGTGCATCACACTGCGCAGATTCCCCGCCCCGTAATCAATCACCGCCAGCATACCCATCTCCTTTTGCTCTCAGCTTTGAGTAAGCTCAAAAATCTGGTTTACTTCTTATTTAGCCTTTGCGCTTCACACTTGCATTTTACTCATCACTCGGCACTCGTTACTGAAATAAAAAAGCCCCGCGTGGTGCGGGGCTGTGAGTGACAAACGTGAATGGGAGCGTAATCGTCTACTGGCAGACCAACACCGGGCTTTGTAAGCTATTCAGATGATGGTGATGCTGCTGCCGCATAACGAGTTGTTCCCCAAAATGGACTGACCAAAACAGTATAACATGGCCAATTGTGCGATGCAAAATCACGCTTGTTGCGGGCTTTGCGACAGCCGCAGCAAAGCCCACAGGGTCAGTCCCGTCAGCACCTGATAGAGGATGGCGCCTGATGAACCGAACACCACGAACCCCTCATCCAGCGATGCACCAATCACCTGCGCCGTGATGAACCAGGCCAGCGTGTAAATCAGCGTCAGCGCGGGCAGCCACCACAAGGCTTGCCGAACGTACTGCCGCAGCACAAGCCACTGCGCCAGTCCCAGCAGCAGTCCAGTTAAGGGAGCGCGCGTCAGGGTCGCGTTAAAGTGCGTCTCTGCGCCAAACAGTGCAAGATTGAGCGTCAGACCTGCCGCCATGCCCACCGCTGTCGCCACAATCCAGCGCCAGTCAATCGCCAGTCGGCGGCGCAGCGCTAACATCTGTCCTATGCCGATGATGGCCCCTGCCGCTAATCCGCCTAACAGCCCTTCAAGCGGTGTCTCCAGCCGCCCAATCAGCAGCATCGCGGCAACCCCGCCCGCAGGAAAACTCAGAAACGCGATGATCCAACCAATGCCCCAGTGACGTATGATCTTCATGATGATTTCCCGCTTACGCTGCAACCAGCACGATGCCCGTAATCAACAGCCACAGTGACCACCCGATGTAGCTCATGGCGTTAATCATCCCCGCTGGTTTCCAGCCCGACGGCTCCAGCAGGCCGACCATCACCCCCAGCGCCGACACGATGCCGAACAGCGCCAGAAGGGGATTGAACAGCGTTGAATTCAACATCATCAGACTGATGAGGATAGTCCAGACACCCGTGAACAGATAACCCAGATGCTCGCCAATCACGACGCCAATATACTGATGAAAGCCATTAAAGACGGCGGCCACCGCGCTGCGTTCTTCGGCGCTGGTGGTCGGGGCGTTGTACTGGGCTGACAGCGTCGGCACAAGCAGCGACCAGCGTAACAGTCCCATCGCCTGCACCAGCCCACTGAGCACGCCCATAATCGCGGCGGCAAAGGTCAACGGTTGATCGACAAATACCTGTTGCAGCAGCAGTGCTATCGGAATCGCCAGCAGCGCCGTCATGGCAAAGGCATACCACAGCATAATCAGGCGCGAACCGCCCGCTGCGAAGCGTTTGAGCACGGTATCTGTCGGCTGGCGCAGGATGTCAGGATAGGAAAACGAACGACCTAAGGCGAAAAACACGAGGTTAAAGGCAATTGGCAAAGCAATAAGAAACATGCCCGTGATGCGATACAGCGTCATGGTAAAGTCACCCCTTAATTGTGTAAATGCTAACGAATGGAATACAGCAGCTTGCGTACCTGAATACTTCGTTTACTCAGAGATATAAGGCGCTAGTACGTGCAGCATGAGGTCTATGCCACCTTGTATCTGTTCATGTGTGATCGCTTCACCTCTACTTTCTAAGGTTGGCAGCCAAAACTCGCTGATGATCCAGATGATGTCCGCCATACGTGTCGTGGTGATCTCATCGGCGGTGGGTGCCAGCATCATAAAAGCCTGACGGAACCCTGCGTAACCCCGTTGGCGAATGCCGACGTAGCGTTCGTGCAGGGCAGCATCATGGCGCAGCAGCGTCAAAATCTCACGATAGACAAAACGGTACTGCCACATGATTTCAAAATTTGTCTCTATCAACTGCTTTATAGCGGCCAGCGTAATCGGCTGATTGGCAGGCAGAACCAGCTTCACATCCCACAGGTGAAACAAACGCTCAAACAGCGCGCGGATGATTTCCTCTTTGTTGCGGTAGTGATAGTACAGGTTGCCGGGGCTGATGCCCGCCGCTTCCGCAATGTGATTGGTGGAAACTGCGCCCGTTCCCTGCTGATTAAACAGCGTCAGCGCGGTATCGAGAATATGCTCTTTGGTCTTCATGTACATCTGAACTAGAGTAATTACTCTAAAAACAAGAATAGAGCAATTACTCTAAATTGTCAACAAGCAACTTTGATGCGATAAACGCCTGCATAGTAATCGTTTGCCGCGCTGTTTTCCAGATTGCTCCTGACGGCGAAACCCCACTTTTGCCATTTGCCCCACTTTTGTACGCTTTACACGCCATTTCTATACAACTTTGTGCGGTTTTGCAGTACAATGCGCCATACGGTATTGGAAGACTGTCTGTTATGGAATTGAAGGAACAGCCGATGCAGTATGAACGTCTTGTGCAGTGGGCACGCGATCTCTGGCAGCAGCGTTCGCCAAATCAGGAATACGTCACCATCTGGGCGTCCGCCGAATGCAGCAACATGATCGCGCAGCAGCAGGTGCGCGCAGGACGTAAACTGCGCGGGCGCGCCCATTATCGTGGGCTGGAACCCCTCGACTGTCCGGCCATCGTGCCCATCAGCGACTATGGCTCACGCGGCAAAAAGATGGTGCTCACCGCCACCTCCGGCGCTTATGCCTTCAAGTTCGACATGGACGGCAAGCGCTTTGAGGTCATCTACGCCAGTTCTTATTTCGACGACGATGTGCAGGACTTAACCGCCATCGCCCTCGTCCCTGTCGATAAGCTGGACACCTGGGCCGCCTTCGAGTTCATCTGCGCCCGCGCGGTGCGTCCGCGTATTCGCCGCCGCCGCGACGTGTACATCATCGGTGGCACCGACGCCTTCTTCGACCCCAACGTCGAATGGAAAGACGTGATTCTGCCCGAAGAACTGAAGACCGATTTGCTGGACGATGTCGAAGCCTTCTTCTCCGAAGGCGTGCAGATTTACCGCCAGCTTAAGCTCGCGCCGTTCCGTAAGCTGCTGCTGGCTGGCGTTCCCGGCACGGGCAAAACCATGCTCTGTGCCGCGATGGCCAAGCTGGCGATTGCCAAAGGGCGCATCGTGGTCTATGTCTCCGGCGCTGACCGTGACGGCGCATCATTTGAAAAAATCCAGCGCGCGTTTCAGGCTGTGACCGCCGCGCGTTATCCGGTGCTGCTGATTGTCGAGGAACTGGACGCCTACTTGCAGGGCGATGACAAAGCCCGCGTGCTCAACGTCCTTGACGGCGTAGAATCGCCCAACAACCCCGAAGGTTCGCTGCTGCTGGCCACCACCAACTATCCCGAAGCCATCGACGAACGTATCGTCAAGCGTCCGGGACGCCTTGACCGCATCTTCATTGTGCCCACCATTCAGGATCGCACCCAGGCCGAGCAGATGCTCAAGCACTACATGGCCGACCAGTGGCGGCAGGATCACGCCAGCGTCGTCCACCAGTTGATCGACCAGCCCGGCGCGTTCGTCCGCGAAGTGGCGCTGCACGCGCGCATGTTGGCCGCACACTCGCGCCGTACCGAAGTCTCGCTGGACATGCTGGAACAGTCGGTGGAAGGGCTGCTGCGTCAGATGAACGCCGAACGTGACTTCCTCACCCAGCGCCGCCCGCTGGGGCTGGGCACCGGACGCCGTTCCTCCCGCCGCTACGAGGATTAATCGAACCAACGATTTTTAGAGACACAGCAAGCAACCCTGTTGTTTGCTGTCTTGTCTTTAACTGACAACTGATGACTTTTAACTAGATAAGTTTTAACTTCTGCATGGAGAAACCATCGTGACCAAATCTGCTTTATTCGTCGTCGGCGGCTGGGAAGGACACCAGCCCCAACAAAGCGCTGAACTCTTCGCCAGCATCTTAAGCAGCGAAGGCTACAACACCACCCTCGTCAAAACCCTCGAAGTCTATCAGGATGCCGAAGCCCTCAAGCAGTACAACCTGATTGTCCCGGTGTGGACGATGGACAAAATCACCAAGGAACAGGCTGCCGGGCTGCTGGAAGCCGTCAAATCCGGCGTGGGCGTCGGCGGCTGGCACGGCACGATGGCCGACTCCTTCCGCGACAACACCGACTATCAGTTTATGGTCGGCGGGCAGTGGGTGGCGCATCCCGGCAACATCATCGACTACACCGTACAGGTTACCAACCATCAGCATCCGATCACTGCCGGACTCAAGGACTTCGCCATGCACTCCGAGCAGTATTACATGCATGTCGATCCCTCCAACGAGGTGCTGGCGACCACCACGTTCAACGGCGAACATGCGCCCTGGGTGGACGGCACGGTGATGCCTGTCGTCTGGACGCGCAAGTGGGGGGCGGGCAAAGTCTTCTACTGCTCGCTCGGACACGTCACCGCTGACTTTGATGTCCCCGAAGCGCGCGAGATTGTGCGGCGCGGGCTGCTGTGGGCCACGCGTTAGCCCATTAGAACTTGCATAGAACTTTCGGCACGACCCCGTGATGGTGCTATAACAGGAATTATCTATCCTAAACCTGCGGGGTCATGTGTCTATGCAAGGTAAAATCGTTCTTGTCACAGGTGCGACCAACGGCATCGGTAAAGTCGCGGCGCTGGAACTGGCGAAAAAAGGCGCGACTGTGGTCATTGTCGGGCGTAATCGCGCCAAGACCGAAGCCGTCCTCAACGAGATTAAAACTCAAAGCGGCAGTCAGAAGGTTGACCTGCTGCTGGGGGATTTGTCGGTGCAGGCCGATGTGCGCCGCCTCGCCAGCGAATTCAAGAGCAAGTACACTCGGCTTGACGTTCTGCTCAACAACGCGGGCGCGGTCTTCGCCAATCGTCAGGAAACCGCTGACGGCTACGAGATGACCTTCGCCCTCAACCACCTCAGCTACTTCCTGCTGACCCATCTGCTGCTGGATGTGCTTAAGGCCAGCGCGCCCTCGCGCATCGTCAACGTCGCCTCGGATGCCCACAACGGCGCTTCGCTCAATTTTGACGACTTGCAGAACAAAAAGGGCTACCCGGTGGGCGGTTTTGGCCCTTATGGACAATCCAAGCTGGCGAACATCATGTTCAGCTACGAGCTGGCGCGCCGTTTGCAGGGCACAGGCGTCACGGTCAATGTGCTGCATCCCGGCTTTGTGGCGACGGGCTTCGGCAGGAACAACGGCGGGCTGATGGGCTTGGTCATGCCCATTGCGCAGTTATTTGCCATGAACGAGCAGGAAGGCGCGAAAACCATGATTTACCTCGCGTCATCGCCGGAAGTCGAAGGTGTTTCCGGCAAGTATTGGGACAAAAGCAAAGCGGTCAAGTCGTCGCCAGTGTCCTATGACGAGGCAGCGCAGCGGCGCTTGTGGGAAGTCAGCGAGCAGATGACCGGGCTGAAAGTGCAGGCATAACAGCACGGCGTTGTAAATCCGCGTCGAAAGAAAACGGAACACGTTCATCGTAGGGGCTTGGTGCCGCCAAGCCCTGACACCCCCTCCGACATTCGGCAAACCGCTGCTGGCTCGTTAGGGGCTATATATTGCACTCCTACCAGCGTCGCTGGTCATATTAGAACTTTTGTGCTATAATCTAAGTAAGTCGCCCCAACGACGACTGTGGTAGAGGTGAACCGCCGGGTTGACCTCTACAGTCCCGCCTGTCGGTGAAATCGGGCGAACACACAGGTTCGCCCCTACCAAGGAATGTTATGGTCGCCGTACTGCAAAAGCGTGCTATAAATGACGACAAATCGTTGATGCAAGCGAGTCTGCCTATGCCTGAATCACAGCTTTTTGTCGAGATGTTCCCTGTCGCCGCCGAAGCCCTGCCGCCGCTGACCGCTTACGCCATCTTCGTCCGCGAGGGCGACCCGCTGCTGCTCGGTGGCAAGCTGGCGTATCAACTGCGGCTGGCGCTGCCGGGGCTGTGGGTGTGGGCGGGCGAACGCCTGCTGACCGATACGCCGCCGAACTCGGTGGAACTGATTATGGCGCTCGACCACCTGAAGGAAACGCAGCCTAAAGTCTACGGCGCGCTGGACGGCATCGAGGAAGACTACAACTGGCAGCCGACGCCGCAGCTTCTGGCCGAAGTCGTAGCGCGCGGGCCTGCCGCCATGCTCGAAGGCGAAATCCGCGCGGCGCTGACCGGGGCCGCTGGTGGCAAGCTGGCAGCCGCCCGCATCGAACGCAGCGCGCAGGTACAGGCGTGGAACATCGCCCAGCATCCGGCGCTGTCGCTGAGCGTCGCCACGCGCATCGTCTACGATTTCGATCTGGCAACCTACGCGCAAACGCTGAAGTCCCGCAGCGAACTGCTGGGCCTGCTGGTGGCGGACCGCACCTCGACGCTGCAAGGCGAAATTATCGAGGTCGTGGGCAACCTGGGCAAGCAGCGCAGCCGCCTCTTAGGGCTGACGCAGCGCGAGAAGATGCAGGATATTCTGCGCCTCGCGCCGGATGATGAAGCCGTCGTGCGCGTGCAGTCGGGACGCAGCACCTACGATTACACCGCCAGCGCGCTGTGGGTCATCGTGCGCGTCGAGGATGCTGAACGCTTCGGCATCGACCACCGCCAAGTGGAAGGTTCGCTGCACCTCAAGCCGCCGATTCGCGCCGGGCTGGTGAAAGCCGCCTCCGACCAACTGAAGCAGCATCAGCTCATCAGCAACGCCTACAGCACGCAGAACGCGCCGGAATTGTTTGCCCGCACGACGTTTAAGCCCTTCCTGCGCTATGGCAAGGGCGTGCGCGTTTACGATCCGGCGAAAGTGATTTACGACGCGGCGGCGCTGGGGGATTACGCGCGCCTGCAAAAGTACAGCGAAAAGCCGATGCGCGCGGCGGTGGTCAATACGCTCAACGAGAAGATTGACGACTTCGTGGAAGCCATGCGGCGCAAGCTGCGCACCGACTACGGCTTCGACATCGACATGGCGCGCGAACGTAAGGTCAAGGTGCTGTCGAAGGAAAACCTGCTCAGTGCGGCCAAGGTGCTGGAAAAGGAAGCGCCGGACATTGTGCTGATGTTCATGCCCGACGAGCCGCACGAAGCGCCGCTGGATGCCACGCGCGGCGTGACGACGGTGCCGTGGAAGATGCCGCCGGAACCTGTCGATGAGGACGAGGATTACTACAGCCTCGCGCGTTACTTCCGTTCGCTGGCGCTGGCACGCGGCCTGCCGTGTCAGGTGATTCACCGCGCCACGCTGGATGATCCCGAAGCCATGCCGCGTCTGATTCTGGCGACGCTGGGCAAGACGGGCAACCTGCCGTTCGTGCTGGACGAGCCGCTGAGTTACGCCGATTTTGTGGTGGGGCTGGATGTGATCAGCGCGGAAAAGCCCAACGCCGACGAGAGCGTGAACACGACGTTTAGCGCGCGTGTGTACCGCAGCGATGGCGCGCTGCTGCGGGCGGTGGCGCATACCGAGGCCGTGATGCCGGGTGAGCCGATGCCGCTGGCGGTGATGAATACGCTGTTCCCGCTGGAGGAGATGAAGAAGAAGCGCGTGCTGCTGCATTACGGCGGGCGGCTGGGAAACGACATCCGCGCGCTGCTGGTCGGCTGGTCGAACGCGGCGAAGATCAACTTCAAGCTGGTGGAGGTGTTACAGCATGGCGCGCCGCGTGTGTACGCGCTGGACAAAGGCAAAATCACAGGCGCACCCGTAGGCAGCGCCTTCCTGCTGAATGACGAGGAAGCGCTGCTCGTGTCGTCGTCCGCGCCGCAGAGCATGACCGCACAGCCGCTGCATCTGCGCGCCGAAGGGCTGACCGCCGCGCAGGCCATTGAGTCGATGCAGGCCTTCACGCTGCTGCATTACGGCGCGTTCACGCTGCCCAAGCTGCCTGTGACGCTGTATCGCGGCGAGGAAGTGGCGACGCACATCGCCAAAGGCACGCTGCCGGGGGGCGAGTACAGCGTCGTGCCGTGGTGGCTGTGAGCGTTGCTGTTTCAAGTGCAAAGACTTGAGTTATAATCATAACTATTGAGTGAAAGGTTTGTTCCAAAATGGAAGATCCAAAACGTGAGGTCAGAGAAATTCCGGTTGAATGGGTGATACCTACCGGAATTATCAGTCGTTACGCAACCAATTTGGTTGTTCAATTCACAGGCAACGAATTCATACTACACTTTTTTGAGGCACACCCACCATTTACGCTTAATCCTGAAGCGTTGGATGAACTAAAATCAATTCCGGCTGAATGCGTCGCAAGAGTAATTGTAGCAGCTAATCGAATGCCAGAGTTACTTGAAGTATTGCAGACGCATGTAAGCAAATTTGTTGTTGAAACGAAATCCAATGGAGAAGATGAATGAATCTAACTCCTCGCCAGGTAGATAGAGTGCTGTACGGTGGTACAGCTTTGTATTCACATATGTCTGTCGAACTACCGTCAAAAAAGGTAATCAGCTTTCCTAAATACACCCCGACAGAAGCAACAAAACCTGTCTATAACGCTTGGATTGATGCTGCCGACAATGAATTAGAAGCTGCACCAACCTCAAAGAGTCTTGTGACAATTTACGACTTAGGATGGACAGTTGACGAAGCGATTCAGCTACGCGCCAAGTTTTCTTCAGTAGCAGATGATTGGGATGACCCTCTCATGGATGTGTATGATGAGCTATAAGCGGGGAGATGTCATTTTAGTACATTTTCCATTTACTAATCGGACTACTCTAAAGAAAAGACCGGCTTTAGTTGTACAGGCTGACGGACTAAACACCGATCTTTCAAACATAAACTTAATATTAGTACCTATCACAAGTAATTTGCAGCGTGCGCAATACCAAGCAAGAGTAAAAGTTCTAATGATTGATCCTATCTCAAAAGGGTCGGGATTGATTCAAGATTCTGTTATTTTGGCAGACAATCTGACCACATTGGAACTGAAATTTGTAATCAAGAAGATTGGTGCGATTCCAGATATGACGCTCATAGATAAAGCATTGCGTGTAGCTCTAGCATTATAATTTCCCATCCTCTGTTGCCCTTAAATCTTACCCCCAAAACAATATGAGTGTCGTTTACTTTGAAATACCCGCAGATGCCGTAAACTGTCGCCGCCGTGGTTATTTACGAGTGCGTATTGATGAGCACTGGTACGTTTGTCAGCATGATGAGGATGTTATCAGCTTGTCTCTGATACATGGTTTCGATTATGCTATGAGTACATGGATAGCTGGGGTGCATAACTATGGGACTGAAATCCATCACATTACAACTCCCCGAAGATGTCTACAGCGCGGTTCAGGAAGCCGCCCGAGTGCGCGGAAGTTCCGTTGAAGCCGTGATCATCGAATGTGCGGCAATTATTTATGGCGATCTTCTCTTGGTCGATGTGGATGCGCTGATGGAGCAGATGTCTTTCTACACCGATACACAGTTATGGGCCGTAGCCTATCGCCACCTCACTCCTACACAGTCTGACAGTCTGGAGGAACTTACGGACAAAAACAAATCTGGTCAGTTAACAGCATCAGAAGAAACTGCACTTGACCGACTGCTTGATTTGATAGATCGACACATGCTGCTGCGCTCTCAAGCCTTGTTGTTACTAAAACAACGAGGCCGCGACATTGATACATTCCTAAGTAGAAAGGTCTAAGCATCTCAGATTGGTACCCCAAAACTGGACTGAATGCCGTGTGTAGTTCCTGCGAGTCTTCCTTTAATCCCGCCTCCAGCGCCCCGCCGATCTCCGCTAGTAGTTGGTATAACATGGATTCAATAAATAGTGTTACATTACAATAAATAGAAAGGACTATTTTATGTCAGAACAATCTACTACTCGAAGATATTTATACCTGCTTGGACTTTCAATACTTTTAGTGCTTGTAGGGGGGCTGCTCGCCTGGTGGACGCAGACGGGCGGCGGCAATATCACCATTCAGGATGTGCGTTTCATAGGCACCAATGGCACGCAGATGAGCGCGCTGCTCTACATTCCGGCGGGCGTCACGGCTGAAAACAAAGCGCCGGGCATTCTGGCGGTTCACGGTTACATCAACTCACGCGAGACGCAGGACGGTTTCGCGATTGAATTCGCGCGGCGCGGCTATGTCGTGCTGGCGCTTGACCAGACGGGACACGGCTATTCTGACCCGCCTGCGTTTTCCAACGGTTTCGGCGGGCCGGATGGGCTGACCTATCTGCGTTCGCTGGACATCGTGGACACCAACAATATTGGTTTGGAAGGGCACTCGATGGGTGGCTGGACGATTCTCGCCGCCGCCATTGCCTTCCCTGACAGCTACCGTTCGCTGGTGCTGGAAGGCTCATCGACGGGCGCGCCGTTCGCCGCCGATGGTACCGCGACGTGGCCGCGCAACATGGCGCTGGTCTACAGCCGCTGGGACGAGTTCTCAGAGTTGATGTGGGGCGTTGCTACGCCGCCGCTGATGGTGGATACCGATAAACTCAAGACACTGTTTGATACCACCGAAACCGTACAGGTCGGGCAGCTTTACGGCTCCATCGCCGACGGCACGGCACGCCAACTGTACATGCCAGCGGGAACGCATCCCAACGACCACATCTCGACAGAAGCCATTGGCGACGCGATTGAATGGTTCCAGTTGACGCTGGAAGGCGGCAACGGACTCGCGCCGTCCGATCAGGTGTGGTTCTGGAAGGAAATCGGCACG
>JAXLWC010000103.1:0-12435 GCA_046328675.1 Anaerolineae bacterium
TACCCGCGTGCGGGCGATATTGCGCGCGGCCAGCGCCATGAACACCGAAATCGGGATGATGATGTAATACATCTCGGAACTGCTGTTGAAGTGCAGCGGCCCGATTTCGGGGATGGGCACGGTCAACGGATTGGAACCACCCGTCAGCGGGGACAGGGGATTGCGCAGCACCCAGGGGATGATGAACTGAGCCGCCAGCGTCGCCATCGCCAGATAAAAGCCTTTGACACGCAGCGACGGCAGCCCGAACAGCAAGCCGATCACGCCCGTAAACAAGGCCGCCAGCGGCAGCGCCAGCCAGAAGGGCAGCGGCGGAAACGTAAACGCGCCTTCGCCGAGCGTGAACCCGGCGGTCATCAGCGCCGCGCTGTAGGCCCCTACCGCCATGAATGCCGCATGGCCGAGCGAAATCTGTCCGGTGTAGCCGACGAGGATGTTCAAGCCCTGCACGGCGATGGTAAAAATCGCGATACGATTAGTGATGCCAATCCATGACTGCGGGATGATGCTTAACCCTAACGGCCCCGCCGCCGTCACCAGCGGCAGCAGCAGCAGGAACACAAAGCCGCCATAGGCCCAGAACTTGTCCAAACGGGTGCGGTTCAGCGCGATGTCCTGTGCGTAGTTCGTATCAAAAACGCCCGATGGGCGAATGTCTGCTGCCATGAAATAACCTTTCTCTTTAAACAGAAACCAATTCTATGGGCGCGCCTGTCAGCGGCTTGCTGTTCACATAGGCGAAGCGCTGCCCAGCGGCATCACGTCCCGCCATCAGCACGTCGCAGCCTTCCGCCGCGAAGCGTGCCAGCGCCTGTTCAAAACTCAGGCCGTCGGTGCGCACGCCCAGATAGTGAATGCCTTCCCCATGCTGTGCCAGCCATTCCTGATACAGACTCGCGCCTTCCAGCGGCTGTACCAGTTCCAGCGTCGTCCCGTTCACCACTGTCGTCGCGCGGCGCAGACGGCACGGCGCAGCTTGCCCGCGCAGCACGTTTTCGCTCCACTCCAGCGTTTCGTATTTCCAGCCGCCGATGTCCAGCACCTGCTGGTAACGGTAGGCCAGCGCTTCGGCGTCGGGGGTGACTATCCCTACTTTGTTGATGGCGCTGATAAAACGGTTCGCCAGCGGGGTGCCGATGTCGCTGGCATCGGCGGGCACATAAAAGCTCGGCTTGCCAATTTTCACGGCCATGCGGTATGGCATCCCCGGCGGCACCGCAGCAAACTCGACCACCGTCCCCAATATTTTCTCGCTGTCAAAAAAGGCGAAGCGCGGGCCGAACGGTTTCGCGATGAAGTCCGGCAGCGGCGGCAGCGTCATTCCGCCGACCAGCAGCGGCGCGTTGAGCATCCCCGATTGCAGCACAGGAATTTGCTGGCGTTCCATACGTTTTACCGCGCGCGGAAACGAATCGTAACCTAAGCTCATGTGGTGCAAACCTGTGCCGTGCTGTGCCAGATATTCACGGTAGATGCTCTCGCCCTCCATCGGCTGAATAATCTCAACTTCCATCGCGCCGACCCACGCCAGCCCCAGTTTCATGGTGAAGTGCTGCGGCTTCTTGCGCAGTTGGGTATTCGACACCATCGGCGGCTGGTAATGCCATACTTTGAACGGGCCAATGCCCAATTGGTTAAAACCGCGTGCCGTCGCCTCAATATCGGACGACATGACGCAGACCTGTGCAATCCCCCGGACAAAACTGCTCATGATGTATACGCTTTCGACTGGATAATTTCTTCAAATTACGTATAAATCATGCGTTTGGATTGCTTAGATTCTGTCGATGCGTTTCTGGCCGAACAGCCCTTCAGGACGGAACACCAGCACCACCATCAGCACGACATAGGGCGCAAGCTGTTCGCCCACATCGCCGGAGAACAGCAGCTTGGAGTATTCCTCGGTGAGGCCAATCGCCAGCCCGCCAATCAGCGCGCCGCCAATGGACTCGATGCCGCCCAGCAGCACCGCCGGGAACGCCCGCAGCGCCAGAAGCTGCATATTGGTGTCCAGGCTGGCCGCGCCGCCGTGCAGCACGCCCGCCGTGCCTGCCAGCAGCGCCGCAATGCCCCAGGCCACCGCCAGTATCATACGCACGCGCAAGCCCACCGACTGCGCCAGCATCTGGTTTTCTGACGTGGCGCGCATCGCCAGCCCCACGCTGGTGTAGCGGAAAAATACCCAGAAGGCGAGGAAGGCCACCAGCGCCAGCCCGAAGGCGTAGAGCCGCGCGCGGTCAATCGAGATGTTGCCACCGAGCAGTTCCGTCGCGTCGATGCGTATGGGGCTGACTTTGACTTCCAGCCCGATGGGATTGGTTTCTGCGAAAATCAGCAGGGCTTGCGGCTGACTGCCCCACAGAAGCTGTGTGGTGCCGTTGAAGATTTGCGCCACCGCCAGCGTCATCATGACCGAGGCAAACAGCGGCTGCCCGATCAGCGGGCGAATGGTGAAGCGCTCCACCGTCAGCCCCAGCAGCGCCGCGCCCATCGATGCGCCGACAATCCCGCGCAGCCATTTGAAGTCTGTGCCGGGGAGCGAAATCACGAATGCCAGCGCGGCAATCGCCAGCAGACCGATGACCATCAGACGCGGCTGGCGCAGCAGTTCACGCCAACCGAGCATCGTCACCGCCAGCAGCACCGTCACCGTCGAAAATATCACTGCGAAGGGCAGCGATACGTTACTGGATGTGAAAAAGCTGAAGAAGATAAAGCCCGTGACCATCATCATGCCGCCGTGCGCGAAGTTGAACACGCCCGACGCTTTGTTGATAACCACGATACCCAGCGCGATCAGCGAATAAATCCCGCCGACCAGCAGGCCCGTGATGGCGCTTTGCAGCAAACGATTCGGCGCGGAACTCGCCACCAGCGGGCCGAGCCACACCAGCGCAATCACTATCACGGCGGCGGTAGCCATCAAAGAAGGGAGTCTGCGAGGGTCTTTAAGAATATTGGCCAACGTAATAATCCTTTTTTGAAATTCGGCAGGCGTAATGTCGTTGTTCTATAGCTACACCGTCACCACCTTCACCGCCGTCTCGATGGTGCCAGTGCGCCCGTCGCGGTATTTCACCTCCGCTTTGACGATGACTTCACTGCGGTTTTCGTACATCGCGTTGAGCATGTCGCCGTATTTCTGTTCCAGCGCGCGGCGGCGCAGCTTACGGGTACGTGTCAGTTCGGCTTCGTCAGCGTCGAACGCCTTATGCAAAATCACGAACTTTTGGACGCGTGCGGGCGGCGGCAGCGTTTCATTCACGCGCTCGACATCCTGCTTAATCAGGTTGCCAATTTCCGTCTTCTGCGACAGATCGACAAAGGTGGTGAAGGCGATGCGATTCTTTTCGGCCCAGCGCGCCACGTTTTCAAAGTCGATGTTGATAATGGCGGTCACAAAATGCATATCGAAGCCGCCGACAGTCATCACATCCTGAATGTAGGGGCTGAACTTGAGCCGCCCTTCGATGTACTGTGGGCTGAACTTTTCGCCGTTCGCCAGTTCAATCATGTCGCTCATGCGGTCAAGGTAAATCAGGTGGCCGTCGTCGTCGAAGTAACCCGCGTCACCCGTGTGGAAGAAGCCTTCTTCGTCCAGCACCTCGCGCGTCTTCTTCTCATCCTTGTAGTAGCCCTGGAACACCGAGCCGCTGCGAATCAGGATTTCGCCCTCGTCCGTGAGCTTCAACTCCACGCCGGGCGCAGGCTGGCCCACGCTTGCCAGCTTGACGTGTCCCTCCATGTGCTGTGTGGCGGCAATCACTTCTGTCGAGCCGTAGATGCTGCGCAGTTCCACACCCAGCGCGCGGAAGAAGCGCAGGTTATCGGGACTCAGCGCCGCGCCGGAGGTAAACGCCGAACGAATGCGGGTCATGCCGATTTTGTCACGCAGCGGTTCAAACACCGCCAACTCCGCCAGCCGCCGCAGCAAACTCCACTGGGCGGGGATCGTCTGCTTGGCGTCTTCCATGTCGATGATACGGTAGGCAACAGGCAGAAACGTGCGATAGAGGAAGCGGTTGATCCACGAACTGTCGTTGATGCGCACGCGGATGGTGCTTGCCAGATTTTCCCACACGCGGCTGGGGAACAGCAGCGTGCTCGGCGCGATTTCACGCAGGTCAGTCTGTACCGTCGTGGCGCTTTCGGGGAAGTTCACCTGTACGCCCACCATCAGGTGTCCACTGACACCCAAGCTGTGTTCGGTAATCCAGGCCAGCGGGCTGAAGGACAGGTAATTGTCTGTCGGAAAGGTCGGGTTCAGGATGGAGGTGTTGAGGAAGTTGTTGATCAGGTTGCGGTGGCGCACCATCGCGCCTTTGGGCAGGCTGGTGGTGCCGCTGGTGTAGCTGAACAATGCCACATCGTCGCCATTTCCCTGCTGAATGGCTGCTTCAAATGCGCCGGGATGCGCCGAAGCATATTTTCTGCCGAGCGCTTCCACATCCTCGAAGCTCAGCAGCCAGTCGTCGTTATAGCCCCACAACCCTTTGTCGTCCCAGTAGATTACTTTGCGCACGTTGGGGGTTTTGTCACGGATAGCCAGCGCCTTATCGACCTGCTCCTGATCGTGTGCCACCAGAAACACGGCGTCGGCATTGTCCAGCACATAAGTCAGTTCCTGCAATCCGGCGTCGGTGAAGATGGCTGTCGTGATGCCGCCCGCGCTCCACACCGCGATTTCCGCCCAGTAGAATTCGGGGTCGTTTTCGCCGATGACGCAGACCTTTTCGCCGCGCTTTAGCCCCAGGCTCATCAGCCCCAACGAGAAGTCATGCACACGCTGATAGGCTTCCCGCCAGGTGTATTCCTGCCAGATGCCGAAGCGCTTCTTACGCACGGCCACCTGGCCCCCCATCTGCTGGGCGCGCACCAGAAAGTATTTCGGCAGCGTATCCAGCGCGGAGTCAATCGCTTTCGCCTCATTCTGCTTGGGACTGTGGTAGATTTTTCCCTGTTTTGGTTTCTCTTGAACAGCGCTCATGAAATGTCCCTTTCATCCCCGAAGGTGATTTTTCTGGTGCATGGGAACGCGATGGAACGTCCCCTCTCAAATCGCGGCTAATGTTCCTGACCGAGATAAGCCTCGACCACGCGCGCGTTGTGTTTCACTTCGTCGGGCGTGCCTTCGGCAATCTTCTGGCCGAAGTTCAGCACGACCACGCGATCTGAGATGTCCATGACCAGCCCCATGTCGTGCTCGACCAGCAGAATGGTCATGCCCTGCCGTTCGTGGATGTCGAGGATGAAGCGCGCCATATCCTCTTTTTCTTCGACGTTCATGCCCGCCATTGGTTCATCGAGCAGCAGCAGGCTCGGCTCCAGCGCCAGCGCGCGCCCCAGTTCAATGCGTTTGCGCAAGCCATAGGCCAGATTGCCGACAATCGACTTGCGCACGCTTTCCATTTCCAGAAAGTCGATGATTTCTTCGACCTTCCTGCGGTGTTCAATTTCTTCGCGCTGCGCCCGTCCCCAGAAGATGGCACCGGTCAGCATGTTGGATTTCATGTGGATGTGACGGGCGGCCATCAGGTTATCGAGCGCGGTCATGTTGGTGTAGAGGGCGATGTTCTGAAAGGTGCGCGAGATGCCTGACTGTGCGCGGCGGTACGGCGGCTCATTGCTGATGTCGCGGCCATCGAGCAGAATCCTGCCCTGCTGCGGGTGATAGAAGCCGTTGATGCTGTTGATGAGGCTGGTTTTACCTGCGCCGTTCGGGCCGATGACCGCCAGGATTTCGCCTTGCTTCACCTGAAAGTCAATGTCGAACAACGCTTTGATACCGCCGAAGCTCAAAGAGATGTGGTCAACATGGAGTTTGATATTTTGCATTCAAGAGCCTGTAAAAATATATTTGGCACTATTACGGGAACGAAAATGTGTTGGAACGGCTATTTCGACTCATTGTAGCCGAATTCAACGGCATCATGCAAAATATTTCGCGAAAATTCATTAAAGTCGATCATGCGCGATTGGTATGCACATCAGCCCCATGCGAGCTACCCGCGTCCACTTCCAGATATTGACATGCAGCATATCCCAGTGATTACGATATGTAGGCGCAAATTGGCAAGTTTCTCGCCAATGTATTTTGCGCTGCCAGTGGAATGCGGATAAATCGACCATTACACGGTATAGTTGATGCGATGAGCAAAAAGAAAAAGCGCATCCTGATCGCTTTACTTGTGGCAGTACCGATTTGTATTCTGAGCGCGGCGGGCAGTTTTACTTCGCTGCTGTGGCTGGCGCTGTCTGATGGTTTTCCGATGCTGGCAGCGGATTGCAATGGGGTAAACGTGACCATCAGCGGAATAGTACGAGATAGGAATCGCAGCCCGATTGTGGGTGCAGCGGTGCATGTTCAGCCTCAAATGAGGTCATTGTATGTGGAAGAAGCGCCTGAGGAAACGATCATCACGGACAGCGCAGGGCGCTATACTATCGAGAATTTTCACATGTACATTTGTGATGTGCTGGCCATTGAGGTAGCGGCTGATGGTTTTGTAACAAGGGTAACAACGTTTGAGCCGCTTCGCGAATACCCTGATGTAAGTGATCTATCACAGACTTTGATGTTTGAAGCAAATTTCATGCTTAGAAGGACATCCTAGTCAATGCCAGTAGAAGCTGACATCCATTACACGGTATAGTTGATGCGATGGGCAAAAAGAAAAAACAGATTATCATAGTTTCCTTGATTTTCGTGCTCGGTTTGCCGCTACTAGTATGCATCGCATTGGGAATCTTCATAGCGCCGTTCATAATTTCTGGCAAACCTCTCGGTATTGCTCAGGATTGCTGGGGAACTACCATCTTCTTGAGAGGTACTGTGTTGGACGCGGAGGGTCAGCCTGTTGAGAATGCATCAGTGCGTGCGCGTAGTGTACGCGGCAACTATTCCGCATCATTTGACATTGAGATCATTACCGATGCTGAGGGGCATTTTAGTCAGTCCGAAGGTATCTTCGTTTTTGAATGTGACCAGATAGAATATCAGGTTCAAGCTGATGGATTTGAGTCTCAAACGCAAACTTTTGAGGGTCATCGGATACCTTCACCAGAATTGATTTTCATCCTTGAAAGGATACCTTAACTCATGCTCGTAGGCGTTGATATTGGCGGCACTTTTACCGACCTTGTGTTGAGTCAGGACGGCGCGCTGCGCATTCATAAACTGCTCAGCACGCCCGCTGACCCCGCGCAGGCGATGCTGGCGGGGCTGGCGGCGATTGCCGGACGCCTCGAAAATGTGACGCAGGTCGCGCACGGGTCCACTGTGGCCACCAATGCCATCCTTGAGCGTAAAGGCGCGCACGCCGCGCTGCTCACCACCTACGGCTTCCGCGACATCCTGGCCATCGGGCGGCAGCATCGCCCGGTGCTGTATGCCTTGCAACCGCAGCTTCCGCCGCCGCTGATTCCGCGAGAATGGTGCTACGAAGTCCCGGAACGGCTCGACCACCGAGGCGCGGTCATTACGCCGCTGGACATGCAGGCGCTCGATCAGGTGCTGGACGTGTTTGCGGCGGCGGGCGTCGAATCGGTGGCCGTGTGTTTCCTCTACAGCTATCTCAACCCGACGCATGAGCAGATGGTCAAGCAGCGCATTCTGGAACGCGGCCTGTTCAGCGAAGACGAAATCGCCCTGTCGTCGGACGTGCTGCCGCAGTTCCGCGAGTATGAACGCGCCAGCACCGTCGCGCTGGAAGCCTACGTGCGTCCGGTGATGTCGCGCTACCTGAGCAACTTGCAGAAAACGCTGCCCGCCTCGCTGCGCGTGATGAAATCCGACGGCGGCGTGATGAGCGCCTGACCATCAAACGGCAGGCGGTGCAGACGGCGTTGAGCGGCCCGGCGGCGGGTGTCATCGGCGCGTTCCACATCGCCAAACTGGCGGGGTACGAGAAAGTGATTACGCTGGACATGGGCGGCACGTCTACCGATGTCGCGCTGTGTCCGGGCAAGGCGCTGCGCAGCGATGCCGAGATTGACGGGCTGCCGCTGCGGCTGCGGATGCTGGACATTGAAACCGTGGGCGCGGGCGGCGGTTCGATTGCGCGCGTGGATGCGGGCGGCGCGCTGCGCGTTGGGCCAGAGAGCGCGGGCGCAAACCCCGGCCCGGTGGCTTACGGGCGGGGCGGCACGCAGGTTACGGTCACGGATGCCAATATCGTGCTGGGGCGGCTGGACGCGGCGTATTTCCTCGGCGGGGCGATGACGCTGGACACGCAGGCGGCGCACAAGGCCGTTGCCGCGCTGGCCGGGCAGATGAACATGAGCGTAGAAGCCGCCGCGCAGGGTGTGATTGATGTGGCTAACGCCAATATTGACCGCGCGATTCGCCGTGTGAGCGTGGCGCGCGGCTACGATCCGCGTGATTTTACGCTGGTGGCCTTTGGCGGCGCGGGGCCGCTGCACGCCTGCGCCATCGCCGAACGTCTGGAAATCCCACATGTGCTGATTCCACGTTATCCCGGTGTACTGTGTGCCCTTGGCCTGCTGATGGCCGATGTCGCGCTGGAGTACACGCGCCCGGTGATGGAGCGCGCCACCGTTGGCGTGGTGGGCCAACTGCGCGCGGCGCTGGGCGAAATGGCGAAACAGGCGCAGGATGATTTGCTGAGTGAAGGCATTCAGGAAGAAGCCACGCAGTTGAACTCGTTCCTCGACATGCGCTACGTCGGGCAAGCTTATGAACTGACGGTGCCGTTTCTCCCCGGCGGGCAAAAAGTAATCCAGCGTTTCCACGAAGTACACGAACGCACGTATGGTCATGCCATGTTAGAGCGCGAGGTGGAGATCGTCAACCTGCGCTTGCAGGCGGTGGGTATCGTCGAGAAGCCACAGTTCATCAACGAGAGCAAGGAGCGATGGAGTTCGCTGCCCCTGCCGCATGAAGTACAGTCGGATGGCGTTCAGGTCTATAACCGGGCAGCCCTCAAGCCGGATGTCTATCTTCATGGGGGGTCGCTGGTGCATCAGTTGGACAGTACGCTTTATGTCCCGAAGAACTGGTACGGGCGCACAGATGGCTACTACAACATCATCCTGAGTTATAAGACATAATTCCGGCAGATAGCTACTTTGACGCACAGTATTATTCAGGTGTTGTGCTGGATGATTTTTGTGAGCTGCCGCCCGCAGCTAAAGGTGCGGGCTATCAGGTGGTATACGCTCGCTCATGCAGTTTACAGATTAAGTCGGGATGGGAAGGTGAACCCCTAACCCCGGGCACGTTCCCCTGCCAGATGTTTTTCAGGGCAGCCTCAAGCTTTTGATTGAGACCTTACTTCCCCCACGCTTATCAAAATCGAGCAGCATAACAGCTTATTCGTTAGAATCTTCCAACCCTTTCTAACCAGAGTGCTTAATTTTTATCTCAATATTGCGATGGGGCCAGACTGATGGGCGCGCGCTGGTTGATATGGGAGACAGGCGAACCTGTGCGTTGATTCCGGGGCTGTCTGTTGTGGTGTAAGCGCTGCACGGCTGATATACCCCAAAGGGACGATAGAGGCGTCGTTAGTCTTTTATAACCATATTCTGACCTCATTTTCTCCTCATAACTTTGTTTTTCACGCTGCAAAATAAAGATTCTCAAGTATCATGAATAGACAGAGGATGTTTTATTGTTAGTGCCTGTCGAACTTGAGTTAGTCCCGTTATCCCGGCGCAGAAAGTTATCGTGTGTTCTCCCAGCCGCCTGATCTGATCGCGCATATCCGCCAGCGCCCGCAAATTTACGTTGGCGGAACAGGGCAGAACGCACTCCATGAACTGCTCTATGAGGCGCTGGTTTTTTCCCTTAAGGAAGCCATTTCAAAAAACTGCACGACGCTGAACGTCACGCTCGGCTTTGATCAGCAGGTGACGATTGAGGATGACAGCCTCGGCATTGACCCCAAGCCAATTGACGCCAGCGGCATTACCTTCCTCGAACTCAAACTAACGCGGCGCAGCACAGAGCGCCATCATGGCATGGAAACGCATCCGCTGTATGGCATTGGCCTGCCTGTGGTCAACGCGCTGTCGCAGGCGTTCACCATCGAAGTGCGGCGCGACGGGCATCTGTGGCGGCAGGAATACTGCAACGGCGAGAAACATACCCCCGTGATGTGCGTGCGTTTGCTCACGTCCAGCGAGAAACACGGCCTGACCCTGCACTTTAAGCCCGATTTTGAAATCCTCGAACAGAACAATTTCGATTATGCGGCGATTGCCATGCGCCTGCGCATCATTGCCTTCCTGATGCCTGACCTGACGATTACGCTGAAGGATGAACGCATCGGCCTGCGTGACCAGTTCAACTACCGTGAGGGGTTGAAAGACTTCGCGCGCTTCTTCAATCGCGGGCAAATCCTGCTGCACGACCCGATTTACGGCATCGAGGAAATCGAAACGATGGCCCCGGGACAGTGGTCGTATACCGTGCGTGTGGAAGTCGCGTGCCAGTTCATCGCGTCGGGTGGCGGTATGCAGCGTGTCTTTGTTAACACGCAGCGCGCCAACAATCCAGTGGTGGAACGTGCCGCGCGCGCCGGGATACTGTGGGCGCTGAACCGCTTTGCGCGAAAACATCTGCTGCTGAAATCGGACGCGCCTGACCTCAATGTCACCGAAATCACTTACGGTCTGACCACCGTCATCAGCATCTATCACCTGTACAGCAGCACGGGCAATCAACGGCTGGCGCAGATGCTCCAACAGAACACCTGGGATGCGGCGCTGCGGGCCACGATTAACGCTTTTCTGCTGGTAGAACGCCAGCGCCCCCAGGAACTGCGGCGTATCGTGGACTCAATCCTCAACCGGCGGCGATTTTAGGATAAGTTGTCAGTTAAATACGACTCACCGCCAAGACGCCAAGTGCGCCAAGATTATGCAAGAGGGCTGGATCACAAAGAAAGTTTGAACCGCTGAGGCGCCGCGTTGAGTACAACGGAGAACACCGAGAAATGAAAGGGGGTTCATCCCTTTGTGGTGGGGTTGGTTTACAGGGATAGCTCGCTTGAGGGTGCGCTAAGCTACAAAGCAAAATCCCCTCTCCGCAGGGGAAAGGGGATGTGATAGAGCCTTAAATGTACAGCGTGAATCAGCCGTTCAAGGTCAGCACATAGGCAACAATCGCGTAAATCTGATCTTCGGTGAAGACCTGTGAGAAGGTCTGCGGCATGAGCATGTCCGGGAAGCCGGGAACGACAAACGCGCTTGGCGAAATGATCGAGTTGTGGATGTAGGTGGCTGCGCCTTCGCCCGCCACACGGGTCGCGCCGCGCGTGCTGATGTTGAGCAAGCCGGGGCCGATGAGCATTTGTTCGCTGTTGACCAGATGGCAGGATGAGCAGGCGTAACCTGTGGCGGTCTGCTGGTTAAAGAGCATTTCGCCTTCCGCCGGGTCATAGAGCGCGGCAAGCACGGCTACAGGATCATCGCCAGCAGGTGCAGCAGCCTGGTCGGGCGCAGTCGTGGCCTCGACTGGGGCGGTGGTGGGGGCTTCGGTAGCGGCCTGAGTGGCAGTCGGCGGAACCTGCGTGGCAGTCGGCGGAACCTGCGTGGCGGTGGCCGTCGGCGGAACCTGCGTGGCGGCTGTTACACCCTCGCCATTTCCCACACGAATCAAGTCCCCTTCCGTAGGAACGGCGGCGACCTCCGTAGGTGCAGCATCCCAGGCAGGCGTTACCACCACACCGCAGGCCGAAATCAGCAAAGCGGCGGTCAACAGGCTGAACAAGACCAATTTGCGCATCACGCTACTCCGTGAAAAAGTCATCTTTGTGAAAGGTCGCACGAGTATATCACGACCCTCCCCCACCTTACAACGCCGTTGCTGACATGAGGAGAAAGATCATCGGCGCAGCATGACACCTGTACCTAAGCACAAGGTTCACAGGGACTGGACGAAGGCCCCGGCGCTGGCAAAACGCTCGGCGGGGTCTTTGGCTAAGGCACGCAGCAGCGCCTGTGCGGGAGCGTCGGGCAAATCGGGCTTGAGGCTGCGGGCGTCGGGGGCGGGCTGCTGCAAGTGGGCGAACATGACCTGTGCCGGGCCGCCTTCAAAGGGATGCCGGCCTGTGAGCATCTCAAAGGTCATCACGCCCAGCGCGTAGACATCGGCGCGATGATCGACCTCACGCGCGGCGAGGATTTGCTCCGGGGCCATGTAATCAATCGTGCCGATAGCGCCTGAACCCGTGTAGCGTGTCTGGCTGTCGCGCAGCTTGGCGATGCCAAAATCCATGAGCACCGCGTGCGGCACAGGGCCATTGGCGCGCAGCATCACGTTCGAGGGTTTAATATCACGGTGTACCAGACCGCGTTCATGGGCATAATCCAGCGCGGAGGCGATTTCATGCAGCATCGCGCGCGTTTCGGCAAGGGACAGCACGCCCTGCTGCTTGAGGTATTCGTTCAGACCGAGGCCATCAATGTATT
>JAXLWC010000104.1:0-12270 GCA_046328675.1 Anaerolineae bacterium
GCCGCGATAACGATCAGGCAGATCGTGCATGTCGTCGGACACTTCGAGCACGGCGTTGCTGTAGCCCAGCACGCGCCCCAGCGGATTTTTCAGGTCGTGGGTCGCCAGCCGCATCAGCCGTGTCTTAAGCTGGTTCAGTTCGGCCAGCACCGTCACGTCGTTGAGGATAATCACCCACTGCTTGAACTCGGATAGCGGCGCGGCAGCCAGATTGAAGGTGTTCACGTCTATCCGTATTTCCTGCTGGAAGGGTTTGGTATCGGCCAATCCGGCGCGGATTTTGCTCAGGCTTTCCTCGTTGACGCTGACGCCTTGTAGAATTTCGTTGAGCGTTTTACCGGGCGTGTTGACCAGCGGCAGCAGCTTGCTGGCCAGCGCGTTGCTGCGAATAATGCGCAGCGCGTGATCCAGCACCAGAATGCCTGCTGGCGAGCCGAACAGCACCGCTTCCAGCAGCGTTTTCTGCTGTTCCAGCCGCGAGTACAGGCTGGCGTTTTCGAGGTTGGGGGCGATGCGCTGCGACAGATCGTGCAGCAGGCCGAGCGCGTCTTCGCTGGCGCGTTTGCCCTGCGGCAGATGCGCCGCGATGATGCCGATCAGCCGTCCCTGCCAGACCATCGGCACGCCGACACGTTCATCCTGGACGATGAGGCTGCGCGCTTCCAGCACGGCCAGGCACAGCGCTTCGGAAGTCTGCGGCGGTGGGGATTCCCACTCGTAGGATTTGCGCAGCGCCTGTTTGTCATCTTCCCACAGCCAGATGCCGCCGCGTGAATCGGGCAGCAGCTTGCGCACATCGTCGGCCAGACTCTGCAACACTCTGTCCAGCGATAAACGCTGGCTGGAGCTTTCGACCACGCTGCGCAGCAGGAATTCGGTGTTTCTGCGCCGCCACACCTCAAGGCTGATGTTCCAGCCCGTCGTGGCCAGCACGGGGAACAGCAGCGCCAGCCCCGAATGAAACAGGTTGACGATGACCGCGTAGTTGTTGAACAGCATGAAAGCCAGCAGCACCCAGCCAATGAGCAGCAGCAGCGCTATGGGCACAATCCAGTACCAGCGGAACTGCATGTAAATCATGCTGGCAATAATGGACAGCGCCACGATCATCAGCGCCTGCGAGGTGGGACTCTGCTCGGTGAGGAAACGATTCTGAATCAGGGTCTCCAGCGCATTGGCGTGAATTTCCACCCCGGACATCAGCCTGCCGCTGGTGCTGGACGGCACAAGATAGGCGTCCACGATGACGCTGGCGTTGATCACCCCAACCATCACGATTTTGTTGTTGAACAGCGAAGAGTCCACCATGCCGTTCAGGACATCGACCATCGAGACGACAGGAAAAGTAACATGCGATGAACTGTAGGGCGGGCCGAAGTAATTCTGCACCCAGAAGCCGTACTGATCGACGGGGATGCTGCGTTCCGGCGTAACTTCCAGCCTGTCGCCATGCGGCACCACAATCTGCGACACAGCGGCGGAAGGAATGCGCAGATAAGCCAGATACGCGGCGAGGCTCAACGAGAGGCCGACCTGCTGGTTGACTTCAATCAGCGAGGGACGGCGGCGGATGGAGCCATCGACATCGGGATAGGTGTTGACGTAGCCAACGTAATCGACCACTGGCAGCAGCGAATCGGTGGGCAGCAGCGCCTCGTCGTAGCGCACGGCCTGATCGCCAGCCAACAGCACGCCGCTTTGCTGTACGCCGACTGCGGGCATGACCGTGCGTGTGCGTGCTTCGCTGGCACGCGCCTGCTGGATCGCTTCGGCCAGTTCGGCGTCGCCCGTAGAGTGATCGACAAACAGGATGTCGAAGGCTACGACACGCGCCTGTGCCGCGCTGAGATAGGTAATCAGGTTGGCGTAGATGTCGCGCGACCAGTCGGTGAGCGAACGCCCGTAGGCTTCCAGCGTCGCATCATCGACGGCCACCAGCACAATGTTGTTGGAGACAGGCGCGGGCACGAAGTAGGTATCGCTCAGGCGCAGTCGTAACTGGGCGAAGGCATTGCTTGCCCACAGCAGCAGCACTACCAGGCTGACGCCGCAGCCAAGCAAAAAGCCCTGACGCGCACGACGCCAGCGGCTTACCTTTGATGAGTTCGGTGAAGTTTTCAAGCGGCGAACAGCCCTACCCGTTTGGCGTTGCAGTCGCTTCGGGCTGAGTGTTCGGCGCAATCAAATCTTCAGGTGTAATTGTTTCTCCCAGTGACGTGTAGAGGGTGACATCTTCCGGCCCGTAACCGTCGGGGAACTGGCGCAGTCCGGCGCAAGCGCGTCCAATACCTGCCGTCGTCGAGAGAATCCAACCGAAACCGCCGCGATAATTGATGCGGTACCAACTGCCGGACTCGGTGACACCCATGAACAGGGTCACATCGGCTGGCGCAATCACGCCGACGCGCGGGAAATCGAGGCCCGCGCCAAGGCGCACGTTGATGCTCACATCGTCCTGCGTCTGGATGCTGGCGGTGCAGCCATCAAGCGCTGAGTCCAGTTCTTCAAAGCTGGTGGCGGCGACGACATCACTTAAGCCGCTGTCGGCGCTGGCACGGATGCCAAAGCCCGGCGGCACATCGGCCTGTGCTTCACCCTGGCGCGAATCGACGGTGCCTTCGCTGACCAGCATCGCCGAACGTCCTGTGTCTTCCACGCGGACGGCGAACTCGGTGCCCTGCGCGGCTAAGGCCATGCCGGGAGTGGTGATGTTGTAGGATGAGTCGGCATCGACCAGACGGCGCAGGCGCTGCGTGGTTTGCCCGACCACGACTTCTACCGTCAGGTTAAACGAGGAATCATCTCCCTCGAAGCGGACGATGCGATATTCAGTGTTGGGCAGCAGTTCAGTGTCGGTGCCGTCCGCGAAGAAGGTAATGCGGGCGCGCCCTGCTTCGTTGGTACGAATCGTATCGCCGACGCCGACAATCGCTTCTACGTTCACCGTAATCCAGTTGACGGTGTTCACCCGCAGCACGTCAACCGCCGGGGCCAGCACTTCCAGCGTCGCGGCCAGTTCGCCGCTGCTGTCCTGTGCGAATGAAGCCGGAACTACTACCAATAGAAGCAGAACAATGAGCAGTAACTTGGATTTCACGAGCATTTTATGTCCAGATTCGATATATGATTGCATATTGTTATTCTAACGCTATCTTATCCACCCATCAATTAAGCTCAAACCAAAGGAGTGATGAGATTCAAGTTACGTGGACGTTCAATTGAACGTCCCTACACGAAAAATATCCACGAAACTCCCCACTCGCCAAACCAAAACGGTCTCATGACTCGCGGGTGCGAGCCGTTCCCGTCACGCTGCTGTGTCGTTGGGGCGCAGGGCGATGTGCCGCGCACCCCTTGTATAGTCCCTGATGCCGCGTTAAGAAGCCTTCGCGGTCTTGATAATGGTGTTTGCCACATCATCGACAGAGGAGTTCTTCATCAAGAAGCCGGCGGCTCCCGCGCGCAGCACCGTTTCAATCAGCCGTTCTTCCGCCGCAGCGGTTAAGGCAATAATGCGAATCTCAGGATGCATCTGGTGAATCTGACGTGTCGCGCTGATGCCATCCATCTCTGGCATCGATAAATCCATCAGCACAACGTCAGGGCGCAGTTGATTGCATAGGTCGATGGCTTCCAGCCCGTTGCTGGCTTCCCCGATAAACTCTATGGCGTCGAAAATGCCAAGCGCGATTTTCAAGCCATAGCGAACATACTTGTGATCGTCTACTACCAATACCCGTATCTTACCCACTACCAATACTCCACATTATCCTGACGGCCATGTAAGCGTGATTTTTGTTCCTTTGGGGCGGCCCGTGACCAAATCAAGGTGTGCCCCGACTTTGGTGGCACGCTCGTGCATAATTCGCACCCCAAAGTGATTCGACGGTACAGCGCTGGGATCAAAGCCTGACCCGTCATCCCAGATTATCATTTGGACAATATTCGCCTTGCGCTTGATTCCCAAATCCACCTGCGAGGCGTGGGCATGTTTGCCGATGTTGTTCAGCGCTTCCTGCGCCACGCGATAGAAGGTGACTTTGGGGTCTACGGGCAGATTACACGGCCCATCGACTTTAAAATTGACATTGATACGCTCGCGGCGGCTGAAGGTCTCGACCAACTGTGCCAGCAGGTCTTCAATATCGGTTTCCTCCAGCGCCATCGGGCGCAGTTCCAGCAGCAGCGAACGCATTTCCGCCAGCGCCTGCCGCGAGAGATGGTGCAGTTCCCCGATGCCCTGGCGCACGCCGTCGGGAATATCCGTATACAGGCGCGGCAGCGTTTCGGCAATCAGGCTGGCGGAGAACAGCGTTTGGCTGACCGCGTCGTGCAGATCATTGGCCAGGCGGGTACGTTCTTCCGCCGCTGCCAACTGTTTCGCCTGATCGTAGTGGCGCGCGTTTTTGACCGCCACCGCAATCTGGTTTGAGAACGCTTGCAAGCGATCCAACAAAGAAGGCGTAAAAAAGTCCGGCGTAGAACTGTCGAGGTTGAGGAAGCCGATCACCTGACCTTCGAGCACAATGGGCACAGCCGCATAGGAACGTATCCAGCGGGACTCTTTGGTATGTATCCAGTTGGGATCATTATGCACGTCAGAAATAATCACTGGCTGCTGGGTGTCGTACATATATTTGAAGCTGGGGGTTTCCGCCACGACAAAACTGATGTCCGTCAGCGCCTCGGCGTTGTACTTCTCGTAGCCCTCAGCGCGGATGAATTTGGCTATGCCATTTTCAATAATCATGACGCTGGCGGTGTCGTGCGGCACGACTTTTTCCACGTTGGCCAGAATCAGTTCCAGCACTTCTTCAAAATCCAGTGTGCTGTTGAGGATTTCGGCAACATTCAGCAGCGCTTTCAGCATCGCCCGCTGTTCGCGCTCAATCCGTTCGGCTTCCTTGCGCGCGCTGATGTCGCGAATCACACTTTGAATGTGCAGCGGTTTGCCGTGAACATCTCTGGCCAGCTCGACATTGATTTCCACCGGAAACTCTTCGCCATTTCTGCGGCGCAGGGTTCGTTCGTAGGGCGGTGGGGGAGGGAGTCCGGCAAGCAGATGTTTCAGCACATTGAGGCTTTCCTGCTGTTCGCTGGGCGCAATAATGTCCTGCATCGACATCTGTAACAATTCGTCAACGGTATAGCCCACCATATCCGCGGCGCGCTGGTTGGCCGCGATATGCTGGCCCTCTAAGCTAACGAGGAACACCGCGTCGTTGGTTTGCTCAAAGAGTCCACGGAAGCGGCGTTCGCTTTCGCGCAGCGCGATTTCGACCTGTTTGCGTTCGGTAATGTCGCGGTTCACGCCGACGATGCTGATGGGATTACCCTGACTATCCTTAATCAGCGTCAGCGAACTATGGACATTGACGGTGGAGCCATCCTTGCGCTTCTGTGTGATTTCCGTGCTCCAGAAACCATATTTGAAGAAGTTCTTCAGGGCTTCTTCGCGAGTCTCGTTGTCAAACTCGGTTTTCAGCAGTTTGGTCGTGTTTTTGCCCAGCACTTCTTCGGCTTTCCAGCCGTACATGCGCTCGGCGGCAGCATTCCACATGTGAATGTTGTCAAAATTCATATCGGCGGCAACCACCGCGTCCGACACATTTTCCAGCAGCGTCGCCTGATAGCGCAGTGCTTCTTCGGCCTGTTTGCGCGCGGTGATGTCACGGTACATGCCGTGTATGCCCACCACCTTGCCATCAATCAGGCGGCAGCTAATCGTGCCTTCGACAATGACCTGTCTGCCACCCTTGCTGACGAAGATGGTTTCGATTGTGCGCGATTCGCCGGTGCTCATCACCGCGTCGCGCACTTTCATACAATCCGCAAGGTAATCGGGATGAACGATGTCCGCGACAGTTAATTTCAGCGATTCCTTTTCGTTGTACCCCAGCGTCTCGCGCCAGGCGGTGTTGCAATATTCGAGGCGGTTGTCGGCAAAAAAACTGCTGATTAAATCGGTAGTATTTTCAAAAAGCTCACGATAACGTTCTTCGCTGGCACTCAGTGCGGCAAAGGCTCTGGAACGCTCAATGGCGTTGCGCACGGCCCGTTCTAGGATTGACGGCCTGATTTCCGTCTTATCCAGATAGTCCGATGCTCCGGCTTCCATGGCCGCAACATCCACATCCCAGTCACCACGTCCGGTAATCACAATCATCGGCTTGTGCGTGCCGCGAGCAGTGGCCGCACGCACCAGATCGATGCCGTTGCGATCTCCCAGATTGTAGTCAATCATGTAGATGTCATGCTCGTCCAGCAGCATCTGCTCGGCTGCTGTGTCAAAGGATGATGCCCAATCCACTTGATACCCTGATGCGTTGGCAATCATCAGGAAATCCCGAATCATGGCAAACTCATCAGGCGAGTCGTCGATATACAGCACACGAATAGGTTGATTTTGCATAGACCTTAAATGCTGGCTTTGACCGCAGGCAGCTTCACTTTACCTGCCGCCAGATGCCATTACCTGTCTTGTTTTGTCACGAGTAAGATTTACTCTGTTAACTATACTCGAAATTTTGCAAACGAATAGCAATCGAATTTTACTCTAATTAGGCGAATATGTGATGCTTCCCATTTCTCCTAGCAGCGGCTTGAGAAACTGGCGCATCTGGTTATGATCGGGAAACAACTGCATCTTGGCGCTGACCACGTTGAAAATGACGGTCATCATCAAACGGATAAACTTGTCCGTCCCGATCACAAAGATCCAGCCCAGACGTGGATGGCCGCTGTAGGTCTGTGAGCGCTTGATTTTACTCACTACCGACGAAATTTCTGTAACGGCGCTTGCGTCCACGACCAGCGCAACTTTACCTTCGGTCTGCTCAATCTCGCGGGCAATCATGGCGTTGGCTTCGGCAAACTCTGAAGCGCTAATATCGCCTTCCAATTGCAGTTGCAGTACCTTTGCTGGAACATACCACGTTAGACGATAAGCCATGATAAACCTAACTACCCATATTGATCAGACAGCAAAATCGCCACATTTATGAGCGTGGCGCATCGGTGAAAATGACCCTGCGAGGCCAGAGCAGACACACGCGGGCGAATTCGATATGCTTTGACGAGGCTCATGGAATAGTAACCATGAATGCTGTTGCGCGGATTACATTGGTATCGTACCTGCGACTAAGCGCTCTCCCTGTGCGGCAGCCTGTGCCGGAACAAACATACTATCTGTGTGCTGCATGGGCAGCGCCGCGATGATTTCGGTCTTTTCCTGCGGGATGCTGTGGATCGTGAACTTGCCACCAAACAGTTCGGTCAGGCGTTTGGCGATCACCAGCCCCAGCCCCAGCCCCTGCTGCTCATAGGTATCCCGTTCAAACTGCGTAAACGCTTCAATACGAGCAATCTGCGTTTCGCTCATGCCGCGTCCAAAGTTGGTGACCGAAATCACGTACATATCATCATGAACTTTGGCGCGGATGTTAACGGCGGTGCCGGCTGCCGAAAACTTAAAGGCGTTTTCGACCACCTCTTCGACTACTTTCTGTACACATTCCGGCGGCATACAGATCATAACGTCATCCAAATCCAGATGCAGATCACTGAAGCGTTCGGCCTGATGCGCTTTTTCAGTCGCAATCCACTGAACTGCCTCCAGGGCCTTTTCGGTGACCTGTGTTTTAACATTCAACGTGTCCATCAGTTGAATCTTGGAATACCACAGGAACTTTTCGGCCAAACGGTGCAGACGGCGGCTGGCATTCCCGACGGCCAGCAGCATTTCCTGATGATGGGGGCTGACGTGCTCGACCTCTTCCAACATCAGATGCACATAGCCCTCAATCACCATAATGGCGGTGCGCAGTTCGTGGGGCAGGGACATCACGATATTCTGGTGAATGTCCTCGATGGCGCGTTTGAGGGCTGCTTCCTGCAAGGCCTTTTTGCGCAGGCAGCCGTTGACCATGTCGCGCAGTTCCTGGGCGGTGAATGGCTTGGCCAGATAATCGTCTGCGCCTAAATCCATGCCGCGCCGGACATCGGCACGATCAATGTAGGCGGTGATAAACACAAAGGGGATCGAAGCCGTCTCCGGGGTATCGCGCAGGTTTTGCAGCACCTGATAACCATCCATTTCGGGCATGGCAATATCGCACAGTACCAGGTCGGGATGATGTTGGTGGACAGCGAGCAGGCCCAGCTTGCCGTTGGCCGCTTCCAGAATCTCATGTTGTCGCATGAGACTGATGGCCATTAGTTCGCGTAGGGCGGCATCATCTTCGATGATCAAAATTCGACCCATCTGTCTCTTACTCCCAAAGTGCTATCTTAACTGTATTTCCGACCTTTAAAGCAGGCGTTTCGCCAGCGTCATTAATTCTTTGACGCTCACTGGTTTGACCAGGAACAAATCTGCTACTTCGGCTTCAGGAGCCTGCTGTGCCAGATAATTCCCCGTCACCACGATAACCTTCATGCGGTTCGAGATTTGCTGGCTGCGGATGTAGGACAGCACGGCCAGCCCCGACTGCTTGGGCATGTTAATGTCGAGAATCAGCACGTCGGGTACTTCCTTTTGCAGGCTTTGGATGGCCTGCTCGCCATCACTGGCATGGCTGACTTCAAATTGTTGGGTCTGGAAGGTCATTCCAAAGATGTATTGCAGGTCAGAGTTGTCTTCAGCGATCAATACTTTTTTCATGATGTTTACCTCACCATCTCCGGTTCTGTATCAGCACTTTTAAGGAACTGCATGACGGTTCTGAGCAGATAAGCACTGCTGACGGGCTTATTCAGATACCCATCACAGCCTGCGGCGCGGCACGCTTCGGCGTTGCCGGTATCGGCTGTGAGCGCTACCAATGGAATGTGCGCAAGTTTCTGGGAGTCTTTAATACGCGCGGCCAGTTCAAGTCCATCGATGTCAGGCAAATGCATATCGAGGAGAATCAGATCTGGCTCGCTGCTGTTGGCCAGCGCTAACCCTTGTTGACCATTGTCCGCTTCAATCATGTCGACTTCCATGAGCTTCAGCATTTTCTTGATGAGGCGGATGTTCAACGGGTTGTCTTCGACGTAGAGGATTTTTGCACGCATATCTGACTCTCCTACATTTATAACCTAAGCTTACAAGAGAAGCGGGGGCTAAACATCAGGCATGTGGGGAGTTTTATTGCTGAAGATGTAATAAACAGAATGACCTAGCCATGTGGCCAGTGAGGGGTATGGGTGTACTCAATTCGCGGGAAAAGAAGGTACTGTAATGAGTATCCGGGGGAGGCGTGATGAGAGGACGCGGTGCCAGTGGGCGGCGCCAGCCGGGGGACTGGCTAGGCTGCTACTGTTGGGTGACCAGCCGAATCGTATCAATGACTTCGGTCACACTGGCCTGTTTACTCAGATAAGCATTCGCGCCGGCCTGAATAGCGGCAATCGTCATCGGGGCATCTTTGCCAAGGCTGGTGAGCGCGATGAACTTAATATGCGGATGCATGGCGCGGATGGCGCGGATGGCCTCCACCCCGTTCATTTCGGGCATCACCAGATCGATGAGAATGACATCAGGATTTAGCTCTGTGCAGAGTTCCACGGCTTCACGTCCGCTGCTGGCCTGACCCACAAGCATCATGTCCTGAAATGCCTTTAAGACAAAGGAGAGGGCTTGACGCAGCATGTAATGATCATCCACGATCATTATGCGTTTCGTTTTTAATTCTTCCATAAGCCACATAGCTGTTCTACGATTTCCGCCTGTCTAGCCGATTAAACGCTGGATCCTAGCTACAAAAAATTGGCCTCAAAAGGATAACGCATTCCCTTGTCCGGCGTAATCTGAGCTTTTTCGTATACCTAATTGATATTGCCTGCTGCCGTTACGACTAGAAACGGAATATGCGCAGTTTTTTCATCACTGCGCAGTCGAGAAAGTGTTTCATCGCCCTTTAACTGTGCCATACAGACATCACATACAATAAGCTCAGGCTCGTGTTTCCCGGCAATCTCCAAACATGCTATACCGTTAAAAGGTGAGAGTGTGGACCATCCCGCAAACTCCAATAAATCTAGCATCTCATCCCGCATGTCGGCATTGTCTTCAACAATAAGAATTGTTCCCATAGTCTCAACATTGATGCCACACTCTCTGTATATGTACAGTAAAACAGAACCCCCCGCTGCGCACTACGCAATCGGGGGGTTTTTAGGTTGCTTTAGAGGTAGGTCAGGTGGCCTAGTCAAGTGACCAGTTTATGCTGGTGGGCGATGGAGACTGCTTCGGCGCGGCTGTTGGCCCCCAGTTTACCGAGGATACTGCTGACGTGGTATTTGATCGTCGAACGGCTGACCGAGAGGTGTTCGGCGATTTCGTTGTTGGTCAGCCCCTTGACCAGAAGCTGCAACACTTCCAACTCGCGCTCGCTCAGGTTAAAACTTCCCGCTACGCGCTGCGTCTTGGTCAGAATCAACATGCGCATGGCTTCCGGCGACATAATCGGGTTGCCTTCGTAGGCCGCGCGGATGGCGTTCGCCAGTGCCTCGATAGAGACATCTTTGAACAAATAGCCGATAGCCCCCGCCTCGAGGGCGTTTTGCAGGAGTTGTTTATCGTTGGTAAAACTCGTGAGCGCGATAATCTGGATACTCGGATGCGTCTGGCGAATGGCTTTGATGGTTTCTGCGCCGCCGAGGCGCGGCATCACCATATCCATGAGAATCACATCCGGGTTGAGCTGATCAATTTTCTGAATTGCTTCCTGACCGTTGCTGGCTTCACCCACCAGCTCCAAATCGTCGAAAGCTTTGAGAAACGTGGCAAAGCCCTGACGAACCACTAGATGGTCATCGACCACCATGATGCGAATACGATGGTTCTCTTCCATAAATCCCACCACCTTATAGGGTGGATATAACGTGCATTCGATTTCTTTACCATGATCTAACTAATATTATTACACATGGCTGGATTTTTGCCAGTGGGCTTCGATATGCGTCCCCTGTTGTAATGCACTTCTGACAATTAGCGAAATGTTGGCTTTAGCTGCACGCTCCCCCATGATCAGCAGCCCCATATGATTGCGCGGCACCTGTTCCGGGACAAAACCGTTGCCGTCGTCGATAATCCGCACTGAGACCTCATTCGCCCCCATATTGAGGTCGAGGGAGATATTACGCGCGCGGGCATGTTTAATGCTGTTGTTCAGCGCTTCCTGCGTGATGCGATACAGATTCACCTTTGCCTCTGGCGAAATCTCGTTTTCGCTGCCCTCTGTAGTATAACTCAGGTTTGCGTCGGTGCGTGTCTGCAAGCTGTTGACCAGATATTTCAGCAGCACACTCAATTCTGTTTCCAGCAGCGCCGCCGGACGCAGTTCCACCAGCAGGGTACGCATCTCGGCCAGCGCGCCGTTCGCCAGCTTGGCCAGCCGCTGCAAGCCGTTATTGAATTCCGCGCGATCCCGATCTACCAGAAAAGGCAGCGTTTCGGCGATAACGCTGGCCGAAAACAATGTCTGACTCACGGCGTCATGCAAATCACGGGCGATACGCTGCCGTTCTTCCTCCGCCGCCAGCGCCTTCACCTGCTCAAACACCTGGGCGTTGCGAATGGCAATCGCCACCTGATCGGCAAAGGCTTTCAAGCGTTCAGCATGTTCTGAGTGGAAGGCGTTTGTGGTGAAGCTTTCCAACCCGATGAAGCCAATTACGTCATCGCCAGACAAAATCGGCGTGCCCATGTACGAGCGCACTGCTTCCAATCCGTGCAGTCGTTCCCAGTTCTCGTCCTGGGTCACGTCCCCAATCCACACGGGCTGGTGTGTTGCCACCATTTCCGTCAGGTTGCGCGTATCGTCAATCGGGAAGCGCGATTCCATGAGCGTGTGCAGCGACTCTTGCGGGTAGCCCCGATGCTTAAACACGCGTGCGTAATCTTCTTCGATCAGCATCACGTTGGCACAGTCATGGTGTACCACACGCTCCACATTCGCCAGAATACGGGTCAGCACTTCGCCTAATTCCAGCGTGCTGTTCACAACCGCTACCGTATCGCGCAGCGTTTCAATCTCGTGGCGCTGGCGAATGAGTTCCTGCTGCTGCTGGAAAATCGTCAGGTGCGTGTGAATGCGGGCCGTGACTTCCTGCACCTGGAACGGCTTAATGATGTAATCCACCGCACCGAGTTCAAAGGCGCGCACCTTGTCCAGTGTCTCGCCGGCAACGCTGAGGAAAATCACGGGAATATGGCGGAAGCGCGTGTCTGCCTTCAGAATTTCACACAACTGGTAGCCATCCATACGCGGCATACGCAAATCC
>JAXLWC010000105.1:0-12264 GCA_046328675.1 Anaerolineae bacterium
TTTACAGTAGCGGATAATCTCCTCTGGTCGATGCCATTTCGGTAAATCACGAAAGGAATCGCTGCCCATCAGGAAGTGCAGCTCACAGTGAGGATACTGCGTGCTGATGATGCGAATCATATCCAGGGTATAGTGCGGCCCCGGACGATCCACATCCACGCGCGACAGAACGAAACGGGAATTTCCGGCGATGGCCGACTGCACCATCGCCACCCGATGATCAACGCTGGCACGGGTCATGTTTCGTTTGTGCGGCGGCTCGGCTGCTGGAACGAACAATACATGGGAAAGCCCCAACGTACCAGCAGCGTATTCCGCTAACACCATATGCCCGATGTGCGGCGGGTCAAATGTGCCGCCAAGAACACCGATTCGCCTCAATCCGCCCACTCCAGTTCATGTTCACCGATATACACAGTATCGCCCACGCGGACGCCTGCGTTTTTTAAGGCTTCAGACACGCCGAGGGTTTCCAATATGCGCTGGAAACGCATCACCGCTTCGTCGAAGTCCCAATAGGTCATGGCTGCCGCCCGTTCGATACGCTTGCCGGACACGCGGAAGACCCCACTGCCCTCTTTGGTCACGTTGAACGCCAGATCATCTTCCGGCAGTTCATAAACGTGCGTAGCAGTCACCTCTTGCAGCGCGACTTCCGCAGGCAGTTCGGCATACATCGCAAACACCTGCTGAATAAGTTCGCGCGTTCCCTGCTGAGTAGCGGCAGAAATCGCCACCGCCGTCACGCCGCGCGCCTGCAACGCTGCTTCGATTTCGGGCCAGCGTTCCTGCGCTTCTGGCAAATCCATCTTGTTAAACACGACGATTTGCGGCTTTTCCTTCATCTTTTCGTCGAACAACGAAAGCTCGACATTGATCTGATTGTAATCCGCGATAGGATTCTCGTTCGCGCCGTTCAGCAGATGAATCAGCAGCCGCGTGCGCTGGACATGGCGCAGGAAAGCATGTCCCAAACCTACCCCCATATGCGCGCCTTCGATCAAGCCGGGGATGTCGGCGAAGGTCAAATCACGATCATCGTAGACCACCACCCCCAGATTAGGTTCCAGCGTCGTAAAGGGATAGTCTGCGATTTTGGGGCGCGCGTTGCTGATCACAGAGAGTAAAGTCGATTTTCCGGCATTCGGCACGCCCACGATCCCCACATCCGCAATCAGCTTCAGCTCCAGCTTCAGCCAGCGTTCGATGCCGGGTTCGCCTTTCTCGGCGTAATGCGGTGCCTGATTGGTAGAGGAGGCAAAACGTGCGTTGCCGCGTCCGCCGCGTCCCCCCTTGGCCACAACCACACGATCCCCCGGACGCACGAGATCCGCCAGCACTTCGCCAGTATCCGCGTCCATGACCACAGTGCCGGGTGGAACTTCAATTTCAAGCGGGTCAGCGCTGGCCCCCGTCATATTGACCGAACCGCCGCGTGCGCCGTGCGCGGCCTTGAAGTGCGCCTTGCGCTTAAAGTGAATCAGGGTGCGATGCTTGGGGTTCACGGTAAACACCACATCGCCCCCGCGTCCGCCGTCGCCGCCGTTGGGGCCACCACGCGGTATGTATTTCTCGCGGCGAAAGGTGACAATGCCATCGCCACCATTGCCGCTTTGGATATAGATTTTCGCTTCGTCAAAGAACATAGTGCTAACAGTCCAATTCTGGAAGATGATCGGGTTTGCCAGCACGATACCATGCTATCGTCTGGCGCGCACCCTCACGAAAGGTCGTCGGCACGAAATCCAGTTCACGCCGCGCCTTTTCGCTGGACACGCGCCAGTAATTATACACATAAGACCTCAAGTTTAGAGGCCAGAACGGTTCGCGATGCGTATAACGCGCTAAAGCCGTCATGATTCGCGCGGTCAGGATACCCGCCCACTCTGGAATCGGGGGGCGAATCGACAGCAATCCAGCTTCTTCGCAGACAATATCGAAGGTTTCCTTATGGGTAATCCAATCGTCGCAGATGTTGTAGACTTCCCCAAGTCTGCCGCGTTCCAGCGCCAGCATCACCCCCTGCGCCACATCATCAATAAACGCCGGGAAGGTGATGTAGCGCCCGTGATTAAGCTGCATGATTAACCCACGCATGGGGTCGGTAAAGAACAGGCGGTTAAAGGCATATTCACCCATCGGCCCGTAGTAGGCACCGGGACGCAGCACAATCACCGGAAGCTGTTTTTCGGTGTAGTAACTCAGCGCGAGGCGTTCCGCCCGCAGTTTACTGCGCTGATACGGTTCTACCGGATTCGCCGGATAGCTTTCATCCATCACATTCTCAGGATCGGGCTGGCCAATCACGGCAATGGTAGAGATATGTACCATACGCTCGACCTGGGCGTCCAGCGCCGCGCGCAGCATATTTTCCGTACCCTGCACGTTCGTGGCGTCAAATTCCGCTGCCTCTCCCCAAAAACGGAACAATCCGGCAGCATGGATGACAAAGCGGCAGCCCGCAGCAGCATCGTGAACAATCTGCGCGTCACGCAAATCGCCCGAAACAATTTCAATGCGCGGATACCGTTTTAACCAGGGGTTGGTTTCTGGATGCCGCGTGAGCACACGAATGGTATACCCGGCACGACACAGACGAGGAATTAAATGGCGACCCAGGAATCCTGTGCCGCCTGTCACAAAAACACTTGTTGATTTCACAGAAAGCTTGCCATCAATTATCGCGACCTACCGTTTCGGGCAGCGCGGACAGCAGACGAATATGCCGCGCCCGACTTCCCCACCCCAGCGGTAGTTCCTGCACGAAGTTTTCAATTTTCCAGCGGCGGGATTCCGCATCGTATGCCATCTGATAGACGACGGTGGTATCCCCTAAATCCTGCGTGTGCAAACGGGTCAGCGTGCGCGAGTGATAGGTAGCCATACGCCGCCCCACCTGATAATCCACTACCAGACAGCGCTTGCCATCTTCGGTAAAATGGCGCACATCAATGTGATGATCGGCGCGCAGCACACCCAGGCAGCGCGGTACGCCACGCGCGCGGTAATCCATCAGGATGGCTTGATAACGGCGCAGGTAAGCCCCGCTCAAAAACGCTGGAGCCGCCGACCACTGCTGGCCCCACTGCCCCAACACGCTTTCCTGAAGCCAGCGCATTGCCGCTAAATAGTCACGGTTCACATCCTCAACCACGTTCTCCGGTGCCATCCATTCTGCCTTTCCCGCGACTCCAGCATGAACGCGGTGCAATCGTTTTTCCCAGGGTGCCTGCCGGGTGCTGCTCAGGATCATGGCAGCGATGACGGTTGCAAACACAACCAGTAATGCCCACATCATCATTCACATCCCTATGAACTTCGCGCAATAATCTACCAGTAGAGCACCGAATACGCAAATCAAAAGGAGCACGAATACCTGTGCTCCTGATGTTCGCTCGGGTTGTGTCTCAGGAAGTCGTGTGCGATGGATCAGGGTGATTCTTGAGGACTGTCCACACGTTCTGACGCAGGCGCGCCATGCTCAACGGTTTCACCAGGAACATGTCTACATCGGCAACCGTCAGCGCGAACGTCTGCTCATCAGCCGAAGACGTATGCTCCGCCACCACAATCGTCGCCAGATTTTCCAGGCTTCCCGTCTCTTTCACCTTGTTGAGCATTCGCCAGCCGTGCATATCCGGCAGTTGCAAATCCATCAGCAAAAGATGCGGCCTGAAATCCTCAATCAGGTGAATCGCTTCCGCGCCGGTGGGTGCCACGCGAATATCCAGCTTCATCTCATTGAGCAGGTCATGAAATGCTTCACGCTCGTTATCATCACTGACGACCAGCACCACTCGCTTGCCTTCGGTCACCGATAAGTCCTGTAGGCTGTCGCGAATCAAATCATGGTCAATCGATTCAGCGTCAAGGGCTGGTTCCGTCTGCCATTTAATGTCGCTGTCTTCGACAGGCGCTTCGACAAAGGCAATCACCAGTTCCTTAAAAATCTCTGGCGCGCTGAGTTGAAGCTGCTTCTGTGCTTTTTCTGCATCCGTCAGGAAGCGGAACGGAACGCCATTGCGCCCCAGAATCACGACGAGATCACCGCGAATACGCGCCAGGAAATCATCGGCGATGTCCAGTTCCACCAACAGATTTTCGATTTGCGGCAGGTGGCTCTTCGGCAGCGTCGTGTTCAGATAGTAAGTGCGCACACGGTCATGGCGCACCTCCGAGGAACGAGCCTGAACCGGAATGTGCGAGGTATCCGGCAGCGCGTAAAGCCAGACAAAGTACTTGTTGTAATGCTCTACGCGCCCGGCAGCCTTAAGCTGATTCAGTTCGTAATCCGTGATGGCGTGGCCAAAATCCTCCGCCTGATATGGACGATAACGCCCATTGAGCAACTCTTGTACACGGTTTTCGTCCCATTGCACGATAAACGTACCATCGTTGAGAATGAACACCAGATGGCGTGGGACAGCAGAACCGCTAAAGACCTTTTTCATGACCACAGAAACAACCAGCCAGCCTTCCTACGATAGTTTGACGAAATAGGATGCGGCAGCTCTGTCAAGCAGGTCTTTGGAAAGTGTGGGGGGCACTTCCATATAGGCAGCAATGTCAAGGAGTTGCGAGATCAAATCGCGCGGATGCACCATACGCAGATCGCGCGAACGCCCTTCCTTTTCCTTGTTGAAGTACCATTCCTTCAACAGGTAGGCCAGGCCCTGATCGTCGTAGGGAACCCCCTTGATGCGGCAGATAATCTTGAAGATTTCGCGGAACTGATCCGCTGTCGGATTACCGACCTCAATCTTATAACGAATACGACGCAGGAACGCATCATCTACCAGGTCTTTCGGCGCGAGGTTCGTCGAAAAGACAATCATGACATAGAACGGCATTTCAATCTTGCGCCCATTGTTCAGCGTCAGGAAGTCAACGCCTTTTTCAAGCGGCACAATCCAGCGGTTCAACAGTTCTTGTGGACGCACGGGCTGGCGACCAAAGTCGTCAATCAGGAACATGCCGCCGTTGGCTTTCACCTGGAACGGGGCTTCGTAGAACTTGTTGATGGGGTCAAAGACCAGGTCGAGGCCAGCCAGCGTCAATTCACCACCGACCATAATCATCGGACGCTTAATCTTGATCCAGCGTGGGTCGGCCACCACGCCCGTCGCATGTTTAACCTTTTCCTGGATCGGCGCAAGTTCATGGTTAATGCCGTCAAAGACCTGTACCACCTGCCCGTCCACGTCGAAGGCGTAGGGAATCCACATGTCATCGCCGAGGACGATACGTCCCACTTTTTCGGCGATGGTCGTCTTACCATTACCGGGAGGGCCATAGAGGAAGATCGAACGGCCACCGTTAACCGCTGGCCCGACCTTATCCAGCATCTCATCCGAGACGACCAGGTTTTCCATCACCTTACGCAAATCGCGCTGACGCACGGAGATTTTCTTACGGTTCTGCTGCTTCATGGCCGACACGTACTGCTCAACAGGCACAGGCGTCGGGCCTGCGTACTGGGTACGTTCCAGGGCTTCACGCGCCTTTTCCGAGCCTTTTTGAGAAATCATGTACTGGTAAGAGGCTTCGTTGTAACCGCCACCCGCCTGCACTTCAATAAACTTCTCACGCTTCAGGAACGCGAAGACCTTGTCGGCAACACCTGCAAACGGCAGCTTAATAATGTCGCAGACCTGATGGCCAGTCATATAGCCACCAAAATACAGCACCGTCAGTACCAGATCAGCGACTGCCAGCAGGTTTAGCCCTGTGTCTTCCAGGCTGGTTAACGGCGGGGGCGACCACTCATTCTCGTCCGCGACCAATTCCTGCATAGGCGGCGCGGCCTGCAATGGCTGCTGGGGACGCTGGCCCAAACTTCTGATCTGCCCCGTTCCCGGGGGTTTTGAAGGATTCGCAAAATCGGACATAAAAGTGTCACCTCAACACGCAGGCAAATTTGTGAAAATTCAGCGGGAATAAACACTATCACTGGTTCCCCCAGTGACATCCAAAATTACTATATCATAAAATTATCCATCGCAACAACCACCGTTGAGTGAGGCCGCGTTATGAGGTAAAGTACGCAGACTTTGACGGGATAAAACGAACCACGATGATCGAGAATATTCAATGGTTGGGCTATGGTGGATTTCGGATTGAAGGGCCACCGCTGATTTATATTAACCCCTGGCGTGTAGTGCGCGTCGCGTTCCATGCGGATGTCATTCTGGTGAGCCACCACCACTACGAACACTGCTCGCTGGCGGACATCAAAAAGCTGCGCGGGCCAGATACCCGAGTGATCGGCAATGACCGTCTGGCGCAAGACCTCGAAGGGAGTACAGTGCTGCGCCCCTGGCAGTCGCTGAGCGTGGATCGCGCTGGCATCAAAGCCATCCCGGCTTATTCCCCCGACGAACAGGAGCATCCCAAGTCGGATGGTGGGCTGGGGTTTGTGATTTCACTCAACTATCATGATATTTACTACGCCGGGGATACGAAAATAATCCCCGAAATGCAGAATATCCACCCCGACATTGCCATCCTACCCATCGACGGCAACGGCACGCTGACTGTGGATGAAGCGGTAGAAGTTATCAAGCAGATGCGCCCGCGCTGGGCCATCCCCTGTAACGTCAACCCCGACAGCACGAACCAGATTAATGCGAAACGCTTTGAAAGCCTCGCCGGGAAATATACGCAGGTCGTCATTCCGACCTACAAAAAATGAGGCGGGTGTTGTGCCCGCCTCAAGGTTTTATGCTGCTGGTTTAAGTGTTCCCGTATCGGTCCACTCAAGCTGGTTGCCTTCCCCATCAAAAATGCGGGGATGCATCGTGCCGTTGATGACCTCGGCGTCAATCAACACGCGGCGAATGTCCTTACGTCCGGGGATTTCAAACATCACATCCAGCAGGCGGCTTTCGATGATAGACCGCAGCCCGCGCGCACCCGTATCACGCTTCAGCGTCAGGTCAGCGGCGGCGGTCAGCGCGTTTTCCTCAAAGATGAGTTCCACTTCATCCAGCGCGAACAAATGCTGATACTGTTTGACCAGCGCATTCTTGGGTTCGACCAGAATGCGAATGAGGGCGTCACGATCCAGCGGGTCAATATTGACCAGCACGGGCAAACGACCCACAAGTTCCGGGATCAGCCCGAACATCATCAGGTCTTCCGGTTCGATCTGGCGCAGCAGACCTGTGACATCGTGTTCCGCGCGTTTTGCCGAAGCGCCGAAACCAATCGCGCCCTTCACGCCGACACGCTTGCTGACATGATCTTCGATGCCGGAGAACGTACCACCGCAGATAAACAGGATGTTGGTCGTGTCAATTTGCAGGAATTCCTGATGCGGGTGCTTACGACCACCCTGCGGCGGAACATTGGCTACCGTTCCTTCGACAATCTTCAGCAGCGCCTGCTGCACACCTTCGCCGGACACATCACGCGTAATCGACGGGTTATCGTTCGATTTGCGTGCGATCTTGTCGATTTCATCAATGTAGATGATGCCTTTTTCAGCACGCGCAATGTCGCCGTCTGCCGCCTGAATCAGGCGCAGGAGAATGTTCTCGACATCCTCACCGACGTAGCCCGCTTCCGTCAAGGCGGTGGCATCGGCGATGCAGAATGGCACGTCCAGAATACGCGCCAGTGTTTGGGCCAGCAGCGTTTTACCGCTGCCTGTAGGCCCAACCATCAGAATGTTGCTTTTTTGCAGCTCTACCTCGCCACCGCTGCGATCACTCTGGATGCGTTTGTAGTGGTTATACACCGCGACAGCCAGTACGCGCTTGGCGTAATTCTGTCCCACCACATAATCATCCAGGTGTGCCATGATTTCACGCGGCGATAACAGCCGATCAATGTGAAATTCATTGGTTTGGGCGTATCCACTGGTCAGCTCATCAACCAGCAGCCGATGGCACTGATCAACGCAGAAGTTGCAGATAAATACGCCGTCACCCCCCTGAATCAGGCGATCAACCTGTTCATGGCTGCGTCCGCAAAACGAACAGCGGGGATTCGTAGGTAAGCCGGGTCTCACTTCTTGCCTTCCTTGCTTGCATCGTCCAGCATAGCGTCAATCAAGCCGTACTCGACTGCCTGCGAGGCACTCATGTAAATGTCGCGGTCAGTATCGCGCTCGATGGTTTCTTTGTCCTTGCCTGTGTGCTTGACGAAGATCAGGTTCAGGCGTTCCTTCAGGCGCACAATTTCATTGGCCTGAATCACAATGTCCGATGCCTGCCCCTTTGCGCGCCGCCCAGCGGCTGATGCATGTGGATGGTGGCGTTCGGCAGCGCGTAACGCAGTCCCTTAGTGCCTGCCGTCAGCAGAACCGTGCCAAAGCTGGCGGTGATGCCTACAGCGACGGTGCTGACAGGGGCGGAAATCTGCTGCATGGTGTCATAAATCGCCAACCCTGCATACACCTGCCCACCGGGAGAGTTGATATACATCTGAATCTGGCGATCCGGGTCTTCACGGTCAAGGAACAGAAGCTGCGCAACAATCAGGTTCGCAATCTGGTCGTTGATGGGCATCCCCATAAAGACGATACGTTCCTTCAGCAGAAGGGAATAGATGTCATAGGCACGTTCGCCACGACTCCCCTGCTCAATCACCATCGGGATTACATTATAGAAATTCATCTCCATCCGTTCCTTCGTTGTTATTCAGTATCACTATCGGACGACGACGTTTCACTTGCAGTTGCAGAATCGCTGGCAGGCGCTTCGCTGCTTTCAGCGGAAGCCGCTGGCTCGGTGGCACTCGCTTCCACGACGGGAGTGCCCTTCGCCGGGTTCTCGCCGCGCGCGATAGCGCCAATACGATCATACGTATGCTGGGTCAGCAAATCGTTACGCAGGTTGGCGACCATATCGGGGCGTTCAAACAGCGAACGATACAGCGCGCTCTGTTCACCAAAGGGCGCGACCAGACGGTCAATTTCCGCCTGTACCTGCTCGCTGGTCACATCCAGTTCTTCCAGGCGCAGCACTTCGCGCAGCACCAGCGAACGACGCAGGCTGTTCACAGCCGTCTCACGGTATTCATCGCTCAGGTTTTCCTGAGTCTTACCGGTAATCTTCATGTAGTCTTTGAGGGTGACGCCCTGCTGGCGCAGATTACGATCCAGCGATTCCAGCATATCCTCAATCTGATCCTTGACCATCGCTTCCGGGAACGAAACCGAAGCGCCATCGACCATCCTGTCGAGGGCCTTGCGGGAGTAATCCGTCTTGGCGCGGTCTTCGGCAGCCTTCTGCAAGTCTTCACGCGCCTTGATGCGCAGTTCCAGCAGCGACAGCGGCTTTTCTTCGTTAGCCGTCACGCGGGCCGCAAACTCATCGTTCAGCGTGGGCAGCGTGACATTTTCAATCTTCTTGACGGTTACATGGAATTCGACCTTACGTCCGGCGAGGTCTTCATATTTCTCTTTGTCGTCGGGGTAGGTGATTTCAAATTCCTTAGTTTCATCGACATTCGCGCCGACCAGCGCTTCGACAAAACCGGGGGCAAGCGGTTCATCTTCCACGTCCAGATTAATCACGGCGTCGTGCTGATGAACGACTTCCTCACCATCCTTGCCGCCGCCCTGCCCTTCTTCCGGGTCGCCGACAAAGTGCGAGTGAATATCAACGGTCACGCGGTTGCCCGCTTCAACAGGGCGCGCGCTGTCTTCCACCACGGCCTGTTCGTTCTGCATCATCTTCAGCGCGCGGTTTACCGCTTCATCATCGACAGTTGGCGGCGTGAAATCAAGGCGCACATCACGGTATTCGCCAAGGTTGACTTCCGGTTGCAGCGGAACCGTAAACTGGAACGTCGGCGAGGGGTCAAGCTTGAAGTCCTCAAGCGAACCCGGCCCATAGGGGTCTACGTTAGCACCGTCCAGCGCTTCCTTGTAAATTTCATTTCCCAGCGTTTCAACCGCTTCTTCCAGAATCGCCGCCTCGCCCACATAGCTCACGAGGATACGATACGGGGCCTTCCCTTTGCGGAAGCCGGGGATATTGACGCGGTTGGCAATCTTGCGCGCAGCCGACTGCTTGGCTTTTTCAAGGCGGTCTGTATCAACTTCAACCGTCAGGCGTGCAATGTGGTTCTCAATTCTTTCAGTCTGAATATTCAAGATAACATCCTTGTGCGAATTACAGAGGATATACGATCAATTATAGCCGGGAAATCCGCCACGACTATAAACGTTCCGATAGAAAACTCTTGCGTGGACGAGCGTCCATCAAAGAAGGTATCGACATTGGGGAAGAAGGGACTCGAACCCTTACCTCGTAAGAGACATGATCCTAAGTCATGCGCGTCTGCCAGTTCCGCCACTCCCCCACGATAGCGCACATTATAGTGCAGCGCGGCCTCACGCGACAAGACCTAATCACCTGCGGGGGCTGGGCGTCCGGCTCAGATTCCCCGCTTCATTTGATGTCGATTTGTTTTGAAACTTCCTCAAAATCACGCGAGAGGATAGTCGTCATAATCATTTGCGCAAACTGGAACAGTGCCTGGATTTGTACGATACGTTCCAGATACAGGTTGGCAACCTTCTGATCGTTTTCGGCCATGTCGGGCTGCGACTTGGAGAGGCGTTCCACATTATCTCCCAGCACCGACAGCGCGCGTTCAATATCCCGCATCTCGCGTCCGGCAATCACGTTGGAGATAATCTGCCAGAAGTCGGTTTCCGCCTCATAGTACTTGCGACGGCCACCCTTGCCGCGCACCCACACCTGCCGCACCATACCCATATGCTCCAGCGTGCGAATATTCATGCTGACGCTGGCTTTTGAAATGTCCAACTGCTCCATCAACGCGTCCAGCGACAACGGCTGCGGGCTGAGCAGCAGCGCGCCGTACAACTGTCCCATGACTTTGCTGAAACCGAAATATGACGCAAGCTGTCCCAGTCCGTCCAGCATACTTTCATGGACAGTTTCCAGGTCTTTATTTGGAATAGCAGCCCCATTTTCGGACATTAGCAGCCAGCCTTCTCAGTGGTAACGATCATAAAAAAGGGTATCGAACAACAGGATTCCGATGTACAAAACCAAGCCCAAGGCGACCAGAGGAACTTGCCACCACGTAAAGAGTTCAGGGGTCCAAAAGAGGCATGGAGCGCACACCAACAACACAGCAGCAACGATTCCCAGTATTGCGCGACGCCAAAACTGTAACCATCGTTGTTTTTGCATAACATCTCAAGCTTCATTCTAGCATTATTGAATGTCAGACACAACGTCTCATTCGTAACGCAGCGCATCAATCGGGTTGAGCGCCGCCGCCCGTGTCGCCGGGTAAATGCCGAAGAATACCCCAATCGCCAGCGAAATCAGCGTTGCCAGCATGACGCTTGAAAACTGTACGCTCACCGTCAGCGTTGGCAGCAGTCGGTTAGCCGCCGCGATGCCGCCTGCCGCCAGCAGCACGCCCAGCGTGCCGCCAAACAGCGACAGCACCACCGCCTCCGTTAAAAACTGCATCAGCACATCGCCATTCTGCGCGCCGACAGCTTTGCGCAAGCCGATTTCGCGCGTGCGTTCGGTCACCGTCACCAGCATGATGTTCATGATGCCAATGCCGCCGACAATCAGCGAAATCCCGGCAATCAAGCCCAGAAACACCGTCAGCAGTCCCGTCACACTGCCGAGACTCTCCAGCAAATCCGCCTGCGTGAAAATCGTGAAGTTATCCTCATCACGGAAGCTGATGTTGCGTTCCTCTCGCAGCGCCACGCGCGTCTGCTCGGCAGCCGCGTTGACGCTCTCGGCATCGCGCGCCTGCACCAGAATCAGCGACACGGGACGCGCGCCGGATAGATTGCGGTCACCGCTGAGGCGCACCTGTGCCGTCGTCAACGGCATGAGAATGACGTTATCAGCGTCAGCGCCCGGCGGCCCCAAGCCACCGCCGCTGCCCTGCTCATTCAAAATCCCGATGACAGTAAAGCGCACGCCGCCGATACGAATCGTTTGGCCGATGGGGTATTCATCCGGGAACACGTTCTCAATCACCGTGCGCCCGATAATTGCCACACGCGCGAGGCTGTCAAATTCCTCCTGGTCAAAGAAACGTCCCGCGACGACCTGACGGTTGACGATTTGCGTGTAGGTCATCGTCACGCCCTGAACCGTCGCCCGCGCCTCCCGCCCTTCAACCGAGATGGAGCGCGTCAGGTTAAGCTGCGGCATGACGGCAATCGCATCCGGCACGCGGTAATTATCGGCCAGCGCATCGGCTTCGGACTGCGTGAGGCGTGTCAATCGCCCATTATTATCGGGCACG
>JAXLWC010000106.1:0-11859 GCA_046328675.1 Anaerolineae bacterium
GCTTGTCCAGTACTCAAAATCATCTTAGGCGGGACGCTTGCCATTCAAAACAACAAGTCATCCTCAAAATATCTCAGGAGGTTGAAAACGGTACACACGCTTTGAACCCCTTCAGTGGGTTTCCAGCAGATAGCCACTAGTTTTGAACTGGTGGTGTCCCCAACGTGAGGCTTTCACTACCGCAACGCCTAGTTAGGGTGAGGTTCTGGCAAACGCGCCTTTGCCCGCCTTTTATCTTCGCCTTTGACTACCAACTGACGACTTTGCAGGAGTCCGGTGATAGGGAACCGCAGCCACCAATCGAATGCATATATAAGGAAGGGCATCACGATGGCACAATAAAAAACGCAGCGCGACAGATTTCCATCTGTCTGCGCTGCGTCCACACACCCGAATGCTGCTCAGGTAGGCTACAGGCTGAACAATTCCTCGTCAGCCACATTCAGTTCCACCTGATCGCCGATCACCGCTTCAATCTGATGCGGCATCGCGAAGCGGTCACTGGTAAACAGCCCCCCATCGATGCGAATGTAGCCATGATGCAGCAGGCGGGACTCCAGCTCATCAGGAAGCTCATCGTCATCATAGGGATAATGCTGCGTTTCATCTGTCACAGGAAAGATTTCCGTAGAAGGCTCGGCGTAGTCCTCGTCGCCCGCGCGCACGTAAGACACCAGCCCGATTAGCTTGCCCCGGTCATCCAGCACCTTCATGCCTTCACGAATCAGGCCCAGGATCACGTCATCCGCTTTGGACTTATAAAGAGGTATGTACATAGTCGACGCTCCTTTATTCCATTGCCAGCACATTAATGCTGTTGGCAACCTGCGTCAGACGTTTATCCGCTTGTTCTTCTTCGTCCAGTGTTTCCTGAAGAAGCTGCGCCGCCTGCGTGTACCCCAGCATATAAGCATAGGTACGCACCGTGCCATAACCCGCCATCTCGTAATGCTCAATCCGCTGGCTGGCACCGATAATCGCCGCATCGCGAATCGCCCCACCGGAGGTTTCATCCAGTGCGCCATCAGCCTCGTCGAGGATGCCGCGCATCGCTGCACACGCATGACGCGAGGGTTTCTTATCAATCAGATGAAAAACCTGCTCCAGCCGCTTCACCTGCTCCTTGGTCTGGGTAAAATGTTCCGCCAGCGCGGTCTTCAGGTCAGCAAAGGTGGACGCAGTGACCATCTTAGGCAGGGCTTTCAGCAGTTGATGTTCGGCATCGTACAGGTCCGTCAGCTCATGGACGAACAGTTCGTTCAAATTCCGAATAATCATCTCGAATGCTCCATATCATTCTACACTGCCCTCATCCTAAACCAGCCCCGCTTCCCACACATCCGACACCCGAACGAATTCCACCTAGGACAAGTGGCTCATAGCCCCTCTCCCCTGCGCCCATAACAAACGTCGCAGCGGCATGACCTCAACTGCACCGCAATACTCACGCTGAGGTTCATCCCATCCAGCGAACCACTTTTCAACCTCTTCGGCAGACAGCAATAGCCACCAGTTCAAAACGGGTGGCGTCGCCAACGCTAGATTTTCCACTATCGGACAAGGCTGTGCAGGGTGAGGCCAACCGCGCCCATCCCTCCCCTTTGTCCTCGACTAACGACTAAAGACTAACGACTAAAGACTATTCAGATTAAAGTTCTGCACCCCCTCTCAAATCCCCTGATCCCTCACTCGCGCGATCATCTGCGCCCGCGAGCACACATCCAGCTTGGTAAACAGCCGCTTGATATACGTCGCCACCGTATGCTGGCTGATGTCCAGCGCCGCCGCAATCGTCTTGTTGGGCAAACCCTGGGCAATCAGCCGCACAATTTCCTGCTCACGCGGACTCAGGTGCAGCCGAGTCGTATCAATTTTGGAACGGCTGATGGTGTAGCGGTAGCCGTCGCTTTCCATCTCAAACACCACCTGCGCCGCCGCGCGGGCCGTCGTTTCCGTCTCGTTAAAAATCTGGGACAACACACCGCCCACCATCTGCTGCGCGGTTTCCGGTACCATCAGCGTCGAGGGTGCAGGCTGTGCCTTGTACAGCATTGCCGATACAAATGCCTTCTCCAACAATTCCTGCTCGTCCACCATTTCGCTTACCACCATGCTGTTCATTGGGGTCTCCTTACAAAAACTTTATTTCTGCTGCAACATCGTGCATACTCATCACGTTAACTGGGCAGCATGGATTAATCGTGGAATCACCAGCGAAGGGGAAAACATGCTGGAATTGATGCTGTTGGGTCAGCCCCAAATCCTGCTTGATGAGCAGCCGTTAACAACACTTCTCGCCAAAGCACAGGCGCTGCTGTTCTATCTGGTCGTCACCGGTCAGCCGCAAACGCGCGACCATCTGGCGGACTTACTGTGGCAGGGGTCGGATGCCGCGCGCGCCCGCGACAACCTGCGCCACGAGCTGGAAACCCTGCGCCGCCATTTCGCACCCTATCTGGAAATCGAACGCGAACAGATTACCTTCCGCCGCGACAGCCACTACCGCCTCGACCTCGAAGCGTTCCTCGCCTGCTTCCCTACGCGCAGCCCGCAAACGCAGGCGCTGATGGAAACAGCCGTGCAGCTTTATCGCGGCCCGTTCCTCGACAAGTTCAAGGTGCGCCAGGCACCGCAGTTTGAAATGTGGGTGGAACAGCAGCGCGCCTACTGCGAACCGCACGCCATCGCCGCCTTTGACGAACTGGTGCGGCGTTACGCGGCAGCCCATCGCCATGATGACGCGCTGCGCTGTGCCGAACGCTGGCGTGACCTGCTGCCCGACGCCGAAGACCCGCACCGCGCGCTGGTCGTGCTGTTGGCGCTGGCCAAAGGTGACAAGGCTGCCCTCGCCTACTACGAGCGTGTCAAAGCCAGCGTGGAATTCAGCCCTACGATGGAAATCCTGTCCCGCGAAGTTGCCGCCGGGCGTGCCAGCATCGACATGCTCGAAGCGCACTGGTCGCAGCCTGTGGCCCGGCCCGCCAGCCGCGAGACGCCTGTGCCCTTCCTCGCGCCGCGTGTGCCGCCAGCCTTCGTCGGACGCCGCGCCGAACTCGACAAACTCTACGCGCTGATGAGCCGTTCGACCTCTGGTCTCATCGTCGCGTTGGTGGGCATGGGTGGCATCGGCAAGACCTCGCTCGCCACGCGCCTCGCCCATGATTTACGCGATGTCTTCCCGGATGGTGTGCTCTGGGCAGACCTTGCCACCAGCAGCCCGCGCTCCGTGCTGGAACTGTGGGGCGAGGCTTACGGCACCTCGCAGCTTGCGCGCTATCCCGACTTGGGCACGCGCGCCGCCGCCTTCCGCAAGCTGATGGAACACAAACGCGCGCTGTTGGTGCTGGACGATGTTGCCGCCGCCGCCGAGGTCAGCCCGCTGCTGCCGACCAGCACCGACTCTGTAGTGCTCATCACCACGCGCAACCACGACATCCCCGCCATGTATCACGCGCACATCGCCGAGGTCAAAGGGCTGAAGCGCAAGGACAGCCTCGACCTGATGGCGCGTATCATCGGCGACAAGCGTGTCCGCGCCGAACTGGACAACGCCCGCCGCATTCTGCGTTTGCTGGGCGGTCTGCCGCTGGCGATTGACATCACCGCGCAGCGCATCAACCGTGAACGGGATCGCCCGCTGGCGCGCACCTTGCAGCAGTTGGAAAACATCAACAGCCGCCTCTCGCAGTTGAAAATCGCCGACACCGAAGTCCGCGCCTCCTTCGAGCGCAGTTGGGACGAACTGGAAAGCGACTGGCAGCGCGTCTTTCGCCTGATGGGGGTCTTCGACAGCCGCCCCTTCAGCCGGCAGGCCATCGCCCATGTCGCCGCCATCATCGAGGACGACGCCAACGAAGCCAGCATCTCGCTCTGCCAGCTTTCGCTGCTCACCTATCTCAGCGAGGGGCGCTACCGCCTGCACCCGCTGCTGGCCGATTACGCCCGCGAAAAGCTGGACGCCTCCGACGACGCGGCAGCGGCACGCCTGCGCATGGCCCACTTCTACCAGCGCTTCGCCCAAGACCATCAGCACTCGCCCGCCATCCTCGACGAGGAATGGGGCAACCTGATGGCAGGCGTCCACATCGCCTACGAGCGTAAACAGTGGCGGCTGCTCATCCGTTACAGTGAGATTCTCGAAAAGGTCTGGTTCTCGCTGGGGCATTTCTCCGACGCGCGCCAGATATACGACTGGCTCTGCAATTCCGACGACGTGCTGGCGGAGGATGGTGCGCCCGCGCTGGCCAAACGCCTGTCGTCGTGGGGGCTGGCCTGCATCGAGCAGAGCGACTACGACACGGCTCACCAGCACCTCACCCGCGCGCATGAGATTTACGAGGAACTGCGCATGGAGGGCGAACTCGCGCGCACCAAAGGGCTGCTGGGGCGCGTGGCGGGCGAACGCGAGGACTTCGACACCGCCGAGCCGCTGCTGCGCGAAAGCCACCGCCTCTGCGAAGCGCGCGGCGATTGGGTCGGGGCATTTGAGGCGTTGTACCTCTACGCTGACGTGCCTTTCCGCGAACGCCGCTACGATGAACTGTATCAGATTGCCGACCAGTTACAGCGGTATTCCGAAACAGCGGCGTTTACCCTTGGCAGGATTAAGCAGTTGGGACTGCTGGCCGACGTTACGACTGCTGAAGGTAAATATGCCGACGCAGAACAATATTGTTTGGATGCATTAGCGCTTTGCGACGAGGTACAGGAGCAAACTGAGCGGTCAGTTATTCTTTTTATGTTAGCCAGCGTCTACAAATCTCAGAAACGCTTTGACGAGGCGTTTGAAATCATTGAACGTAGCTTGAGCATGTTCTACCGCATGGGCGATACCAAGATGCAGGCGCGCGCCACCTGGCGCAAAGCCCTCATCCATATCGCCGCAGGGCAAAATGAACTGGCATCGCAGACAGCAGATGAGAGCCTGCATCTGGCTCAGTTAGTGAATGAGCATTTCTACCAGCGCTTCCTACAGTACAAACGTGAGCGCTTTGTATCAAGTGAATGAACTATCCTTCTTTCAAGACTGAAAGAAGAATAGCTAGAGAAACGATTAACTACTGATTCTCGTTCGGGCGACCGTGCGGCCCTGCCAGCGTCCAGCCGTCTGCCCGCAGAATCGCCAGCCAGCGGTCATTGCGCTTGTCGCCAACGGCATCAGGATGCTGGCTACTGTGCAAACCATCCGCCCACCATGTCCCAGGAGTAAACGGAGGTAGTGTCGCATCCAGTTCCGCACCAACACTGTTCTAGTGTTCGTGAGAAGTGCGTTAAGCGCGTGGAATTCCTTACCCTTGCCAGGGTTATGATCTTTCAAGGGGAGCTACCAGGTCAGTCCACCTAATCTTTCAAGTACCAGCGTCACCAACCCGGACAATCCTTGTGTAATGACTATCCAGTCCTCTCGATGTGAATGGGCGGGGTCCATCCAGATCTTCATCATCCCACACGTTAAACATTAAATCATCTGGCAGCAATCCCCAGGGTTCGACCGCAGCGGTGCGGAGATTATCCTCAGAACCTGATAGGTTTGACTTGTGATAACCCAGCTTTTTGAGCACCCCTCGCCAGCGTTTGACCAGTTCAATCGCTTCGGCCTCTTTTCCGCTTTGTTGCAGCGCCTCAAAATAGACCTGCGCTCGTAGCAGCGGCGTCGGGTGATGTCCATCATCTCCCTCAAAATCGTGTTTGTCACTTTCTTCGGCAAGCTGTTGAAAGCTGAGACCAATTGACGGCCCTGCCACCAGCGCACCATAAACATCGGCAAATACTTCCTCTGCCCATTTTCGCAGCCAGATGATCGGTTCACGTGTCTCAGTGTCTACCACACTGTGTTCAATATCGCGCCACATTTTGTTCTTGACTGAGCCAGGTAGATGTGCGTTCCAGTACACAGAATGCCCTACTTCATGTGGAATAGCCAGAAAGTCGCGCGGTTCTCGGGTGCAAGTGAGGGGAATGCCAACCAGTGCGACATTAGCGTAAGGGATAACACGTACCTGTGCATCGCGCATGAAATAGGTCAGTGCCGTCCAGTTGCCGCTTAAAATTCCCTTGTTAACTGCTGGTTGCAGAGCAGCATACGCAATTTTATCGGCCTTCGCCAGCGTATCCAGAATAAGCTGCCCATCTGTAGAGTCCTGATAAAAAACGCGCTGCTGGATAGCCTGTGAAATCACTCTGGCATCAGTTGCCATACGTTCAATCACCTGCCGCAGCACGTATTCCCGTTTCAAAATCACCAGTTCGTTGTTGTGATGTTTGTCCTCAAAACTGAGGGTGTCTCTAGTCCTCAGCAAATCAAAGAAATACTTGAAATGCTGTGTGCCATACTCATATAGCCCGATAATCAATTTATCTAGTACCGCTTTGCGCGGGATACCAGACTTTCCAGCGTCCTGGCGTTCAATTTCCACCCTCTGCAATTCGCTTTTGAGGATTTCTAGGTGTTCCAAGATAGAATCGCGGCGAGCTTCCCATACATCTTTTACCAGTTCAGCCATAACCCATCACTCCCCATTGGTGCTGTGCGCATAAAATAAACAGTACTATGCAGCACTTATACTAAACATAATACAGTGAATTCTTACGATGTCTATCACTCGTTTGAGGGGCATTGCCGCAGGCCACGTTCACCCGCGCTTCGTAGGCCACTTCGTATAACGGGGTTGTAATGTGTGGATAATGAAGTGATGTGGCTAGCGTTTCACGCCCGATAGCGCGATGCCCTCGATGAAGTAACGCTGTGCCAGAAAGAACACCACGATAATCGGCGCCACGCTCACCAGCGAACCCGCCATCATCACTGTCCAGTGTCCGGCGTACTGCGTCTGGAACATCGCCAGCCCCACGGGCAGGGTCGTCTGCTCCAGATCCGTCGGCAGATAAATCAGCGGGGCCAGCAGGTTGTTCCACGAGCCTAAAAACACGAAGATCGCCAGCGCCAGCCCGGGCTGTGCCAGCACCTTGAATCAATCCGGAAAATCTGCATCAGCGAAGCGCCGTCCGCGCGCCGCCTCCGCAGGTCAATCAGATCGTGCGGAAGAACTGGCGCAGCTTAAAACGTCCCGAACGCCCCACCCCAGAACGCCGGCAGCCACAGCGGCGCTTGCGTCCCGTACAGGCCCAGCGCGCGGAACAGCACAAAGTTAGGGATGATCGTAATCTGCGAAGGCACCATGAGCGTCGCCAGCGGAGAATAAACAACACTTCTCGGAAGCGGAAGCGTACTACCGCGAACAAACATAACCATCGCACAGGTCAAAAGCTGGCCGATGGTGGTGATCAGCGCGATTTTAAAGCTGTTGAAGATCAGCGCGTTAAACGGCAGTGTTTCCCACAGCGCCTGAAAATTCTCGAACGTCACCGAGGTTGGAATTGGGTTGCTGAGAACTGGTCGGCGGGCGGCTTCAGCGCCGTCGAAACCATCAGATAAACGGCGCGACCATCACGATGCCGCCGACAATCTCGCTTCCAGATACGTGGTAAATCGGCGAGGCGCTTGCGTTCAGTCATACACCACCCAGCGGCGTTGCAGCCAGAAATAAACCATCGTCAGCACAAAAATGATCGCGGTCAGCACCACCGCCTGCGCGCTGGCTTCGCCCATGCGGAAGTAGTTGAAGCCTGTGCGGTAAATCGAAAACACCAGCGTCGGCGTCGATGAACCGCCGCCCGCGTTGCGCGCCAGAATGTACACGTACTCAAACGCCTGAAAAGCGTTAATGGTCGAAATCAGGATTTGGAAAAAGATGCTCTGGCGTAATCAGCGGCACGGTGATGTAGCGGAACTGGTGCCGTGCCGTTGCGCCATCGACGGCGGCAGCTTCATAATATTCGCGCGGGATGGCTTGCAGTCCGGCGAGAAACACAATCATGCCTTCGCCTATCGCCCCCCACACGTTGACAATCACAATCGACACCAGCGTCATCTGCCCGGTGAGCCAGTTCACAGGCTGCCCACCGAATGAACGGATAATCGAGTTCAGCAGTCCGGTATCGCGCGCATAAATCCAGTTCCACACCAGCCCCACCGCCACTGCCGACGACACGACGGGCAGAAAATACAGCACGCGGAACAGGCTCACGGCGCGAATCTTGCGGTTCAGCAGCAGCGCCAGCAGCAGCGAGAGCACAATCACGCTGGGCACGTACATCAGCGCGAAGCCCGTCGTCGTCGTTAGCGCCTTGTGAAAGGAACTGTCGTTGAGCAGACCCAGATAATTGTCCAGCCCTGCCCACTGCGGCGGTGTCAGCAAATCCCATTCGAGCAAGCTGATGCCCAGCGTGGCAAACAGCGAACCGAACACGCCGAACAGCAGCCCGACGAGCGTCGGCAGCAGCAGCACGAACACCCACCAGTTTTCTCGCCCGATTGGTTTTAACCCTGACTGCATTCGACAGACCTCACCCTAATCAAAAATAATCGGGAGATGTGATGATCTCTTCCACATCTCCCGTCTGCTCTCCCTTTTATTGATTATTCGCCAGCACCTCATCGGCCAGCGGCACCAGCTCATCCAGCGCTTCGTCGATGCTGATTTCGCCGTTCCACGCGCGCAGCAGGTTATCGCCGACCACGCCCCGCCCATTCCTCATAGCCTCGGAACGACGGCGATACATTGCCATATTCAGCGCATCCAAGGAACACCTGATGGTTGATGTCTGCTGAAGTCTGTTCCAGATACACTGCGCTTTCCGCTACCGATTGCAGTACCGGGATGGCGAAACCGAGTTCTGTCAGCCGTGTTTGCCCTTCTTCGCCCACCGCATAGCTCACAAAGATTCCCACGCGGCGTCAGCGTTGGGGCTGGCACTGGCAATGACAGATCCGGCGCTGTTGACACTGGTCGCGCGTCCTGCGGGGCCAGCGGGCATCAGCGCGACATCCAACCGAATTCCAACTGCGAGTATTCCGGCACAACCCAATGGCCGATGGGAATCATCGCCGCCACGCCCGCCGCAAATGGGTCACCAAACTGTGCAGACTGTGTTGGATCAGGCATGGAACGGTCAACCAAGGCCATGTCGGAGATGAAGTGCCACGCATCGCGCGCCGGGCCTTCGCCCAGCAGGGTTTGCGTGCCATCAGCGCTGATGATTTCGCCGCCGTAGCCCCAGATCGCACTGCTCCAGAACAGTTCCATGTCGTACAAATCGGCGTACAAACCCCACTGGTCGGTCACGCCGTCGCCGTCAATGTCCAGCGTCAGCGCCTGCGCGGCAGCCCGCAGGTCATCCATCGTCCAGTCTGCGCTGGGATATGCCAGCCCTGCCGCGTCGAACATATCCTTGTTGTAGAACATCACAATCGTCTGGAAATCGCGCGGCAGGCCGAAGATGCCGTCTTCCAGTTGATAGGCTTCCAGCGTCACCGGATACACGCCGTCGAGGATGCTGGGGTCAGCGTCGATGTACGGTTGCAGGTTCAGCAGCGCCCCGCGTGACTGCCAGTCACGGTACAGCGGCGCGTCGATAGCGAACACATCCGGCGGTGTGCCCCCCGCGTACAGCGTGCGCAGCCGATTCCAGTACGAGTCCCAGTCGCTCACCTCGACGTTGACAGTGATGTTGGGATGCGACGCCTGAAACTCATCGACAATCACCTGCCACACGGCAAGTTCTTCCGGCGATCCCCACATCATGTAGGTAATCTGCGTGGAGTCCTGCGCGTGTACCGCCGTCACCCACAACAGCATCGCCAGCAGTACAACAAAGGTGATTCTTTTGAGCATGACTTCCTCTCCTTATCAAACTTGTCTTTAAGAACGTATGTGATTGTAATGTTCGCTCACGCAACACTTACAGCCGCACGACAGACTCAAGGTTATTCGGACGGTCAGGGTTGAGACCTTTAGCGATGGCACGTTCAAATGCCAGCCACTGCCCCAACGGCAGATACAGCACATTATTCGCCGTTTCGCTCAAGCCCGACGCGAAGATTACATCCGTGTCCGACTCGCCCTGCGCGAAGATGTTTGCGCCGCGTTCGCGCATCTCGTTGAGTACTTTCATCTCATACGACTTATTGGACTCTGACACCAGCCCGACCATCAGCGTTTGTGGGTTGGCCATCGACTGCGGCCCGTGCCGGAACTCCATAAAGTGGAACGGCTCGCTGTGGCTGAGCGTCATCTCTTTCATCTTCAGGCTGAGTTCGGCGGCCAGCCCGTAGCGTGTGCCAGAGCCGAGGAAATAATGTCTGTCGAGGTTGAGGTCACGTCCCCAGCGCCCCGCCATGTCGCTGTACTTCTCGAACATGCCTCGCAGCACGCCGGGAAGCTGATGCAGTTCGTCCAGCAGCTTCGGCTGGTTGTTCCACATCGCGTTGAGCGCCACCACCGCCAGATACATTACGCTGAAGGCACGCGTCTGCGCGACGCTTTGCTCCTGTCCCGAAGGCAGCACAAGGTTGACATCGCCCATCTTCGCCAGCGGTTCGTCGGGGTAACACGAAATCGTCAGCACCTGCCCGTTACCTTCCGCGCGGAACTTGTTGACGGCGTTGAGCGTTTCGCTGGTCGCGCCGGAACGGCTGACGGCAATCAGCAGCGTGCGCGCCGTCTTGCGGAACGACGAACGCGGATGCAGCCAGATTTCCGACGCTGGCAGCGCGCGGGCATAAATGTCGCTGCTTTCCTGGAGCAGCGATGCGCCCGCGTATGCCAGATAGTAGGTCGAGCCGCAGCCCGTGAGCATGAGCGACTCATAGCGGTTTTCGCGCCAGAGATGGTTGAGCGTTTCGCTGTTTTGGCTGACGACTTCCAGCGCGGCGCTCCATGCTTCCGGCTGGCTGAAGATTTCCTGTTTGGTGAATTGTCCGTTTGTCATAGTGTCCTGTTTCTGGTAAAGGTAAAGCGATGATGGGCAAACGCGCTGGTTTGCCCTAGTGTATTTCTCTGTTCAAATAACTTAGAAGTTACACAGTTGAGTTCAAATCTCCGCATCACTTGTAGGGCGAACCTGTGTGTTTTCCCGTCAACTGCATAAATCCTATAACTAACGATGCTAGTGAACTTAAGGCGTCCTCAAAACCCTATCCCTTTTACTCCCTTCTCTCCTGAATTCGGGGGAGAAGGGTTGGGGATGAGGGGGTAACCTGGCACAAAAGGTTCAAACAGGCGAACATCCTCGTTCGCGCGCTGACAACATCAGCCCTGCTTCAGCAGTATCCGCGCCGCGTTGTCGTAGTACACCTTCTTCAGCACATCGTCCGGCAGATACAGCCCGTAGATGTACCAGCGTCCCTGCTGTGGCACAGGCGCGATGTTGTAGTTGAAGTATTCGTCGTCCGTTTCAAGGAAGCGGTAGTACAGGCGGTAGCTCTCCACGCTCACGCCCGCGTCAATGCCGTAGAGGATGCGGTCTGCGTACTGCAAAAAGAAGCGCCGTGCAGCATACGGCTGGCGTCCGAGTTCGCCGATGCGCGCGCTGATGTCCACATAGAAGTTGGCACAGCGGTCCATCAGTTCACTCACCCAGCCGAGGTTTTCGGCGTAGCAGCCGACGTGCGCGCCGATGAAGATGGTATCAGGATGGCGCTCCACCAGATTCGCCAGCCCCGTCATGATGGCCATGAAGCTGGGGAACGGTGGGCTTGGGAACTGCCAATCAGGATGTGCGTGCAGTTCTTCCCAGCGCTCGTTGGTGTTGTCCAGCGGGTCGAAGAACGCCACCGGGTCGGCGACATGGATCATCACGGGCAGCCCCAGTTCGCCCGCCGTCGCCCACAGCGGGTCGAGCCGCGCATCATCCACCGCTGCCAGCGCGCCGTGCTGGTCGCGCACATGCAGCCCGAACGGCTTCCAGATTTTTAAGCCCTGCGCGCCGCGTGCCACCTGCAAGCGGAACTGCTTCGCC
>JAXLWC010000107.1:0-11698 GCA_046328675.1 Anaerolineae bacterium
ACTGCGTTCGCCGAAGAAACCATGGTCGACGGCCACGTCAAAGCACTTGCCATCGGGGGCGAATAGACGATTGAAACGTGGAAGAATAGACATCTGTGTTAGCTCCTATTTTGTGTAGTCTTCTAAGTGGCAGCCCTCGACGGGTGTGCCAGCATTTTGCAGTTCTTTGAGTTCATTAAGGCATTCCTGAATGGCGGATTCGCCTTCAAGAATGGTCAATGTGCAGTTATAGTATGCTTCGCTCCCAGCCTGAAGGTATTGCAGACGATTATTTCTGCGCGCTGCATTACGTCCTTCAGGTATACAGTTGCCCGGTTCAACTCCAGACACATAGATATTTTGGCGGATATTCTTCCATTGGGTGAAGTAAGGCACAAAACTGGTATGCCACGATAGACGCAGCCCGAGATTCCCCTGCTGCAGAAGAACCGTAGTATAGCCATTATGCTGATAAAGGTGATGGAAAAATACTTGTTCCCGATACTCAGGAACTGCCTGCTGATAATCCTGCCAGGTACCGATACCTTTGCGGGCTTCCGCATCACGCGGATAAACATTTAAATTCGGCGTATGCAGGACTGTACCAGCACTCACCAAAGGATAACCCACATTGAAGTGGTACAGCAGCATTATCGGTGCAGGGACATCGCCTACATTCTGAACATGATCTCGAAACTCAATAGTTGGATTTTGAAGCGACAATGTATATTGGCGCGTCAGCTTAAGCTGATCGCCAAACAGTGTCGCCTCATGTACGGTGCCACTGGCGGTCAATTTACCCGTAATGGTTGGCTCAATCGAAATATTCTGTGCCCGTAAGCGGCTGTAGCGCCCGTGCAAATCACGGAACTCGCCCGTGATGTCGTCTTTCTCCGGCGGGCCAACATGCGTTAGGCCGCAGGTTGTCAGCAAGCCACCGTTGAACTGCTGCACCCACGTCTGTCCGAAATCCGGCGGGTGCGGCGAACCCTGACTGATCCACGTCAGCGGGATGCCTTTGTAGTGCGCGGTCCAGATGTCCATGCCGCGATCCGGCAGAATGGTGAAGGTTAAGCCGCTGGCGTTGTAAGCTTCGATGATGCGCATCCCGTTGGGCAGCGTAGACTGGCGAAAGTCGATGAACTGGCGCATATCGACGCTGTGTTTACTGAGCGCTTCCTGTGTCCATAACTTCGGGTCAATGGTCATACGTTTTCCTCCCGTGTTGTATTGTTCGGGCGTTTAAACCACCAAGACTTCAACCTCTGCCTGTTTCAGCGCGGCGATACCCTCGGCGCTTAAATCCGAATCGGTGATTAAAGTATGCATCTGGCGCATAGAGGCCACGTTCAGCGGCAGGATTTTGCCGAACTTGCTGCTGTCGGCCATTAGCACATTACGCGGCGTGCGTTCGATGATGGCGCGCTTGACTTCTACTTCAAGCAGATTGGAAGCGGTGAGACCCCGCGCGATGTCAAAGCCTTCACTGGCGATGAAGGCCCAGTCGGCGTTGAACATTTCTAAGGAACGCATCACCTGTGGGCCAATGAGCGAGTGTGTGAGATGACGCAGCACGCCTCCCGTCATCACCAGTTCGACGTAGGGGAACTGCGAAGCCGCCGTTGCGATATTCAGCGCGGCGGTCACGATACGCAGATATTCCAGATTGCGTGGGAGGCTGTGAATCAGTTCAACCGTTGTACTGCCCGCATCCACGATAATGGTTTGCCCTTCTTCGACAAGCTGGGCTGCGCGCGCACCAATGCGGCGTTTGGGTTCAGGGTGAAGCTGGCTGCGTTCGGTGAGGCGTCCGACATATTCAAGCTCAGGAATAGGGCGTTTGTAGACTGCGCCACCCCAGATGACTTCACAGATGCCTGCATTTTCCAGTTCGCGCAAATCGGAACGGATGGTGACCGCAGATACTTTGAGGAGTTCTTTGAGTTCGGCATTACGAACGACACCTTCACGTTCGAGGATGTCGCGGATGAGGCGCTGGCGTTCTACAGCAAGGAGGGAACTATCGTCCAACATAAGTTATCTTTATTCAAAAAATAAGTATTTATCCTATAAAGGATAACAAGGGGCTTAAACCCCTTGTTTTAAGGCGCTGGAAACCATGTAAGCACAATCACACCTTATCTATAAGGTTATCGAATTTTACTCTTTTTGTCAAATTTTTTTCCTTTTTTTCACTTTTTTCACAATTAGGGTGAACCAGTCGCTGTCGCTTCGGCGGTGGCTTCCAGTTCTGGCAGCAGAATCAGGGATGCGGCAACGGCCATAATCGTTGGTTCGTAGTCTGCCATCTCGTCAGCAAACGCCGCCACACGGAAGGTCACAAACCAATCCTCAACAGCGACCACCATCAGCATAGTTTCACTGGTTTCTGTCACGGAGTCGGTACGCGCAGCACGATAGTCGCCAAGCAGGAATTCAGTCGCCTCGCCATAGGGTTCATCCAGCGAAAGAACGGCTTGATCGGCGGCGGCGGTAAACTCCAGCACAGCGCGGGTATCGGCGCCAGCCATGCCCAGCGGCAGTTCGTCGGCCTGCGTGAAGTTAATCTGCACACGCACGATGCCAGCCACAGGCGGCTCGAAAACATTGCCGTCGTTGGCACTATTGGAAAGGGCAATGGCGCCAAACGCTGATTCGCTGATAGTCCATGTTTCAGGAAACTCAAACGTCAGCGGCGCCAGCAGCGGCGCGTAGGGTTCGCTAACCAGTGTGGTATCTACTTCAATTTCAGGAAGTTCCAGCGCCGTTTCGTCAACGGGGACAAAGGAAGCGAAAATCGCGCGGGCGGTTGGTTCATATTGGGACAGCGTGCCAGTAGCAGCCGCCAGTGTTGCGAAATACAGCCCATCACGCTCAAAGGCGAAAGCAGCGACATCAAAGCGCTGCGGGGGATACTGGAAACGAAAGGCAGGATTCTCACCGAGTTCGATAGCTTCCGGTGTGATGCCCTGAAGCTGTGTGCTGACAATCGCTGCGAAATCATCCAGCGTCGTGTCTGCATCCAGCGAGAAACCCAAGGTCAACGTCTGCGGGCGCAAAATGCTGATGGCAACCATACCGGGCTGCATCTGCGCCTGCGCATTCTCGCGGAAGCGGGTAAATGTGGCTTCGCTGTCGGCAATGACGATGGATTCTGGCGCTTCCAATACATACCAGCCCGCCGGGTACTGGAACGTGAGCGCTTCGCCAGCCGTCGTCGTGTAGGTTTCGGCCAGCGGCATGGGCGTAGCAGTCTGCGCCGCAGCGGGGAGCGCACCGATCAGCAGCAATGCGACAATCATCAGCATAGGTCGATACATTGTGGACTCCTATGGACTTGTTCGACGCTTCATATCTCTAACACACTAGGTTATAATGTGTCCTTATTCACAAATCAACGGCAAACGGAAATTACTTATGAGCAAACGTCCCCCAGTGTACCCCTTCACAGCGATTGTTGGGCAAGAACGTATGAAGCGGGCGTTAATCCTTAACGCCATCGACATGCGCATCGGCGGCGTGCTGATTCGCGGTGAGCGCGGCACAGGCAAATCCACCGCAGCGCGTTCACTCGCCGTACTGCTGCCAGAAATCCAGGTCATCGCCGATTCGCCCTTTGGTGACGACCCTAATCATCCCGATACGTGGTCAGATGTTGTGCGCGAACGGCGCGACAAAGGCGAAGAACTGCCTGTGTCCAGCCGCAAGGTGCGCTTCGTTGACCTGCCCGTCAGCGCGACGGAAGATCGCGTGGTGGGTACACTCGACATCGAAAAAGCCATCCAGAAGGGTGAGCGCCACTTCGACCCCGGTGTGCTGGCGTCCGCTAACCGCGGCATCCTGTACATTGACGAAGTGAACCTGCTCGACGATCATGTGGTAGATCTGCTGCTGGACTCGGCGGCGATGGGCATCAACGTCGTGGAGCGTGAGGGCATCAGCTTCAGCCACCCGGCGCGCTTCATCCTCGTAGGGACGATGAACCCGGAAGAAGGCGATTTACGTCCGCAGCTTCTTGACCGTTTCGCGCTGTCCGTCGAAGTGCGCGGTATTGCCGACGCTGCCGAACGTATGGAAATCCTCAAACGCCACATCGCTTACGAAAGTGACCCTGAAGGCTTCCGCGTCCGCTGGCAGCCAAAGGAAGACGAACTCAGCGCACGCATTGCTGCGGCACAGCAGATTGTGGACGAAGTGCAGTACACGCAGCGCGATCTGTTCAGCATCGCGTCGCTGACCAGCAGCCTGCACATCGACGGCCACCGCGCCGATCTGGTCATTCTGAAGGCAGCGCGCGCCCATGCTGCTTACGAAGGACGCAAACACATCACCCAGAGCGACATTCTGCTGGCGACGGAACTGGCAATCCCGCACCGTCTGAAGCGCGGCCCGTTCACCGACGCTCAGGTCAACATGGCGACGCTGCAAACGCAGTTAGAGCAGATTGAGTCTGAGTACGGCGAAGGTGACGAAGAAGTCCCCGGCGACGCCGAGGAAACCATGGATGGCAAAAAAAAAGCCAGTCGGTAACCAGTGACAGCACCGAACAACAGCCCGCGCCGGATGTTGCCAGCACAGAACCTGCCCCGCAAGATGTGTTCCAGAATCAGGATGCACGCTGGTGGGAAGGCGGCAAGAAGGCCGATACGCGCGGAGTTTGCCCCGCGTAAACTGCAAACCCAACTCGATAAACTGACACGCCGCAGCGCCGGACGCCGTTCACGCACGGTCACAGATCGCAAGCGTGGACGCTACGTGCGGGCTGTGCCTGCGGGCGACAAGACCAGCGACATCGCCTTCGATGCCACGCTGCGTGCTGCTGCGCTCTATCAACAGGAACGCAAGGGCACAACCAACATGGCCTACGCGCTGAAGAAAAGCGACTTGCAGCGCAAAATCCGCGTGAAGAAAGCCGCCAACCTGATCTTGCCTGGCAGGATGCCGGAGCATGGCGGTATCTGAGCGCATGACGGCAACCAAAGGCGCAATCATGTCACTGCCGATGATGCTCACTAGCGCCGTGACCGCGTATTGGTGGTGTTCCAGAAAGACCGCGCCAGCCTGATTCCGCTGCCGACCAACTCGGTGACGCTTGCCAAACACGCGCTGGCGGACATTCCTGTCGGCGGCAAGACACTACTGTCGGCGGGCTGCTGCTGGCGTTCGATACCATCAAGCGCGAAATGCAGCTTCACCCGGATGTGTGATGCCGCTGCTGATTCTGCTGACGGATGGCGCGGGCATGTCGATGAGCAACCTGTCGCCGCAGGAAGAATCGCACCGCATCGCTGAACAAATCAAGGAAGACAACATCCTGCACCGTGACCATCAACATGGAACACATCGCCTTCGATCAGGGATTGGCGTCCGTTGGCGGAGCGCATGGGCGGCCCCTGTTACACGCTGTCGCAGTTGAGGGCGGACACGCTGCTGGACACTGTGCGTAAAGAGATGGATAAGATGTAATACAATTAAGGGCACATGAAAACGTGTGTCCGTTTTATTTTGAGGCTGACTATGCTGGACTCGCCTCGACTTGAACGCCATACGCCAACAGGTAACCCGTGTTGGACGACGTGTGAAAATCGTTCGCTGGATTCTGGAATGGTGTGTCTGTTGATTGCCGTTAGCGGAATAGGGTTTCCTGATACTCACGCTGTTTTCGCCACGCCAACAAAATAACCCTGTTTCTGAGTCTTGGGGTAGTTCTTCTGCTGCTGGCGCTGGTCAGCGGTTTCCTGCTCTGGGTTGTTACAACAACGATGCGGTACTTTGGATTTACAAGCCGAGCCGAGCGCTTCAAGCTCCTGCAAACGCTCAACTTGCAAGACATTCCACGTCCAGCCTCATCAGCCAATATTCGCATCAGATTAATTTACGTGGGAGTCCTAGTCATCGTTGGTGCGGGACTGCTGCTGCTGACACGCGTGGCATCAGTGAGCCAGTCCTTAACTATGATTCTCTCGCCGTTGCGCTTTTGGGATTAGTATTTTGGGCCCATTACTCATCGTTCCCTATTACACACAGAAGCGCATTTATCAGTTGTTCCTTCAAAACGTGAACTATGAGGCAGCCTTGCAAGAGACAGTTCACTACAGTTATTTTCCCAGCCAGATTACCTACATCAATCTGCAAGGCTGGTGCTGGGACCTATGGATCGTGGCGTTGATGCCCTGCAAGCCTACCGCGAGTTTCTGGGATACGTCCAACGCACGCCGCATCCGCTGTATTCAGTGGTGGCGCTCAACAATCTGGGTTACGAATATATTATGGCGCAGCGTTACGACCAAGCGCCGCCGCTGCTAGAAACAGGGGCGAAAAATTTCATCTCCACCTGCAACCGCACATTTATCATACCCTCGCGCTCCTGTATCTGGAGCAGAATGTTCAGCCAGAACGCGTGCGTTAATTAAGCGAAGTGGCTGCGGAGTTTGTCGTGCGCGCTGCTGAAGATCAACGCGCTGCGTTTCGGCAACGCAGCGGGCAGCCTTAATGGATACCGACGCGCAGCCTGCTCAATGAGGCCTTCCGGCTGGCAAATCCCAAATTGCAATCCACGATGGCGCACCTTCATCTTGTGGCCGGACGGGCAAAGCTGGCGCTGCGGGACACGGCTTCGGCGCAAGCCAATTTCGCGCTTGCCATGAAACCGACCATGGGCGCACTGGACACAGGGCACAGCGCGCGCTGGACACGCTCACATCCTCCGGATCATGCTCGGCTCATCGCTACACCTTCACTTTGGAGTCGCAGCCAAAGAACGCATGTGCTATAATGACATGTGTGGATTATGCGCTGAGGCAGGACTATAATCTAATTTTGGATTGGTTCGCTCAGGAGCAAGCCCATTGGCGAGATTAAATCGGATTGGTGTGCTGGCACATCCACTGCGCTCGGAATGCCCGTTGCCAACACCATTTGCGGCGGCTTTGCGGGCGCGCGAGGTCCAATGCTGGCTAGATACCATGTGGAATGAAACCGACGTTCAGCAAAGCAGGTCAGCAATTCCGAGATGGTGATTGCCATCGGCGGCGATGGGGCGATGCTGCGGGCGGCGCGTGTCTGCGCCCCGTTTGGCGTGCCCGTGCTGGGCGTCAATATGGGGCAGTTGGGTTTCCTCACCGAAGTCGGCGTTACGACCTGGGAAAACCATCTGGACATGGTACTGGAACAGCAGTACTGGATTGAAACCCGCATGATGATTCGGGCGTCTGTCTGGGAAAACGGCAATCTGGTGGAAAGCGGTGATGCCCTCAACGATGCGGTGATTACGGGTGGCATCTCGCGTATGATTCAGATGCACACGTACATCGACGGCGATTGGGCGACGACTTACAGCGCCGACGCGCTCATCGTGGCCACGCCGACTGGCTCAACCGCCTACGCGCTGGCAGTCGGTGGGCCGATACTGCCGCCGGAACTGCACAACATCCTGATTATTCCCGTCGCGCCGCACCTGAGTATGGATCGTCCGATCGTGCTGTCACAGGGTGCAGCGGTAGAAGTCCATCCGGTGTGGCGGCCACGTGCCGAAATCACGCTCAACGTCGATGGGGCAGCGCTGTGTATCCTGCGTGAAGGGCAGGTGATCCGCATTCAGGCCAGCGAATACAGCAGCCGTTTTGTGCGTCTGCGTGAACGCAATTATTTCTATCGTTCGCTGCTGGACAGGCTGGAACCGCGCACACCGCGTCCATCGCCAGAGCAGCGCAAGCTGAAGGATGTATAAGACAGCGTTAAGGGACTGCGATTGCACAAAGCGGCAAAACTGGGGTTAAATGAAGTTGGCGGTCATTATTGGGAGCTTATCCACAACATGTCCGAAATCGTAGACACTCCAACGTTTTGTGCGGTACATCCTGACCGGGAGACGGCGCTGCGCTGCAACAAATGTGGTCGTTATATGTGTACACAATGCGCGGTGCGTACCCCTGTCGGCTACCGCTGCCGGGAATGCGCGCGCAAACATGAGGATAAATTCTTCAACGCCAGCGGTAGGGATTACGCCATCATCGCCGGGGTTTGTGCGGCGGCGGGGCTGCTGGCGGGCACGATTGCGGGATTCGTCCCGTTGGGTGGCTTAGAGCTGTTCGCCATCATTCTGGGGCTGCCTGCTGGCGGCGCGATTGCTGAGTTAGCGATGCGTTTCAGCGGGCGTCGTCGTGGACGCTATTCGGGCGAAATCGGCGCGGCGGCCCTCGTCATCAGTGGGCTGATTAGTTCAGTGGGCGCGATCTACTGGAATTATGTTTCGCAGTACAATCAAATGGTTGAGCAGTATGGTGAGCGTCTGGTTTCACAAAGCTATCCGCCGCCATCGCTGGAATACATGGTGACACTGCTCGGCAGCAACCTCGGCGTGCTGATTTTTGTCGGGCTGGCGGCGTTGGCCGTGTACGGACGCTATCGTTTGAAGATGTAACGTAAAAGGGACGATAACCTCTTAGGCGACACAGGCGACAGGATTGGCGCTTGCCACACTGCTTGTGTCACAGTACAGTCGTAGGACTGAATCGGTATCGTCGCAGCAGGTGTATAGGGAAATTCGAGGCTAAAAAGTCGATGCTAGAAGAACTGCGAATTCAGAATTTTGCGATTATCGACACTTTGGAATTGGGTTTTGTGTCCGGCTTCAACGTCATCACAGGTGAAACCGGCGCGGGCAAATCCATCATCATCGACGCATTGGAACTGCTGCTGGGCGGCAAGGCTGACAGTGGCGCGATTCGTGCTGGTGCGGACAAGGCTGTCGTCGAAGGCACCTTCGCGCTGAACGCGGATACTTTGTACCTCAAGCCTATTCTGAAACGTGAAGAACTGCTCGAAAGCGAAGACGCAAAATTTGTCACCCTCTCGCGCGAAATCCGGCGCAACGGGCGTTCTTCCGCGCGTGTCAACGGCATTACCGTCAACAATGATGTGCTGCGTGAAGTCGGCGCACATCTGGTCGATATTCACGGCCAGAGTGAACACCTTTCGCTGCTCAATCCGCGTTCTCACCTTGATCTGATTGACCGCTACGCCAATCTGCTGGAAATGCGTGGTGGGCTGGCGCAGGTCGTTGAACAGGTCAGCACCATCCGTCAGGAAATCAAAGTGCTGCTGTCCGATAAAGCCTCCCTCGAACGGCGTGCGGATCGGCTGCGTTACGACATCGAACAGATTGAAGCCGCCGACCTGACTCCGGGCGAGGACGAGGAACTGGTTGCTGAGCGTAATCGCCTTGCCAACAGCGAGCAGCTTGCCAAGCTATGCAATGAAGTCGCCGCGCTGATGAGTGATGAAGACGAAAACATGGGACGCTTGCCAGCCGTTGACCAACTGTGCAGGTCGCCGTCCTGTTGGGTAAGCTGTCGCAGATCGACCCTGACTTAAGCTACAGGCATGACCTTGCCCGTCACCATCAGCGAACAGGCACAGGAACTCGCGATTGCCATTCGCCGCTACGGCGACAAAGTAGAATACAACCCGAACGGCTGGACGAGGTGGAAGAACGCCTCGAACTCATCAGCAACCTGAAGAAACGCGCTACACCTGCACTACCATCGAGCAAATCATTGAGTACGGCGAAAAGGCGCGCGTGGAGCTTGATGGCATCGAAAACGGTAGAACGCATTGAGAGGAACTGCGCAAGAACGAAACCAAACTATTGAAGGTCATCGGCGAACTGGCGCACCGCATGAGCAATGCTCGCGTGGTGGCTGGCAAGCAGTTGGGTGAACGCGTGGTCAAGGAACTGGCTGCGACCTGCGTATGGAAAACACCCTGTTTGAGGTTGAGGTATTTCAGGAAAGACCCTGAAGAGTACGCTATGTCCTCAACAAGCGGCTGGCGTTCGACCAGACAGGTATTGACCGCTTACAGTTTATGATGAGTGCCAATCCCGGCGAACCGCTGCGTCCGCTGGCGAAGGTCGCCTCCGGCGGCGAAACGGCGCGTATCATGCTGGCGTTGAAACGTGTGCTGGCGCAAACCGACCAGACACCAACGCTGATTACGACTATCGATCAGGGTATCGGCGGGCGTGTGGGTTCTGTCGTCGGTGAAAAATTGTGGGCGCTGGCCAGCAATCATCAGGTGTTGTGTGTTGCGCATCTGGCGCAGTTGGCAGGTTATGGCGATAAACATTACCGCGTCAGCAAATCCGGCAGCGGGCGCACGTCAGCAGGTGATCCCGCTGAACAACACCGAAGCGCATTGAAGAACTGGCGGCGATGCTGGGCGCCGAATGAAACGGGCAAGCCAGAGCGCACGCGACATTCTGGCGGAAGCCTCAGCGCGCAAGGGACAGGGCGCTTAGAGCCGGCTGAACAACCCCGGCAGCAGACACTGTTGTAATCCACGCTCCCGGTGGAAATGTGGTTACTACCGCCTGCTATTTATTACGATTTGAATTAACGGTTCGATTGAACCTCAAATTCATCTTGATTTGTGCTGAAATTAGTGTTACCAGTAGTCTTCAGAGTAAGCGTGGATGAGTATCTTGTCTGTTTATCTGTTTACAGCAAACCCCTGCGGATAACAGTTGAAACTGATATTGCAGCAGCAGCAATTGCAGGCTCGAGAACTGCTGCAATCGCTTCTCCTATTGCAGCAGCAATAATTTCATCGCTAAAACCATCGCAGGTGTAAAACCACATGAAAAGGCAGCACATGTTCATCGTTTCCATCCTCATCGCCATCGTCGCCAGCACATCCTATCACATCCTGCAAAAGTCCACGCCGCAGGCAGTTAATCCGATCATCGTTATCCTGACAATTTATCTCACGGGCATTGTTGTGGCTGTGCCGCTGTTCCTGTTCTTTCCGCTTGAAACCAGCATCGCTGAGTCGGTGAAACAGCTAAACTGGTCGAGCATTGGGCTGGGAGTGGTGGTCGTCGGCATCGAAATCGGCTTCCTGCTGATGTACCGTGCAGGCTGGAACATCAGCGTGGGTGCGCTGGTCGTCAATATCGCGGCCACGCTTATTCTGATTCCGGTGGGGTTGTTATTCTATCGCGAGCAGCTCACGCCCCTCAACCTGCTGGGTATCGTGATCTGTATCATCGGGCTGGTGATGATTAATATCAAACCGTCCTGATTACCCAACGCCAGCATACCAATTCCGAATGGCATACACCAGCAGTTAATTTCTCGCTACAATCGAAGGAAATGCTCCCCTGTGACAGGGCGTCCATTATTTTACTAATCAATGTGGGATAAAACCTAAAATGACTTATAACTTTGATACGGTTATTGATCGGCATGGCTACAGCATCAAGTGGGATTTGTTCGGGCCGGACGTTATCCCGATGTGGGTGGCAGACATGGATTTTCGTTCGCCGGAACCTGTCATTCAGGCGCTGCACGCCCGCGTAGAACACGGTACCTTCGGCTACTTCTTTGACTCGAAAGTCCTGCGTGATACATTGGCTGAACGCATGGGCGCGCGCTACAACTGGCAGGTGAAGCCGGAAGAATTGTTCTTTTTGCCCGGGCTGGCGTACAGCCTCGGTGTCATGTGCAAATTGACAGGCGAACCCGGCAGCGGCGTGCTAATGCAAACCCCTGTCTATCATCCCTTTTTCCAGGCACCAAAGAACAATAATCAGGCGATCCACGCGGCTGAACTCGTCTGCGTGCGTGAAAATAATGGGCACATCCGTTACGAAGTTGACTTCGATGTATTTGAGCGCGCCATTACGCCGGAAACCCGTTTGTTCCTGATGTGCAATCCC
>JAXLWC010000108.1:0-11417 GCA_046328675.1 Anaerolineae bacterium
AACCACCTTGCGCGACTGAATGGCAGTACGCAGGTGGTGAACGCGCTGAACGGCCTGCCCTGCTCAGCGGCAGCCTACTTAGCCGATGTCACAGGTTCCACGCTGCCACCAGACGAAGGAACGCTGGTGATCATCAATCCGCAAACTGGAGAGTTATTAAGTGTCGTGGGGCAGGGGACGCGCGCCGAATACCAGCCGGGGCCAACTTTGCAGCCGTTTGTTTACTTTCAAGGCTTCGGCAATGGTATTTATAACCCCGCAACCATGCTGCTCGATATATCTCAGCCATTTCCCGGTGCCGCCGAAGGGTTGATCTATATTCCTGCGAATCGTGACGGAGAGTTTCGCGGCCCGATAAGCCTGCGGGAGTCGATGGCGGCGGGCCTGCTTCCCCCGGCGGTGTCGGTGGCCAATACGGTACAAATAGACAACATCCTCAGGAGTGCCCATTCGATTGGCCTGAACAGTCTCAACATAGGCGAATACGATTTATCGCTGCTTGAACGCGGGGGTACTGTCTCTGTCCTGGATATGACCTACGCCTACAGCGTTTTTGCGACGATGGGCAATATGTATGGTGTTCAGGTGGAACCCATCGCGCAGGGCTACCGCGTCCGTGACCCAGCAGCCGTCCTGCGCATTCAAGACGCTGACGGGAATGTGCTGTGGGAATATAACGAGCTTGAACGACTGCCAACGCCGATTTTTATCTCCAGTCTGGGTTATCTGGTCAACAATATTCTCGCAGATCGCGAATCCCGCTGGAATGTGCTGCCGCGTGACAACGCACTGGACTTAGTGGACATCAACGATGTGCCGCGTCCTGTGGCAGTGGTTAATGGCATGACGGGGAACAATCACGACGCATGGACAGTCGGCTACACGCCGCAACTGGTTGTAGGCGCAAGGCTTGGCCGCGACGACAGCAGTGAAATCGCGCTCGATACCTTTGGGCTGTCGGGTGCTGCGCCGGTGTGGCGCGCGGTCATGGATTACGTCAATGCCCGCGACGTGCTTCCGGTGACTACCTGGCAGCGTCCTGCCGATATTGTGACGCTGAACGTCTGCCAGCTTTCAGGGCTGCTTCCCACCCCGGCGTGCCCGCTGCATCAGGAAATTTTCCTGGCCAACGCGCAGCCCGGCCAGCAGGACAGCTACTGGCGGTTGGTCGATGTCAATCGCAACACCGGGCAGCTTGCCACCAGCAGCACGCCGGCCAGTGACCTCGAACGACGCACTTATTTCGTGCCGCCAGACACCGCGCTGGACTGGTGGCGCGCCAATGGACAACCGCTGCCGCCTACCGAATACGACACGATCAGCGCCCCGAACCTGCGCAGTTCGGCCACAATTTTGCAGCCCTTACCGCTTGCCTACGTCAGCGGCGTGGTCGATATTCGCGGGAGTCTGAACGCGGCGCAAATGCAGTATTATGAGCTGTCGTATGGCGCTGGGGTAAACCCCGGCGAGTGGATTCAGATTACAGGGCAGCAAACCGCCTACAGCCCCGGTTCTTCGCTTGGCTCATGGGATACCAACGGACTGGATGGCATTTATACGCTGCGGCTGAGCGTTGTGCTGCAAGACAACACGCGCGAACAGGCAACCGTCTACGTTACAGTGGACAACGTACCGCCGACGATTACGCTGGATGCTGGCACCGATGCCAGTGGTGCGCCGCGCCTTTATCTGTTCCCCACAGATACCGTTGTGAGTGTGCAGGCGCTGGTTCAGGATAATCTGGCGATAGGTCGGGTAGAGTTCTACCACAATGGCGAATATCTCGGCGCTGATCAGGATTTCCCATACAGCGTCGATTGGGAAATCACCCGCACCGGACAGGAAACCTTTACCGCCGTCGTTTTTGATCAGGCGGGCAATCAGTCCAGCGCCAGCCTAGAAGTCACTGTCACCCGCGCTGGGGGATAGGACTCTTGTACCTGTGGAGCGCCGCTTTTAAACAAGCGTATAATGAGGATACCAACCTGAAGTAATTGGGAGGTATCCCCCTATGGAAACAAACACGCTGCTGCTCATCGGTGCGGGCATTCTGGGAGCGCTGTTTGCGATTTTATTGCTGATTAAGATTATCAAAGGTATTTTGCAGATCGCTTATTTGCTGGTGGTACTCGCGGCAAGTGGTTTCGTCGCTTATTATCTTGGCACCCCGGAAGGCAGCAAATTCCTCCCACAGACGGTTGATGTTCGCCTCATTCAGGCTGGCGTGGTCATTGTCCTGCCGCTGGTGCTCAGCCTATTCATCACCGTGTTAATGTTCATGCTGCGCAGCGTCTTTAAATCCGGCCCGAAACAACGCGCTGTGTCTGCAAATCAAACCCCTGTGGCGCCTTTTCATCCGCCATCGCAGGAGGAACTGGATCAAATGCGGCGGACAAATCCCATGCCCCCGCCACAGTATCCCCCTACGGCACCCACCATCCAGAATCTTCCGGCAGCACCTCCAACGCGTCCTAACCCCACACGGCGCAATCGCGATGACAGTTAGTCGCAGGGGTACCAGTGCAGTGTCCACGCCAAGGGGAAGGAACTGAACGTCCAGATACTACTGCCATCGATGGCTGCAACCTCCAGCTCAACAGGCAGGCTGCTGACGGATTGGGTGAAGGCCAGCATACTGCTGTCAGGTGACCATAAGGGATCACCGAGACCTGAAAGTCCATCTCGCAGGGTAATCGTCGAGCGCCCACCCACGAACGCCAGCAAAAGGCTCTCTCCTTCGTCACGCGCCACTTTTAAGGCCGCAGCATTCCCATCCGGCGACCAGATGACAGTTTCCAACCTGCCGATATTTTCAACCCACAGCGAACGACTTGCCTCAGCGGGATTGAACAAATCGACGGAATTCCCATCGTAGAGGGCGATGTGGCTGCCATCAGGCGCATAAAACGGCGGCAGCGTCAGGTCATCGGCCAGCGTGGTAAGCGCATTCTGATTCCAGAGGATGAGGGTAAATCGGTGCGGCTGGGGCTGTCGCACGAATAACAGTCCATCATTTGTCCAGCGAGCAGGCAGCGAAGTTGCAGTAACGGCAAGCGTCTCGTAAGCTGCGCCGTTGATGCCGTAGACACCGCGAAAAAACTGCGTTCCACCTTTCGCCAGACTAAAGCGATACTCCAGTGTCAGCCAGCGTTCGTCCGGCGACCACAAAAGCTGTTCCTCGGCGCGGGTGCCACCGTCGGCAGGCAGCGGAAAGCTGACCGTCGTGGCATCATCAATTTTGGTCAATAGCAGCAGCGTGGGAAAAGTTTGCGCCCGCCAGTTCCCCAAGGGGGACACGATGCCATTGTAGGGGAACTCTGTTTCTATCGGGGGTGCATCGCGACGCAGTTCATAGGCAGCGCCCGTAATACTGCACTGGCCCGGAAGTTCGCTCGGCGGCGTCGGGCTGGGGCCTGGTGGCAGCGGTGTATTCTCTGGCGCGGCGCTGCATCCTACGAACAGCATGGCCAACACAAACGCGCATATGATTGGAAATTCCAATGACATCAGGTCTCCAATAACTCTCAGAAGCTAAATTTAGCGAGAAAGTGTTATTGCAACATCCCCTGAAAGAGCTAATCCGTTCATCTCACAAAATTTTGTGCTATGATAACCGTAAACAAGTTCAAAAAAGGGTTACGCGTGTCTAATCGCCACGAAACAACTGAATCGACTGCGGTGCAGAATTTCCTCAAAGCGGTTTATTCACTACAGCAGGCAAACAATGACCGTATTTCGACGAACGCTTTGGCTGAAGTCCTGAACGTCAAAGCCCCGTCAATCACGGATATGGCGCGCCGTATGGTAGATGCTGGCCTGGTGGATTATGAACGCTATCGCGGCGTGCGGCTCACGGACTCTGGTGAACATATCGCCTTAAAGGTCATTCGCCGCCATCGCCTGATTGAACTGTATCTGGTGCAGGAATTGGGGTATGCGCTGCACGAAGTCCATGACGAAGCCGAAAATCTGGAACATGCCGTCTCAGATCGATTCATTGAAGCCCTGGCGCATAAGCTCGGCGACCCCTTAGTCGATCCGCACGGCGACCCCATCCCGTCGGCAGAAGGCATCGTGCCAGAACGTCACCTGCTGCCCCTGTCTGAACTGCCTCAGCGGATCAGGGCCTCGGTTTCACGGCTTACCGCCGACTCTCCTGATATGCTTCAGCACATTCTGGATCGCGGCTTCAAACTGGACGCCCATGTCGAAGTGCTGGAACGTGACCCCTTTGAAGGGCCAATCACCGCCGTAGTGGATGGTGAACAGCGGGTTATCGGGCACAGTGTCGCCTCCTGTATATGGGTGGAACAAAAATAATCCGACGTGACGGCGTTATGGGGCGAACTGAAAATCCCAGCCAAAGTCGGCATCGAGTTTGCTTTCGCCCGCTGTGAGCGTCACCGTTAATTCCCCGTCAGCATTCGGCGCTGTCCATGCCAGGGCTGAGCAGGGTCAGGTTTTCCGGGCGCAAGGTATTGATGCTCACGCAATAGGTTTCACTGCTCAAATCACGGAAGGTATAAGTTCCATCGGTGTCCGTCAGGGTTTCCGCCAATCCGTCGGATGGGCAAGCGCCTTCTCCCAGCGTCACCGTCACCCCGGCGATACCCGTCTCCCCGACTTCAAGAATACCATTCGCCGCAAAGTCGCCATTCGTCTCGATGCAGCCCAGAGGAACGTCTGCCGTTTCACTTGCGCTGACATCACACACGTCATGCCAGACGATACCCATGATCGTCTGCGACAGGGGGATAGGGCGGGTAAGCGGCGTGGCGGTGGGCAGGGCATTCGGCGTACTGGTCGCTTGCTCAATCAACTGCACTGTGGCATTGGCGTTCTCCAGCGGTACAGGGGTGGTGGGTTCGCCGCTGGCCAGGTTACAGGCGGACAGCATCAGGATTATGAAAAGCGCAAAACGTCGCATGAGACGCCTCAGGAAAACAATGTAGAGGCTGGAGTGCCTCTACATCGACGAACACAGTCCCTAAATTGTACTCGGCTTGCGCTAATGTGCCATCACAGCCGCTGACTCGCCAGCTTCACCTGCGACGGGCCGTTTCGTATTCGGCAGCATTAGCGAGCTGAGTGCGCCCAGCGCCACGAAGAATGAGGCCGTCGCCGCCGCCGCACGTCCCGCCGTCGAAAAGCCTTCGCCCAAGGCCCGCTGAAGATCGGCCTGCAAGATGGCGGCATCGGCGGCAAGATCAGTCTTGATTTGTTCGACTACTGCCGGATCGTCAAGATCAATACCGAACAAACGCAGTGCCGGGCGGGCCTCCGGTGGAATGTTGGCGATTGCCGAATCAATCGGGTCAGTATTACCGTCAAACCCCTCGTTGTTGCGCAAGCCCTCGATGATGCCTTCCTTGGCGGTCTCTTCAAAGAAGCCAAGCTGCATCCCAAAATTGCGCGCGACATCAGAAATCTGGTCATTGGCGCTTACCCGGTCAACAAAGTCAGAGAAGGCAGTGCTTTCCTGCACCAGCGGCGTCGCCGCATCGGCAAAGGTTCCGAACAGCACTGCGCCGATAATCGCGATTCCCAGTGATGCACCAAGCTGGCGCATGGTATTCGTCGCGCCGGACGCTACACCTGCCTTATGCGATGGAATATCGGACAGCACGATATTCGCGAGCTGGGCAATGGCTAAGCCGATACCGATACCATAGACAATCAGCGGCGGTATCAGGGAGCTTGTCTCAAGGTCAAAGAACAGAATGCGGCTGATCCAGAACAAGGATAGCGCTTCCAACACCATCCCCAGTGTCACAATCCACTTAGCACCAAAACGGCTCGACAGCACACCCGCCATCGGCGCGGCGATAATGGTAACCCCGGCAAACGACAGGAACTGCAAACCCGTTTCAAACGCGCCTAAGCCCTTCGCCAGCTGCAGATAAATGGACAGCACGAGAAATGTCCCGAATTCGCCCAGCGCCACGACGAAGATCGTCAGCAAGCCATAGCGGAAACTGCGATAGCGCAGCATCCCAAACTCGAAAAGCGGTTCGCCGCCCGCACGTTCCTCGCGAATTTCCACGATGGTGAACAGCACGAACATGATTGCACCGAAGGCAAAGATGAACGGAATAAACGACGGTGTGCCTGCGGCAATATCGGTTACGCCTTCTGCCAGCGCCGGATAGGTAATTGGCCCCAGCGTGAACACCTTTTTGGCCTCCAGCCAGCCGTAAGTCTGCCCTTCGATGGTGCCAAACACAAACGAACCCAACGCCAGTGACGCCAGAATGATACCAATCCAGTCGATGCGGTGTTTGGTCGCGGTGTCGCGGCTCTCGCGGATCGCCCAGAAACTTCCGGCAATCGCGACGGCGGCAATCGGCAGATTAACCAGGAACGCCAGCCGCCACGACTCGGCCAGAATCCCCTGACCGTAGTCAATCAGCCAGCCGCCAAGAATTGGCCCCAAGGCCACCGACACACCTGCTGTCGCCCCCCAGATACCGAAGGCAATACCACGTTCACGCCCCTTGAATGTTGCCGATACAATCGACAGCGTAGACGGCGACATCATCGCTCCACCCATGCCTTGCAGCGCGCGGAAGAAGATGGTCATGCCAATCGAGGTTGCTAAACCGACGCCGGCTGAACTCAGCGCGAACAGAATTGCGCCGACGATAAAAATGTTGCGCCGCCCGTATTGGTCGCCCAGTTTGCCCCAGGTAATCAGCGCGGCACCAAAAACCAGCGAGTAGATCGAATTGACCCATTCCGCTTCGGCAAAGGACGCGCCAAATGTGGCCCGAATTGCGGGGAAGGCAATGTTTACAATCGTGCTGTCCACGACAATCAGCACCAGACTCAAACTCAGCAGCAGGAGCGCAATCCAGCGCCGTTTATATGCAGTTTCCTCCGCTGCCGTCATCGGTGACGGGGCAAAAGCAGTAGCCATAGGATTTCCTCTCGTATTGAAACTAGATTAGGGGTTGCGTTGTACCGCACGAGTAAAAATTTTGACGACGTAAGGCACTGCCGCGTCAATGTCATCCTGCATTTCGGCTGCGGCTGGCAGTCCCATTAAGTTAAACACCATGCACGAGACCATAGGCGTCGGAAGGCTGGCTTCGATTTCACCGCGTCTTTTGCCTTCCTCGACAACCTCATCCAGAATGGTACGAACGCGCGCTTTGCTTTTGAGCACCCCTTCGTGGGTATGAACCGTTGTCAGAATCAGCTCATGACTGACGCCCGCCAGCAGCCCATTAGATTTGTAGCGATTCTCCAGCAGCATCCGCAGCACGTTGGTCAATCTTTCCATCGGTGAATTCTGCGTGGTAGTTAACAGATAATGCTCTAGCTGCTCAATCCCACCGATCAGAATGCGTGCCGTCAGTTCTTCCTTGCTCTTGAAGTGCTGGTACAGAGTAGGTTTAGAGATTCCCACCAGTTCAGCCAGTGTGTCCATGTTGAGGGCAGTCATCCCATGCTCACGGATCAGGCGTCCCGCTTCCGTCAGGATTTCTTCTTCGCGTCGTCGTCGTTCCCGTTCCTTAAAGGTTTCTCGCCGCATTTAACTCCTCGTTAGAATTTTTACTCATGCGTAAAGATTACGACCTGTGAGTAACAAAGTCAATCCTATCGGCCCCGCTTTTTGATTAGCGTTTAATGAATCGGCAATCCCCGCTGAAAATACAGCAACGAGCAACGAGCAATGAGCAACGAGTCTATGCAAGACATCGAATCGCAAAGGCACTATGTTGAGTACAACGAAAGGCGCAAAGGTAAACAAGAATGAGCAGCCTGATTTTCATCCCGTTGTGGTGGAATTTCTTTGCAGGGGCAGTTCCCCTGAAAATAGCCAATAGCCAAATGCGAGTTGAACCGCAAAGGCGCAAAGGCGCAAAGGTAAACAAGAATGAGCAGCCTGATTTTCATCCCGTTGTGGTGGAATTTCTTTGCAGGGGCAGCTCCCCTGAAAATAGCCGATAGCCAAATGCGAGTTGAACCGCAAAGGCGCAAAGGCGCAAAGGTAAACAAGAGTGAGCAGCCTGATTTTCATCCCGTTGTGGTGGAATTTCTTTGCAGGGGCATCTCCTCGGAAAATAGCAACGAGGGATGAGTCAAAAGGGATGAGTGATGATTGCAGGTTATCCGCCCGCAGCTAAAGGTGCGGGTTAGTCCAGAAGACCGTAAGCCCAGTATAGGCGTTATGGTCTTGCAGCGTGTGCTGACCCAATCCCTTCGATGTGTTTAGCGCCATTCGCGTTCGCCTCAATCTTTCGTCTGCTGTTCTATCCGGCGCATACCTTGTGCTAAAATAGCTTCTGCATCCATTGTGACTTGTGATAAGTTCCTGCTGAAAGCTGACCGCTATGACCTACATCCTCGGCATTGAGACTTCCTGCGACGAAACGAGCGCCGCTGTCGTCATTGACGGCAAAACCATCGCCTCCAACGTTGTCGCCTCGCAGATTGACCTGCACGCCCAGTACGGCGGCGTCTTCCCGGAACTTGCCTCGCGCGCCCATATCGAAGCGATTGGTGTCGTAGTTAATGAAGCCATGCATGACGCCGGGATTGCCTATGAACGGCTGGACGCTATCGCCGTTACGCGCGGCCCCGGATTAGTCGGTTCGCTGCTGGTGGGCGTCAACTATGCCAAAGGATTAGCGCTGGCGACTAATAAGCCCCTTTTAGGCATCAATCACCTTGAGGGACACATTTACTCGCTGTGGCTCACGCAGCCCAATCGCGAAATTGTCTTTCCGGTTGTCGTGCTCATTGTCTCCGGCGGGCACAGCGAACTGCTGATGATGACCGATCATGGGCAGTATGAACGGCTGGGCGGCACACTGGACGACGCGGCAGGGGAAGCCTTTGATAAAGTAGGGCGTGTGCTTGGTTTGCCTTTCCCCGGCGGCCCCAACATCGAACGCGCCGCCATTCAGGGCAATCCGCGTGCTTTCAATTTCCCGCGTGCCAAGCGTGACGAAACCTACGACTTCAGCTTCTCCGGGCTGAAAACCGCCGTGATGCGTGAAACCACTGTAGCTGCTTCTTCCGCAGCGCGACGTGGCGAACGCAGCGTAGAGCGCACGCCAAAACTGCGCGCCGACATTTCTGTCAGCGATGTGGCCGCCAGCTTCCAGAACGCGCTCGTCGAAATTCTGGTGGAAAAGACAGCACGCGCCGCCAAAACCTATAAAGCAACTGAAGTGTTGATGGCGGGCGGCGTCAGCGCGAATAATCTGCTGCGTCAGGCCATGCGCAACGGCACCGATTTACCCGTGCGTTACCCGCCGCTCAACCTGTGTACAGACAACGCCGCGATGATTGCCGCTGCTGCTTATTTCCGCTTCAACGCAGGGCTGCGCAACGATTATGCGATGGATGTTCAACCGATGTGGCCGTTGACCAGCAACAGTTACGCCGAATCATAACCATTCGTGGTAAAAAGACCCAACCAAAACTGAACACAAGCGGCGAGCAATCCTCAGAGGGTCGCTCGTTTTGTATCGCCAACGCACAGCACAGTTAGTATTCGATATATGTCGTGCTAGAACCTTCTAACAAACTAGACTATAACCATCAGGCCAATGTTCTATCGCTTATGATGGATTGCAGCGCGGTTGCTACACACAATTTGGGGGTTCTTCATGTCTCAGGGCAAATCTGTAAAGTATTTCTTACGCTTGTTGGCTGTTTCGATAACGTTCGTGCTGCTGTTAAGGTCTGCTGCCAGCCGCCCAGGCAACCAGCCGGGTACACTATCAGCATTCCCTCGTTGAATATTGACGCCAATGTCGTGACCGTTTACCTAGCCGTCTTCCCTGAAGGCGTGACGTGGGATGTGCGCCGCCTGCGCTCGAATGTGGGGCGTCTCGATGGCACCAGCACCTTCGGCCAGGCTGGCAATACAGTCCTTGCGGGACACAGTGAGCTTTCAAACCATCGGGCTGGCGTTTTTTACAGCATCGGCAGCCTTCCACCCGGCAGCGAGATTGCGGTGAACGTCAACGGTGCTGACTATCGTTATTCGGTCATCGCGGTTCAAAGTGTGTCGATTTATGACCTCAGCGTCATTTCACCTTCCTCGGACGAACGGCTGACGCTGATCGCCTGTGATCCCAGTTCCTATAATTCGGCAACTGGGGGCTATGATCGGCGGCTAGCCGTGACGGCTGTTCGTACGGGCTAAACGGCTATTTTCAGGGAGTGGTGAGATTTAAGGTTACACGGACGTTCAATTGAACGCCCCTACACGAAAAATATCCACGAAACTCCCCACTTGCTATTTTCAGGTTCAATTTGACATCATCGCAAAGGTCGCTACACTCAACACTATGAGAAACATTGCAGCGACCTTACGTGATCTTGATACAGCACTACTTCCCATTCTTGGCATACGCTGGGGGGTTGACCTGCGTTTGATGGAAGCCCCAGCGATGATTGGTGCTCTGAATAAAGCGATGCTTGATCCAGAGCGAGCCGCACGAGTCTGGGATTCTCTTGACGATGCACAGCGGGGACGTTTACAACTCCTGCTGAGTTCCGGCGGCAAAATGCCCACCGCTAAGTTTGAACTGCTCAGCGGCAAAATTCGTAAGATGGGCGCGGGAGCTATCGAACGCGAACGCCCCCAGGATCGGCCCAGCAGCATCGCGGAAGCTCTCTACTATCGCGGGCTGATTGCTGAGATGTTTGAACAAAGTGACGCCGGGCTGCGGCCTGTCATTTATGTGCCAGAAGACCTCGCACGCGTCCTGCCCCTCCACAAAACTTCCTACAGTAACCTTGAAGATGATGGCGAGACTATGCACGATGTCAGCGACGACAAGCCCGTTGTCACCCCGCTGAAGAATGTGCCCAATGTGCGGCAGGCTGATACCTCAATCGTTGACGACATGACCACGCTGCTGGCCTACCTTCAGCTTTACGGCGCGGGCATTGACGGGGACACTTTGGCGGCGGCAGATCAGGAGGGGTTAATACCCTATCTGCTCAGCTCAGACGGAACACGCCTCGCCTTCCTGTTGGGAATAGCTTTAAGCGCAGATTTGATCGAGATTCAATCAGGGCGGGCTTTTCCGAAGCGTGCCGAAGCGCGGCGCTGGTTATCCGAGAAGCGTGCCGAACAGCTACGCATTCTTGGGCAAGCGTGGCGTGCCAGCACCCTCTATCGTGATCTGTGGCATGTGCTGGGTCTGTATCCCGAATCCTCAGAAGCGGGCGGGATGGCGTCCTACAATCCTGCCGACGCGCGCCACGCCGTTCTCACGCTCCTTGCTGATATTGCCCCTCATCAGGCGTGGTGGTCGCTGGAAGAATTCATCGTCGCCGTCAAAGAGGAAAACGCTGACTTCCAGCGCAGCGACTACGACAGTTGGTATATCCGCAACGACGACAACGAATACCTGCGGGGCTTTGAAAGCTGGGAAGCTGTCGAAGGTGCG
>JAXLWC010000109.1:0-11358 GCA_046328675.1 Anaerolineae bacterium
GGGGCTAAACGTGAACGTTCGCCCACCTGCCTTTCCGTTCCATAAAATACCTACCCCCGCGAAAGGACTTAGGGTGAGGTCAACACGCCCGCTTGCCGACCTGTCTTTTGTCTTTGTCTTAGACTAACGACTTTCTTCGGCTGGGGTTTTGCGCAACTCGCATATCACCTGAATGCCTTTGAACGCCCGTCGCAGCGCTTAAAACTTCACCATAAACGCCGTGAAGTACATCAGCGCGATGCCCGTGAACAAACCACTGAGGTTCACCCAGTTCACCAGCGGCACGCCCAACTGTGCCGTATCGCGCGCCACCAGCCTGCCCACTTCCCACACGACCTGCAAAATCGCGCCCACGCCAATCGCCAGGAATATCGTGGCCAGCACTGGGTTGAAGGCGAATCCGCCCACCCACGTACCGATAATCGCCGGGCCGCCCGACAGCAGAATCAGCAGCGCGAAGTGCTTCAAGCCCGGATTCTTGCGCACAATCGGCGCGCTGATGCCTACGCCTTCGGTAATGTTGTGCAGCGTGAAGCCCAGAATCAGGAAGGTGCCCAGCGCCGCCTCACCCAGCGCGAACGCCGCGCCAATCGCTAGCCCTTCGCCCAGATTGTGCAGCCCGATGCCCAGCGCGATACGATAGGCGATGCTCAGCGGCGTGGTTTCCTTGCCGCGCTGCACGCTGCCGATAGCCAGCAGCACGCCCAGCGCAATCATCGCGATGAAGATCACCATCGGCACGCCCTGCCAGAAAGCAGGCAGTTCCGCCGCGAATTCGTTGGCGTCCAGCCAGGTGCCAATCGCCAGATACACCAGCAGCCCAACGGTCAGCGACAGCACAAAGTTCATCGCCTGCTTGCCCATGCGCCGCATCACCGGATACCACAGCACGCCCAGGAAAATCGGCACGATGCCCACGTACACGCCCACCAGCCCGAACTGCGCGAACAGCGTGGACGACGGCTGCGGCGTCTCGACGGCAACCGCAATCTCCCCTTCAAACGTGACGCCCAGCGAGGTAATCAGCACTACCATGTGCGTTTCTTCAGCGACCCAGGGATAGTGAATGGTATAGGTCGCCTGCCCCAAACGCGGAATCGTGGTCGAGGGTTCCGCCGTGAAATAGAAGTAGGCGTCGTCCACCAGCACCTGCGGAATCGTCACGTCCTGCGGCCCATCGTTGACGATTTGCACGCGAATAATGCCCGGCTCCGGCAGGGTGATGCGTTCGATGGACACATGCTCAACGGGCGGCCCCGACAGTTCGGTCAGCCCGCCGCCTGTGACCACCAGTGAAGTCAGCACAAGGCCCAGCAGAATCAGCGGAATTAACGCCAGCAGCCACACGAAGCCGTTCGGCTTGGCATTCGGCGCGGCAGGGGTCGCAGTCGGTGTAGAAGTAGTCTGTGCCGTCATCTTAGCTGACCTCCGCCGTACTCATGCCGCTGTGCGTGCCCTTATAGTCCCATTCTTCGTCCAGCCCTACGTCCGCCAGCGCCGCGCTGTAGTCCTGCGGCTGCACGGCGTTGAACAATCCCATCCAGCCTAGCTCGGCAAACTCGCTGACATGCGCATGAAACATGTACTGCCCCGGCCAGCGGAAGTCGAATTCCAGAATGCCGCGCTGTCCCTGTGCCTGCATCACCGTATCAACGGTGCGCAGCGTCGGCTCCAGCGTCGTGCCGTGATCGTAGTAGTTGAAGAAGTTGCCATGAATGTGGAACGAGTTAATCAGGTCAAACTCCACCACGTTAATCAGGTACACGCGGATCAGTTCGCCCACCTTAACCGGAATCGGACGCCGCATGAATTCGTGCCCGACGGTGTTCACGGCATAGATTTCATTGCCGCCGTCAAAATTGGTGTCGAAGGCGTTCATCATCATCATGAACTCGCGCGCGGGCGCTCGGCCCTGCTGCGGGTCAATGACGAACGCGCCGTACATCCCTTTGTGAATATGCCGTTTCAGCGGCATGGCGTGGCAGTGATACAGGTGACAGCCAAATGGCTCCGCGTCGAACTCATAGGTGAACTGTTCGCCGGGATTGATCGCGCCGCGTCCGATGCCCGGTACGCCGTCCATCTCCGCCGTGTGGAAGCCGTGAAAGTGCATCGTATGCGGATGGCTGCCGTTGTTGCCGAAGTTGATGCGCAGGTGATCGCCTTCCGTGCAGCGAATCGACGGCCCCGGCACGCGCCCGTTATACGTCCACGCCGGAAAATAGATGCCCGGCGCGATTTCGATTTCAATATCCCCGGCGTTGACCGTGTACTCCCGAATCGGCTTGCCGTCTTCCGTCGTGCCGTTGAGCGTCCCCATATCCCAATCGACCAGCATCTGCATCGGGTCAAAGCCGTTGGCCTCATGATCGACGCTGCCCACCAGCATTTGTGTCATCAGGTCGTTGTGATCGCCCATATCGCCCATATCGCCCATCGCGTGCGGCGTCGGCGTCGGTTCCGTTTGCGCGACCTGATTCAACACCCCCGCGCCGACCAATCCCGCCGCGCTGCCCAACCCTAACCCCAGGAAGCCGCGCCTGGACAGCAGTTTGCGCCATCGAACATTCATATTATGTCATCCCCAGAACAGCATTTGTTTTTATATAATCGAAATTTTAGCCAAATCTAAAATTTTTGTCAATGCTGTCAGATGTTCTGGTGTACCAGACTCCGAACCGACGACACATCGTGAACTGAATTTCTGAGGGTTACAATCGGAGAGGAATGTTTGTATGCAAGTGGAGAGTTTCGCGGATATTTTTCGTGTAGGGACGTTCAATTGAACGTCCATGTAACTTGAATCCCACCTCTCCCTGTTTGTATCAGGGCACATAACGCTGTCCGCTGCGCCCCGTTTCACACTATCAGCCTAGCTAACTATGGGTACTAGTGAACTCAACATATCAGCAAAAACCTGACAACTGCCTGTCACGAGCCTTGTATTTTCTCCCTTCTCTCCCGAAGTCGGGTGTAAGCGAAGCGACAGGTCTGGGGATGAGGGGCTACACGATCAACGATGGTTAACGCCAGACTCAGCCTGCCATCGCACACGCGCCCGTATCCACATCGCGCAGCGCATCCCAGTTCGCCGGGTCTTCGCCGCCCAGCCCCCAGATGGCCACGCCGCCCAGCGTCGGGAAATCCGCGCGCACCATCGCCAGCTTGGCTTCCAATTGGGTCGCGTCGGCAAAGTAAATCGTCTGGTCCGGCAGGCGCGGCACGTCCACCAGTACATGCGCTTCCATCGCGTCCGGTTCGCGCAGCACGTCCAATTCAAAGGATTCAATCAATCGCTGCGCCGCCGCCCAGGTCACCGTCGTCGCGGGTGGATTGCCCCGCAGCCAACTGTAGCCGTAAAACGGCAGCCCCATGCGCACCTTATCGAGGCTCGTCACCGTTTCGGCATACGCCAGCACATCATGCACCCAGTTCACAGGCGCAATCGGGCCGGGGTCTTCGTTGCGGCTGGTGTAGTCGTAGGTCATGATGTTGAACACATCAGCCACCGCCGACAGCCGCGTCCAGTCCTGTGCCGCCGCGCCTTCGTAAAGCGCCGCATCCTGTGTCTTCGGGTGTACCGTCACCGACAGCAAACGGCCCTCGGCGTGCAGCCCCTCCGCCAGCGCTTCGATAAACTCCGAGAACATATCACGCGTGCTCAGGGCAAACCCTTCGTAGTCAATATCAATGCCGTCGTAGTCCATACGCTCGACCAGCGCCACGATCTCCGCCACATGCGCCTCGCGTTCTTCCGCCGTGTCGATCATCGTCCACAAACTGCTGAAGATGCTGGGGAGAATCACGAAACCCGCCTCGCGCCAGGCCGCAAGCTGTTCGGCATCTTCCGTATGCGGGTCGGCAGAAACTAATCCCCCTTCGGCAGACGGCGTGTACCAGAAGGGGTTAATCACATCAATCACATCAAGGTTGCTGCTTACGGAGTCGCCGCCCGTCGGATCATCTGACGACGGATACCACACCGAAACGCACCATGAGGCGTCTTCCTGCGCGCGGAGCGACAGCGGCAGGGTCAGCAGCACAACCAGGCACAACACGACAGCAAGGCGAGACATGGCGCACTCCAGTTAGTTAGAATTGCTTACTAACCCTACTGTACGGAACATGCCGCGTTTTGTCAACTCGCGCCCACCAGTTCGGGCTGCGGCAGCGGGCTGCGAAGTTGTGCTATCTGGAACGGTTTTCCGTGTCCGGGGTATACGCTAGTCACGGGCAGGCTTTGGACTTTGCGCACGCTGGCTTCTGCCGCCGCCTGGTCATCAATCAGCGACCACAGTTCTGGCTGGTTGAGGTTGCCGAACAGGTCGCCGCAGAACAAATCGCCCGCCGCCGTCAGGATGCCGATGTTGCCTTTGGAATGTCCCGGCAGGCTGATGACGGTGGCCTCCAGCCCATAAGCGTTGAGGCTCTCCCCTTCGCGCAGATAGAAGTCCGGCTTAAAGCGGTCTGACGGGTGCAGTCCGAGCAGCACGCCGATCATGGCTTTGACCAGCGCGTTGGGCTGCTTCCGGTTCCAGAACATATCGCCGCGTTCGACCATTCCCGTGTCATCCACATGCATGGCAACTTGTGTGCCGTACTTCCGGCTCAGGTAGGCGGCATTGCCACAGTGATCAAAATCGCCGTGCGTCAAAACAATCAGCTTCAGCGTCCCCGGCGTACAGCCTGCCTGCGCCAGCGCCGTTTCAACCGCGCGGCGTTTGCCCGCCGTCGCCGTGTCGATCAGGATGAAGCCCTCGTTCACACGGACGAGATAACAGTTCACCGAAATATTGAAGATAAACGGCGTCGTGATAATTTGCACTTGAGCGTTCATTGCGCTTCCCTTTTAGCTTACGAGTGATGTACCTCAGCACATCTCATCTCTAATACGCAAAAAGGGGAAGTACGGTTGTGTAAATTATCACAAATTACGATCAGCTTGTCTGGCACTCAATCAGCGCGGCGGCGGCCTGGGCCACTGTCTGCGCCGGATTATCCACGCCGAACATGCGCACCTGCATGAACGCGCCATCCATCAGCGTCAGAAGCTGCTGTGCCAGCGCCGCTGGTTGTACCGCCCCCGCCGCTTCAGCCAGTTCGCTCAGCCGTTGGATCAGCAGCCGCTTATGGGCCAGCGCCACACCATGCCCCGGATGAGTCCGTTCCGGGAATTCGGTGGCCGCGTTTAGAAACGGGCAGCCATAACACTGCGGGTTGGAAACCAGCTTTTGCAGCGCGCCAAATAACGCCAGCAAACGTTCGCGTCCGCTCAATCCTTCGCCGCTGATCGCCTCGTCAAACCACACCCAGAATTTGGCGTTGCTGTCTTCGAGATACGCCACAATCAAGTCGTCTTTTGACGGGAAATAGCGGTACAGCGTCATCTTGGCCACGCCCGATTGCTCGACAATCGTGTCGATACCCACCGCACGCACGCCCTGTTGGAAGAACATCTGCGAGGCAGTCTCCAGAATAATCTCGCGCGCTGACGTTTTCACCTTATCCTTCGCGTCTCTCATCCTCTGCCCTCACTTCCGCTCATCATGCCGCCCTCACCGTTCCCGCTAATCTGCCCTCTAGCCCACCTGTCCAAAAGAACAGTTGACAGTATACAGACCTGTCTGTATTATAAACTGCATTGACGAGATAGACAGGTCTGTATCATTGTACACAGTTGAGGGGTTGAACACAAGCCAAAGACTGTCGTTAACCTGCACACACCTGACCACAACGGCGCCGGCTGTCGTGAAACGGCGCTCTACCACACGGAGGACACCATGCAAGGCAAAATCTGTCTTGTAACCGGCGCGAACGCGGGGCTGGGCAAAGCAACATCCATCGGACTCGCACGGCGCGGCGCGCGCGTCGTGATGGTCTGTCGCAATCGGGAACGCGGCGAGGCGGCCCGCAGCGAAATTATCGCGGCCAGCGGCAGCCAGACGGTAGACCTGCTGCTGGCGGATTTATCCTCGCAGCAGTCCCTACGCCAGCTTGCGCAGGACTTCAAGGCCAGATATCCCCGCCTTGACGTGCTGGTCAACAACGCGGGTGGGGTCTTTATGCAGCGTCAGGTGACCGCCGACGGCCTCGAATATTCCTTCGCTTTCAATCACCTTGCCCCCTTTTTGTTAACCCACCTGCTTCTGGATGTCGTGCAGGCCAGCGCCCCCGCACGCATCGTCAACGTCACCACGCGCCTCACGGGCGGTTCCGCCATGAATTTTGAGGATTTGCAATTTGAGCGCCGCACTTACAGCGGCTTTCAATCCTATACCGAGACCAAACTCGGCAATATCCTGTTCACTTATGCCCTCGCCCGCAGGCTGCAAGGCACAGGCGTCACCGTCAATTGTGTCCATCCCGGTGTCTTTCGCTCCAATTTCGGCAGTGAGGGGATGCCAGCCCCCATGCGCGTCATCGTCGCCTTGTCGCGCCCCTTTATGGCTGCCGCTGAACAGGCAGCGGAACGTGTGCTGTATGCCGCCACCGCACCGGAACTTGAAGGCGTCAGCGGCAAATATTTCGGCGCGAAAAAAGAACTCACCTCACCCCGCCAATCCTACGATCAGGCGGCGCAGGAACGTTTATGGCAGGTCAGCGAACAGCTTACCGGGCTGAAATCTTGATTGATCGTTTTGAATTCATCACACAAACACATTAAGGAGAGCATCACATGAATTTCGGTGTTTTAGGTTCAGGCAGTGTGGGACAGACTATCGCGGCCAAGCTGGCGGAATGTGGGCACGCCGTCAAGGTAGGCACGCGCGATGCCGCCAAACTCAGCGATTGGCAGGCGCAGGTCGGCAGCAGCGTATCTGTCGGCAGCTTTGCCGAGGCCGCCGCCTTTGGCGAAATCCTCTTTAACTGCACGTCCGGCACGGGTTCGATCAATGCCTTGCATTTAGCCGGTGAAGCCAATCTCAACGGCAAAATCCTCATCGACATCTCTAATCCGCTGGACTTCTCCAAAGGGATGCCGCCCTCACTCACCATCTGCAACACCGACTCGCTTGGCGAGGAAATTCAGCGCACATTCCCGGCGTTAAAGGTTGTCAAAACCCTCAACACCCTCACCGCGCAGTTGATGGTCAACCCCGCCCTGCTGAACAACGCCGAGCATGACCTGTTCGTCAGCGGCAACGACGCTGCGGCCAAAGCGCAGGTTGTCGCGCTGTTGCAGCGTGAATTCGGCTGGAAAACGGTGATTGACTTGGGCGACATCACCACCGCGCGCGGCACCGAAATGCTGCTGCCCGTGTGGGTGCGTCTGTGGGGCGCGCTGCAAACGCCGATGTTCAATTTTAAGATTGTGCGTTAGCGTGAAAATAGAATCGGGGAAGGGAACTTCTGCCCTTCCCTGGGGCTTATTCCATCTGCGGCTGGCGTACAGGCATGGGAATAACGGGCAGCGTCTCATCCTGCCGCTGCACAAAGGCGATGGCTTCTTCCAGGGTAGCAAAAGCACGGTGCTTGCCGCTGGTAAGCTGCGACATCACTGAAAAGAAGAAGCGTTCAATCGCGCCTGGACCTACATACACCGACCATCCTACACCAGGAATCGGCGGCGCTGATTCGCGGAACACTTCCAGAATATCCTGAAGTCTGAACTCGGTGGCGGTTTGTTCCGTCGCGTCGGAAATGATGTACACAAACGGCGTCCCCTGCTCACAGAGGGCGCGTGCCTCGTCCAGCATTTGCCGTCCCTGCGCAATCGTGGTCGTGCCATAAATCCGCAGATACAACACCCGCTTGTCAATCAACCAGCTTGTTTCGTAACTCATGGCGCATTCCCCCAATGCTACAGGACATTCACTGCCGTTTGCCAGCATCAGGAAAGCCGACGCTTCCCTCCTGACAAAAACCACCGTTACACTGCCGTCGCATCACCTGTCGTAGTACGCTGGGCTTCCCCGCTTGCAGCAGTTAACTAGGAGCTGAGTTCAAACTGGAGGTTCTGATACGGCGCAGGCACATACCCACACGGGTTTTCCATCTGTTGTATGAACGCCAGCGCGTCAGGCAAGGTTGTGAACGCCCGATTCCTGCCACAGGTGAGTTGTGCGATGATGTTGAAGAAAACGTGGTTGGTAACACTGGGGCTGACGAACACACACCACTTCACCGCAGGCACAGGCGGCGGCGCGCTGTGAAACATCTTCAGAATATCCTGCATACTCAGCGTCATTTTGACGTGGTCGGCAGCATCATAAATCACATAAATATTCCCTTGTCCCCGCTCGCACAGCGCCCGCTTTTGAGTCATCATCTGATTCACTTCACTCAAAATTCAGGCCCTGGTCGATGTGGATGCGAAGTATACGCTGATCAACCAACCACGTCATTTCGTAACTCATATACCCATTCCCACCCGCATGATGCTGCTTACAACACACATTCACCCGATGTTGGAATGCTGCGCATCGCTCTGGTCATTCCAACACCATTACAATAAAACTCGGCTCTCAAACATTACATGATCTACCCTGAAAATCATTGTATGACACTCTCTTTTGCAGCACATCGACTGGGAGACTAGTTTCTCATTGGCCAAGTGGCTAGTCCATCTGATGAGATTGTATTGCCCGCCTTTACGTTCTTCATAATTCGTCAACTTAATTTCAAGTTAAATCATGAGCATGTTATGCGCGGCTGGTTATAATCGAGCCAATCTCAACAGACGGTGACACGTATGCAGCAGAATACACCTCAGAACATCACCATAACCACCAGCGACCACTACGCCCTGAGCGCCACCTTATACGAGCCGCCCGCCAGCGGTCAGCGCATGGTGCTGCTCAACGCCGCGATGGGCGTTAAACAAAGCTATTATGCCGATTACGCCGCGTATCTTGCCGAACAGGGTTTTGTCGTGCTGACCTACGACTATCGCGGCATCGGCCAATCGCGTAACGGCACGCTGCGCGGCTTCCCGGCGACCATGCTCAACTGGGCTTGCGATGACCAGACCGCCGCCCTCCGCTACCTCACGGCGCACTATCCAGGTCATAAACTGCTGATTGTCGGCCACAGCCTCGGCGGGCAGATTCTCGGCCTGACGCCGGATTACGCGCGCGTCAGCGGCTTGTTGGGCGTGGCGTCACAAAGCGGCTACTGGCGCGGCTGGGATGGGCGTCTGCGCCTGCGCATGATTCTGCTGTGGCATGTCGTCATTCCGCTGCTGGCGCGGATCTACGGCTACTTCCCGGCGCGGCTCGTGGGCATGGGCGAATCACGACATTCCGGCGCGCGTCGTGCTCGATTGGGCCAACGCCGGACGCAAGCCGTATTATCTGCGCAGCGAATACAGCGGCACGCTGTTTGACCACTTCGTCGCCGTCACCACACCGCTGCGCCTCTACAGCTTTGCCGATGACGATTACGCGCCGTTCCGCACCGTCGAAAACCTGCGCGCACTGTACAGCAATGCCCCCTCCGAGCATCGACATGTCACGCCTCAGGAGGTTGGCGCGGACAAAATCGGACACTTCGGTTTCTTCCGCAAGCAGTTCAAAGACAGCCTATGGGCCGAAAGCGCCGCCTGGCTGAAGGAACGATGAGGAAATAGGGCGGCTAACTTTGCCTCAGGCTAAAGGTTGAGGCGAACGCCAAAGATAAACACCTTGAAGGGTCAGCACGCGCTGCGGGAAACACAATTCCTATAGCGAGCTACGGTCTTTTGCACTAGCCCGCACCTTTAGCTGCGAGGCGGCGGCAGGCTGGGTCAGCACACGCTGCGGGAAACTGGTCCTATAGCGAGCTTACGGTCTTTTGCACTAGCCCGCGCCTTTAGCTGCGGGCGGCGAAGGAGCTTGGATCCTTTTGCCTCCGGGAAATATAATTCCTATAAGGCGACTTACGGTCTTTCGCACTAGCCCGCACCTTTAGCTGCGGGCGGCGAAGGGCCTGGTCAGCACGCACTCCGGGAAATATAATTCCTATGGCGAGCTTACGGTCTTTCGCACTAGCCCGCACCTTTAGCTGCGGGCGGCGAAGGGCCTGGTCAGCACACGCTGCAGGGTATAATTCCTATAAGCGAGCTTACGATCTTTCACACTGGCCCGCACCTTTAGCTGCGGGCGGCGAAGGGCCTGGGTCAGCACACGCTGCGGGAAACATAATTCCTATGGCAGGCTTACGGTCTTTCGCACTAGCCCGCACCTTTAGCTGCGGGCGGCGAAGGGCCTGGGTCAGCACGCACTCCGGGAAATATAATTCCTATAGCGAGCTTACGGTCTTTCGCACTAGCCCGCACCTTTAGCTGCGGGCGGCTAATTCACACTTAAAATCATCTGGCATAAGCATTGACACGCGCCGCCCCGCCCGTTATAGTTCCCGCTGTCGAATGTGACCCCACAGGTACAAAATCTGATGACGCCTCAACGCCTCCTGATCAACACCCCACCTCCGGCTGCCCGCTAGGGCAGGACGGACTCACGCACGTCGCAGCGCACAACTGAGCGCGTTCTGTTTGATTTTCCTTTCTGCCCTCACATTTTCGCCCATCATTCAGGAAAGGATATGCTCAACATGGAACGTTTGAATCGCTCTATCGACCCCGTCCAGCGCGGCGTCCTGCTGATTATGACCGCCGCCAGCTTGTGGGGAACCGCTGGCCCCGCCACGCAAGCCCTCTACGGGGTGGCAAGCACCACGCCCTTTTCCATCAGCGCCTTACGCTTGACCATCGCCGCGCCGCTGATGCTGCTGTTGTGCTGGCGCTTGCTCGGCAGGCGCATGTTCGCCGTCGCCCGCCGTGACCTGCTGGTGATGATGCTCATGGGCGTGCTGCTCGGTCTGTCGCAGGCCAGCTACTTCGCCGCCATTTCCAACGCCGGGGTAGCCATCGCCACGCTGACGACGGTTTGCTCGACGCCGATTATTGTGACCATTGTCTCGACGCTGGTCACCAGAGAGCGTCCGGGCAAGTGGATCATCGCGGCGCTGCTCTGCGCGCTCGTCGGCACGACGCTGCTGGTCAACGTGCAGCCCAACCCCGAACTGGCCGACACCACGCTGGCGGGCATGGGCTTTTCGCTGCTGGCGTCTGCGATTTACGCCGGGTTTATTCTGTCGGGGCGGCTGATCGTCGGGCACTATCACCCGCTGCAAACCAGCGCTATCGGCCTGCTGACGGGCAGCATTCTCATGTGTACGATTGCCACTGGCGCGGGGTTCGCCCTGAGCTATCCGGCGCAGGGCTGGCTGCTGCTGTTGTATCTGGGGGCGGTGCCGACGGCGCTGGCCTATGGCCTGTTCTTCAGCGGCACACGCACGACACCTGCCACTGTCGTCAGCATCCTGACGCTGATGGAGCCGCTGATGGCGACGGCGCTGGCGTGGCTGTTGTTTGGTGAG
>JAXLWC010000011.1:0-119655 GCA_046328675.1 Anaerolineae bacterium
AGTGATTTGTTTACGTTTATCCACATTGACGGCGTTCATCGGTCATAAATCTCCTTCAAACCGCCGCTGGTGGTAATCCAGACAACGGCAAAGACAAAGAGGATCAGGAAAATAACAATAGAGAAGGCGGACGCAAAGCCAAACTCGGAAGTGGCCGCAGGCCCGAAGGCGGCGTTGTACAAGGCCGACACGAGGATGTTGGTACTCTCCTGTGGGCCGCCGCCGGTGACGATGAAGATGATGTCCAGTTTGTTGAACGTCCAGATTACGTCCAGGGTAATCGCCGGAATGATAATCGGACGCAGGAGGGGTAGGGTGATGTTCCAGAAACGATCCACCGAGTTTGCGCCATCCATCTGCGCGGCTTCGTAATAATCCTGCGAGATGCTTTGCAGGCCGCCGAGCAGCATGATCATATAGAAGGGGACACCCAGCCAGATGTTGACGAACAAGACGGCGACAAAAGCCCAACCCGGATCGTCCAGCCAGCTAATCGCCGGGCCGCCCAGACTTTGAATCAGGACGTTGACAAAGCCATACTGCGCGTGAAATTCCTGCCGCCATGTCAAGCCCACAATTACACTAGGGATTGCCCAGGGAATCACAATCAAAGAACGGTAAATGTTCTTAAAACGCAGCTTTTGATTCATTATTAAGGCAAGGATCATGCCGAGCGTAAAGTGGAAAATCACGTTGATGCTGGTCCAGACGAAGGTGCGGGCCAGCAGGATGGGGAAGGTGGAATCGGCAGTTCTGAGCAGACGGCCCCAGCCCAGAATTTCACCGTTACGTTCGCGTACAAATACGTCTTTAAAATTTTCCCAGGCATAATCCAGACCGTACAGATGATCCAGTTCGCAGTTACCAATAGCCACAGGGCTGTAGCAGGGATAGGTATCGCGTTTCAGGTCACTGAAGGCCAGCATGACATTATAAACAAGGGGGTATACCATGAAGACGATGAGGGCCACAGCCGCAGGGGCCAAAAGGGTGTAGGGCAGGGCGTGGGGCGTCTTCAAGACCCTGGACAAGAACTGATAAAGGACAAGCTGTAAAATAATACTCCCGCCCAGTACAACAATGAGAAGTGGCACCAGTGTACCGAGAGTATTTGCGATGATGTCCATCGACAAGCCACTAAACATACGAGCCTCCTAATAACAAACAATGGGGCACAAAGCCCCACTGTTTCTACTTTCTCATTGGTAGTACAGCCGAAAGTTAGCTATCGAGGCAGTCCTCGGCAGCAATCTGGGCTTCCGATGCGGCATCTTCAGCGGTCAGGCTATCGCTCATGACGCCTTCGAGGTTCGGGCGCACACTGTCCCACATGCAGCGCAGGGTCGGGTCAGCAGGCATACCAATGCCCGTCGCCAGCACTTCAGCGGAGGCGGCCAGAATGGGGTCGGTTTCGGCATTGACTTCGACGCCAGCGATGGCGGGCAGACGGCCAGTGCCGAGCGCGTAAGCGGTGACCGAGTCAACGTCGGTGGTCAGCCAGGTGGAGAAGGCCACGGCTGCGGTCAGTTGATCGCCTTCGGTGGTCACAGGAATGCTGATGAATTTACCAGCGGTGAAGGGACGGGGATGTTCGCCATTGGGCAGGGTGGGCCACACGGCGACGCCGAGGTTGTCGGGGCCGAGAGCCGGTGACTGTTCAATGTCGAGGTAGGTGGCCAGTGACCAGTCGCCATTGATAATCATGGCAACGCTGCCTTCCTTGAAGAGGTCGTCGGCGCACGCATAATCGCATTCCTGAGGAACTGCTTCCGAGACGAATTTCAGGTCGTGAACGAATTGATAGGCTTCAACCCAGGCTTCGGTATCGAGGACCATGTTGCCATCGGCATCATAGACGCTGCCGCCGAAACCATGCACGAAGGGCAGGAACCAGAAGGGTTCGTTGAGGTTATAAGCAAAGCCCTGGATGTCAGGATTGCTGGCTTCGATGTCCGCAGCCATGGTGACGAGTTCTTCAAAGCTGGCGGGCGGGGTGGGGACAAGGCTCTTGTTATAGAGGAACATCAGGTGGTTACCTGCGTTGGTGGGGACACCGTAGGTCACGCCTGCGATTTGGGCTGCGCCCAGGTTGTAGGGATAGAGGCTGGTGTCATAGAGGTCGTCGAGGGGTTGGAGCAAACCAGCGTCTACGAAGACACCGATGGCGTCGTTGGGGCCAAGCACCAGGTCGGGCAGACCTTCACCCGCGAGGCCAGCGGCCAGGAGGTCAGTACGCAGGGTTTCAGTTTCTTTCTGCACGATTTCGATGGTCGCGCCGGGGGCAAATTGATCTGCCCAGATTTGGAACTGTTCTTGTAAGACAGCATTATTGGTATCGCCGTCCTGGCTCCAAACAACCAGATTTACTGCAGGAACGTCCTGTGCAAGCACCATGCTAAAGCTACCCAGTACGAGTACCAGCAGCGCTGCAATTAATAAGAACCGCTTCATTTCTTTGTACCTTTCAGATTCTAAGCTGTTATTTCGCCAAAGTGTCTCCACGTTATTTTGCCGACTTTGGCAAATGAAATTATAACGCTGTGATATTCAGGCGCAACCTGGGTTTCAGAGCAAAAGCTGTGCGGAAACGCCTGTTATCATTTAGGCAATTTTTACGATAAACAGCCTATTTAAATTGGGTATTTTGCCCAAACAAGAGCGTAATTCATGGGGTGTATTGGTTCACAAGAGGCCATGAGGTATCTGGTTTTGTGTCCGGGAGGGAATAATTCGTCTTGTGTACAATTTCTACAATTCTGATGATTTGAATCCTTGACATTTTTGAAAAACCTTTACAAATCGGTAGCGCTACCGTAACACAAAAACCAAGGTGATCCCCCTAAAAATTGGGGGCTGGGGAAGCCTGCTATTGACAGGGTTCTAACATTGACAACGTTGAATTTGAGCTATAATAAAAGTGAAATTGTTTCCCTCGAAAAAAGTTGGTCGCTTGTAAAAGTTTCACTCGTTTTGACAGCAATCAAATTTCCGGTATATCCAATCTGTGTGATTGGTTGTTTAGGTTGAGCGCTTAAAGGAGCGTGTTAGAACCCCATGACATTGGAAATCGAAAAACAAGCACAGCAGGCCGAAGAACCGCCCTCTGAGGAACCCCCCTCTGAAGAACCACCCTCTACCACGCTGCGCCGCAGCCGCAAACCGTTTGTGCGGACGCCGCGCCCGGCAATATGGGCCGACGTTCCCGACGAGAAGTGGGACGACTGGCGCTGGCAGATGGCGAACCGCCTCAACTCCTACGAGGAGTTGTCGCAGATCATTCATCTCACCTCTGAAGAAATCGCAGGCTTAAAAGCGGAAAACAAGTTCCGTGTGGATATCACGCCGTATTTCGCCAGCCTGATTGACCCCAACGACCCGCGCTGTCCTGTGCGGCGGCAGGTGATTCCGTTGGGACGTGAACTGCGCGCCTTTGAAGGCATGATGGAAGACAGCCTTGCCGAAGATAAACACAGTCCTGTACCGGGGCTGGTGCAGCGCTACCCGGACCGCGTGCTGATGCTGGTGACGACGCAGTGTGCGTCTTACTGCCGCTACTGCACGCTGCGCGCATCGTGGGGCAGCCGGGGCAGACCTTCAGCAAGAGCGACTTCGAGCGACAGTTAGAGTATCTGCGGCGCACGCCTCAGGTGCGTGACGTGCTGCTCAGCGGCGGTGATCCGCTGGCTATCGCGCCGAAGATGCTGGAGCACATCCTTGCCAGCCTGCGCGAAATCGAACACATCGAGATTATCCGCATCGGCAGCCGTTTGCCCGTGTTCCTGCCGCAGCGTATCACCGACGAATTCTGCGAGATGGTGAAGCAGTATCATCCGGTGTGGATGAACATTCATGTCAACCATCCCAAAGAAATCACGCCGGAACTGAGCCGCGCGCTGGACAAGCTGGCAAACGCTGGTATCCCGCTGGGCAACCAGAGCGTGCTGCTGGCTGGCATCAATGACAGCGTAAACATCCAGCGCGAACTGGTACACAAGCTGGTGCGCAACCGTGTGCGCCCGTACTATCTCTATCAGTGCGACATGGTGAAAGGCGCGGGACACTTCCGCACCACCGTGTCCAAAGGTATCGAGATTATCGAGGGCTTGCGCGGACACACCAGCGGCTACGCGGTGCCGACCTATGTGGTGGATGCTCCGGGCGGCGGCGGCAAGATTCCGGTCATTCCCAACTACCTGATCAGCCAGGCCCCCAACAAAGTGGTGCTGCGCAACTACGAAGGGTTCATCACGACGTACCATGAGCCGGAAGACTACGACCCGCACGGCATCGACTACCTTGATCGGCAGGTCGCCAAACGGCCAGAGCCGGGGCAGTCGGGCATTCTTGGGCTGCTGCAAGACGAAACGCTGTCGATCAAGCCGGAAGGTTTTGATGAACTGCACCAGCGCGGCGGGGAACAGCATCGCCTGAACAGCGATGAAACCAAGTGGAAAGCACACGGCATTGGTGAGGAGCACAAGGTCGCGGAAGAAGTTCCGATCACCAATGGCAACGGCCACAAACAAAACGGGAACGGGCATAAGCCGAACGGTAAAAACGGCAAACACTAGCAGCAGGGAAGGGGCGTTCATTTGAGCGCCCCTGTTTTATGCTGCGCTACCGAGGAGTGGTGAGAGTCAGGGGTACGTGACCGTTCAATTGAACGTCCCTACACGAAAAATATCCGCGACACTCCCCACCCGCCGTTACTGAGGTGTCTTGCCAGAGTCAACAATCTTGCGGATGGCGCTGATCTGTTCCTCAGACAGGCCCATGTTGTTGATGAGACGGTTAAAGGGATCGGCGGCGGCTTCTTCGTCCGTCTGCTTGTCCTTATCGAGTACGAACTGGCCCCACTGGCTGATCTCCGCCTTGAAGACATCTTCAATGGCGGTCACCAGCGGCGGGTAAATGGTGGCAAGGTTCTTGTTGGGGAGTTCGTCGTTATCGGGAATGCGCAAGCCAGCACGCGCCAAACCGCGCATGGCATCCTGATAGATGCGCGACTGCCGATCCCAGCCGTAAAGCTGACGGAATGCGCCGAGCGTGGCGGCAAGGGCTGGCAGCAGGGCACCGATAAAGGTCACGATGGGCGTGCCGAGCACCGCGCTGGCCGCTGACAGGAACGAGGTAATCGCCATGATGACGGTGGCGCTGATGAACGAAAAATCGGAGTTGAGCATGTTCTCCTGAATGCGATCCCGGTAGAAACGCTTCTGCACGTCAATACGATGCTTGAGATAGGCATTGTAGAGAAGCGCCTGCTCGACCTTGCTGTGTGTGGGGATGACGGGCGGCGTGGCGGCTGCTGGCGGCGTAGTCGGTGCCGGGGTTGGATTTTCGGGAGCCGGTTGATCAGACATCTTGTTCCTCCATGTCCTGTAAGTCAACGACGCGGGCGCGCAGCACATCGAGGCGGTCTGCCTGATCGTAGGGCGCGAGATGTGAGATGTAGATGAAATAATTCATGCGCAGTTCTTCGGCGGCACGGCGGCTGGTGGCCCAGCGGCGCTGGGGCTGGCGGCGGTTGGCGAGGGCGGTCATGGCGGCAATCAGGGCGCTGACCAGCGAGGTGAGCAGGGTGATGATTTTGAAGGGAATGCCGTCCAGCGCTTCGGGCGTATTAAAGAGATAGGTGATGAGGACACCGAGGACGGTGGTGCCAAAAGTACCCATGATGAAGACCCACTGGTAGGTGTAGAACATGTTCTGGAAGTATTTGGATTTCTGGCTGAATTCAAAGAATGTGGGCAGCAGGTGCTCGTCCATGTCCTTCAAATCCTGCACGACAACGGGGTATTTGTCGTCCTTATCGCGTTCAAAGTGCAGCGTCATGAAATCTTCCGATTCCAGCAGTTGGGCATACTCCTTATCGGATTCGGGGCGTTCCCAGTCTTCGGGAACCTGGCGCTTGGGAAAACGTCTGATAAAAAACAGATCTCGCAGTCGATTCTGTTTACGCCTGGAGGTGGATTTGGCCATGGTCTAACCTCTTTCGTAAGATGAATGAGAACGCTTTATTTATACTGTGCATTCAAACCTAATTGCAACGTTAATTTGTATCAATGCGGTAACAGCCGCCCTTTCAGGAGATAGTATGCGTATCGCGGTACTAGCTAATTTGAAGAAAAACGCTCCCACATGGGAAGGCATGGTCGCTGACCAGTGGGACGATCTGGACAGCCCGAAGACCACCAACAGCATCATCGAGGTGCTGCAAAAGGCCGGGCACGAAGCTGAATTTTTCGAGGCGCAGATTGTGCCACCGCACAACCTGATGGAACGGCTGATGGCCTATAAGCCGGATTTGTGCTTCAACATCTCCGAAAGCCATTTCGGTGACGGGCGAGAGGCACAGGTGCCAGCGGTGCTGGAAATGCTGCGTATCCCTTACACGGGCAGCAAGGTGCTGGCGCTGGCGCTGGCACTGGACAAGCCGATGACCAAGCGCGTGCTGTTTTATCATGGGCTACCCACGCCGGAGTTTCAGGTGCTTGAGCAGGCCAATGAGCCGATTGATGACGATTTGCTGAACGAAGCCGGAGAGCTGCGTTTCCCGCTGTTCGTCAAGCCGAGCCGCGAAGGGACAAGCATGGGCGTCAGCGGCGAAAGCATCGTCACGACGGTTGCCCAACTGCGCGATCAGGTGGGCAAACAGATTCAACGCTACAGCCAGCCTGTGCTGGTGGAACACTACATCAAGGGGCGCGAGGTGACGGTGGGCGTGCTGGGCAACCTGCGGGCTAACGCGGCGCGCAAGCTCAATGATCGCATGGCGGGCGGTGAAATCCCCGACACGCTGACATTCCTGCCTGCGCTGGAAGTGGATGTCCACGCCTACGGGCCGGAAGAAGCCGGACTGTACACCAACCGCATGAAAGTGGAACTGGCCGACGACTTCCATTACCACTGTCCGGCACACCTGACAGCGGAACAACTGCGCGAACTGCACTGGCTGACGGCGGCGGTGTTCCGCGTGATGGGCTGCAAGGATGTGTCGCGCGTCGATTTCCGGCTGGACGAGGCGCAGAATTATAAGCCGTACATTCTGGAAGTGAACCCACTGCCGGGCCTGAACCCCGGTTACAGCGATTTGTGCATTCAGTCGCTGGCGGCGGGCTGGACGTATGACCGCTTGATTCTGATGATTCTTGATCTGGCGATGGTGCGCTCAGGCTTGCAGCCGGGCCTGCCTGTCAGCCAGTCGGGGGTCGGGTCGTAAGGTACGCAGTGCCGACCAACGGGCAAAAGGGGTGTGCGCAAGTTAGTTCAGCGCGGCCTAGAGCAGCATCAAATACAAAAGAGCGCGTGCAGGGTAGTATGCGCTCTTTTGTTTGCGGCGGGTGAAGTAACGCCAGCGGCTAAAGAGGCTTGTCCGGTAATGGGAAGCCTCACGTTGGGGACGCCACCAGTTCAAAACTGGTGGCTATGTGTTGGAAACCCACTGAAGGGGTTGCCCTTGGTCTACGTTACGGTCAAATAAGCGCTGCAACGGTCTCTCATTTAACCTCGTGGTGAGTTTTGAAGCTGAGGGGAAGCTCGTGAAAGCCTAAGAGAGTGGTTGTGATCATCAAGATTACCCTGTGTTGAGCCGCCTGAGGCTAAAGCCATCTGGCTGCCAGGCTATCACGTCTACTGAAGTAGACACAAAAACGGCGTTGGCGCGTCTAACACAACCTTGAATACAAACATTTCTATCGAACATCTCGTGCCTAATTATTCGTTACAACCAGGCTCTAGTTGATTACCGGACAAGCCTTAAAGCCATCCGGCTGCCATGCAGCGGCGGGAAGTCGAATGAAAGAGACTCGAACCCGCCGAGAAATACCCAGGATTCGCCTAATTTCTATAAGGGGCGCACACACAGGCGCGCCCCTACATGACCTGTACCGTGATGACTCCGCTGAACCTGCATTAGCTCACGGCTTTTTTGACGAGGGCAGCAATGGCGGCCTCGGCGGCGGGGGTCAGTTCCATCAGCGCGTAGGAGGTGGGCCACATCGCGCCATCGTCGAGCATTGCCCCGTCGTTGAAACCCAGCGTGCCGTAGCGTGCGCCGAACTTCGAGGCGGGCTGGAAGAAGCAGATAATCTTGCCGTCCTTGTTGGCATAGGCGGGCATCCCGTACCAGGTTTTCGGAGAGAGTTCGGGCGCGTTGGCTTTGATGAGGGCATGGAGCCGCGTTGCCATGTCGCGCTCTGCTCCCGTCATCTCGGCAATCTTGGCCAGCAGGTCGGCTTCACCCTGCGCCTTGTTCTGGCTGGCGCGCGCTTCGGCCTTCATCTCTTTGGCGCGTTCTTTCATGGCGGCCTTTTCATCGGCGCTAAATCCCTGAGACTTCGTATCCTTCTTCGGACTCATAACACACTCCTCGCGTACAGGCTAACAAAACTTAGTGAACGGGTGTTGGGCAAGGGCGCAATGTACTGCGCCCCGACAAGTATGGGACACGCCGTTTAGCTGGCTTATCCCGAACTCAATGACTGCGGGCATTCCAGGAAGGGCGCGTGGGAGGAGTGGTGAGATTCAATGTATGATTCGCGGACATCAAGAGGCCTTGGAGTTGCCAGACATCGTAGCGGGTGGAGGTAGGTGGAGGGCAGAGACTCGAACCAGAAAGGTGACGCGCAAATACAGCACCCTCTCAGAACGGCGACTTGCTTCCCCTTAGATTTTCGGATTGGGTTTACGCCAACTCTCCCTTCAAGCGTTTCTGCTTCAAACGACGCTGGTACTCAGCCCACTCCGAACGCGCTTCATCGCACATCCAGCCCAGATAATCCTGAAAGTCCAGCAGGTTGTGCTGTAAGCCCTTTATCGGGCTGCGTTTGAGGATCGAGCCTGCCTGTTCCAGCACAAACAGCTGGTGTTGAGCATCCACGCAGACGCTCAGCGGTTGTCCACGCCAGGCTTTGCCGACATAGTAATCGTGTTTGTTGACCTGCACCGCACCTTTGGCATCGACCACGCGCTTGTAACGCTGACCATCCAGGGGTTGCAACCAGGCATCCGGGTCGATCTGCTCAGGAACACGCGGCAGCAGGGGCAGACTGGGGAAGGCCACCGCAGGCGGTTGGTTGGCACAGACCACCGACTGGTGCGGACGCTCATGGTTGTAGTGCCAGTGATAGCCGGGCAGCAGGATATTGGTCTCCGGCGCGGTGGTCGGCTTCTCCTTCCACAGCAGTTCTTCCTTCAGGGTGCGGATGAAACGCTCGACGATGGGTTTCTGGTCGGGACGATGCGGCGGCAGTGGTGCGGGCTGCACGCCCAGACAGCTGAGGAAACGCATCCAGGCTGAGGGGAAACCGTCGCTGGACCAGCTGCCCACCAGACGCGGGTCGTTGTCGCACACCAGCAGACGCGGCAACCCATGCACCAGCAGCAATTGGGCAGTGGTCAACAGCGTGTATTCCGCGTCATAATGGTCAGAAGCGTGTAGTTCCACGCACAGCGAAGTCCCGCGATCCAGGACGTTGAAGACTTCGACCTGATGTGCCTGCCGACGTTCGCAAGCCGTGGCGGTGGGCACATCACAGAAGTCTACCTCCCACACTTGCAGCGGTTCCGAGCGCAGCATGAGCTGGTGTTCATGCTGCTCCCGCCGCAGGATGCAGTGGTGGCGACGCAGCACTCGCCAGATGGTGCTGGGCGAGCGCGGCAGGTAGTGTCCCTGCAGGTCGGCTTGCTGCCGCAGGTAGTAGGCGATGGTTTTGCCGCCGACCTTACGGTTGTACAGGGTTGCCAGTGTGTGTCGCAGGTGGACAATCCGTTCTTCCACGACTTTCGAGACGTGCTTCTGCACATGCTGTGGGCGACGGGAAACGCTGCAAAAGCGTTGGGGGTCGTTGGGGTCACGCTCACGCAGACGCCGCCGCCACTTGCGCACCCAGGCAGCGCAGTAGCCTAACTGCTGTGCCAGTTCGGCTGTGGTGAACTCAGGATGTTCCTGCAGCAGCTGCCACAAGCGTGTGCGCGCGATGATCCACTCAGTTTCCATACGCACCTCCCGCGTTGACTATTGGTCGGTGCGTTCTCAGTGTAACCACCCTTCACAATACTGCATCATCCAGTTCTGTTACATGATTTTCCACCCGCTACGATGTCTGGCAACTCCAAGGCCTCTTGATGTCCGCGAATCATACATTCAGGATTACATAGACGTTCAATTGAACGTCCCTACACGAAAAATATCCGCGACACTCCCCACTCGCGCCTCGCTGACGCGTTAACGGCTTTGCGCGATTCACGCTACAATCGGCGCCGACGCACAAGGAGACCTCTATGGCAGTTCATAAGCTCATCATCCGCGCGCGCCAGGAAGGCACGCCGCTGCTGGATGGCGACAGCGCTACCTTCGTCTGGCAGGGTGAACGCCCACCGCGCATCATCGGCGACTTCAACGGTTGGGACCCTAACGCGGCGGCGCAGTTCCAACGGGTGGCGCGCGGCGTCTGGGCGTACACGCTGAAACTGCATCCGGCAACCTACATGGAATATGTCTACATCAGCGACGATGAGGAAGAAGCTCGCGTCGATGATCCGTATAACCGGCGGCGCATCAGCAACGGCATGGGCAAGTTCAACCACACCTTCGACATGCCCGCCTGCCAGCACACCACGCTCGTCCGTGCGCGCGCCGACATTGCGCGTGGTACCCTCAGCAAGCACACGCTGGAGCATCCTTTCTTTCTGGCAGGCGGCAAGCGCAGCGTCTGGCTCTATCAGCCGCCGAGCACGGAACCCGCGCCGCTGGTCATCGTGTTCGACGGCGATGATTACCTGCGCCGCCAGTACATCTGCACCATCCTCGACAACCTCATCGCACAGGGGCGCATTCGTCCGCTGGCGCTGGCACTGGTGGCACACGGCAGGCAGGCGCGCTTTCTGGAATATGTCGCCAGTGAGGCAACGCTGGCCTGGATTTCGGAAGATGTGATTGAAGTGGCGCAGAAGCATCTCAATCTGGTGGACATCCAGCAGCATCCGGGGGCCTTTGGCGTGCTGGGGGCGTCGATGGGCGGCCTGATGGCGCTGTATGCCGGGCTGCGTATGCCAGCGTTGTTCGGGCAGGTCATCAGCCAGTCCGGCGCGTTTCAGATGGAAATGATGAAACCGCCGCCGTTGATTCGCCAGATGATCGCGCATTATGCGGGCGCGCCGCTAAATATCTGGATGAACTGTGGCCTCTACGAATATCTGCTCAGTGCTAATCGCGCCGTGCGCCCGCTGCTCAGCGCGCATCATGTGACCTATCGCGAATACGCAGGCGGCCACAATCCCATCTGCTGGCGTGACGAACTGCCGCACGCCTTTGAAACGCTGTTCCCGCTGCAAGCAGGCTAACGCTGTAAGGGGCGAGTCAGCGACTCGCCCCTGCAATATGTCATCAGTTCAAGCTGCCAAATGTTCAGGCAGTGGGCAGGTTCGGGATAGCGCCGCGCACGTCCAGCAGCGGGCGATAAATCCAGCCTGTGCCGCCGTCGTAGGCCACCTGTATCCAGCCTTCCGCCCGTCCAATGGCCGTGACCTGCACGTCAGGGGCGATGCTGGTGATGAGGTCTGCGCCAAGATCAGGGGCGACGCGGACATTGACGTAATCCAGTGTTGCTGCCGGGGCGGTGTAACCCGCGACGCCTGTGCCTGCCTGCGGCGGCACGCCCAGATGAATGGGCATCGTGCCAGCCTGATCCCAGGGGCGCGGCAGCGACTCGAAGGATGCGCCCGCATCGCGCAGGGTTTGCAGGATGGTGGGCAGCACGCGCCCGGTGACGCGGTTGATGTCGTGGAAAGCAATCACCACGCCGTCGCCGTAATCAAAAGCGTTGTACGGGTTGTGAAACTCACCGACGGATACAGGCGTGCCCAACACATTGTTGATGACCGCGCGGTCAAAATCCAGCGTGTCCAGATCGACATCGGCGGGCATTCCCCAGCCGCAGTCGTCGCTGTCCACGTTCCAGTTGTAGGTAATGACGCTGACGCCTTCAATCTGGGGCAGGGGCTGCGCGCCGCCGCCCGGCTGCCAGAACATCTTCATCTGGGCGTCGTAGGCGGGCGCGACATCGCCCAACGCTGTGCGGATGGCTTCCTCGGTGCGCAGATACGAGGCGACGACATCTTCCGCCGCCGAGCCTGCGTATACGCCGGGTTCTTCCCAAAGGTGATTGACAAGCGCATGGCCTTCGCGGACTTCGCGCTGAAGCAGGGCTTCGTGCCCGGTGATCTGGTAGCCGTTGATCAGGAACGTAGCGTGCGCGCCGTACTGCGCTAAGGTGTCGAGAATGCCGGGGGTGTAGGCGTCGGTGGGGCCGTCTTCAAACGTCATATAGACGCGGAAAGGCGCGGAAACCTGCGCGCTGGCAGGCGTCAAGGCGGCAAAGGTGAGCAGCAAAAGGCCGCACAGCAGTAAGACTCTCAAGTGCCGGAACATGATGTTTTCTCCAACTATTTTGTTGGGTGAAAAATTTCACCCATACGATGAGATTTAACTCTATTACAACTCCATTTTAGCAGGCTGTAAATGGCGCGCTGCCTACGGCTGGTGAACGGCTGCTCTACGGCTGAACTACGGTCAGCAGGAGCGCGAATTCGTACCGTTGTCTCCAGCATAATAGGTCATGTGGTGGATCACGAGCACAATCATCATGCATATAGTAGGAGGATATGCCTGAGTAGAAGAATGAGCCTGATGACCACCCTCAAAATACTCGTCACCGGAAGCCTTGCGCGCCGCACGGTGACCTTCATTCGCAAAATCAGCACGATGCCAGCGATGTTCGCGGAACTGGAAGGGATACCCCTGGGGTTGGATTTTGGGCTGGTCAGGGTTGACCGTGCCACACAGGTGTATCTCTACGGCACGCCTGCGCTGAAGCATTTCCAGGTGTGCCAGCTTGAGAGCTTTCTGAGCGCGTCCGCCCAGCACGGGGTTGTGCTGCTGGCGAATACGGCAGGCAGCAGCGCGGAGGTTGCGGCCCTGCGGTCTGCGGTGCGCGCGGCAGGGGTTCCCCATGTGATTGCGCTGCATGACGCCGCCGGAACAGCACAGGCACCCCATAACGAAGAAAATATCATCCCCTGTGATGTTGAGTCGGCGCAGGATGTGCGCACGGTGCTGTTCACGCTGCTGGCGCGCATGGCGGGTGCTGCGTAAAGCGTGTAAGGCGTTAGCTGTTAGCTGTTAGCTGTTAGTCTAAGACCAAGACAAAAGGCGAGGAGATGGACGTTCGCGTTTAGCCCCACCCCAACCCCCTCCCCATTTTTGAGACGTTTTGGAAATTTGAACTCGCGACACGCGGAGGCTGAAAACGCGTTCGCCGTGACAGGTGGTTGCCGTGAGAAGGCGGTGAGTTTGAGTGAAGCGTTAAAAATCTACCCGCGTAATCTCCCTATCCGCTTGCGGAGGCGGGAACCATGCCCAGGTCATGTTGGGCGCTGTTACCGCATTTAAGTTAAGCCGCAATCGAACGTCCTACAATTTGAATATGAGGCAAAAACAAAGGCGCACCGTAGAAGATGCGCCTATCGTGTCGCAGAAGGGGATGTCGCTGAGGTCGGCAAGTGTAAGCAATCGCCGCGTTCGCCGCCACCATCCTGCCTCATCGCGTCTGCCAGCAGTTGGAAGTTGTCGGCCGTGGTTCAGCGTAGCGGCGGGCGCGGCCTTATCGAGGTAGGCACTGACTTCTACCGTGCCGACGACCATGGTCTACTGGCCCTTCTTCGCGTACTGGTTGGCTGTCTCGGCAGGTTGCGCCATGCTGTCACACGTACCCGCAGCGTCTTTTCCTGTCTTTGTTCGCCCGCTGCCAAATTTGCGTGTGCGGCAACACCAGAGTACTACCGCCACGCCCGACGCCAGCATAACGGAGGGTCACGTCGCGACCCACATTCCCGACAATTGTCATCACTGATAACCCGCCATCGTCATCTCTCCCGCTTAAAATGTATCCTAAACCCAACCTGTGTCGCCACAGAGATTGGATGAAGCACCATGGTCTTTCATCCTCAATTTGAGGGCGAAAGTAACAAAAATTATACCACAAAAAAGCGCATTTTGTTCTAGGGTCAATTGGTAAAAAAACGGTTACAGAAGCGTGATTTTATCACTTCTTTATAGTTGCGACACATCGCGCAGAATCTGCGAATAGAAGTGGTGGATTCGGTTACGTGGACGTTCAAATACGGGTTTACAAATTAAGTCAGTAAGGGGAGGCGCGCCCCTAACCCCAGCCCGATTTCCGGGGAAGGGGAGAAAAATGCAGGCTCCGTTGGGCGCTGTTACCGAATTTAAAAAGTTAAGGTGCATTTGAATATCCCTACTAGATGACCACTGGAATTTTGGTGGGTAAGCCCCTCATCCCCGACCCTTCTCCCACTCGCTTCGCGGAAGGAGAAGGGAGAAAGCTGCGCGGGAGCCGCTCCCCATCATCAACTGTGTGGTCGCCTACTACACGAAAAATATCCGCGAGCTCACTCGCCTACGAATCTAGCTCTGTGTTCGGCTGGCTCTATGGTTACAATCCCCGCTGTTGTGTTTAACATGGAATAGAGATTCTGATGCGCAAATTTCTGGCGATCTTTACAGGCGCGCTGCCTGCGCACTGGCGACGATTACAGCCAGCGCTACGCCTGCCCCTGTACCTCGACGATGGCATCCTGTGCGCCATGATCCGCGATTACAGCGCGAACGGCGTGCCGCTGCTGCGCTTCTGGGGCGGTTCGCCCTCGTTTCAGTACTACCGCCCGATGGTGTTTTCCCTTCTGGAGTTGAACTACGCGCTGGAAGGACATCTCAACGCCTTCATGCGCACCTGCTTAATCTGCTGCTGTTTGTGCTGGCGGTATTGCGGTCAGCGCATCGCCCGCGCATCACCCGCCGCCCTGCCGCCGGACTGATCGCAGGCAGCTTCGTGGCGCTGTTCCGTTTAACTTCAACGCGGTGCTGTAGGTGGCGTCGCTGTTCCGTATGGTGATGCTGACGGCGCTGGTGGTAGCGCTATGCTGTGCCTGATGTGGCTGGACAGGCGGCGCGGCCTGCTGCCCTTGATCGTGTGCTGGCTGGCGGCGTTTGTCGGCATGTTCAGCCACGAAAACGGCGTGATGCTCGTGCCGCTGCTGCAACTGGCGTTGGTGGTCTACGGCTGGCGCAGTTGGTTCACGCGGCGGATGGCGCTGCTGGCCCTGCCGCTGCTGGCGCTGACGGGCGTTTATCTCCTGCTGTGCTTCAAACTGCCGTCCTGCCGCGCCGCTGCAACTGGTGTCGATGGGCATGATTCCCATTCGCTGGCGGTGGCACTGCAAGGGCTGATTTACCCCGTCGCCGCGCTGGTGCGCCGCCTGACGCTGAGCGACGCGCACACTGCCGCTGATTGCGCTGGCGGGCGGCGTGGTCGTGGTCGCCTTGGTCTGGCTGGCAGGCGGTATATCCTGCCGCTGCTGTGCGGCGTGGGCTGGTATCTGCTGGCGGCGCTGCCGACGCTGCTGTTCCTGCAAACCGACTGCTTCAAGGTTCGCCGCGTTTGCTGCTGCTGTCGTCGGCGGGGGCGGGCGTGTTCTGCCGGCGCGGCGGTCTACGGCGCGTGGGTTCATCAGCAGCGCTGGCTGCGTTACGCCGGACGCACGGCGGGCGTGCTGCTACTGCTGAATCGGTGTGCTGCTGGTCGGCGGCTTTTACGCGGCGGCGCGCGAAGCTGGAAGCGCTGAAACAGGCGGATTACGTGGTACATGGTGAAGGCATCTGCCTGCGCATCGGGAGAGGGCGGCGTCGTGCTGGTGAACCCGCCCGCGTTCCTCGCCGCGCTGGATCGTGACCGCTGGTTCTGACGACCTCCGAAGCGGTGATGTTCATGGAAGGCGGCTATACCAACTTCGCGCTGGAGTCCAGGCCATGACCGGAACAGGGCTGCCCGCCGTCAGCGGCAGTATGAAGCGGGGTTCGTGCCGCCGCCGAGCTACGTGTTCGCGCCATACTGGACGGAAGTGACCGACGATTTTACGACGCGCCTGCTCAACTTCCAGCACATCTACGTGACGCGCTTCGACAGCGATAACTTTGTGCCGATGTACGTCGGTGGGCCGGGAATGGAAGGCTCGGATACGCCGATAACACGCTTTGACGACGCTGGCATTGCGCTGACGAAGCCAGCGCCACATGGGACGGAAGCGATGTGGTGGTGCGCACGCTGGTTGGTCGAGACACCGAACGCCGCGCAGCTGTCCTGTCGCTGTACTGTGGCGATACGTTAGTCACGCAGTCTGGGGCCGGCGGTCTGGGGCGGCACATCCCTTCGAGGTATGGCAGCCCGGAGAAATTCAAACTGATTTGCGACCTTTCACATGGACGGAAGCGCGCGACTGTCTGCGGGTAACGATAGAGTTTGACGCGCGAGGGCAGGCATTGGCAGCGACGACGCCCGATGGCAGCCCGCTCGATGGCGGGGTGGTCGAAGCGGTGGTGGGGGAGTAAACCAAAATTCTATAACGGCAGGTAGATAACCTGATTCTCCCATTCTTCGGGCTTACTTGCCCCCAAGAGGGTAAGCAGTTCATCTATTGCCTGACCGATTGGCATATCCATAGGCACAATAACACGGGCATGGCTAGTCCGGCTGCCACGCATTCATAGGCGTAGCCGGTCATGGTTTGAACATCATGGGTCAGCAGGATACGATTCTCTTTTGCTGCCCATTCTAAAACCTTCGGATCAGCAGATTGGTAGATTTCAAGGTCTTGGACACGCAGAATATCAACATCAGGGTTTCGTTGGCGAATACCTTTGAGAATCGCCCCTTGAAGTTTTCATCTGCAAGCAAGCACATCAGGCATCGTCCTTTACGTTTTATCTGCCATTATCGTCCGCATTTGTTCTGCAAGGTGAGCATGTGGGGTCGTGTGCTTTCGATTTCGCGGCGAATGCGTTCTGACTCGGCTTTTTGCTGATGGATATAGGCATCCACTTCGTCGGTGTGTTGCAGGTAGTAGCTGATGACCGCAAAAACGTCAGAAAGGCTCAACGCATCAAAGTCTTCTACAATTCGTTCCGGCGCTGCTCCCTGACGATAAGCCACAATCACCGTTTGCAGGGTGACGCGCGTTTTGCCAATGCGTATCACGCCGTTTTCATCCGTTCGCAGCGGCACATCAACAATTGCAGGCGTAGGAATCATAGCCTAACCCTTTAACCTATCCTCTGCCTATTATACGCTAATTAGGGCGGACTTGTGTGTCCGCCCCTGCGAAATTATGGTGTTACTGTACCGTGAAGTTGATTTGCGCGCCGACGATGGTTTCGCCGTTGTTGTTGACGAACACCACGCGCAGTCCGTAGCTGCCCGGTTCAATCGGGGTGTACAGCGCGGCAAGCTGGCCGTTGACGATGGGATTACGCTGCGAGTCCTGAATCGGCGTCCAGTTGGCGTAAATGCCGCCGACGATTTCCACGTTGTAGAACTGCACCTGCCCCGGATCAAATGATGCTGTGCCGAAGATGGGCACTACACCTGAGAGCACCTGCCCCGTAGCGGGCGATGTGATTTCAGCGAACGTGCCCGGCGGGACGTAGGCGTTGCCTGCGCCGACACCGCCACCCGCCAGCAGTTCCGGCGTGCAGTCAATCGTCGGCAGGAAGGCGATGCCGTGCGAACGCGCCCATTCTTCAGCGCGCGCGGCGTCATCGGCGTTGGGCGGCGGCGCGAGGAACAACAACTGCTGTGCGGCGGGCGCTCCAGCGGCCAGGTCAACGGGCACGCGGCAGTAAATCGGCGACGGCGGCGCGGCTTGCCCTGCGCCCACCTGGAACGTAATCAGGCTGCTGATCTGCGGCGGGATGCCCTGCACCAGCACGCGGTAAACGCTGGGCGATTCCTCCTGAATGTAGATGTTACCGGGCACGGCCTGCTGGTAGAAACTGCTGCCGTAGACCAGGCCGCCGGTGCCATCGGGCACACCTGCCGGATAATCGAACATCCACTCGTTCATCGTGGAACAGTTCACGGCAGGATCGACAAGGCGGCGCGGGTCGCAGATGGTGGTGTAGGTCATGCCCGCCGGATTGCCCCAGGCATCGGGGTTTAGCTGGCCGTTGACGGTGAAGTGTGACAGCCATTCGTTGTTGGCGTAAATCGAAGTCATCACCGTGTTCCAGACGGGCGCGGCGCCTGTCAGACCGGAAACGTTGTTCATCGGGTCGCCGTTGTTGTTGCCTACCCACACGCCGACGACGACGTTGGGCGTAAAGCCAACCGTCCAGTTGTCCTTGTAGTCGTTGGTCGTGCCCGTCTTGACTGACGTAATCAGCGAACCTGTGTTGAGCACGCTGTTGCTGCCCATCGCCGAACTGCGGGCCACGTTGTCGCGCAGGATGTCGCTCATCTCGAAGGCGATGCGCGGGTCGATGACCTGCGTGCCCAGCCCGGTGCGCGTGATGGTGTTTTCGGTGGCCGCGCCGCGTGGGCAGCCCGTTTCGTACTGGTAGACGATGTTCTCGTTGTTATCGACAATGCACAGAATCGACGTGGTATCGACGAACACGCCCTGATTGGCGTAGACCGCGTAACCGCGCGCCAGTTCCAGCAGGCTCAGTTCGCCGCCGCCCAGCGTCAGCGAAATGCCGTAGCGGCTGGCGTCGGTGCCGAGGCTGGTCATGCCTAAACGGTTGGCGAAGTTGAGGAAGTAATCAACGCCGATCAGACGCATGGTTTGCAGCGCCGGGATGTTGTAGCTGTTGGCCAGCGCGTAACGCATGGTCAGCGGGCCGTGATAGCTGCCATCGTAGTTGCGCGGTGCGTTGCCTTCGGGATATTCGGGGCGCATCAGTGTCGGCGTATCCCAGATGACGCTGCCGGGTGTGATAACGCCAGCTTCCAGCGCCGCCGAGTAGGTGAAAATCTTCATCGTACTGCCGGGCTGACGCAGCGCCGTCGTCACATTCACGCGTCCGTCGATGGCGTCGTTGTAGTAATCGACGCTGCCGACCATACCGAGAATTTCGCCCGTTGTCGGCTGGATGATAATGACCGCGCCGTTGGTAACGTTGTTGCCGGACAAGCGCGAGACCTGCTGCGCGATGGCCTGCTGCGCCATGTCGTTCACCCCCAGATCGAGCGTGGTGTAAACGTGATAACCGCCTGCCGCGATCTGTTCGGGGCTGAAGCCAAGACCTGTCATGACTTCGATGAGGTCATTCTGCGCGTAGACGGTGAAGTGCGGCGCGCGCAGGGATACATCTGTCGAGGGGTTATAGGAGATACCCGCTTCCAGCGCGGCGTCACGTTCGGCGTCGGTGATGTAGCCTTCGGTCACCATACGATCCAGCACCGTGCGCCAGCGCAGTTCTACCGCAGCCTGAATATCCGGGTCGGGGTTCAGCGGGTCGTATTCGCCGGGAAGCTGTGGCAAACCTGCCAGCAGTGCGGCTTCGCCCAACGTCAGCTCGTTGACGGGTTTGTTGAACAGCACCTGCGCGGCGGCTTCGGCACCGTAGGCGAGATTACCATAGTAAATCTCGTTGAGGTACATCGTCAGGATTTCTTCTTTGGATTTCTGCTGCGTCAGCGCCAGCGCCAGAATGATTTCCTCGACCTTGCGTGTGAGGCTGCGTTCAGAGCGATAGGCATAATCAAACAGCACGTTACGCACCAACTGCTGCGTGATGGTGCTGGCACCCGACGAGCCGCTGACGATGCCGAAATACTGCAAGCCCGCGCGGATGTTGGCTTCCACTTCGATGCCGGGGTTCGTCCAGAAGGTGTCGTCTTCGATGGCGACGGTGGCATCAATCAGATACTGCGGGAAGTCGTCGTAGGAGACGTTGCTGCGGCGTCCTTCGTTGAACTGCTCGTACAGCAGCGTGCCGCTGCGGTCATAAAAGAAGGTGCTCTGGAAGTTAGTGTAAGTATCCAGTGCGGCGATGCGTTCGCGCGCCAGCGTATCGACACGGTTGTAGGCCCAGGCGCTGACGGTGGCGGTGATACAGGTGAAGCCGCCGCAGAAGGACAAGAATGTCCCCAGTATGATGTACAGGCAGCCGATGGGCATCCCCATAAACTTCTTGCGGCGGCCTTTCGCGCCGTTTTTGGCTTTGCGCTTTGGCTGCTGCTGCGCGTTTTGCATGGCGGCGTTGGGCGGCGCGGGCGGCAGGTTGCCCTGCTGCTGCGAGGGCACAACGGCGGGCGGACGCTGATAAGGGTTATAGCTCGGCGTGGGCTGTGTGTAAGCCTGCGATGGACTGCTGGGCGGCGCGGGAATCTGCACGCGTGGATTGCGCATGGTTTGTTCCGGGCGCGGGTAGAAGTCGGGGTTCGGGTCGAGGCCGCCGCTGCCGGGGAGTGTGCGATTGCCGGGCGCGGGCGGCTGCGGCTCCTGATACATGGGCATGGTGGGCATGTTGTGCTGCTGGAACTTCTTGCCGCCGGGTGCGGGGTCATCGACAGGCGGCATGTCACCGGTTTCGTCGTCGTCCACTCCTGCCGCGTCGCTGGCCATCGGCAGGCGGAAGGGCACGTCGTCGTCGGGATGCACGGGCAGTCTTTGGGGTTGTTCCGGAAATTCCACTACGGCGTCGTTGTGGGGTTGGTTATCCGATGCCAGCAGTTCGTCCGACGGAATGGTTTCCTGTTCAGACGACTCCTCCTCTGGCAAATGGTCTAAGTCGCGTTCATCGGGCATATAAAGTTAACTCCAACATCAAATGAGGACATCTAAATTGTAGCAGACTTGCGGAGAAAGGTTTACGACTGCTAACCCACGCGAAGGATACGACTGGGTGACGCTGTGTAAAGGGCTGCATACAGGCAAAGGTTAATGCAAATGCAGCGCACTGCTGAATCGTGACGATAATCACGCCGATTGACTACCTCCTGTTACGTGACAGGGGAGCGAGGAGTCGCTATCGTCAGAGTAGGGAGCGTATCGCAGTACTGCGGTCCATGACATGATTAAAGGAGAGGCACTATGAAGAAGTTACTCGTCATCGGAGCACTTTTATGCACGTTGTTGATGCTGTCTATCGTTATTCACGAAATTCGGGCGCATGACGCTGCTGCCAAGGAAACTGCGCCACAACCTTAAACCTGAGCGGAAACAACTCCTCACGAAGGCCGCACCCGCGTCACACGCTCCCTGAACGCCCATTTATCAGACTGTGAGTGAAGAGACTGTGATGATTCCAATTCCAATTCCTGACTCGCATGTTGATTTGATAGACGGCTGTTATAACGTGGCTTTGACCACCGTCATGCCCGATGGACAGCCGCAGACAACCCCCGTGTGGTGTAATCGCGAAGGCGGTTACCTTCTGATCAACACCATGCGCGGCTTCCGCAAAGAGAAGAACATGCGCCTTAACAGCCATGTGACGCTGCTGGCCTATGACCCGCGCAACCCGGAGCGTAACATCGAGATTCGCGGCACGGTTGTGGAAATGACCGAAGAAGGCGCGCTCGACCATCTGAACCAACTGACGAGCAAATACGCGCAGAAAGCCGATGCTAAATTTTTTGGCGACAGCGTCCCCGCCAACCTCGAAACGCAGTTCACGCCGACTCGCGTCAAAATCGCGCCGACCCGCATTCGAGTAGAAGGGTAAGCCAACCATGCTGCCGATTCCTGATTCGCACCGTGATTTACTTGTGGAAGCGGTGCTTGGCATCCTGACAACGATGATGCCCGATGGACAGCCGCAGTCCAGCATCGTCTGGGCGGATTATGATGGGACGCATGTCCTGATCAACACCACGCTCGAACGCCAGAAAGGGCGCAACATGCACGCCAATCCCAAAGTGTCGCTGCTGGTGATTGACCCCAGCAACAACAGCCGCTGGATTGAGGTACGTGGCAAGGTCGTCGAGATGAGCAGCGAAGGGGCTGAAGCGCACGCCGATAAACTGGCGCAGCTTTACATGGGCAGGCAGCATTTTTACGGCGATGTGCTGTCGGCTGAACAACGAGACAAAGAGACGCGGGTGATTGCCCGAATAGAGCCGACAAAAATCTCGCTTGATGCGGTTTTTAGCGAGCCGAAGAAAGATGCAGTCGAGCATGGCGGATAACAGTTTGAACGGGAATGTTCTGTTGGGTGTGTCCCGCTATCTGCTGCCGATTCCCCGTTTCCTGTGGCAGCAGCAGGTGCAGCAGAACGCGGCGCAGATGGCGGCGAGCCTGAGTTTTATGTCGCCGGAACATCATGCGGTGCGCAATTTCGTGGTCAGGGAAATCCCAAAAGTCGGGAAGCCTTTGCCGCCGGAATACATCGCCGCGAGCCTGTCACTGCCGTTGACGCAGGTGGTGTCTATTCTGGAGGAACTCGAAAGGCACATGACGTTTCTGTTCAGGAATGAGCATGGGGCGGTGGCGTGGGCCTATCCGGTGACGGCGGACAAAACGCCGCATCGGGTCACGCTCCAGACTGGCGAGGTGGTTTACGCGGCCTGAGCGGTGGATGCCATCGCGCTGCCCTTCGTGCAAGGGCACTTACGTCAGGAATACATCGCGGGGCTGATTGAAACCGAATGCGCACACTGTCAGCAGCCGCTGCATATTGAACTGGACAGCGAGATGCAGTTCGCGGTACGGGAAACAGAAGCGCGCCCATTGTTCTTCGCGCCGATGAATTCGGTTGAGCCGGGGGCAAAAAGTATTATCGACGGCTTCTGAAGGAAATCCATTTTCTTCTGGTCAGAAGAACACGCGCGCGACTATCGTCGTAAAGTCGTGCAACCGCGAGGCACTTATTTCACACTGGCACAGGGAGCGTATCTGACACGGCATGTCCAGAGCGCACTGTTTGCCTTTGAGCCGCATTCGTGAATGGCGCTTTTACCTTGCTGGCGCCTATGGTACAGTGGAAGCAAGGAATCCGGTACAGGTGTGGGGGTATTCACTATGGTCAAGGAAGATCTCGACAAGGCTCTGGAACAGCTCCACAGTGAACTTGGCAGGACAGAGAACATGGGGGATGCCACGCGAGAGGTGGCGCGTGTGTTGCAGTCCGATATTCAGCAGGCGCTGGCTGACCCTGAACATCATCCCGCGCTGCTGCGCCGCCTGGAGGATAACGTGGCTCATCTGGAAGCTGAACATCCGGCGCTGACGGCTGCGGTTTCGACGGTGGTCAACATCCTGAGCAATATGGGGGTCTGAGAGACTCTATTTCGCGCTGAGAAACCTGGTGCGTGGCGGGTGAGTGGGGAAGGCGGTCAACGCCTCCTCACTCCGATTGCCGCTGCTGTTTTTTTACCTTCGCTAATCGCTCTGCCACAACCTGGTCTTAATGCGCTGCGCGAGGAAGTGGGCTGTGCCCCGGCACCTACGCGTTTTGAGACTGATAAAAATTGTATAGGTTATTGGTGTATTGTGTCGCTGGACGTATCGGATTTGCCGCGATGTTTTTGGTGTTCTGCGGGTTTTCTAAAATATAGTTTCGGGCGGAACTTACGCTTCCGCCAGCGCGCTGTACTGTTTCCAGCAATCGTCCTGCGTCCGAAAAAACTTAAAAAGATCCATGAACAAAATGACGCTGCTCGCCAGCATAAAGGTGAACCCGAACGAAAAACTGATTTCTGCCATCATCGCAACTGAACCTACTGCCGTCGCTAACGCGAATGGAATGTAAACCAGTTTGCCATCAGGGTCATATCACCTTTGCAGACGACCTGTGAGACTCATCCTGTTTAACCAGAACTCCGCGCACAATCACGGAGCCTTTGCGAACTGCAAACGTGCCGGACTCTGGGTCAAGGGTCTTGATGAACGCTCGTGCTGATGGATCTCCCGCTGCGGTCTCCCCTGTCCAGGTCTGCAATGAGGGAAAGACACGTGTGCAACGACAAAGGCGCTGAAAACTCCATCTGATAGCGATTTTCGCCATGTTTGGGCTTTTCTTTCTCTTTTCGCATTTCTCCCCGTTCAGGTTTCCAAACCTGTTCAAACGTTCATACAGGCAACTGAATTTTCCGGACTCTCCGGGATGCTGCTGCGCGACAAAATGCCTCGCTGCCTCAAACTTTTCACGGCTCGCGTAACGGCTCCTGTTTTCGCCGTTTCTGGTTTTGCCTTTGTTAATCGCTCACAACCTGGTCTTAATGCGCTGCGCGAGGAAGTGGGCTGTGCCTAAAATCGTCAGCATCGGGTTCACGCCGCTGCACGTCGGCAGCACACTCCCGTCAGCTAAAAACAGCCCTTTGACCTCGTAACTTTCGCCGTTGGGGTCAGCCACGCCCCGCGCCGCGCTGCCCGCGATACGGCACGATGACATCTGATGGGCGCTGAACAGGGCGAAACCATTCCCCGGCAAACCGAGCGCCGCCACGCGCTTGAGGTACGAATCCAGCGTGCCGTCGCGCCCCGGACGATAGGCGGGGCGGCTGTTGTGCGGCGCATGAACCTCTACCGCGCCCGCCGCGACATGAATGCGCAGCGCCTCCTGAATGCCCTTCATCATGTGCTGGCCGTCGGCGGGATGCAGCCGGTAATGGACTTCGGGATTGCCCGCACGGTCAACTTTCACCTGCCCTCCGTAGAAGTCGCGGGTAATGATGATGATGTTTGCCGTGTGCTCCATCTGCTGCATGGCGACCTTGTGCTGCCTGCCGGACAACCACGCTGTCGCCAGCGCGAATAACCCCGGATGCCCCGGCGCGTTCATCAGGCGCACGCCGTAACCGCGCGCGTCGAGGTTGGCGAACTCGGAGGTGAGGCGAGTCATGGGCGCGCCTTCCCACAGGCGGATCGGCTCGGCAAAAAAGCCGCTGGTGACGGTGGTGGGATGCAGACGCAGGTTCATGCCGATGTTAGGATTGCTCAAGCCGGAACGCAGCATGATGGCTGGCGTGTTGAGCGAACCTGCCGCCAGCACCACCGCCTTACATTTGACCGTCACGCCGAAACGCCCGCCGCTGCCATCCTGCACGCTCAACTGTGCGCCGCTGATTCTGCCGCCGCTGTGCAGCAGCTTATCGACATGGGCCTGCACGACGATGCGCGCGCCGCGTTCGTGGGCGTCCTGCAAGTAGGTTTTGAGCGTGCTTTGTTTCGCGCCGAACTGACAGCCGAAGTTGCAGAAGCCGCAGTCCTCGCAGCCTTTGACGTTGCGCGGAATCGGCGTCACGTTGTAGTTCAGCGACTGCAAGCCGCGCTCGAAGACCATGTTGTTGATGCTGCGCCGCCACTGTTCGTCGCTGTTGACGCACATGCGCTGCGACACCGCGTCGAGGCTGCGCTGGAATTCGTGGCCGCTGACGCCGCTGAAGCCGTACTCGCGTTCCCATTCCTGCAAGACATAATCCGGCGTGCGCAGCGAACCCGACCAGTTGATCGTCGTGCCGCCGCCGAGAATGCTCCCCGCCAGCACCACTAAGCTGGTATCGACGGTGGTCAGCGCGCCGAACTTCTCATACATGCGTTCGTAGCTTTCCAGTTCGCGCCCGCGAAAATCGCCGTCGGCAAAGTATTCGCCCTTCTCGACGACGATCACGTCATGCCCTGCCGCTGTCAGTTCTCCGGCGACCACACCGCCACCCGCGCCGGAGCCAATCACCAGCACGTCACAGGTCAGTGTCGTGGACTGCGTGAGTTTCAGCGGCTTGATGGGGCGTTCGCCTTCGTGGGGAGTCGGCGGCGGCAGGCGGTAGTTGAACACGGGATACAGTGGGTGCGTCTCGCCGTCGGGCAGCAGCGAATAAAAGATGGACAGCGCCAGCCGTTTCAGCCCGGCGAAGGACTTACGCAGCACTTCGAGGCGGTGCGTCGCCAGCGTGTACAAAAGCTGCGTGCGTGCTTCCAGCGGCATCTGTGAGAACGGCGACCAGTGGCCGATGAGCACGCCGTTGAACAATCCTGTTTCCAGCAGCATCAGGAACTGTTTCAACTGCGATTTGGCGCTGGCGTCGGTGATACGTTCCAGCCCCTCTTCAAGGACTTGCGTCAGATTGAGTTCGCTGGCGGAGAGGGCCATCAGGCGTGGGTCTTCGCCCGCTTCGGCTTGCAGCGCGGGTACAAGGGTATCGCAGATGGCGGCTAACGTGCGTTGTTCGGCAGGAGATAAAAAGGTCATCGCGGATTATCCGTTTAAGCTATTATCAAACCTGCATTTGATTATAGCGAGAAACGATTATCCCGCGCCCAGCATTCGCCTGACAAGCAGCAGCACGCCGACGCCTACTGCCCAGGCGAAATAGCCGACGCCAATCGTTTGCACTAGTCCCCAGCCTGCGCGCAGGGCCAGCCACGCCACGATCACAAAAATCACCGTCGGCAGCAGCCCCCAGAACAGCGTCGATGCGTAATTGGTCATGGCCGTCTGATTGCCGTTTTCGGCGCTGTAGATAATCCACAGCGACAGCGGCACATTCAGCGGCATGGTGGCGGTGATGGCCGCCAGCGTGTTGGAATAACGGCGCAGCACAGCGACGGCGATGATGACGATGATGGAGACAACAACTGGCAATGCTTCGCGCAGCAGGTCATTCATACGGGACTCCGAAGGATGGTTTTTCATAGGGTGCCATTCAATTCCTGGCAGTGAAAGCGCGGCAAATGCACCTTTAAAGATAGCCTGTTCGCCGCCAGTTGGAAACAGCCAATTACTGTGAGAGTGGTGCGATTCAAAGTTAATTGGACGTTCAGTTGAACGTCCCTACACGAAAAATATCCGCGAACCTTCCCACTCGCTTACTGGGCAGCGATGGCTTGCAACGCTGCCAATACCTGCTCCATCGCCGTGTTCAGTTCAGCGCGTTCGGCGGCTGTGAGCACCGAGAACGGCGTATAAAAGTACTCGTTCGTCAGCGTTTCGGCGGTGTCGCGGCGCTTTTTGCCGTCCGCCGTAAGCGTGTAGATCGCCTCATCTTCCGTCACCCAGCCGCGCGCCAGCAGTGTTTGCAGGGCCACCGCGTAATCGTCTGCGCTGAAGCCGTGATCTTTCAGCGCTTCGGCAGTGGCGGCAGGTGTGTTGGCTTTGCCTTCCCACAGCACGGAGAGCGCTTCCCAGGCCTGCGGTGATATATCGGGGTAGGGCACGCGCCACGCCGCGAGGTGTGAGTCATCACGATAGGCCCACAGGTCGAAGATAAGTTCGTTAAGCTGCTGGAAAGGCAATGCGGTGGGCGCGACTTTGCTGCCGTACTGCGCGCGCGTTTGGACAGCCCATGTTTCACAGGGGAGGTTTCCGTCAAGCGTAGCCTTGACGACAGGGCGCAGCAGTGTGATGACCTGCGTCAGCGTTTCGCTTTCGGCAGGGGGCAGGCTCCAGCGAGGTTGCAGCAGTTCATCGGCACGGGCGAAAAAACGTTCCCCTTTTGGGGTGATGCTGTAGGTGGCGGGCATTCCCGCCGGGGCGAACAGGCCGCAGGCGGCGATGTCCTCAATCATCTGCTGCATGATGGCAGGCAGGTAGTAACAGTTGCGGCGCAGATAGTGTTCGGCGCTCATGGCACGAACATTGTAGTTCTCGCACATGTAGATGAATTCGCCGATGACATGCGGCGGCGTGCTAAACTCATTGATCAGCGTTTGCACAGGCGGCGGCACCTTGTGATAGGCGCGTGTAGCTGCGCCGCGCGTGCGGTAGATGGCTTGCAGCGTATCCCATTCTGACATGATCGCTCCTCTGAAAATACAGCTTACCGCCAAGACGCCAAGTGCGCCAAGATCATGCAGGAGAACTGGATCACAAAGAAAGTTTGAACCGCCGAGACCCCTCGTCGAATACAAGGAGTTCAGCGACCACAGAAAGGATTGTCATCCGTTTGTGGTGGAATTTCTTTGCATGGGCAACTCCTCTGAAAATACAGCTTACCGCCAAGACGCCAAGTGCGCCAAGCTCATGCAGGAGAACTGGATCACAAAGAAAGTTTGAACCGCCGAGACCCCTCATCGAATACAACGGAGTTCACCAACCACAGAAAGGATTGTCATCCGTTTGTGGTGGAATTTCTTTGCATGGGCAGCTCCTCTGAAAATACAGCAACGAGCAACGAGCAATGAGTTCATGCAAGGCATCGAATCGCAAAGGCACTACGTTGAGTACAATGAAAGGCACAAAGGTAAACAAGAGTGAGCAACCTGAGAAGATTTCCACAGGAAGCGAGATTGTCTAATGTCCGCGCGGATGAATATAACCACAACGACGACTGCTCACAACAACCCATGACGCTTAGGCGTGGTGCGATTCAAGGTTAGGTTGACGTTCAGTTGAAGGTCCGTACACGAAAAATATCCGCGAAACTCTCTAGTCGCTGACGCTTATCATCACCGCCTGTTTGGACTACAATAATTATTGAATCCAACCGCCTTTAATGGAAAATCACATGAACGACAAAATCAAGATTTTGGGCGAAGGTTTAGCCTTTGACGATGTGCTGCTGGTGCCGCAGCGCTCTTCGATTCGTTCGCGCTACAGCGGCGAGATAGACACCACGGCGCTGGTAGCCCGCGGCGCGCCGCCTATTCAGGTGCCGATTATTTCCGCCAACATGGACACCGTGACCGAGGCGAAGATGGCAACCACGATGGCGCTGCTGGGTGGTTTTGGCGTCATTCACCGTTTTATGAGTATCGAAGAACAGGCGAACGAAGTGCGCAAGGTCAAGGAACGGATGCGCGTCATGGAGGAGCATCCTCCGGTCATCCACGCCAGCGCCACGATTCACGACGCGCGCCGCCTGTTGAAACAGCGTGAACGCGGCTATGTCATCGTTTACGACGGCGACACGTTCGATGGCACGCTGGTCGGGATTGCCACGCCGCGCGATTTCCATGCAGGCACGGGAGATACGCCGCTGCGCGAGGTGATGACGCCGATTGAGCGTTTGTGGAGCGTAGCCCCGGCACGACGCTGGAAGGGGCGATTACCGAAATGCGCAAACATCGCGTTGAGAAAATGCCTGTGATCGAGGACGGCAATCGGTTGGTTGGCGTCTATACCACTAAGGATTATCAATACTACGACCAGTACCCGCAGGCTTCACTGGACAGCAAAGGACGCCTGCTGGTCGCGGCGGCTATCGGCGTGCAGGAAGGGGACATCACCCGCGCGCTGGCGCTGATTGCGGCTGAGGTTGATGTGCTGGTGCTAGACATCGCACACGGTGAACTGGATTACACGCAGGATGTTTTGCGCCGCCTGAAGATTATCGAGAGCGTCAACACGCCGATCATCGCAGGCAATGTGGCAACGGTGGAGGGCGCGAAATATGTGCGTGACAGCGGCGCGGACGGCGTGAAAGTTGGCGTTGGCCCCGGTTATGTCTGCGAAACGCGCGATGTCGCCGGCGTGGGCGTGCCGCAGATTACCGCGATTCTGAACGCGGCGGAAGCCTACAAAAACGATCAGGAGCGCATCCCGATTATCGGCGACGGCGGCATTCGCAAACCGGGCGACGTGGCCAAAGCCATCGGCGCGGGGGCTGATACCGTGATGATTGGCTCACTGTTCGCAGGCACGGACGAAAGCCCCGGCGAACCTGTCGATCACGAAGGCATCCTGAAGAAGATGGTGCGCGGCATGGCGTCGGCCAGCGCGCTAGAGAAGCGTGTATCGCTGGGGGCGACGACGACCAGCGTGGAAGACTACGCGCCGGAAGGACGCACCACGTTCACGCCCTACAAAGGCAAGGCGAGCAAGGTGTTGAAGCGGCTGCGCGGTGGTCTGCTGTCCGGCATGAGCTACAGCAACGCGCGTACGATCAGCGAGATGCACGCCAACGCGCAGTTCATCATTGTGCGCAGCCCGATGCTGCCGGAACAGCGCCGCCCGCTACAGGGGTAAGGTATACGAAAGACTCGCCGGAGGCTAAAGAGGCTTGTACAGCAGGGGGAAAGCTCGCGTTGGGGACGCCACCAGTTCAAAACTGGTGGCTATGTGTCTGTAAACCCACTGAAGGGGTTGTTTTGGGACTACATGCTGGATAACCCATACACGAGCCGCGCGTTTACTTTAATCCACTCTGGGCGAAGCTGGCGATGAAACGGCGCTGGAACAGCAGGAACAGGATCACCAGCGGCGCGATGACCAGCAGCGTGCCCGCCATCAACTGCCCGTAGAGCGCGCCTACGTCGGAGGTTTGAAACAGCTTGTTCAGGCCGACGGTTAAGGGGCGGACTTCATCGCTGCGGGTGACGACGAACGGCCAGAGGAATTCGTTCCAGTGGCTGCTGACGGACACCAGCGCAAAAGCCACATACGCCGGAATCGACAGTGGAATGTAGACGCTGCGCAGGATTTGGAACAGATTCGCGCCGTCGATGCGGGCGGCTTCTTCCAGTTCCAGCGGGATTTCGCGAAAGGTCTGGCGCAGCAGCAGCGTGCCGAAGGATGACGCCCAGTAGGGCAGCATCAGCGCCCAGCGTGTATCGTAGAGGCCAAGTTCGCGCACGGTGGCGAAGTTCTGTACCAGCAGCACGCCGGGGGGAATCATCAATTGCAGCAGCATGACCAGCAGCAGCACATCGCGCCCGAAGAACTTCATGCGGGCGAAGGCGTAACCCGCGCCCGTGATGGTGAACACCTGCACCGCCAGCGTGCCGACGACAAAAATGATGCTGTTGAGGTAATGCCAGCCCCAGGGCGCTACCGCCAGTGCGCTCTCGTAATTTTCCAGCGTCAGGCGGCTGCCGAAGAAGATATTGCCACTGCTGACGGGTTCGCTCTGTGGGCGGAAGCTCATCAGCACACTGAACAACAGCGGCATTAGCCAGAGGAGACATACGGCGATGGTCAAAACGTCGGCGGCTGTGGTGCGCGCCGTGCGGCGTTTACGCGGGGCTTCGTAGAATGCGCTATCGTCCATCTTCTTCACGCCCCCGTTCAAAGAACACAAAGTTGCTGATGGTGAACACCAGCAGGATTCCCGCCAAAATCACCGACATGGCGTTGGTATAACCCCAGTTGCGCCGTTCGCCGATGTTCTGGAAGATGAAATACAGCAGCAGATTGCCGCGATCTCCGGGCTGTCCCTGCCCCAACACCTGAAGCTGCTCTACCGTCTGGAAGCTGAAAGTAAAAGCGATGACCAGCACAAACAGGATCGTGCGGCGCAGCAGCGGCAGCGTCAGTGACCAGAACTGCTGCTGATCGTTGGCACCATCCAGTTCGGCGGCTTCGTAAATCTCGCGTGGGATGCCCTGCAAGCCTGCAAGGAAGAAGATCATGTAGTAGCCTGCCTGTTTCCAGACATCGATGGCAATCACCGCAAACAGGACGGAGTTGGGGTTGCCGATCCAGTCCACGCCCGCGCCGCCGAAGGAACGCAGCACCGTGTTAATCAGCCCTACCGTGCTGGAATACATGAAGGCCCAGATGCTTGCCGCGCCAATCACAGGCAGCAGCGCCGGGTAAAACAGGCTGAAGCGCCACCAGCCTAAGCCGCGTATACGTCGATTGAGCAGCACCGCAAACAATAGGCCCAGCGGGATGCTTGAGCCGACGCTGAACAACGAGAAGACGAAGGTATTGCCCAGAATCTGCGTGAAGCGTGAGCCGATGTAGTGCGAGGAGTCGAACAGGTCGATGTAATTTTCCAGCCCGACGAACTCCGGTGCATCACGGGCGATGCGCGCAGGCTTGAAGGTGCTGTCGATGATCGTGCGCGTGGCGGGCAGCAGGGTAAACACGAAGACACCAAAGAGCGTTGGAGCAATCAGCAGGTAGGGCAGCAGGCGCGCGAGAATCGGTTTGCGAACGGTGGCAGCGGTTGAACGAGCGAGGCTAATGTCCATAGGTATTTTTCATGGCTTGGCGGGCAGGAAATGAGCTGTTAGCCAAACAAGGGGGCTACCCCCCTTGTTCGTCAAGTCAAGCTCTGAATTGTACTGGTTTTCGCCAGTTGCTCACAGTCAATCGCTGACTGGGGAGTGGTGAGATTCCAGGTTACAGGACGTTCAATTGAAGGTCCCTACACGAAAAATATCCGCGAAACTCCCCACTCGCGCTGACTGGCACTCTAGCGATATTCTTCCAGCAGCGAGTCAATCTGTGCCTGCGCTTCGTCCAGCGTGGCCTGCGCCTGATCCAGCGGCACCGAGCCAGAGATGATGGCGGCGAGTGTCGTGTTGATGATGTTCTGGGTGTCGATGGCGCGGTACGAAGTGAATTCACGCTGGGCGATTTCCAGTTGGTCACGCGCTACGGCGTACTGTGGGAATTCGGCAACACGCGCGGCCAGCGGGTCGATGTCCCAAGCAGACATACGTGCGGCGATGTAACCCGTCGCAGCGCCCCAGTCGGACTGGATTTCCGGGGAGGCCAGGAATTGGATCCATTCCCACGCGGCGGCCTGTTCTTCGGGGCTGCTGTTGGCGAACATATACAGGTTGCCGCCGCCCGTCGGTGTGCCGTAGCCTGTGCCATCTTCGCCTGCGGGGCCAGAGGGCAGGAAGCCAACGCCGACTTCAAACGTGGCGTTATTCAGGATATTGGTCAGGTTACCCGTCGTGTGATAGATAATGCCCGCCTGTCCATTCAGGAACGCGGTGGGCGTATCGCCCCACACAGTACCGCCTGCTGGCATGATGTTTTGAACGGTGCCCATTTCCACAATGGCGGTCAGCGCGGCGAGGGTTTCCGGCGAATTCAGGTAGACAACGGTGGGATCGTCTTCGGCAAGGTTCTGGCCGAAAGCGATGGCGAAGCTCTGGAAAACCCAGATGGGGAAGCCGCCCTGTACTGGCAGCATCAGGCCCCAGCGTGAGCCGTCGGCAGCCGTCAGCGCCGTCGCGTCGGCAATCAGTTCTTCCAGATTACGCGGTGCCTGTTCGGGGTCGAGTCCGGCTTCGCGGAACATATCCTTGTTGTAATAGAGGATAGGCGTGCTGCGCTGGAAGGGAAGGCTCCAGATAGTGCCTTCTTCGTCAGTAGCGTTGAGCAGCAGTGAGGGGAAGATGTCGGCGATGGCGTCTGCTGCGCCGTCGGTGCTGTCGATGAAGTCCTGTACGGGGACGATGTAACCTTCTTCGATGAAGCTGTAGAGGTCGGTGGTAAGCATTACGGCGACATCCGGGCCTGTGCCGCCGCCCTGAATTTCAGTGTTGATGGTGTCGCGGGTCTGGGTGTAGGAACCGGTGTAAACGGCGTTGATGGTGATGTCGGGGTGCAGTTCGTGGAACTGGTCAGCGTAACCCTGAATAATGGTGTTGACAGCGGCGTCAACGGCAGTCGGATAGTAGAAGTCAATGGTAATGCCATCCTGCGCCAGGGCGGGCAGCGTGAACACGCCCAGCAGCGCGATGGTCAAACACAGTAACAACGTACGCGTAAAACGAGACATTGTATTTCACTCCTTGCGGTAAATTAGGTGAGTGGCAGATAATACTTTAGCGCGCGGAAAAGTATTTAACAATTCTTCAGTGAACAAACATTTAAGTCGTGGTTAAAGTTTGGGACAAATGCACAAATGCGAAAATTCATCTTCCTCGTCACTCTGCTGCTGTTCAGCCTGCACATGGCGCAGGCCCAAGATTTGCAGCCGCTGTACTTCGAGGGGCCTGTGGTGGCGTTTGGCACGTCCGCGATGGATCGCATCGTCCTGTACGATGTGGGCGTTGAGGGTGGGGCGCGGCGGGAACTGAACTTCGGCGAGGGCTGGCATTATGTGTGGGATTTCTCACCCGACGGCTGCCGGATTCTGTTCACGCTGAGCGATGGCATTAACCCGGCGCGGCTGTACAGCGCGCGACTGGATGGCAGCGACATGCGCGAGATGGCGGCCTACAGCGGTAACGAATGGTGGGGCGTGTGGGAGCCGGATTGGTCAGCGTCGGGGATTATCGCTTTCACCATGCAGCGCTATACCCTGAAAAGCGATGGTTCGCTGGAACGCCAGTATCATACGGCGTGGATCAACGCCGCCGAAGTGTTAGCAGCGGGCGCACCTGCCGAAGCGCAGTTCTACAGCGTGACGGGGGATGAACATAGTCCGCAGTGGTCGCCCGATGGCGAATGGCTGGCCTATGTCTCGTATGAGCGCCGCTTCCCTGGCGCGGATGTCAACTCCACCGCCGAGCCGACACCCGTACCGCCGCCCGACACTGCGCCGCCTGCCTTTAACGAAGACCTGCTGCTGCGCGAAGGGGATTTGTGGGTGGTCAGCGTCGATGGCGCGAGCAAGTACCGCCTGACATATTTTGACGTGGGCAGTGTGCGTGCGCCGCGCTGGAGTCCCGATGGCGAACTCATCAGCTTCACTTATTCGCCCAGCCCGAACAACGACCAGTTCTGGATGATTGCCAATCAGGCAGGGGCTATCCCGACGCAGTTGAGCCAGATTTGGAGCCTGATTCTCGACAGCACCTGGCTGCCGGACAGCTCGGCTATTCTGGGTTCGGCGCGCGATTTTCGTCAGGTGGAAAGCAACCGCCTGTGGACGATTCCGCTGGTGGGGGTCGCGGACGAAAACGGCGCGCTGTATCTGAACGATGTTTCCGGCGCGCCGTCGATGGATTACGCCGATTATCCACGTTTCAGCGCGGATGGCCGCTGGCTGGCGCTGCGCAGCGCTTATCAACTGATGGTGGTCGATACGCAAACGCTGGCGTGGGGGTATGCTGACGGCGGCCTGATCGGCAACACGCCGCCTGTGTGGACGCCCGCCGCATTCGCTGGCGAAGCGGCCTGTTATGCAGGATAGTCTTCGCTCTTGTTCAGAATGGGTGTAAATGTGATAGGACGTTCAATTGAACGTCCCTACCTGCTCGTTTTGAACATGAGTGTAAACCCTGCTTCGCTGGCTTCACGTTTGAAACGCATTCAATAGTTAAGGAGTGATTGGCATGTGGGTAGGCTCAATTCGGGTGCGAGTACGGACTAAAGCGGCTTCGACGGCATCAACGGACTCGCCCGTGATCGCGGCAATCATGCGGGATACTATCGCGTTATATGCTTTCTTTCTGAACCCGGAATTTCGTACCTTTGCGCGTCCCAATTTAGAAATCAGCAGCGGGACAGATCGTGACTTTTTTCAATATTCATTACCCAAGAGCAGCGACAGCCCTGTGCCGGACGAGCCTGGCGGTCAACCGCCGTATGGTCTTGAATTCGGCAGCGGGCTTGCAGAACACTGCACACTGAAACTGCGCATCTTCGGAAATGATCTATGGATCACGGACGAGGTGGAACTGTTGATCAGGGAACTGCACCCGGTTCATCTGCCTGAAACGTCAAAGGCGTTTACCTGGGTCGAGGAAACAAACTGGAAATCTGTTGGACTGTGGTCTAAAGATATTCGCATCAGTAGCGATACCTCTGAGGGGTTTGCCATCGTGAATTTCAATGTCAAGTAAGGTGGTTTGTCGGAGGCTGAGATACGCCTCCAGCCTTCGTTTTCTGTCATTTCGTTTTCATCGATTTTCACTTTTTTACAGGCATTTCCACCTTGGCGGAGACAGGTAATTTGAAAGCTATCGAAAGCATCTTGTAAAATGTGGGAAGTTTGTGAATGAGACATCGTGCATTTCCCACGAATAAAATCGTGACATTTTACACGAGTCGCAGTGGCAAGCTATCCCTTGAGTTTATCGCCTGTTTGCGCTACCTTTCTGGGTATGGTGAACTGTCGATCATTATTAATTGAATCGACGACAATAAGGAGAAATGCTTCAATGGCAAAGATTGCAATCCACGGTTTTGGACGTATTGGTCGTACCGCGCTGAGAATAGCTCTCCAGCAAAAAGCGTTTGACGTGGTTTCGGTTTCTGATATTCGTGATGCACAGACGTTCGCGGGTCTGTTCGAGGTCGATACCAATTATGGTCGCTGGCAGGAACCCGTCAGCGCTACCGACGATTCGATTACCGTTGGCGGGCGCAAAATCGCCTATTTCAACACGCTGAAAGAACTGCCCGATTGGGGTGCTTTGGGTGTTGACCTCGTGATTGACTGCACGGGCCGCGCCACCACACGTCCCGGCGCGCAGGCACATCTGGACAAGGGTGCCAAGCGGGTGCTCGTCAGCGGCCCCAGCAAGACCGTGCAGGACTGCGACGCTGTACTGCTGCCCGGCATCAACCTGGAAACGTATGATGCTTCCAAGCACAAGATCGTCAGCATGGGAAGCTGCACCACCAACGCCCTCGCCCCGGTGGTCAAAGTCCTGATGGACAACTTCGGCATCGAATCCGGTTTCTTCTCAACGGTTCACGCCTACACCAACAGCCAGTCGCTGACCGACCAGCCGATGAAGGATCGTCGTGACTCGTGGGCGGCGGCGGAAAACATCATTCCGTCCTCGTCCGGCGCGGCGAAGATGCTGCTGGTCATCTGGAAAGACCTGAAGATTACGGGCAAGGCCTATCGCGTTCCTACCCGCACGGGCAGCATCGTCGAAGTCAATGCCAACCTTGGTCGCTCGACCACTGCTGACGAACTCAAGGACGCCTTCCGCAAGGCCGCTTCGACTGCCCCGCTTAAGGGCATCATGAGTGTTCTGGAAGAAGAATGGGCGTCGTCACGCATCGTTGGTGACTCGCACTCGTCTATCGTTGACCTGCCGCTGATCCAGACGATGGGCGATAAGCTCGTCTCGGTGGCCGCCTGGTACGACAACGAATGGGGCTTCACCACGCGTCTGGTCGAAACTGGCGCGCTGCTCAGCAAGTAAAATTTCTGGCAGGGGTTTGGCGGTGCCGGGCCCCTGCACCACCTCTATACCTCGATACTCTTTCCATCTGCGCCAAAGCCTTCATCCAGCGCACGCCCTGTCATATTACAAACCAATCACTGCCGCCCAGGCTTGAGTCGATTCGGTATTGACGAGCAAGCCTGAATAACACACAATCTCTTTTCACGATTGAAGCGACAGCGCATACAGACCTGACCGCAAATGCGTTGAAACTCATCGCCATGGTGATTGCCGCGCTTGAGAATTGAGGTTGTAGATGATCGTCATTGGGACTCGGGGCGCAACGTGCGCCCCTACAACAACCATTTCGCGGAATAGGCGTCACTTACATTCGACCACTACCCGAAATTGAATGCTATGTGATTGATTTTAAAGATCAGCCTTACGCTCAGCGAACAACAGGAGAAGCCATCCGCAAGGTAGCGAACTGGGTACCGTATGGTGGATCGGGTTGTCGGCGTATTCTGCATTTTGAAACTTTTGCAGGCAGGCTACCGTGTGCGAACGACAGTGCGCTCACTCAAACGTGACCGGAAGTACCGCGCGATGCTCAAGACAGCAGGCGTGGAAGCGGGCAGCAAGCTCTCGTTCGCCGCTGCTGATCTCACGGCTGACGCCCGGCTGGAAGGAAGCGGTGGCGGAACCTGCACCTGTAACTGCCCATGTAAGCGTCATTCCGCTGAGGCATCGCAAAACATGAAGATGAGCTGATTATCCCCGCGCGTAGAGGAGCTCTGCGTGCTGCGAGCGGCGCGCGATGCTGGCGTCAAACGCGTGGTGTTGACTTCTTCGTTCGCGGCGATGGTTACGGCCACGGGCCGACGGATCAGCCCTTTACCGAGAAGGACTGGACAGCCTGAAGGGCGATGTGGTGCCACCGTGAAATCAAAAACGCTGGCAGAACGCGCGGCGTAGGATTTTTGTCGCTCGTGAGGAGTGGGAACCTGGAACTGTCGGTGATTAATCCTGTCGGGGTGCTTGGGCCTGTTCTGGGGGCCCATGCGATTATTCAAGCTCTATTCAGATGGTACAGCAGATGATGAATGGATTTCGGTACGATATTTCCCCATGTGTCTTTTGGCATTGTGGATGTGCGCGACGTTGCCGATTTTGCACCTCCTCGCCATGACGCATCCTGCATAAGGGCGGGCATTTCCTGGCAACCGCCGGACTCATTACGCTCAAGGAAGAGGCGCAGATACTGAAAGCCGACTGCCGAACGCCGCCGGGCCATCCGCCCGCGAGATCTTCCTGATTGGCTGCTGCGCTTGCATGAGGTTGTTTCTTCCCTCGATCAAAGAACTTCTCACAATCTGGGCAAAGCACTTGCGGCGCAGCCAATGAGAAGGCTAAACAGATGCTTGAGATGGACACCACGTTTCAAAAGAAGATGCCCACAAGGCCGCGACTGCTGGGGAGCCTGATCCAACGGGGGTGCTTCAGAGATTCAGCGGCAAAGTCCTGAAGTCTTTGCCTCCGAACATCAATGAGTTTCAGGCTGTCTCTTGAAAGCGCTCTCACGTGCATCAGGAGTTTAAGATGCTGATGAGATGGGGATGAATCGTCCGTGTACACCGTCGGCAAGTTATCGAATTGGCTGAAGTCAGCGTGCGCGCGCTACCATTACTACGACGAAGATTAGTCTGCGCCCGTCGCAGGTGGGCATGAACGGCTGCATCGTTACTACGACGATGCAGCTGCTGCAACTGGCAAATCATTTTTATCGAGAGATTGGCTGGAACTGCCGTCAGGAGATTACTCGACAGCCGAACTTTAGGTGCTGGCGGCGCTGAACACCGCACGCTGCTTCGAGAAAAGATCAACCGTCTGCGTCTGATCGGCACGGTGGACAGCACGATTATGCACCTTGCGGGAAGACGAGATGAGCCGGAAACAGCTTTACAGGCTTCAGCGAAGAAAAGCAGAAGGAATACGAGCGCGAAGCCGCCTGCAATGGGGCGCGAAGCGTCAACGCTTCCATCAAGCTGTGGAACAGCTACGGCGACGCGCAGAAAAAAGCCATTCAGGAAGAGGGCAGGCAAATCTATCTGGACATCGTGAAGGCGCTGAAGCCGGGAAAACGCCGCAGGACGGCGATATGCGGACGCTGAAACGCTGGCACCAGCGCTATGCGCTACTTCTACGAGCCGACGCGCTGGAGGATTACGGGTTAGGCGAAGAAACCACAACACGCATCCTGACTTCATCGCCTTCTTTAAACAGCTTCATCCTGATCTGCCTGCCTACCTGCAACGAGCAATTACACGGTACGTCGATGATCTGGAAACCGCCGAAATCGAACACCTGCTGGCACAGGACGCCCACAAACGCCTGCAAGACTGACAACCAGAGACATCCACATGGGCAAGAAACACGTTTGAAAGCACACAGCGAGCAGAAGGAATAGAGCGCGAAATCCGCTTGCAGTACGGCCCTGATCTGGTCAATGATCGATCAAACGCTGAACGCTTCAGCCGGGTAGAGGACGCCGCGTGCTGGACGAAGGGCTGGATTGCCGCTGGCGAACCGGTGAACGCGATCTCAAGGACAGCAGCTCCGCAGGGGCAAGGTACGGAAGCGACCTCGCGCGCTGGCACGAGCACATTCGCTACTTCTACGAGCCAACGCTGGGATTACTGCGCGGGCCAGGCGACCTGTACACGGCATCCTGATTTCATCGCCAACTTCAAAAGCTGCACCCGGAGATTAGGCGACTTCGCGAAGGAGAGCATCCAGCAGTATATCGATGACCTGGAAACCGCCGAAATCGAACGGATGCTGGCAGATGATGAGGCGCGGCGTTTGCGGTGAGCATGACCATACCACGCCCCATCTTCGCAGCTATCAGTAAATCGGGGTTGGCGGCGGCGTGCGCTCGATAATCGCCGCGCGCTGATGCCAGTAGGGGTAAATCGGCTCACGCTGGCTGGCGGCATCCAGCTTTTTGACCTGTTCGGCGCTCAGGTTCCAACCTGCCGCGTCAGTTCTGCTCGCGGCATATTCTTCGCTGCGCGCCAGTGATAAATACCGTAGATACCGTCGGGCGCTGCAACAGCCAGTTCAGTGCGACCTGTACCCGCAAACTTGCCTGTTTCGGCTGCCACTTCATCCAGCACATCCACCAGATTGTAGAACCATGCTTCGGGGATTGCTGGCCCTTCGCCGCCGCCCTGCTGGATGCGCGTGCCTTCGGGCATCGGCTGGCTGCAGCAGACTTGCCACTCAAGCGCCCGCCGGACGGACTCCAGACGAGTGTGACCTTCTGATCGAGCGCCAGCGGCGCCAGCTCCCACTCATATTCGCGGGAAATGAGCGAATAATGCGCCTGATGCGCCACGTAGCGCGACCAGCCGTACTTCTCGAAATCGCCAGCGACTTCATCAGGTGCCAGCCGGAAGTTGGAGCAGGCAGGGTAACGTACTTTGCCGCTGCTGACCATATCATCCAGGGCGCGCAAGGTTTCCTCAATCGGCGTTTGTGAGTCGAAGCCGTGCATGGGGTATCAATATCGACGTAATCGGTGTTCAGCCGCTTCAGGCTGGCGTCGATGGACTTCCATCAGGTGATGGCGCGACGACCCGATGTTGTTGGGTTCGTCGCTCATGCGGAAGGTAGCTTTGGTCGAAATCAGCCGATTACGGCGTTTGCCAATCGCCTTGCCCAGCATTTCCTCAAACAGGCCCAGCGAGTAGACATCTGCCGTATCAAAGAGGTTCACGCCTGCCTCAAGGCACATATCGACCATACGCGTTGCCCCTTTAAGATCGACGGTGCCCCACTTACGGAAGAAGTCGGTGCCGCCGCCAAAGATCGCTACGCCAAAGCGGAGATCCGGGACTCTTAAACCGGAGCCGCCAAGTAATCTGAATTCCATATGATGTCCTTGTTAAACATAACTATTCAGTCGTTGCGCCAGATGATTTGGTGCGGTTTGCTGCCGCCTTCAACTAAAGGTGAAGGCTATCAGGGTTCGTAAGCTCACTGAAGGAGCTATGTCTTCTATATCGTGTGAGATAACCCAGCACCTTTCGCGTGCCTGGCTTGAGGTGCTGCACCACACCACAGGCTTGCCAGAAACAACTAGCATAACACTTTATTCGATTTCGCGGTAGCTACCGCGTAATTAGGACGCGGTGATTATCATGGTTATAGGGCGTTCAGTTGAACGCCCCTACGAAAAAATCATCCACGATGCTCCACCACTGCCTGTAATTCCTGAGTTTGAAATCAGCTTTCTGCCTGATCGCGCTCGCGTTCCTTGTAGAATTTTTCCCATTCCTGACGGAATTCGCGATGCATGGTGTCGTCGTTGACGTGCGGCACATTGGCGCCGAGTGCCTGAATAGTCGCGGGGGTGAAATCTTCCAGCGCGCGCCCGATGAAATAAATCATGTCCACTGCCTGCAACTGCGCGTGCGAACGGTGCGCGCCCCACGACAGGCCGATGAGCAGGGCGACGACCAGCAGCCGAAACCAGCCCTGCCACATCTCAAAAGGCATGATAATCAGCGCGATCAGCACAGGCAGCAGGAACGTATCCAGCAGGTAGGGGATGGCGAAACGGGCGCGCAGGTGCAAACGGGTGGCATCGCTGCCAACACGCTCAAAGGTGCCGTAGAGCATCGTCGCCGCATTGGTACGGCGGCGGTAGCGCCAGCGCACACTGCTGGTACAGCGCATCCGAAACCCTTCTTCGCGCGGCTCAAGGAAGTAGCGCCGTCCGTCGCTGAACACCTCGCGCAGTTGTAAGCGGTCTACGCTGGGTTTGGCGGCAATGGCCATCGCTTGCAGGCAGGCGGCAGGCGTGGCTTCCACCGTGAGCGAGGCGACTTCGTGGACATACCAGATACGCTGCAACACCAGATTGAGGAGCGCCGCAAGAGGGTTAGACATGACAGACCTTGAATAACGGGCGATTAGCTGACGATTAAGCGCATGGTGAGATGTGAAGACCAACCCTGTGCAGTGATCAGGGTGTGTGAGCTTCGGCTTTTGCGCATCGCTGTTGGTTCGTTATTTCTTCTATTGTATTCGATCTGCTACGACGACAACACGTTCCAGGTAAGCATTTTGCAGAAAGTCGTAGGAGTCGCAGGTCAGCAGCGTAAGCTGTTCTGTCGTGGACGGATATAACACGCTGAGATCATCAGGCTGTACGCGAAACACGCTGCGCACGCTGTACTGGCGTTCTTCATCCCCATGCTGAAGCACGAGCAAGTCGCCCTGTGTCAGGTCTTCAATCGTGGCAAACACGCCCTGCCGTCCGTCTGCCATCTCCACATGCCCCGACAGCACCATGTTTCCCGGCGTGTCCAGCCAGGCCGTGCCTTGCAGGTGGCCGACGTTCGTCCCCAGATTGCGAATATCCCAGCTTGTGCCGTCCAGAAACACCTCGACCACCGGCGCATAAATCCCCGCAGAAGGAATATACAGCGTAGTAGGGATCAGGGCGGCGGTGCTGGGCAGGGTGCTGACTGCGGTGGGTGGAAGGGGTTCTGTAGCGGTTGAAGTGGGGAGTAACTGCGGCACTGTCGGGACGGGAACCAGCCCGCCGTTATTGTTGATTGTCTGATACACCAGATAACCTGCACCGACCAGCGCGCCAAAGGCAATCACCCATAACACAGGAACCAGTGGGTTACTTCTTCGATTTCTGTACATACTACCGTCAGCTATAAGCCATCAACAGCGGACAAACGCTAAACCACAAAAAAGTGAGGAGTTGAGATTCAAGGTTATGTGGACGTTCAGTTGAACGCCCCTACAAGAAAAATATCCGCGAAACTCTCCACTCGCAAAAAGTGCGCATTATTGACCATACAACCCTGCACTATTTCGATCCGGCACTGTTTCATGCTTGTACCATGTAGAATCTCGAAAGTTTTTGTTTTCAACAAGGGGATTAATCCCCTTGTTCGAGGCAATCATTTTTCTAAAGGCTTTCACAGTTTTACTCATGTACCTTATTGTCACGAAAATTGGGTGGGCTGGCAAGTGAATTAACTGTCGCGCTGCGATGTGCCCTTAAGGCGAGCGCTGCGCTGCTCCACTTCGGCGCGCGCATCCTCCAGACCCAGCAAGCCAAAGAAACGTTTGGCGACATCAAAACACTCAGCGGCGCGATTCTTTTGTCCCAAATCCAGCAGCACAATGCCGATGACTCGCAGCAGTTTCGCCTGATTCAGACGTACCTGATCGGGGCTGTGGCCAGTGCCATCGCCCAGGGTGCTTGCTGCATCCAGCGCCTGTTTGTAACTTTCCAGCGCCAGATTGAGCGCGACAAATTGATCCTGTCGGTTCGGGGTAAGCTGGGCGATTTCATACTGAATATCGCCTACCGTTGAGAGGCGATTCATGAGCGCGGCCACATCGCCCAATTCCGCGCACAAGGTTACTGTTTCCTGAAAGGCTTTAAGCGCCGTCTGATAATCGGTCATCGCCAGCGCACTTGTGCCCAGATTGCCCAGCCGCGTCACCAGCCCGCGATGGTCTTCAAGCTGGCGCGCGATCTGTGCCGCCTGCCCGTGCAGTTCAACCGCTTTGGCAGGCTGTTTCAGGTCATCGTACACCAGCCCCAGATTGCCGAGCCAGAGGCCGCGCCCGCGCACATCCCCGATTTCCTGGGCGATAATCAGCGCATTGTCCAGATAGCTCAGGGCGTCTTCATAACGTCCCAACTCGCGCAGGATATTGCCCATGTTGCCCAGCAGCCCATCCTCGGTCACGCGGTCATGTTCGGCGCGCGCGCGGGCCAGCGCCATCTCGAAGTATTCCAGCGCTTTCTCTGGCTGACCGAGGCGATAATAAATCAGCGCCAGGTTGCCCAGATGGCGGCCTTCGGCGCTGGTATCCCCCAGACTGCGGGCAATATCCGCTGCCTGCTCCAGACAGCTAATGGCCAGCGGATAGTCCTGGTTTTGAAGCGCCAAGCGTACCTGGCGCAGCAGTTGTGCGGCTTCCGACATAATGTGTCCGATTGATTTTCCGGTGAGCACTGTGAAAACAATGAAGCGCCATGACAGCAACACAGGCGGCGGAGACAAGCCCCATCGCATTCTGTGTCCTTCGTATGACCCCCATCATTCGCGGCTCACGGCTTATGCTTTCAAACTGGCTGATCTGTACAAGTAGCTTATTCTACTGAGTAAGGGGATGCAACCCCTTGTTCGCGCGCGTTTAGGGTTCGCCCTCTGTGCGCTGCCGCAGCAACCGCAGCGACATCAGCGCCATGCCCGCCAGCACTATCCCCGGCAGTATCCACGCCAGATCGCGGCGCACCGGAGGCACAGGCGACGCGCCCTCCTCAATATCCAGACGCATAATCGTAAACTGATGTGAAATGTCTGGCAAGGTCTTTAGGTCGAATTTCCCAGTGCTGAGTCGGGCCAACACGGCATCCGAGACCAGCGGCGTGCTGCGCCGGAACAGATTGAGCACGCGCAGGGCTTCGGCGCGGTCTTCGACCACGCGCGCACGCACGCGCTGGGTGTGCCCGCCGATTTGCACGGTTGCCAGCGGATTGGCCAGCAGGTTGCGGAACCACTGCGGTTGTTCGCCCCAGCCGGAGACCACATAGAGCTTGCTGCCATGCCGCCTGAACTCAACGGGCACGTAACGCGCCAAACCGCTGCTGCGCCCACGCACGCCCAGCACCATAATATTGAAGAGTTTCAGTACTTCTCCGAACCCCAGACGGTACAACTGCACGGGGAATAACAGCACCCAGCGCAGAAAGCCTTTGGGATACGGCATCATTGGTTTTTGTTCCACGATGAACCATCCTCAATACGATGAGAACAGACTGCTTCCTTCAGTATAAGTCAACTGTTCTCACGCCACTTTGAAATTTTTGTGAATATCAATTGATCCCCTTCATTACAAACCTGAAGTTCGGTATATACTCGAAGAAGGGGATAATATCCTCTACGACGCAGCTTGTAAAAAGTTGTAAAAAAGTGCGTCGGGGAAATCATTCCACTATATTATAGTACCAAAGTACTCGCACAAAAGGCGATGGCATATGCCAAACGGCGCTCAACAGGTTCTCAAGATTGTAGTCATGGGCCTTCCCAATTCTGGTAAGAGCAGTTTTATCCAGACCATCAGCGATGAAGTACACCGCCAACAGCAGGCGTTCAGCAGTTGGTTCTTTGGGCGCTTAGCGGTGGACGAATACCTGACGCTACAATTTGTGGAACCCCCCAGCGGCAAAGTCGCAGACTTTATGTGGATGCGCGAACTGGTCGAGAATATGCGCGCGGCTGGCTACATTATTCTGGTGGACAGCACGCGCCCGCAAACCTTCGGCAAATTCGTCAGTATTCTGTACACTGTGCGCGGCTTTGATGAACAGATGCCGATTGTCGTGGCTACCAACAAACAGGATCAGCCCGGCGCGTGGGGCCATGAGGACATTCGTATTGGCCTGCGCATCAACGATGATATTCCGGTGCTGCCCTGTGTGGCAGGTAACCGCGCGCTGGTCGAGGAAGTCGTCGTCCAGCTCCTGTATCAGATGATGGGCCAGCCCGGAGACGCGCCGCAGTAGTGCCCATGTTCGTTCAAGATAACCTTTGATGATGACTACAATGGAATGCCGTGTCGGCTGCGGTGCGTGCTGCATCGCGCTTTCAATCTCATCGCCGATTCCCGGAATGCCCGACGGCAAAGCGGCGGGTGTGCGCTGCGTCCAACTGACGGACGACAACCGCTGCAAGCTGTTCGGCAAGCCGGAACGCCCCCCTGTGTGTATTGGCCTGCGCCCCAATCTGGAGATGTGCGGGACAACGGCTGAGGAAGCCTTCATCTATCTGACGCAGTTGGAAGAACTGACGCGGCCTGATGGTTAGTAACTCGCTGCATCCGTGCGGGGATGTGAGTGAGGGCAGACACCTACAGGAGACCTTCACTGTGCCTGCCCATTTTCCGAGCGCTACCCACATGAGCGCTGCAATCCTAATTCCGGGCCACCACAATTAATTCCACATCCATGATCGGCAGGGTTGCGCCCAATTTTTCGCCTATCTGGGACGGGAAAATCACCTGCACGCTGCTGAACCCCGCATCGCGGAAGATTTTGGCGGCGGCGGTTTCATGCTCCCAGATGCCGGGTGTTTCGCCTGTTTGACTGCGGAAGAAACGGGTGGCCTCACGAATCTGGCGCTGGCCTTCCTTCCACTGCGTAATGCAAACGCAGGCGCCATCCGTGCTGAGGTTGTCGCGCAGGTAACGGGCCACCATGACCTGTTCCTGCGGCGTAAAATAGATTCCGGTGTAGCTGATGACATCTGCCGGGTGCCCGCGCAGGACATGATGCAGCGGTTGTTCGCCGAGGTTCGTATCCACCAATTCGAGGTTCGGCGGCATTTCCACACGTCCTTTTTGCAGACGTTTGCGTTTTTCCTGCTGCACCTGCGCCAGATCAATTTCCTTCACCTGTGCGTGGGGCAGTTCCTGCGCAATCTGGAAGCCCAGCGGCGAGTAGCCCGACGCCAGATCGACCATCAACGGCTGCGGTTTGTCGCGCAGCAGCTTTAAGATGATCTCCGTAAACACGGCCATGCGCGCGGCGAAAAAGTTTACCGCGCTCTTGTGCAGGCCGAGGTTAATCACCGTGCGCGCCGTGACGCGTCCGCCCAGTGAACTTAATGCAGTGGTGATGGGTGATGGAGCCAGTTCCGCGCGTGCGCCTGCCATGATTTCGGAGGAGCCGCGCAGCCCTTGTGTCCGTCCCAGAAGTGGCGCATAGGTTTCAACAGCGCTGGGGCGTGTCACCTGCGAGTCGTTTTCGGGGGTTTGTGTGACGCTCATGAGTCTTGTTCCTCACACATGTCCAACGGTTAAGGTCATTATAAACAGGAACGCGGCGCTTGCGTTAAAACCGACAGACAACGAAAACAGTTGGCTCTTGTGTACCAGTAGGCGGTTGATCGTTGAACAGGGGGATTAATCCCCTTGTTCGCATCAGTTCTACCCCTAAGCCAAACAGTTACTCCATTGTGCGCGTTTTACCTGCGTTGAATATGGCTCTGAAGAAGACAGCTCTTAAAGGCTTGATTGCGACAAACGTCACCTGAAGGTTGTTGAATCTAGAGTGGTTTTCGATAGTGGTGATATTCCTGCACTGTTTTGAATCCGGCGCGCTCGTATAACCTGTTGGCATGGGTCAAGCTTTGCGAATGGACGTTGAGGATCAGGGTATGAATGCCGCGCTGGTAAAAGGCGCGCATCGTGTGTTGGAGCAGTGCCATGCCCAGCCCACGCCGCCGCCAGGGACGGCGCACGCCAAGATGATGGATGCGGCCTTTGCCGTTCTCCACTTCGTTCAGCGCCGCGCCTGCCACCTGATCGCCTTCCCACGCCACGAACCACAGCGAGGCATCGAAGCCCTCATACATGTTCAGGCGGCGCGCCCACTGGACAAAGGTGCGCGGTTCCTTACCGTATTCGTCCAGAAAGGCTTCCTCATCGGCTTCGTACACAGGGTCATCATCCGTTCCGACGACAAATTCACGAATGTCGATGTTTGCGATAGGAGAGAGGGCTGGCGGCTCAGCCTCCAGCGTACATTCCATCACATGGAACGTGCTGCGCAGTTCAAAGCCGGACTTCTCCAAAATGCGCAGCGCAGCCTGATCGCGCCCGGCAATCGTGACATAAAGCGCTTTTGTCGTGCCCGGTGCCAGGCTGCGCGTGGCGGCTTTAGCGCGGGCTTCCGCGAGGGCCAGCAGGTAGCGGCCAATACCATGCCGCTGGTGATCGCGACGCACGACGCCGTATAACTGTGGCGTGGCGGTGTCCGGTGTATGAATCTGAGCATGGGCAACGACTTGTCCCGCCGCGTCAGCGACAATCCAAGTGTCAACGTTCAGATGGGTACGTTCCCATTGAGTGCGAAGGTCATTGGCCGTCGTGTAGGTTGTGCCCCAATCCGCGAGTTCCTGTTCCTGACGTAGTGCCACCACCGCGTTAAGGTCGTCGATTGTCGCTCTGCGAACAGTGTACCCTTCAGGAAGCATCTGGTTTCCTTTCAGTCGAGTTGTACTACGTGGTTGGTGCTGTGTTGTGTCGATGCTCCTGGATACGTGCGTAGGCCTCTTCTAGGGTGGGGGCGAATGCATTCTTGGCGAGATTCATCTGCCGCATGGCGAACAGACTGGTGAGCGTGCGTACAATCACATTGGAATGCAGTGGATTGACCGTTACCACTAATCCAAGCTGGGCGTGCTTGTTTGCGATCTTATCCAACCGTTGAAAATGAGGAACCGGGTTGCCCTTCGGTGGGGCTGAATTCGTGAGATTGATCACATCAAAGCGCGCTGTGCGCTTGTTTGCGATTTCATCCATTGCGTCTACCGCCTGATGATATTCATCCCAGGTTAACGGTGCTTCCATCCGAAGGACCAGCACACCTTCATCTTCCTTGTACCATTCCACAAACGCGGGCATTCTATTGCTCCCATCATACAATACTTCTACCATCCCCTAGAACTCAACTTATTGAACGTATGCGTACCACAGCATCAACGTTTACTGTATATCTAAATATAACAAATTCTCCCTTAAGGATTTTAAGCGAGGTGTTTAATACATGCGTTATAATTCGGGTTTTATGCTGCGAAGCATGAGTCAGCCGCCCGCAATAAAGGTGCGGGGTAGTCCAGAAATCGTGGCTCTTGATCAGAATGAGTGCAAATGTAATGTTTCTGGGACGTTCAATTGAACGTCCCTACCATACACGCGTTTTGAACATGCACTAAAATCGTAAGCACACTAAGGGGGCTAGGTCTGCGGCAACGTGCTTACCGCCTTTCCGGTTGGCCTCAAGCGAAAGATTGGGGCTGTTCGCTAGAACTCACTAGCTAATGGTTGAGCTGCCTATGGAAACTTTTGAACTGGAAACGCCTTCGGTGCTGATTGACCTTGATGTGATGCAGCGCAACGTCAGTCGTATGCAGGCGCACTGCGACAGCCTTGGACTAAAGCTGCGTGCCCATGTCAGCGCGCACAAAATCCCGGACATCGCCCGAATGCAAATCGACAGCGGCGCTCAGGGGATTGCCTGCCAGAAGGTGAGCGAAGCCCAGCTTTTCACCGAAGCCGGTTTTAACGATGTGCTGATTCCCTACAATATCGTCGGCACGCAGAAGACGAATAAGCTGGCTGATCTGGCGTTGTTCAACCGTGTCACCGTCAGCGTTGACCATGTGCGGGTGCTGGACATGCTGGCGGAAGCTGCCAAAGCTGATGAGATGTCGCTGCGAGTGCTGGTCGAACTGGCGACGGATGCCGGGCGTACAGGCGCGCAGGTCGATGAAGTGGTTACGCTGGCGGAGCGCATCGAAGAAGATGAAAATCTGCACTTCGGCGGGCGTGCTGGTTTATGCTCACGACGCGGCAGTGCGTCCTCTGCTACAGGATGCGATCAATCGACTGAACGAGGCGGGCATTGGCGTCGATGTGGTCAGCGGCGGCGGCACGCTGCTGGCGGCCCATGCTTCCAATATTCCCGAACTGACGGAACTGCGTGCCGGGAATTATGTGTTTAACGACTGGACGAACGTGGCAAGAGGCGCAGCTTCGCTCGATGACTGTGCGCTTACGGTGATGGCTACCGTCGTCAGCCGCCCGCTGGAACACCGCGCTGTGCTGGACTGTGGCAGCAGCACGCTGTCTGGTGAGCGTTACGGCGGTTACTACGGCTACCTGGCGGAATATCCACTGGCGCGCGTCTATGCGCTGTACGCCGAACATGCGCTGCTTGACCTGAGCGCCTGCGATGAGCACCCTGTGATCGGTGACCGCGTGCATATTGTTCCGGTCAGCGCGCGGGCGGTGATCAACCTCGCTAACTTTGTGTATGGCACGCACGGCGCAGTGCTGGATGTCGAGTGGCCTGTTACGGCGCGCGGGAGCGTGTGGTAGAACGGAACTAATATAGTTGATATAGATATTGTTTTGCGATATTATCGATATTAGCTACCAAAATAACGCATATTGCGAGGAGGCGAAATGCATACCATTAATCCAGCAGATGAGAAGTTCTTCTTGTCCACATTGGATAATACTCAGAAGTCAAATAAACTCCTTATTGAGCAGCTTGGTTGGAGGCAGGATAGATACAGCAGTGTGAAAGAAAGCTTACTTGCGAAGGGGTTAATCGAACGCACAAGAGGCCAAGGTGGTGGAGTAAAGAAAACAGAACAAATTGAACCAAAAGAGGTAAAGCTGAAGGAGATCCAAAGTTATGAAGCAGTCTCTAAACAATTATTACAAATGTGGATTACTCGATATGACTTTAATCCCAATAATATCGTAATGGAGATTACCGCCAAACAGGGGAGACGTAGTACAGGTGGCAAATGGTCACGCCCAGACATTACTCTTATAACATATAAGAATTATGATTTTTTGCCGTCTCCAACCCTAGAAGTTATATCTTTCGAGATAAAAACAGATGTCTCCCAAATGGATATATCGGCTGTACATGAGGCATTAGCACAAAGTCGGTTTGTAAATAAGTCATACATAATATTTGTCTTGACTAGGAATGGGCAGGAAAATATCGTAGATCTCACTAACGATATCACAGAGGAAGCCGCGAAATATGATGTTGGATTTATCATTGTCGATGACATAAATGATTATACTACTTGGAAGATTGAGTTAGATGCCTATAGACATGATCCTGATCCTGAATTGATAAACAATTTCATATCAATTCAACTTTCCCAAGAAAGTAATAAAGATCAAATCCGTAAATGGTATACTAAACCCTAATAAATAAGAGTTTCTATCTATATTTAGAAAACTCAGCGCGTGGGGCGGGAGTGTGTGGTAATGCGCCTCAGAAATGGGACTATCCAGTAGTCCCTCAGTCCTATATGCTCATGGTTAATTTTTGGGTTAGATTAAACATAGACAAAACATTAACAAATGGGGGCGGCATGTCATCGGCGGAGGACAAAGATAACCTGACGGCAGTGTTACGTGCAGTACAACGCGAAACGCTGCATCTGCTTGAAGGCGCAGATCAGACAGCCGCTGTCGAGGCGCAGCACTCCATCAAGGCTCTGTTGGAGAATCTTGCGCTGTGGGAAGCCGAAATCCTCACGACTTTACAAGGCAGCGGCTCCACAGAGGACGATTACGCGCCCTACGCCGTGAATGACCATCTGCCTGTGCGCGAGTCGGCTGATCACGAAGCCCAACGCCTGTACCGGGCGTGGGAAGCGGTAGGCGAACTGCTGCGCGCGACGATCTTTGACAACGCCTCGGATTGTTTGGCTGCCGTTGTCCCACCCTGGAGTGGCTACGCGGCTGTCGATCAGATGATTAGCGAACTGGTCGCTTTTCAGCACCAACCGTTGGAGACGGTGCTGCCCACCGAAGATCGGCGCGCCTCCTAATTGCCAATCAGCGATAATTCGACCCATACCGGATAATGGTCAGAACCGCCGGTGTCGGTTCCTACATGGGCCTCTACGGGCACAATCTCAGGATTGTAAAACACATAATCAACGCGGGTTGTCAGGAAGGTTGACGAAATCGTCAAGCCTAACCCGCCGCCTTCCGCACGAAAAGCATCGCCATAGTTCGCCCGGACTCGAAAGTAATCGTCCGACTGATCGGACATGTTAAAGTCACCTGCCAGCAGCAGCGGGCCGCTTTCGTCTGCCGCACGCCCCAGCAAGTCGATAATCTCAGCCTGATGCCGCGTCGGGTCAAGGATGCCGCGTGACCACCAGAACGAGGGCAGGGGATGGACGTTGTAGACAATCACCTGCGCGTCTTCCAGTTCGACCTGCACACGCTGATACAGGCCGTGTAGATTGCGCCAACTGCTGTCCTCGGATAGGGGGTAACGGCTGAAGACGCCCTGTTCAATATCGGTATGCAGCGCTGTGTACGGGTAAACATCAAGCAGGGCAGGCTGCAAGTATTCAGCCGCTTCAGGGATGATTTCCTGCACGACAATCACATCGCTGTCGGCGGCGCGCATGACAGCCTCAACGTGGGCATAATCCAGGTTTTGGGCCATGATGTTGTAGGTCAGCAGCGTGAAGCGGGTTTCACCGGGCTGTATATCAGCGGGCGGGGGCAGCATCACATCGCGGTACAGCAGCATAAAGCCCAGCAAGGCGGGGAGCTGCAACACCATGAGCCGCATTCGCCGCAGGACTAAGGTGCTCAACAGAAAGATAAATGAAGGGAAAAACAGCGCCGGAAGATATTGATTAAAGAACGCAATCAGAATGAACTGCTCGCCCAGCAGGGGACGCAGCAGCAGAAACACTGTCATCAGGACGCCATACAAACCCACGCCGAAGGCAATAACCTTGCCCCCTGCGCGAAGAATTTCTTTTAGTCGTTTCACCAAATTTTCACCACTGTATATCGCGCTTCAGCGGGATACACCTCGTTAACCAATGGCTGTTAGCGCTTGCACACAACGCCTGAGAACAGCGACTCAGTGCCTAAGCATACCACGCCCGCCGCCGAGATTCACGCCTCGGTACTACGCTGCCTCAGGTTCGCGCCCTGTTGTTCAGCATCTCACGGAGCTGCGACGCGAGTCCCGTTTCCAGTTCCTTGATGCGTTTGTAGGTCACGCACGGCAGGTCAAAGGCTAATGGTGTGTCGTCTTTCGCCAGCAGAATCGTCGGGCGTTCCTTGCCCCAGGCGTAACCCACTTGCAGGAATACGGCAGGCGCGTGATCACTCATTTCCGCGATGACCACCGTCGCCGTCTCGATACGATCCTTGATTTGCGCCAGCGTGTCCGCGCTGAGGGACGCGTCTTCCAAACGTTCGCAGAGCAGTCCGGCGGCGTGTACCGCGCCCTGAATGCCGTAGTAAAACAGATCATCGCTGTCGGGTGTATCGGGCATGATGACGTAAGCGTGCGGTTTGGTGTCCGGCGCGATGGCTTTCGGTTTGCTGGCGGGTTTTGTTTCCTGTGTCAGGTTTGGACGCCCGATGATATAGCCCCATTCGGATGCTGAACGCCGCCGCCCTTTAAAATCCTCGTCCAGCGCTTCACGCAGGCGCTGCACACGTCCGGGGCTGCGCTCGACAATCGTAATTCGTTCCAGCGCAGGCGGAATCGTCCCTTCGAGAATGGCGTTGGTATAGCCCAGCAGTTGGTAGCGCAGCGCCTCTACTTCGTCCAGACCGAAGCCCGGCCCGTGAATGGTCATGGCAAGGTGGCGCGTCTGCGGCGCTTCTTTCGCCAGAATGCGCAGCACATTTGCCCCGAAATCGCGAATACTCAGGTAGTTCTTAAGCTGGCTCAGCCCCGGTGTGCCTACGTACAGAACGTAACGTGCTGCAATCGCGCCGCCGCTTTCTACCAGCCCGTATTCGCCGTCGCTGGGGGATAACTGTTTCTCCAGCGTCGCACGCTCTGCAATAGTGGTACGCCTGCTCAACAGTTGCTGGGCAACCGTTTCGTCAGCTCCACGAAACTTCTGCGCATGTTTCATGGCCAGCACATCCGCTTCCACTGTCAGCACATCGCCTTCGACGACGGTGAACTCGATGCCTCTGGGTGTCTCGCCTGGGAAAATCTCGCGCAGCCGTGTGACGAATGTTTCCGGCAGCGGCGCGCGCAGTCCCGCGCTCATGTCAATGGCCTGAATATCCGCCAGGCGCGACCAGACTTTGCCTTCCAGCAGCACGGGGAACAGCGGCTTCTGCTGATCTTCTGCCAGCAGCAGTTCACGCTTGATCCAGCGCGACTCCAGCGCGCGCGGCGACATCACCACCAGCAGCGCCGCGCAGCCGATGATGTTCTGCTCGATGGTTTCCCACCAGTCGTCGCTGGGGTCAATGCCGCGCTCGTCAACCCACACGCGAAAGCCTGCCTTTTCCAGCAGCAGGCGCAGGTAGCGCACGAACTCAATATCCCCTCTGGCGTAGCTGATAAAAATGTGTGCCATAAAATTAGGTCTCAGTTTTCAGTGGATCGTTTTCAGCGCTTAGCGTGGGGGCGCAGCGTGCCGCACCCTATAAGTTTATTGGATGCTGAAGGCCCATTCATAGTAGCGTGTGCTGCTGTCCGTGCGGGCGATGGTGACCCCGCCGATATAATCGCCCAGCGGGTAGTCGCTGGTGCGGAAGCAGACGCCCAGCGTGCCGTGTCCTTCGCCGATGGTTTGGCCCGCGCTGTCCACGACGCTGATGATGGTCGGGTCATAGGCAAAGGCCATACTGTCCAGCGGCACAGGCACATCGTTCAGCGTGATGCTGACGGTTTCACTGGCCAGCGTCACCATGTCCGTATTGTCAGCGATGTCGCCAAAGGCGTTACGGTCAATGCCGATACAGACGCGCTCCGCCTGTCCCATGTTATCGGACGGTGCCAGCAGTCTGCCGCTGCTGCGATAGGCGATGACATAGGCAATGAAGTCCATATCCGGCGCGCCCGCGATGGAGATGCTGCGCGCCGATGCTGGCAAACTGGTAGCCACTGCCAGCCCGCCCGCCACAATCAGCAGCAGCATAATCAACAGCATCGCCCGCAGCCACAGCGGCCACGCACGCCATCCTTCCGGTGATTCTTTCTGGAGTGTCATAGTCTATGCTCCTCGTCGGACAAGAGGCTTAAGCTCCTTGTTCGCGCTCAAACGTCAACTGTGGATTCTTAAACGGCACCAGCGCCATAATCATCGCGTGGATGTAATAGCTCAGGCGGTCTACCACATCGCCGGACAGCAGCCCAATCGCGCCGTTGCTGTGCTTGGAATTGCTGCGCCCAAAGACGCGGTCATCGGCGATGCCCAGTTCCACGCCCTGCCGCACCAGCCGCGCCACTTCCAGCGGCAGCACAAACGTCCCGGTCTGCCCTTTGCCCACGCGCTCCCTGCCGATCACCACCACCCACGCGAAGCACACCAGGTCGCCGTCCATATCCTCGCAGCCGCCTTCAATGCCGACCCAGTAGTCGGCGCTGCTGTCGTGGGCGCGTGCGGCCTGCGCGCGGTTAAAGGCACCGTGCAGCGTTTCGACGCTGGTCATCGGCTGGTCGCTGACGCCGGAGGGCAGCGCCACGCCGCTGGCGCTAAAGGTTTCGTTAGGGAACATGCGCTGAAAGCCTTGCAGCGCGGCCTGTATTTTTACGGGATTGGTCGATGCGACGAGAATGTGCATAAATCAATAGTCTTTAGCTGTTAGCAATTAGCCTATTCAACGTTAGTGTAACCTTGTTTTTTATATAACAATCGTTGAGCTTCGTGAAGATTAAAAACCGCATCCTCTTCCCGATTGGCTGAGTATGCAGCACAAAATATGCGAATCGAGACGAACTTAATCCGAAAGTGATGCTTTTCGCGCTGCTTATCATCCCTAAGAATACCATTTGCCATAGGCATAACCCGAGGTTGGTCACCATTTGGCACGTTTTCGCCTTTCAGCTTCTCATGAGTATCGACTACTCAGGCGTTACGCTCGATGATTTTAGGTGTGAATTATTAAAGGCGCGGGCTAGTGCAAAAGACCGTAAGCTCGCTATAGAAATCATATTTCCCGCAGCATGTGCTGATCCGGCCCTTCAATGTGTTTAGCGCCTTTCGCGTTGGCCTCAGTCTTTAGTCTGAGGCAAAAACTACCCCTATGTGCCATCACCCACTGGCATAACCGCTTACTCATGAATCAGATACAGCAGATTGTCTTCCACGCGGTACAGCATCGGGCACACCAGAATCTTCGGGTACTTGTAGCGCAGGCGGTTGGCCTCACTCAGCACAAAATCAATCTCGTTGCCGATTTCAAACATCGGCGCGAAGTTGGTGAAGTGTTCCTCTGCCTGCTCATGCGTCCAGCCTGCGTTGGTCACCAGGTTTTCGATGAACAGCGTCCGGCGGGACATCAGATTGACCATGCCGCAGTTGTTATGCCCAATCAGCGCAATCGCGCGCACACCGCCGACGGCAATGGCATACGACACCTTGAATTCACTGTAACGCAGATTCGCGCCGCCCGCACGGATGATATACGCAAAATTGTCAGGAATCCGTAGATGTTTGCGATTATCCATGCACATGCCGATGAGCATTTCGGCGCGGGTGTAGGTATCAAAGGGCACACCTAAGTTATGATACTTCAGCAGGAGTTCGATAGGGGTTGAATGATAGGCAGGGAAAATATCCCCAGGACTTTGAACAGCAACAAGACGATCCATTATCACCTCGTGAAGGGGGCAAGAGCGAGACACGCGTAGTATAGCGCAAAGACGGGCATTTAACGGCGGGCAGTGAGCAGGCGGATGCCAAAGCCAATGAGCAGCATTCCGGTCAGGGTTTCGATGCCTTTTTGAACATTTTTCCGCGTGAGCAGCGCGCGAATGTGGGACACAAAGGTCGAGAGCAGGGAGTACCAGAGCAGGCGCACCGAAAAGTGAATGCTCATCAGCAGGAACGACTTGAGCATCACCGACTCGCCGGGCTGAATGAACTGTGGCACAGCGGCGAGGTAAAAAATCGCGGTTTCGGGCGTGAATAAGCTGCTGATCAGCCCATCCATGAACGATTGACGGGCGTTTCGGTTGGGCGCGACCTTTGCCTGAACCTCTAGCAGATCGAGCGGCTGATGCTGCCACGCGCGCCGCAGAGTCTTTACGCCCAGATAAATGAGATAGCTCGCGCCGATCAGCTTGACGACTTCAAACGCTACCGCTGAACTGACGAGAATCACGGATAAACCAAAACCTGAAAACAGCGCATGACAGAACAGCGCGATACAGCCGCCGAAGGCTGTCCAGATGCCCGCGCGCTGTCCGCCTAACATCGAACTGCGAATCACGAGCAGCGTGTTGGGGCCGGGGGCCACCGTGAGTCCAAAAGCTACGCCTGCGAATGCCAGTAATGACGGGTCAATCATAAATCCTCTTTCGGATGCTCACTAAAAAATGCCCACATTAACTCAGTAGCGTTCAGCGCCGTCACGCGCCGCGTGCCCGGTGGCGGTTCGCCGCCCGCCCAGGCGTGCCCTGCGTCGTCGATGCTGTAGGTCACGACATCGGCGGCACAGCCCGTATAGCGCCGGCCGTCTACCGCTTCCACCGTGTCCAGCGTTTCGGGCGCTGCGTCACAACCGCTGCGCGCCGCCCAACCTGCCGTCCACGTCTCAAAACCGATCAGCGCGTAACCAAACGCCGCGCCGCCGTCATAGGGCACAATCGGGTCGGCTCTGCCCTGAAAGGCGATCAACGGTATGGGCACATCCGGCGCGCACCATGTTGGGTCATCCAGCGGCGCGATATACGAGGCCGCCATCACGCCCACCGCCGCGATGTCGTCCGGCAGACGGCAGGCCAGCAGCAGCGCCATCGCCCCGCCCGCCGAAAAACCGCTGACGTAAATCCGCTGGCTGTCGATGCACAGATCATGGCGCAGCGGCGTCAGCAGGTTGTCGATAAAACGCACATCGTCTACGGGGTCTTCGGTGTCTTCGGGCAGCGGAAAAAACACGAACAAATCCGGCGCGAAGGCCGATTCGGGATAGACGACGATCAGGTTGTGTTCGTCGGCGTAGTCGTTCCAGCCCGTGAAGTCGCGAATCTGTGCGCCGTCGCTGATGATGCCATGCAGCACAATCACCAGCGGCGTAGGCTGGGTCGGGTCATAACTTGGCGGCACGTAGCGCAGATATTCGCGTCGTTGGTTGTGCGACACCAGCGTATGACGACTTTCGCCCGCTGCAACAGCAGGTCTAGCGCTGCACGCAGTCGGCGTCGCCGTTTGCGCCTGAACAACCGAAACCGCCAGCAGCGCAAGCAGCAGCGTCAGTATTAGGGGCTTCACGGCACGCGCACCTGATAGAGATAACGGCTGAAACGTCCCTGCTCATAAAAGCGCACGCTGCCTTCACCCTCCTGCTGCCGATTTTCCCACAAGAACAGATGACCTTCTGCCTCAAAGGCCGCCTTTAATTCCGCCGCCACTGCCAGACTAACCTGTGAGCGTTCGTATTCCGCGCGCGCATAATCCCACGTCTGGAAATTGCAGCCCAGTTTCGTCAGCACCTCGCCCAGCGGGGTACGCTCAGGCAGCAGCGTTTGACGGTCATCCTGCTCATTCCACAGAATCAGTGTATAGAACGCCAGAAGCTGCCCGCCCGCTTTCAACGCGCCAAGCAGCCTGCGTATCAGCGCTTCCAGGTCCCCAAAGTAGAGTGTGTCCAGAGCGATGATGGCGTCATAAGCCAGGGCTGGCAGTTCAACAGTGTTCATATCGCCAGCCGCAAAGCTCAGCCGTTCGCGTTTACTGGCAGTGCGCGCCTGCGCCTGTTCGATGGCTTCAGCGGCATAGTCGATACCGTGAACGTGCGCGCCGCTTGTGTCGGACAGATATTCGGCGATCATGCCATTGCCGCAGCCCACATCCAACACGCTGCTGTCACTGTTGAGCTTTGCCAGCGCCAGTAAATCATCTAACTGCTTCAGGGTAGTATAACCCTGCTGGCACAGGTTACGTCCGTAGACCCGTTCACAGTATTCAGCGTGCGTTTTGCTGCTGGCCGTCGCCCGATAAAAGCGTACATACCACTCATACATGGATTGTTGTTCGTCTGTCACGTCAGGACTGCCTCGTTATTCTGTCAGTCACCACGAAGCAAAGCAGCACCAACCGCTACTCAATATACCCCAGCGCGCGCAAATTCTCCTCGACCTCCGCGCTGACTTCGCCGTGATGGTCGCTGTCCGCCCGCTGAAGCTCCGCCTGCGTCACCATCTGCGCCAGCTTGCGCTGCATCTCGTTCACCAGCGCCCCACTTTGTCCCGCGACATCCTGCGTTTCTTCGGGGTCGCTGCCCACATCAAACAGGCTCTCGGCGCTGTCTCCCACCGTCGTCAGCTTATGCTGCCCCATGTACACGCCGCGCCGCACGCTGCGTAAGCGCAGTTTCGTCACCAGCGCCGGGCGGTGATGCTCCATCACATGAATGTAGGTGTTGATGGGGAACGCTTCGGAAAATACGATGTTGTTTTCCGCGTCGGGGTGTCCGTTGACCGCGTTGGCCAGCGTCAGCGCGCCGATGTTGGCGTTGGGGTCGGCTTCGTCCAGCGGCGGTTTGACTCCAGCCGCTTCCAACACCGTATGGAAGATGCGGCGCGTCGAGACATTGCTGCTCACGCGCTTGCCCATCGGAAATTTCGCCGGATAGTGAATCACCAGCGGCACATGCACCAATTCCTGATACACCACGAAGCTGTGCCCGAAGAAATTGTGATCGCCGTGCCCTTCGCCGTGATCGGCAGCGATAATCACCAGCGTATTGTCCAGCGTGCCGGACGTTTTCAGCCAGCGCAGCAGCCGTCCTAAGTGATAATCCTGATAAGCCGTTTCCGCGTCGTAAAAGCTGTCCAGTGTGTGCCGCTGCCAGTCGGGCGTTGGCTCATCCACCGGGCTGGGCCAGCGCGCGGCGTCAGCGTTGAAGCTGCTCATGAAGCTGTAACTGCGGCTGTCCAAGTCAGGCGCGAAGCGTTTGAGGTAGCTCTGCGGCGGGCGATAGGGCGTATGCACACCCATCAGGTTCACGAACGTAAACATCGGCTTTTGCGCGCCGCCCGCCTGATGCCTGCTGAGGTAGGCAATCGCATCGTCAATCGAGGTGGCGGTGTTGCCCTTGAAGTTGATGTAACGCGACCAGACCGGAGTCAGCAGGGGATGCAGCGAAATGCGGAACAGCGCGTCGTTGTTGGCGAAGCGGTTCTGCACGCCGTAAGCGAAACGGCGGAAACGCGTCGCCATCTCGCGCTGTAGTGGGCTGCGTGTCAGGTCGCGCGGGCGCACGGGCGCAGCGCCGGAATAATTGAAGAAGTAATCGAAGCCGCGCCGCAAGCCGTTATCCAGCACGCCCAGCAGCGGATTGTTGCAGAAGGCGACGGTGTGATAGCCCGCCACTTGCAGCGTTTCCGCCAGCGTGGGATACAAGCCTGAAAGCTGGCTGTTGCCCTGGATAACGCCGTGTGTGCTGGGGTATAAGCCCGTGAACATCGAGGCGTGCGAGGGCAGCGTCCACTGCGCCGGGGCAATCGCCCGTTCAAACAGCGTGGCGTCGGCGGCAAAGGCGTCAAACTCTGGTGACGTTTCGTGTTGGTGGCCGTAGATGGAAAGGTGATCGCGCCGCTGCGTGTCGAGGATAATCAGCAGAATGTTGGGTTTTTGTGGCATCGACTTTTTGCTAGAGTAGGTTCATCACTACGCGTTAGCATAGCACCGTCAATCGTGTGGAACAATGGACAGTTCGTGCTATGGGGTATTGAGCAGCGTCCTGATGAAAGCCGCTTCCTGTTCAGCCGTGAAGCGCTGCCCGTCAGCATTCCAGTGATAGACATCACAGGCGAAGAACAGCGAACGGCCATCGCTTTCAAACGCCGGTTGTAAGTCGAGGTAGGGGATACCCTGTTCATCAAGCACGCCGCGCAGCCATTCCTGAGTCGCTTGCAGCGCTTCACGCCGCTGCGGGGAAGCCGGGGCAATTACCACGCCGAAGCGCGCGCCATCGGCAGTCACTTCGTCGCGCATCCGTGCCAGCAAAGCCGCCGTAACCTCTTCTGCCTGCTCGTAGTAGACATAATCGTCAGACGAAACAGTGCTTTGGCGCACACTGTTCACCCAGAAATAACGCCGCGAAAGCAGGCGATAGAGATAGGAATAATGGTAAAGCGCGTCATGCAGGGGATTGACGCTGTGTTCTCCGGGAAAGCTGTCGTAGGATACTTCCTGCTCAACGGCGTGGAATAACAACTCCCCGCTGTCATCCAGCGTAAAATAAGGATAACCTACCGCGCCGACAGCACTCAATTCGGGATGATTGTCGTAAAGGTCGTTGGCTGGCTCGACCACCAGCAGCACGATGTCCGATTGATAGCGCCGCCCTTCCTGCTCATAAAACAGCAGTTCCAGCGCTGTCCCATACCCCTGATGCCCAGCCCCGATGACCTCATACGAGCCATTCCCCTCCGCGTTCAGCAGACTCTCAAGCTGGCGATGCGCGGACTGTTCCAGCGGAACCTCGAAGGCCGCCACCAGCGAATCCCCGATAAGCGTGATGCGTGTCGTATCCGCAGACGGGTCATAGCTGTGCTCCACGTCGTGTAATCCCTGACTGTTAATCGTCACGGGAGTACGATATTCTCCCAAGCAGCCCACATTGAGGTATATTCCTGACTTGTTGGGAATGTTTCGCCAGCCGCGCGCCGGGTCATAAACCGTGAAAATGTCGGGGTACAGCGGCACCCACCGCACCACCAGTTCGATGACAAACAAGGTGAGGAAGATCGTTGTACCGGAGATGCCAACCAGATTCAGCAAACGGCGTTTAAGCGATGGTTTAGGTGTATTGGTCATAAAATCATCATATCATTTCCACATGGGCCAGACAATGAAGATTGCAGGGTGGCCGCTATCATCGAGAAATGCTATGCCGAAAACAGGATAATGCTCAGCATACAAATTGGGTTGTAACGCGCTTTAATCGTTATAGGAATGATTCAGGTTAAAACATAATGAAGTTGAGTTTTGAGAAACCACAGGATGACATCAACCGCACGCAGGCGCTGAATCCCACGCGCCTGAATTGGCTGGTGGGGTTAGGGTGGCTGCTGGTCGCGGCCAGCGTCAGCATCGCCCTCATCAATGTGCCGTTGTTTTATGATTACGTGATCAACGGTGTGCGCAGCAGTCCCGCACTGTCGGGCGTGTCGCCGGAGTTCATCGCCGTCGTGCGCTCGCTCATACGACATGTAGGTGAACTCGCCTTTTTCGTGCTGTCTGTCGCTATTTTGCTGCGTTCGCGCAATCTGATGGCCGTTCTGCTGGCGATGGCCGCCGCGCCGCTGGCCGTGACGCTCAGTGGGGCTTACATCGAAGTCGAACAGGCGCTGCCCATGCTGGCGATTCCACTGCATGTCGTGACGGGGCTGGCGCTCATCCTCGGCGCGCTGCTGCTGTTCACGCTGCCCGACGGCGTCTTTGTGCCGCGCTGGAGCCGGTATCTGCTGCCGCTGCTGGTCATCAGCGAAAGTCTCCGCCTGACGCTCTACGGCTTCTTAAATCTGGTTTCCACCATTGTACTGATGCTGCCTGTGCTGCTGGTCTTCGCCGTCGCCATCTGGGCACAGGTGATCCGCTACCGCCGCGAAACGCCTGTGTATCAGCATCAGTTCAAGTGGATTATTCTGGGGGCGTGCGCCTCGATTCTGTCGATTATCATCGGGCAAGCGTGTTACGTGCTGGTTCCACGCGACTATATCATCCTCACCGCAGGCATTGATGAAATCGGCAGTCTGGTGCTGGTGACCTGCATGATTTTCGCCGTGACGCGCTATCGCCTCTACGACATCAATCTGTTTATTCACCGCACGATTGTCTACTGGGCAGTGTTTACGGTGTTGGGGCTGCTGTTTGCGGGGCAGTTCGTCATCCTGCGCAACCTCCTCGACGCCGCCCTTAACCAACCTAATCACCCGCTGGGTGTGATCATCCCGCTGCTGGTGACGGCTGCGTTGTTCCCGCCGCTGCGCCTGCGCATCCAGCGGGTGATTGACCACCGCCTTTACCATTTCCGCTTCGCCATCGATCAGGTGGAGCGTGCGCAGCAGCCGCTCGAAATCAAACGTCCGGGGCAGTATACGGGTAAGGTCATCGGCGGCTTTGAGCTGCGCGATGTGATCGGCAAGGGCGGCATGGGTGAGGTGTACAAGGGACTTCAGGGGGACACGCTGGCCGCCGTTAAGGTGTTGGACCCTGTCTGGGAACATGAGCCACAGGTCAAAGCGCGCTTTGAGCGTGAAGGCACGCTGACTGCCGCCCTCAATCATCCCAACATCGTCAAAACCTACCGCTATGGCGTCAGCGACGGCGTCCATTATGTCGCGCTGGAATACATCAATGGGCCGAGCCTGACGCAGCTTTTGCAGCAGCGCGGACGGCTACCGCTGGACGAGGTCATGCCAATGTTCTTGCAGTTAGGCGATGCGCTGGAAGTGATTCATCAGCGCGGAATTGTTCACCGTGACCTGAAACCCTCCAACGTCATGCTGCGCGCCAACAGCGATCAGGAGACGTTCACGGCGGTCCTGATGGATTTCGGCATCGCCAAAACGCCGGATGACTCCACGTTGTTTAATCCCACCTCGGCCATCGGCACGATTCATTATATGTCGCCAGAGCAGATTCAGGCGTCTGAAGCGGTGGATTATCGGGCGGATATCTATGGGATGGGGGTACTGCTGTATGAAGTGTTAACGGGAGAAACGCCCTTTAACGGCAGCGTCGGCCAGATTTTGTTTGCACATTTGCATCAACCGCCGCCCAATCCGTGTGACCTTATGCCGGAGCTTCCGCCGCAGGTGGGGTATGTGGTGATGCGCGCGCTGTCGAAAGAGCCAGATTACCGTTTCGACAGCGCCCGAGAGATGGTGGAAACACTGCGCTTAGCGCAGCGTCATGGGTGATGCTTCAAGCGAGGCTTTGTTTTTACTGAACACTGACCGCCGTGAATTTGCATTAGCTCCTGTCGCTGCGGGAGATCAGACTTTGCCCGCCTGTCGAAGCGGGGGCTACGCCGTAGCGCTTCTCGAACGCCTCTTTGCCATAGCGCTCCAGAAACTCGCGCGGCGTCAGGCGTTCCGAGCCAATCGTCAGGTCTTCCATCGGCGCGGCCATCGCTCGTGCTGTGATGCTGTCGAGGAGGGTTTGATACAGTTTGCTGGCGGCTTTGCCGAGCGCGTCACGCCCGTGTTCCTTGCTGATTTTGTCGAGGATGGGCATTACTGTATCCGGCTCAAGGCTGAGCAGCGACTCGCGGGCGCTTTTTGCCGCTTCGCCACCGTTCACCACCTGCTGTACCCACGCGCGTACCTGTTCTTCCTGTTCATTTCTGAACAGCCGACCAAAGATGTTCTGGAAAACGTTCCTGTTCTCAGCCATATAACGCCCTCCAATGATAAAGGATGACTGTGCTCATTGTAGCCTGCTTTTGACGCCGCTGATGCATACAGTTTCTTCATAAACGGTAGTTGTAGATCATCACGGCACCCACGCCGGATTCGTGTCGTCTACGTCGTTAAACGTTACCTGGCGCACGTTCGAGCCATCGGCGTTCATGACGTAGATGTCATAGTCCCCATCACGATTAGAGGCAAACGCGATTTGTGTGCCGTCCGGCGACCACTCGGCGTCATTTTCATGGATGTCTGCGCTGTGCGTGAGATTGGTGAGCGCGCCGTTGGTCAGATTCAGCAGGAAAATATCAGCGCTGCCTGCACGTCTTGAGGTAAACACCAGCGCGGTGCCGTCGGGTGACCACGCTGGCGCAAAATCCGGCGCCGGTCTTCGCTGAGGTTGGTGTTTCGCCGCTTGGATCCATCAGATACACGTCCGTGCCCTGCTGCGTGTCGCGCAGGAGGTGAACAACGGTGTCCGCTGGGAGAGAGCAGGGTCGAAATCAGGGCGTCGTTGGTAAGCTGCTGCACCATCTCCGCTTGTGAGATTCATCAGGAACAGATCGTTGTCACCGTTCCTGGTAGGTTTCATAAGCCAGATAACCGCTGTTGAACGAGGACTGCGCACGAATTGGCGTAAGGTGCTGGCGGTGGTACCAGAGATAAAATCGTACATATAGATGTCAAAGCCGTCGTCGTTCAGCAGATAGCGAGGGCCATCCGGCAGTCCATACGGGTTGGGAGTAAGCGCCCACCGGAGTCAGCGCGTGCGCTACGCGGGTGGTGAGGTCCAGCAGGTAGATACGGTTGTTGGCGCGCTCTCCGGCCACATAGATCAGTACATCGCCATGCTTTCGCCACAAGCGAGGCGTCAGGATCAACAGCATGACGCACAGCAGCGGCAGCGCCAGGCGAACACAGCGCACCAACATCACGGCACCCACGCCGGATTCGTGTCGTCTACGTCGTTAAACGTTACCTGGCGCACATCCGAGCCATCGGCGTTCATGATGTAGATGTCATAGTCCCCATCGCGATCAGAGGCAAACGCGATTTGTGTGCCGTCCGGCGACCATGCAGGCTGCGAATCGAAAGATGAACCGCTTGTCAATTGATGGGGTATTTGTCCTGGATGTTGACGATAAATATCGCTGTTGGCTGTATAGGCAATCCATTGATTATCAGGCGACCACGCTGGTTCACGCCCATCATCCCAAAATTCTTGATACTATCCAGTGTTCATATTAATGGTCGCTAATCCCAATCCATCAGCGGCGTCCGATACAAAAATCGCATTGCCGTCGGCGAGATGGCCACATTCTCTACCAGCCTTCACCTGCCACTTGCCAGTTTTCAGCATCATTTATGTGCGCTGTATAAGAACCGATCTAGCACTGGATAGAGAAACAGGAGCGTCACCATCACTCGTGAACGGGATTCATCACGCCCGCAGGTTCGACCTATTGCTGTAACTCTTCTTCCGCGTTCATCTAAAATATCTATGTAGGATGACAATCCAGTTCTGCTCATCTCAACAGCAAGCATCCGTCCGTTTGGCGACCATGCGTAACCAGATACATCACCACTATGGGTCAATTGAATAGTTTCACCTGTGAGTGTATCGATTGAAAAGATGTCCCTGGTATCGTTAGCATAATTGGCACTATAAGTTAATATATCGCGGCGAAGGATATTGCCTAATGCCTCTGCTCCGAATGCGAATGTAGCATAAGTGCAAACCAGCACCAGCGCAACCACGCCCACGACGCGCGCCATCTTTACACCTCAACGCTAACGGCTAATCGCTATCCCGTCGTCTTCATCCCCGCCGCGATGCCGTTCACGGTAGACAGCACCGCGTTCAGCAGCGCCTCGTACTCTGACGTATCCGGCTGGCTCTCGCGCAGGTCACGCAGCAGCACCACCTGAATGAAGTTCAAGGGATCGACATAGGGGTTGCGCCGCTCAATCGAACGCCGCAGCACGGGCATATTGCCCAGCAGTTCGTCCTGCTCCAGCACCTTGTTGATGTGCTGGCAGGCGCGCGTATGTTCCTGCTGCATCTCGCCAAAGATGCGTGCCCTCAGCTTCTCGTCCGGCACCAGCGAGGCATACAGGCTGGCGATGCCCATATCGGCTTTGGCAAGGTCAAGCTGTACGTTCTCCACCAGGGCCTCGAAGAAGCGCCATTCCCTGTACATCTCTTGCAGCAGTTCCAACCCGCCTTCGGTTTCCGTGCAGAAGGCTTCCAGCGCGTAACCCACGCCGTACCAGCTTGGGATAATCGCGCGGCTCTGCATCCACGAAAATACCCAGGGGATCGCCCGGATCGACTCGAAGCCACCCTTGGAGCGTTTCGCCGGACGGCTGCCGATGGACATACGCGCCAGTTCGTTAATGGGCGTCGCCCGCTGCCAGTAATCGAGGAAGCCCGGCGTTTCGTAGACAAACTTACGATAGGCCACACGCCCGCCTTCAGAGAGGATGTCCATCGCCTCGCGCCACTCAGGACGTGCGGCGGTCTTGGGCGCAGCCTTGCCGCTGGCGGCCAGCAGCACCGCGTGCATCACCTGATGCAGATGGCGGCGGGCGATGTCGGCGTTGCTGTAACGGTAGGCGATGACCTCGCCCTGTTCGGTGATTTTGATCGGGCCGGTCATCGTCGCCGGAGGCTGAGACAGAATCGCGCGGTTGGTGGGGCCGCCGCCGCGCCCGATGCTGCCGCCGCGCCCGTGAAACAGTTCCAGCACCACACCTTTGTGCCCATCAATGTTGGCGCTGCTGCACATTTCGGCCAGTGTGGTCTGTGCTGTGTACAGATTCCAGTTTGAGGCCAGATAGCCGCCGTCCTTGTTGCTGTCGGAATAACCAATCATGATCTGCTGGCGGTAACCGCGCGCTACCAGGTGGCGCTGGTACTGGCGGTTGGCGAACAACTGCTGCATGATTTTGGGTGCGTCCTGCAAGTCGTCGATGGTTTCAAACAGCGGCACAATGTCTACGTCGTAGTGAATGCCGACCTCGTGCGCCAGCAGCAGCATCGTCAGCACATCGCTGGCATTCTGGCTCATGCTGGCGATTACGCTGTCGATGACCACTGTGCCGTAACGTTTATGGGCTTCGCCAATCATACGCCATGTGGCAATCACCAGATTAGTATCGTGGGAAAAACGCGCCTCAATCGGGAACAGCGGGCGCGGGTTAGCGATTTCATTGGTCAATAAAGTCTGCTTCTGTTCCTCGGGCAGCTTGAGGTAATCTTCTTCGATGCCGTACTCGCGGAAGATTTCGTCGAGGGCCGCCGCGTACTTGCGCGAGTCCTCGCGAATATCCAGCGGCAGCAGGTGCAGGCCGAACAGCTTGACTTTGGCGCGCAGGCGGGCAAACGTGCCGCGCGTGGAGTTGATGCCCTGATTTTCGCGCAGGCTGTCCGCCACCATGTTCAGGTCTGCCAGCAGTTCATCGCCCGTTTTGTAGCCATCATCCAGCAGCTTTTTGTGGATGGCGTCCATCTTCTGGCGGTAGAGTTCGCCGTGATAGCGCATTTCAACGAAGCTGCCGGGTGTCAGGTCGCGCTGTAAGGCGTCGAACAGTTCTTTAGAAACGCCGACTTCATCTATGGACTGCGTCAGGCGGTCACGGAGATAGGCAACCTCGTTGATGTACACCTGCCGCACCGCATCGCGCAGCATCTTCAGCGTGTCCAGCGTCACCTGCGGCGTGACGTTGGGGTTGCCATCGCGGTCACCACCAATCCATGAGGCGTAGCGCAGCAGGGGAGGGAGGTTCGTCCAGTCTTCGCCGGGGTAGTTTTCTTCCAGCGCCAACTGCAAATCATCATAAATATCGACTACCACATCCATTACGACAGAAGTGATGAAGTACACGCCAAAGTCCACTTCGTCGGCAACGGTGGCGCGCGAGGCACGGTTGGGCCGCGTTTGCCACAATTCTTCCACGCGGCGCATCAGCGTGGCTTCCAGCGCGCGGATTTCTCGCGGCAGCAAATCCTGCTGGTCACGCTGGAGCATCAGTCCGGCGATGTCACGCAGCTTGACGAGGACTTCCTTGCGCTTGGCTTCGGAGGGATGCGCAGTCAGCACCAGCCGCACCGAGATACTGTTCAGCACACGGCGGACATCATCGGCGCTGAGTTTCGACTGACGCAAATCCTGCACCGCCGAGTGGATGGACTCGTCGAGGCGGTTGACCATTTCACGCTGGCGCAGCACACGGATACGCTGCTGGTCTTCCGCGATGTTGATGAGCTGGAAGTAGTTGCTAAAGGCTTTAATCAGTACACGCTTCTGTTCCAGGCTCAGGTCGGAGATCATGTTGCCCAAGGCTTGTGTTGCGCTTGCATCGTCGGTACGCCGCGCCTTGGCGTCTGCGCGCACCTGCTCCACCAACTGAAAAGCGTCTTCACCGTGCTGCTGGCGAATGATGCTGCCGAGGAGATTGCCGAGAAGTCGAATGTCTGCGCTGAGTTCGTTGGCGCGTTCTGTTGTGCCTGTGTCCGTCATGAGTTTATCTCGCCACTGCTGAAGGTTAACGCTGGATTATAGCCACGAACGCAGGGCAAACAAAAAGAGGCCTCCAAAAACGGATGCCTCTTTTTGCTGCGGGATGATAGCGGATTAAAGCTGGCGAACGATGTTCGAGAAAATGTTACCAATCGCGGGGCCAAGCAGCGCCAAAATGACGATGACCACCACCGCTACGAGTACGAGGATAAGCGCGTACTCTACCAGACCTTGTCCTTCTTCGCGAGGAGCGTATAACATTAGACGATCTCCTTGACAGATAATGGATGATGATATGAACGAATGTCATACGTTGAGCGTATCATAATCCGGCATTATCCGTCAATACAAATTCATAAAAAATAACTTAAAAATTAACAATGTAATTAATTTAAAATCAATAAATGTAACCCTGTATGCGAGTACAGCGTCCAGATTGGTTCTAGGCGGCGGTGCTCAGCACTTCCAGCACCATATCATCCAGCGTGATTTCCTGGGCGCGTGTTTCTGCATCGAGAATTACACGGGGGCAAATTTCAGCTTTCAGGCCAAGGAGCAGGGATTCGGCACGCAGACGTGTGTATTTGTTGAGAGGGTAAAGCACGACCAGCGTGAGGATTTCCGCAGCGCGTTCAGTTTCCCCGTCATCAACACATGCGGCGGCAATCCGGGTTAGGGTATCCAGCATCGCTGGAACGTCTTCCTGTTGTTGGGCACTGCGCAGATTGGTAAAGTATGTTTCCATCATCATTGTGTTTCTCGTATTTCTGGTGACAGTTAGGTTGTACCATGAAACAAGCAATTTCACCATAAATTCTAAACGAATTTTCCTGACTGTCGGAAAAAAAAAGGGGGCGGCTCGCGAGGAACCGCCCCCCTGCACATCATAGCGATTAGAGCTGGTTGACGATGTTGGAGAAGATGTTACCAATCGCCGGGCCAAGCAGCGCCAGAATGACGATTACGACAACCGCCACGAGGACGAGGATGAGCGCGTATTCGACGAGGCCTTGACCTTCTTCACGGGGCATGTACAACATTGGATAATTCCTCCTAATTATGATGAGAACTGCTGCAATTGCAGTTAGAGGTAATATAGCATAGATTAAAATGCGAGTCAAACACCCTCACCTTAATTTTTCTAGTTTTTCATAAATTTTACACACTTGGCGGAATCGCCTCCAGATGGGCATTCAGACGCTCAATTGCCTGCTTTACGACGGGATTTTGAAGGATTTCAGCCTCCAGCAGCCGCGAAACATAGTAGCGATCATTAAGATTGCTGGCGTAAATGGCGGTGATGCTGTGCGTTGAATAGTTGCGAAGGAGGGATAGGTATTCAGTACTAGTGTGGTGCCGAACCGTCGCTAGAATGGTTTCTGCGGACATGCGGCGGCTGTCAATGCGCAGCACAATGTTTTTACGCTGTTCCAGGGTAATGCCGCTGCTTTCCGCAGCCCGGTAGGCAGCATTCACCAGTCGATCCGCCTGTTTGACCCATTCCAGCAAGGGCGCATGGGGAGAAGTCGGCGGCGCTTCAAGCTTCTCGCCGCGCAGAGTCATGCGGAATGCTGTAAAAAAGGCTCGTATGTAACGCATGATATGTTCCTTTAGCTGTTTCAGGCAATGATCGCGACGGTGTTTAACGCCACCTCACCCAGCGCCCGTTGTCCTTCGATCAGGGTTTGCTGTCGTAAAACGTCAGGTGCGATTCCTTTGGTGAACATGCGCCACGCTGTGTCCGCTGGCATCGTGACGCTGCTGGCAGGGGAGAGGTCGGTCTCAGCGTACAGCGTCCAGCCGCCGGCCTCGCGCAGCACATGCCATGTTCCGCCGCCTGCGCCCGTCAGCACGATTTTCACCAGTGTATCGGCTGGCGCATCCGTGTCGCGGTAGGTGTGCGGGAATGCGTGTGCAAATGTGCTTAACACCGGATGGACGTAACGGGCTTCCTTCAGGCTGCTGATGCCAGCCGCCTCGCAGATATGCTGATGATGCATCCAGAACTCGGTCAGTTCGCGGGCGATGTGTATCCACATGGGGTCGGGCTGACTGCCTTTCCAACCGATAGGGCCGCCCAGGCTGAAGGGGTCGATGGTGACCACAAAGTCCTGCCACTGGGTCCCGGTGAGTTCGAGGAAGGCGCAGAGCAAGCGACGGCTGATGCGCCTCGCAGACTGCACCCAGCGGTCATTCTGCGCGTTGATGAGGGTAAGCAGTTCGGCGTAGTTATTGACGTTAAAGTGCTGCCCGTCGTGGTCACGGTGGCTGGACAGCAAGCCTACGTCGTCTGCGAGGATGTGGGCCGCAACATCACGCACGGACCAGCCTGCACAGGCGGTAGGCGCGTTCCACTGCTCATCACTCAGCGAGGTGAGGACACGCAGCAGTTCGGCACGCACTTCCGGGAACAGATGCGACACGATAATCGGTTCGGGTGGTATTTTCATAGGAACATAGTACGGAATTCAGGCGGCGTTGTGTAGGGGCGATTTATTCAGGCGAGGGTTTGAACAAGGGGAATGATCCCCCTTGTTCGGGAAAGCAGCATCAGCGTTTGATTTCGGCAATTTTGCGGAAGCCCGCGACGAGCAGCACGAATCCCAGCAGCACAATCAGACGGTGGATAAAGTTGTTCAGTGGCCCGTCCAGGTGTAGAACGCTCGTGCCTGCGGTGGCAATCAGATGGGCAAAGCCCAGCACAATCGCGCCGAGCACGATACGGTTGATGGAAGTGCCCACGATGCCACCAATTCCCCGCGCTTCGACTACCATCCAGATGGACGCCGCGACCAGCACGAAGTCCATGATGAGATTCATCGTTCCATAATCCATTTGCATTGGTCATCCCTCTCAAATCAACAAATCTTTAAACAACTGCGAGGCGCGTAGCTCCCCCACCTGCGCCAGAATGCGCGGGTCAGTACGCTCGTCAACGCTTTGCATCCCTTTGGCGACGGCTTTCTTGCCGACGATACTGACGACGTAGGCCACCGCTTTCGCCAGCAGCGCGCGGTAGACATCGGCAGCCGCGCTGCGCTGATCGACCTTCGCCTGCCCATCCTGTAAACTGATGGCCCAGACGTTGCGCTGCGCGGTTTCGTTGATAATCCGGTCAAGATTAGCGCCGAGCTTCCTGCCACCTAACTGTATGGCAAGATCCCACAGCGTCTTGATTTGTATTTGAAAATAGGTCTGATAGTAAGTTTCTTCCTGGGTGTCGAGGCGTTTATCGACGGTGATGAAATCGCTGCGCACCTGATCAGCCACTGGACGCATGGAAATGTCTGCGCCGACGAAACCGCCTTTGTCATCGCGCGTGGCGACAATGGTACACAGCACCTGTACGAGCGCGCCTTTGCCATCCTTGAGTTCCAAGGGGCGCTTGTCTAAACGTCCGCTTTTGCTGACTTCCTTGAGAAGTTGTTCGCTTTCTTTGGCGGAGATGCCCAGCACTTCGGTTATCGGTTTGCCGATGATGGTGCGCGCTTCGGCATAGTGACGCTTGAGCAGCTTGAGGCAGGTCTGATCAACAAAAATCACCTGACCGAGCATGTTGGTCATCAACAGAGCATCGGGCTGCGCCACGCCGCGCGCTTCCTGCGTGTCGGACTTCAGCGCCGATGAGAGCGCCTTGGCCATGTCGCCAGCCTTTGCGTAACGTCCACCGGGCGTTTTGGCCATCGCCCGTTCCACTACCGCCTGTACCGCGTTGTTAACTTCCGGGCGAATCTCGTGGATGTCAGGCACCGCTTCGTTGGCGTGGAGCATCAGCACCCCCAGCGGCGTATTGGCTTCATAGGGCACCTGTCCGGTGAGCATCTGGAAGAAGGTCACGCCCAGCGCGTAAACATCCACAGCGGGCGTCAGGTCGCCGCTCATCGCCAGTTCAGGGGCCATGTAGGTAGGCGTTCCCAGCATTCCCGTGCCAGTGATATTGCTGTCGTTGGCCGTGATGCGCGCGAGTCCGAAGTCCGAGAGGTAGGTGTTGCCGCGTTCATCCAGCAGCACATTGCCGGGCTTAAAGTCGCGGTGGATGATGCCTTTGCTGTGAGCATAGTCCAGCGCGTCACCCATCTGGCGGACGACGATTTCGCTGTCCTGCAAGCTCATGGGGCCGCGCGCGATAATATCGGAGAGCGTGCCGCCGCTCATGTAGGCCATGACGATATACGGCAGGCCGTCAAATTCGCCAAAATCATGGACAGGCAGAATATGGGGATGCTGGAGGCCAGCAATCACTTCCACTTCACGGTAGAAGCGTTCGAGGAAACTACCATCGTGCAGCAGGGCGTGCGGCAGCAGCTTGATGGCCACATCGCGCCCCATCGATTTCTGGCGCGCGCGATAGACAGTCGCCATGCCGCCTTTGCCGACTTGCTCAATAACCTGATACTGCCCCAGAATTTGGCCAACAATCTCGCTCATCCCACGACCCGCTTCGCTAATGTGTACCTGTTATATGTTCCAGAGAATTACCGCATGAATCCTCTGGCGAAGGCGTATGAGGAACCGCCACAAACCCATTATACCCTCTTTACGCTGTGAAGTCGTGTTCTCTGAGAGGCTGATGATAAAATCAGTGCAAAAAAACGTGGACGAACGCGTTTCACAGTCGTAGGCGCAGGATACGTTCATGTCCCGCGTAATCCTTCAGCACGTCACAGGCTTGTGTCTCCAGCAGTGCGTGGACTGTGGCGGCTGCCGCTGTACCCTGCCCGGAGCCGATTTCCAGCAGGAGCAGCGCGCCGGGATGACAGACTTCGCTCGCCTGACTCAGCAGCCGCCGTACCAGGTCTAAGCCGTCAGCGCCGCCATCCAGCGCCAGCAGTGGTTCGTGGCGGCTGACGGGCAGCGTCAGCATTTCCTCGTGAGGAATATAAGGCAGGTTCGCCATCAGCAAATCGACCTTCAGGCCGCGTTCGATGAGAGGTTGTAACAAGTCGCCTTCGTAGAAGTGGATGTTCGCCTGATATTTTGCGGCGTTGCGGCGGGCGACGGCTAACGCAGCCGGGCTGATGTCGCTGGCGTGAACGGCTGCCTGCGGCGCGTGGACGGCAAAGGTCACGGCTAACGCGCCGCTGCCTGTGCCGACATCCACTGCTGTCAGGCTTGGGCGTGCGGCGGCAAAACGCAGCGCTTCTTCCAGCAGCAGTTCGGTTTCCGGGCGCGGAATCAGCACAGCGGGCGTCACAAAGAGTTCAAGGTCAAAAAAAGCACGCTTGCCGAGGATATAGGGCAGCGGTTCACCTGCTGCCGCGCGAGTCACATCAGTTTCGTAACGTGCGCTTTGTTCGGGGCTGAGCGTTTCATCGTCGTGCGCCAGCAGATAAGCACGCTCAACGCCCAAGACTGCCATGAGCAGCAGTTGAGCGTCGAGCCGCGCCGATTCAGAAACAGGCTGGATGCGTTTGGCGGCAGACGCCAGCGCCTCGCGGATGTTCATCGGCCTTCGAGCGTCAGCGTGTAATCGCCGGTTCTGCCGGAATAGCCGCGCGCGACGATGATGTACGTGCCATCGGCGGGCAGCGTGAAGTTGCGAATGCGCGAGTTCAGGTCGCTGCCGCTGTCATCGTCGTATGCCAGTTGGCGATAATCCGAGTCGGCCAGCACCAGATAGGTGTCAAATTCGCCTTCCATGTCAATGGTGACGCGATCCCCTTCCTCGCCCCGGAATGTCCAGGCATCGCCGCCGAAGTCGCGCACCGTGCCGCTGACGGTTTCGCCGTAGCTAATCGACCCCGCGCGCGTCGGCAGGGGTAGGCGTGGGGCTGGGGCTGTCGTCGGTGTGGGGATGAAGTCGTCGTGGCGCAGCGTCAGGCTGTAACTGCCTGTGCGTCCTGCCCAGCCGCGCGCGACAATGGTGTACGTGCCATCGTAGGGCAGCACGTAGTAGGCGATGCGCGCGTTGTTGTCTTCACCGCTGTCGTCGTCGCGCCGCAGTTCGCGATTGTCCGAGTCGTAGAGCAGCAGATAGGTGTCGAAGTCACCTTCCATATCGATGGTGACGATGTCGCCGTCGTTGGCGCGGAACGTCCACGACTCGCCGCCTTCGGTTGTCACCCGGCTGCTGACCGTTTGCCCGTACTCAATCGTGCCTGCACGTTCAGGTGCTGGCGTGCTGGTTGGTGGTACGTCAGTAGGGATGAAGTCGTTGGAATTCAGCGTCAGTTCGTAGCTGCCTGTGCGTCCGGCCCAGCCGCGTGCCAGAATGTTATAGGTGCCATCGTAGGGCAGCACATAATAAGCGATACGCGCGTTGTTATCTTCGCCGCTGTCATCGTCGCGGGTGAGTTCGCGGTTGTCCGAGTCGTAGAGCACCAGATAAGTGTCGAAGTCCCCGGTCATGTCGATGGTGATGATATCGCCCGTGTTGCCGCGAAAGCTCCACAGGTCGCCCTGATCGTCGGTGACACGCCCACTGACGGTCTGCCCGTATTCGATGCGTCCGTCGCTGTCCGGCAAAGCGGTTGGCTGAGAAAGTCCGGGAACGCTGAGTGTCGGGGCGGCGGTGGCAGGCTGCACTTGCACGGCCTGTTCCTCGCCGACCTGTAGGCTCAGGGTGTAGGTGCCGCTGCTGGAATCGCTCCAGCCGCGCGCGATGACCGTGTAGGTACCATCATAGGGCAGTTGGAAAGAGGGGATGAGCGAGACGCGTGTGTCGCTGTTATAGTCGTCGTTTTCGGCAAGCGTCTGGCCATCAGCGTTTTCCAGTTCGAGATAGGTGTCGAAGCTGCCGTCCATGCGGATGCTGATGTAATCGCCCTGCTGCCCCTGAAATTCCCAACGGTCACGATCTCCACCGCCGATGTAGTCAGAGACACTGCCGCCGAGGGGGATGCTGCCGCCGCTGGTGTTGTTGGGCAGCAGACCCGGCAGGAGTCGATTGACCGCCACGTACAGCAGCACGCCGACAAAGATGATACCCGCCAGCGTTGAGGCGCAGCCCCAAGTGCTGGGTTCACGTTTTGGCCGATGATCTTCGGGTTCTAGCAGCGACATAAGGTGATGTCCCCTCTCAATTGGTCAAGAATGATGCCAGCTTAAGCGCCTGTCGCCAGCTTTTCCGCCTGATCCTGCATCGTCAGTTCATCAATGAATTCGTCAATCGCGCCGTCCATCACCGCTGGCAGGTTGTAGCTGGTGAGGTTCACGCGGTGGTCAGTGACGCGGTTCTGTGGATAGTTATAGGTGCGGATTTTTTCGGAACGGTCACCTGTGCCCACCTGATCGCGGCGTTCGTTTTCACGTTCGAGGCGCTGCTTTTCGTTTTCCATTTCATAGAGGCGGGCAATCAACACCTGCATGGCCCGCGCACGGTTTTGTCCCTGGCTGCGCTCATCCTGTGACTGGGACACCATGCCTGTGGGCAGATGGGTGATGCGTACCGCGTTGTCGTTCTTCTGCACATTCTGGCCGCCTGCGCCGCTGGCGTTGTAGGTGTCGATACGCAGGTCTTTGGGGTCGATGTGGATGTCCACAGCGTCCATCTCAGCTAAGACAGCGACGGTCACGGTGCTGGTGTGGATGCGGCCCTGGCTCTCAGTGGCAGGCACACGCTGGACACGATGCACGCCGCTTTCATATTTCAGACGGCTGAAGGCACCCTTGCCTTTGATTTCAAAGACGATTTCCTTGTAACCGCCGACGCCAGTGTCGTTTTCGTCCACGACTTCCACTTTCCAGTTGCGGGCTTCGGCGTAACGCGTATACATGCGGAACAAATCCGCTGCGAACAAGCCCGCTTCGTCACCGCCAGCACCCGCCCGGATTTCGACGAACACGTTCTTTTCGTCACGCGGGTCGGTAGGCAGCAGCATCCGCCGCAGTTCATCCTGCAATTTCGCGGTGCTGGTTTCGAGGGTGTCGATTTCTTCCTGGGCCATCGCGCGCAGTTCAGGGTCAGATTCCTCGTCCCGCAGGGTTCGGGCGTCGTCAAGTTCCTGACTCTGCTTTTTGTACTTGCGATAGACTTCGACAAGTTCAATCAAGCCTGCGCGTTCCTGCGCATACTCGCTGACTTTGGTGTAATCGGTCATGATGGCCGGGTCGCCCATCAGCCGTTCAAGTTCTTCATAGCGTTCTTCAATACCCGCCAAGCGTTCTAACATGGGATGTTCACCTTTAGGATTTCAATTTACAGGAAACAAGGGATGTCAAGCAATGAGCAAAGAGTCACAGTCACTCAGGTCGTGCTGTGCCTGCTACAGAAGAACTCTTGGGGGTTTCAGGGGGGCGTTGGCGCGCATCGTTTCCTCACTGTTAGATCGTTCTGGTCTCATTATATGCGCAGAGCACAGGGATGGGTAGTGGGGGGTTCAGATTTTCCAGCTTTTATACAGGCACGAGGAACGCTCTCAAAGAACTGAGGATTTGGGCAGACCTATTGAAGCGAACGGTTACGATCAGTCGTCAGGAGGCGCGCGCAGCCGCTTGACGTGTTTGCTTCTCTGAAATCAGGACACAGTGTTAAGACGAAATCATGCAAATTTCACAACTCCGCTTTGAGTAGGCATGTTACAATCATAAATGTATAACGTATTGGTAGAATACAGTATGTCCGTCGTTAGGGAAGGTACATGATGTCTGTAGACCCCGAAGGTCAGCTCACTGAACTTGAAACTGCTCATCGCACCATCGCACACCTGGAAGCACAACTCCGCGAATCTCAACAAATGCTGCGTACTATTCTGGATACTATTCCGGCCTATGTCTTCTGGCGAGACATGGATTTGCGGCTCCTTGGCTGTAACCAGCAGTATGCGGCGATTGCCGGATTTTCGTCTCCAGACGAATTAGTTGGCAAAACGGATTTTGATGTCGCAGCGCCAGAGCACGCGGCTAAATTCCAGGCCGATGATCGCCGCGTCATTGAATCCGCCCGCGCACGCCTTAATTATGAAGAAGGCAGCACATCACCGGATGGCGAGCCGCAGTGGTTTCGCACCAGCAAGATGCCGCTGCGCGATGCGGACGGAAACATTATCGGTGTGCTGGGATTTTTTCAGGACATCACCGAACAGAAACTGGCCGCTGCTGAACGCGAACGTTTGCAGCAGCAGGTGATTGATGCACAGCGCCATGCCTTGCAGGAGCTTTCTACGCCGCTGATTCCGATTATGGATCAGATTCTGGTGCTGCCGCTGGTGGGTTCGGTGGACAGCGCGCGCTCTGCCGACATCATGCGCGCGGTGCTAAAGGGCATCACCGACTATCGGGCGAAAGTCATCATTCTGGACATCACAGGCGTGCCGCTGGTGGATACGGGGGTTGCTGATCATTTGAACCGCACCCTTCAGGCGGCGCGCTTAAAAGGCGCACACACCATCATTACGGGCGTGTCGGACGCTGTCGCGGAGACGATTGTTGATCTGGGCATTGATTGGACGCGTGTGGAAACGATGCGTGATCTGCAATCCGGCTTGATGCTTGCCTTACAGCGGCTTGGCTATCGGCTGGCATCGTCGGTAGGCCAGCGAGATGCGCTGCATTCGTCATTGGCATAAACAATAAGGACGTTCAAGCGAACGTCCTTAGTTTTGCAATAGTTTAGGGCGTCAAACGGTTCAAATCGCGCGGAAACAGTGTGACTTCCCGGATGTTGGGGGCTTCCACCAGCCGCGCCAGCCAGCGTTCCAGTCCGATGGCGAAACCTCCATGCGGCGGCATCCCGTACTTGAAGGCGTCCAGATAACCCGCGAACGGTTCTGGACGCAAGCCGCGTGCTGCCAGCGCTTGCAGATAATCCTCATAACGATGCAGGCGCTGCCCCCCTGTGACTAACTCTACGCCGCGAAACAGCAGGTCAAAGCTGTTGGAATACGCCGGACGTGTTGGGTCAGGGTGCGTGTAAAACGGGCGCTTGACCATCGGGTAGCCTTCCACAAAGAGGAAGTCGCTGCTGCGTGTTCGCGCCGCGCCCATTCGCCCAGCCAGCGCTCGTGCGACGGCGCCAGGTCTGGCTCATGGCGGGCGTCCTCACCCGTTTCCTTATAAATCAGTTCCAGCGCCTCGCTGAAGTGAATCACGGGAATCGTTTCAGGAATCGTGGGCAGCGTCAACCCCAGCAGCGCCAGCGCATCCGCCGCCTGTTCAGCAATCGCCTGCGTCATGCCTTGCAGCACACGCGTCAGCAGCCGCATCACCGTATGATGGTTTTCAATAAAGCCCATTTCCACGTCGAGCGAGACATATTCGTTAAGGTGGCGCGGCGTGTCGTGTGGTTCGGCGCGGAACACGGGCGCGACTTCAAACACGCGCTCGAAAACGCCGACCATCGTCTGTTTGCAGAACTGTGGACTTTGTGCCAGATAAGCCTGCGTGCCGAAATAGCTTACGGCAAAGACGTTCGCGCCGCTTTCGGTGGCCGAGGCCACCAGCTTGGGCGTCTGAATCTCGGTGAAGCCTTCGCCGCGCAGCACCGCCCGAAAGCCTTCCATCGCCGCCGCGCTGATGTGGAACAAGGCGCGCCGCTGCGGGTGACGCAGGGACAGTGCGGCGTGATCCAGCAGCGTAGGAAGCTGTGCTTTAAGCGTGGGACGGAACAGGTCGAACGGCGGCGGCGCGGAAGCCGTGTTCAGGATATGCACGACAGGCTGCTGAATCTCGACGCCGTTGGGCGCTTGCGGGTTGGCAACCACCAATCCCTCGACGCTCAGTACCGACTCGTGGTACAGCGCCGCTAATTGCGCCGCCAGCGCTTCGTCCTCGACGACGATTTGCGCCAGCCCCTTGCCGTCGCGCAGGATGAGGAAGGTGACACTGCGCAGTTGTCGGACGTGATGAAGCCAGCCGGAAAGGCAGACGCGCTCTCCGACATGCTCCCCGATACAGGTAGTGAAAATACGATGCTTCATGGGTGATCCTCCGAGAATCAATCGCCCCCTTCGTCTGCGGACGAGGGGGCTGTCTCGTGGTGCCACCGCAGTTCGCCGTTATCATGGAGGGTGACAACGGCCTTCAGAGCCGGATAACGGGGGCAAACCGTCGGAGCTTACTGGCTGCGCGAGACAGCGTTTTTCTCCGCACTCAGGAGTGTCTTCACCGGGGAACGTGTATCGACTTCTCAGCTATCGTCGATTCTCTGTACACGCCGAGCCAGTTACTTGTCTCCGTCAGCGCTTTGTAGACACAGCATAACAAAGATGAGGGGCAAAAAGCAATCGCAGATTCGTCAGGCACTGCCTGCGCGGGACCGACGGCTGTCCCACACGACCAACCCGACGCCGATGACGATAAATATCACGCCAATAACCGCCCATTTGGGATCGTTGCTCATGAAGCTGCCGGGAAGTAGGCCCACGCCTTGCAGAGTCCAGACCAGTCCCATCAGTCCCAGCACAATACCGAGGATGCTTATACCCCGACTGAGCATTGCTCATTCTCCTTACCAGCTTGAATTTTATGACGACTCATTATCGAAATTGACTTTGTTGTAGACATCAGCGGCAGCCAGCGCACAGCTAATGGAGGGAAGGTCAAGTTTACCATCTAGCTGGAAGATGTCCGTTAACACCCATCTCCCATTTGCCTGACGGACATAATGTTCAATATGGCATTTCTCCTGTGAAATCAGCACATATTCCTGCAAGCTTTCAATGGCGCGATAGTACTCCGATTTTATGTTACGGTCATAACCTTCCGTAGAGGGAGACAGCACTTCAATCAGAAGCGTTGGGTTCACTAACGTATCTGGTTTTTCTCCACTGAACGACGGGTCATCGCATACCACCGTGACATCAGGATAGACATATTGAATCGAACTTACCTTGACCCGCTGATCACTGGATAAGACATTACAGTCGCTGTGTCGTAATTGTCCAACCAGAGCGCCTATAGTGTTGGCAGTGATACGATTATGTTTTTCGCTGGCCCCCGCCATCGCGTAGACTTCGCCGTTGAAATACTCGTGTTTGGTATCGCTGGTTAGCTCGAACTTAAGGTATTCCTCTACAGTCCAGCGTTTTGGGTCAGGTAAAGCAGACATGGTTGTTTACTCCTGTCCTTTCAAACCTCATTTCACCGTCAGCGCATGAGCATCGACGGGCGTAATGTCCTCGCCGCCTGCGTAAACATCCATTACGGCGTTGGCCAACACGAGCAGGCCGTTGGTACCCAGCGCGCGTTTGGACTGGCGCAGATCGAAGGCGAACACGGCGTTTTCACCGAGTGCGCGCGCGCCGCGCTGGTCAAGCACGACGGCGGTGTTGTCAGCGATGCCCAGCGCCAGAAGCTGCGGGTGATTGTAGACCAACGAGAACAGCCGTCCCCAACGGTTGTTGCCCATGACACGCGGCTCGACCAGCAGCGGCAGTAAGCCCAACCCGGCTTTCATCTGTACCGCGCCCTGCTTGAATGAACCCTGTACGTCGGCTTCGGCTTGCACTTCGTCGTCCGGCGTGGGAGCGTGCGGGGCGTAATAGGTACCGATGGCTGCTGCCGCCGCGTTGTCTGCCAGCAGTGGGGTGCCAGCCAGCCAGCGCCGCGTGATCTCCTGTAGATGGTTTAAATCCAAGCGGGATTGATCTGCGCCAATGAAAATCATGCCCGTGCAATTCACGGTAGGCAGTTCCGTTTCATCGCCAAACGCGCGTACAGTCACCGTCTTGCCCTTGAAGAAATCGACATAAGGGTCGGCGGCGAGGCGCGCGGCGTCATCCGATTCATAACCTGACACGACGATGAGGATATGATCGCCTGCCTCGCGCTGGAAACGACGGAGCACCGCGTAACAGTGTGGATTTGTCAGGTCGCGCAGGTTGCCGCCGAGAATCAGCGTGCCCGCACCTTTGGGCAGTTTCAGCGCGTCGAAGCTGCGTTTCAACTGGCGTGGTACTGGCGCGAGCGAGTGGCGGCGCTTGTGCAAGTCGTAGGTGAATTTGCCGGGGGCCAGCAGGTGTACCAGCACATTGCGCACGCTGAGCGTGCCGCCCGTGCCGCGAAAGCCTGCCGCCCGCGCCGAGTCGTAGGTGGCGCCGTCGAGGATGGCGACGGTGTACAGGCCGAAGACGTTATCAATCAGCGTGCCGCCGCGCACAAATGCCCCGGTATAGGCATCCAGCCCAATGCCGATATGTGGCACATCGGGGCGAATGATGGCGTTGAGCAGGCGTGCCATGCGTGAACGCTGGAAAAAGTGCTGATCGAGGATGGCGTTCTGGATGCCGAAGCCCAGCCCGCGCCGTTCGCTGGTGTTCCACACTTCCACCGCCTGCGGCACCAGCGCCGTGTCGCGGTCATAGGGGTCGTTGTAGCCGCCCATCATCACTTTACACAGCAGGCTGGAACCCGCACTCGTGCCGCAGATGGGCACGCCGCGCATGTAAGCCTCGCCCAGCGCCTTCTCGATGGGCGTGTTGGCAATCGCCTCCATCGCCACTGTCTGGTCGCCGCCGAGGAAAAATATCGCGGACAGGTCATCGTTGAAGTAGCGCAGATATTCAGGGTTGAGGGCGTCGTCCCGCGTGAAAATCGGCGCGACGAGCACATGATACTGGTTATCGGGGGCGATGCTGCGGCATTCCTGTTCGACTTTCAGGCGGCGGTTTTCGGCGTCGCTCAGGTTTTTGGCGCGTTCCTCGGCGCTGATGCTCTGCGCGCTGGTGGAGTAGGTCATCGCCAGCAGCAGGATGTGAATCTGGCGGTCTTTGTCCTTCTCCAGCACGCCTTCGAGAAAGCCGTGAATCGTATCCTTGTAGCCAGCGCCCATCGGGATAAACAGGGGACGATGTGTATTTTTGCGCATGGTGGCGCTCCGCAGTGGAGTAAGCATCTGTCAGGCTTTCTGCAAGGCGAACGACGTGAACCCTTCTATTATACGCGCACATCGAACGGTGTTTATATGCTAGTCGTACAGGAAAATGGCGTCGTATTTTGCTGATAGAGGGACGAAGGAAGGAGGGGCGATCAGAGGGATGGTGGCGAAGGCTGTGGTGCCCTAAAGGTCGCCGCCGGACTCTAAAGCTCTCCGCGCCAGGCTGCCAAACAGCCCATCGGGGTCAAGTTCTATCGCTTTGGTGAACAATTCACGCGCCGCTGCCTCGTCCCCTTGTGCGCGTCGCGCGTAACCCGCCTGGCGATAAATCTCCGGCTTTACCCTGGTTTGCAGGCGATTCATGATGCCAAACACCTCATCCAGCAGGATGCTTGCGCGGGCGGCAGTTTTAGGCCGCTGCATGAGCACTGGTCGCTTTTTGGATGGCCAGTGAGTCAGAGTTGAGCGTTGGTATATTCGGTTGCCGTTTGTGTGAGTTCTAAGGCTCTGTCGGGATAAATGCCCTGCTCCAGATAATACGTCGCCAGACTGTCATAGAAGCTACCGATTTGCGGGGATATGCGGATCGCTGCTTCCAATAAGGCTAAGGATCTTCCTGCAGCCTGCGAATACGCAACAATAGCCCAGATCATTCATCCATACACTGGTGAGCAGAAGGTTCTTTGTGTAGCGCTTGTTTGACAGTAAGACGCGATAGACTTTTGCTGCGTCATCCAGCTGGTTCACAGTAGAGCGCTTGCTCGCGGCATGGAGGGTATCGCGGCAGATAACGGAGCAGCGCGCGTTAACCGCTGGTGATTACCCGCATTGCCCATTGCCCGCCGTGAGCGTCCATATTGGTATCACTGGTAAAGACCAGCAGCAATAATAAGGGAACTATGGACAGGGCAAGACCCACAATCAACGCAAAAACAATCAGGGCATAGGCCAGGACATTCCAATCAATCGATGGCGATGGTCTGGCGACGAAAGCAGGCGCGTACTGCTCAAGGCGTTGATAGAGCTGACGGTTAGGACGATAGACCCAAAACCAGGCGACAAGCGCCAAAGCGCTGACTAACAAGTAAGGCTCAAAGTAGACGATAAAAGGCGTTTCAGGAGTGTAATCCCGTGCCATGACAGTGGTGGTCAGCACAATCGCCAGCACAAACAGCCAGCCAGGAAAAGTAAAAAACGATTTGAACGCTTCTGTTCCCGTTTTTTATCTTCTACTACCTGCTGCCGCAGCGCTACCAGATCTAACGAATCCAGCATTGCCCCTCCTGCGTAGTCCAACAACCTTTAGCTCAACGCACTGTGGATTTGAAGTGCGATATTAGGATACCCAGTCTAGCGTATTCCCAGCGTGGACGCTGCCTGCTGGCACAGACGAGAGCCGCCCGCGTCCAGCCAGCGCGTGAGGGTTTCGCTGTAGGGCAGATTCTGCTCGGCGTCGGCGTAGATGCCTGTGCCCCACATGTAGTAACGCTGCGTCTGGTCTGTCCACGTATTGAAAGCGCGCGTGGTTACCGAAGGCCCGCCGTTGTAACAGGCCATCGCCAGTCCTGTGTCGCCGTTGGCATAGCCCAGACACTCGTTGAGGAAGTTTGCGCCGCGCATGGCGTTGGTATCGGGGTCAAGCTGATCTTCGCTCACGTCAAAGTGGAAGGGCATCACCTGAAACAAGCCCTGCGCGCCTGCGTAGCTGCTGACTGTCGGGTGCCCGCAAGACTCGATCTGCATCACCGTCGCCAGCAGGTTAGGGTCAAGTCCGTATTCGTCTGCCCAGCGTGCGATGTCATCCGACCAGTAGACCACTTCCGCCGTAAACAGCGGCGCAATGACCACCGAATGCTGGCTCGCAAACAATTCACCGACCCATTGCGGCAGTGAGCGCACCACGCGCACAGTCGTGTTCAGCGTCGCGACCATGATATTGGGCAGAGTCATCGTCAGCACAACGGACAGAATCAGCCACACCGGAAAATAGCGCAGCAGTATACGGCGCGATTCCTGTTTGCTGGATTGTTTTGCCAATTGCCGGGTTCGAGCAGCCATCCACACCTCATGATTAACATGGTAAGACTATCCCAATGCATTTTCATTCTATCGCAATGCCTTGAGGTCTAACATCAATTGTTACAGGACTTGAACGAGAAAAACCGAGTTGTTATCTCTCTGTATAGTATAGAACAAATTTTCTAATTCTGCAATCCCAAATCCCGCGCTGTCCGAGTCCTCGTGCCCTGTTGGTTTTATCAGGTCATTGTCGCTAATACGTTTGTCGAACCTGTTCGGTTGCACTTTCGGCTACTAAGCAGGCACAGACTGAGTTCGGCAAGTGAACGCTGACTTACGCTATACTGGTGGGCAGGCGCAGAGAAAGGAACACCCGATGGACACCTTCGAGAACTATCGTTCGCTGCTGTTCGGCATCGCTTATAGGATGCTGGGCAGCGTGATGGAAGCCGAGGACATGGTGCAGGAAGCCTACCTGCGCTATCAGGCGACGCCGCCGGAAAGCATCCGCGCGCCGAAAGCCTTTCTCGCGACGGTGGTGACGCGCCTGTGCCTCGATCATCTGAAGTCGGCGCAGGAAAAGCGCACGCAGTACTTCGGCCCCTGGCTGCCGGAACCACTGCTGACGGACGACGGCGCGCCGCAGCAGCGCACGATTGAGCGCGAGTCGCTGTCGATGGCCTTTCTGGTGCTGCTGGAGAGCCTGTCGCCTGCCGAGCGCGCGGTGTTCCTGCTGCATGAGGTGTTCGATTATGACTATGACGAAATCGCGCCGATTGTCGGCAAGGAAGAAGCCGCCTGCCGCCAACTGCTGCACCGCGCTAAACAACATATCAACGAGCATCGTCCACGCTTTCAGCCAACGGCGGAAGAACACCGCGAGATTCTGGGCAAGTTCATGATGGCGGTGGGCAGCGGCGATGTGCAAAGCCTGACAAGTCTGCTGGCTGAGGATGTGGTGTCGTGGGGCGATGGCGGCGGCAAGGCGCACGCTGGCCCGCGTCCAATGGTGGGGCGTGATGTGGTGGCGAAACTGCTCATTGGCCTGGGCAAGCGCATCGCCAATGAGGGCTACACGTTCCTCATTGAGCAGATCAACGGGCAGCCCGCGCTTGTCTATAAACGCGATGGACAGGCTTTTGGCGTTGTGCTGCTGGACATTGGCGATGGCAAGATTCATGGGATTCGTTCGGTGATTAACCCCGACAAACTGCGACACTTGTGAAATTTTAGCTATTTCTCTTTTTGATATTGCGAAAGGGGAAGTCATGCCCTAAACCCACAGCAGGAAAAGAGTTAGTGAGGTGGATGAAAGCCACCCCTTATCCAACGTTTGCGCGCAATTATGATCCGTTCCTGATTGATTTTTAGGCGGCTAATCGTGGCGCGGGCTGTGGGCGTCAGTCCTAACAGGCGTAATCCAAAATCGACCCATACGAAATGCTCACTCCATGATTGGGTGCGCGGATTAAACAGCGGCACGGTTTGACCTGTTTCAGGATCGGGCGCATGAGTAGCTTTGGCTTTGCTAAGGTTACAGTTGGCACAAGCTAAGCACAGATTTTCAAGACTATCCCCACCATCGGGGTCTATGTGTTCAATGTGCATCGACTGGCCAATATTGGCCTCGCACGTCTGGCAGTACTCACAGCAGCCCCTGCACGTTGATGGACGAGTGTTTTAATCGCGCCCCATGACAATTCACTCATCCTGAGGTTTAAAATCCTGTTGGGTGAACGCGTGCCCCCGTTCCATCAAAATAGCAGCCGCTTCAGCCTTACGCAGCATGAGGCGATTGCCACGCGCAACCCACTCTTCCAGTTCGGCATACTCGGAATCAGAAATGGTACCCAAATTGTTTTTGTCCATCAGAGTCTGCATCAGTGTTTGGGAAGATTCGGGCATCTGTTCGCGCGCAATCGTCCAGAGAGCGTCATCGGACAGATGTTGCAGCGCATCGAGTTCCGCTTGTTCGTGCGGTGGAAGCGTCGGCAAGGGGATGGGCGTTTTTAAGTGGTCAAGCATCACTTGATCGATGGATTGTGCGGTATCCTGTGCAATCTGGCGCGCCCGTTCATAGACATCTTCGGGGACTGTCAGGGTATAGTCACTCATGCTCCAGACCTCATCTAACAATTGCTATGATCTCAGCCCATTTCTGGACAACAGGTGACGTTGGTTTGTATTTCCCAATGTTACCTGTTGTCGCCTGTTTATCAGGGCTAATGACCGCCGTTGCCGTTGACAGGCACCGTCTGCCCGAAGCCAATGCCGTGACGCTTCTTGAGGAAATCGTCTCGCGCCTCGATCTGGTCTTTGAGGCTGCGGTACGACTGTTCCAGCATTTCCAGCGGCAGTTCTGTGCCATCGACGTAGGCCACCTGCGTCAGCGCGTGGATGGCAACCTCGCGCACGAACGCACCAGGATAGCCGATGAGCTTGGGAATGATGTCGGCGTGTTCCTCGCGCCACAGTGCATCGAGGTAGCGCTTGAGCAGCGTTTCGACGTTCTCACGCTCGCGCATCTCCGGGATGATGAAGATGCGGTCAAGGCGGCCTGGACGCTTGAGGATGCGCTCGTCAATTGCTTCGGGATAGTTGGTGGTGGAAATCAGCAGCGTGCCTCGCTCGTTGATTTCGGCTTCCGCGCCGTCCAGCACGTTCAGGATCAGCGCCTTTTCCTCGTCGTGCAGGTAGGCGTCCAGTTCTTCCAGGAGGATCAGCGTCGGCCAGCGGGATTGTGCGGCGACGGTCAGCGCGTATTCGATCTTGTCGAAGCGTGCGCCCGTTTCGTCACCCTGACGGCGCAGCGCGCTGGAGATGTAGATCACCAGATAACCCTGATCGAGCGCCCATTTCGCCAGCGCCGAGCACAACATGGTCTTGCCCGTGCCGGGCACGCCTGCCAACAGCAGCTTACGGAACGGCTTCAGGTTCAGGCGCTTGTAGATGTCCATGCCCTTGCGGAAGAAGGACTGCACATCCTCCAGAATCTCCGACTTGAGCCTGGCAGGCATCACCACCTCGTCCCACTCCGTTTTAGGCACGAACGACTCTTTGCGTCCCCCGACAACGATCACTTTGTCTTTGGGGTCCTGCGCCGATTGAGGCGTTCGCATTCCTTGAAGAACTCCATCCACGTCGGCATGAAGGCCTTGGGCAGCGCTATCATCGTGACGATGTACCAGCCCTGGCGCTGTCCTGATCGTTGTAATGCGAGGCGACCACCAGCACATCCTGTACGGTGTCGCTTTCGGCGTGCGTGAAGTGGTAGCGGAACGCGCCCGTTTCTTTGGTAAGTTCGCCCTCGTAGTTGTGGTTGTTGACGTGCATCACAGCAGGGCAGTCGACAGGTGTTCTGCCGGTGAAGTGATAGCCGTTGGCCAGCGCCAGCAGCGGGTCAAACTTGTCCAGCACAAACTGGGTGATGCAGGCGTCGCCTACCAGCAGCTTGAACATTTCGGGATGTTGGGGCATCCAGCTTTCGTCAATCCACTGGCCAATCGTTTCGATTTTCAGTTGTTTCTCTTGCTCGGTTGATTCGCAGGTCATAGGGTTATGGTATTCCAATACATCGCATAGGCTCATTGTAGCATAGATTCATTGAAAGTCCATCAGTGATTTTAATGGTTCACAAAGGTTCAAATAAGTTTTAGGTATATAATACTAAGGTAGAAGCGAGGCACTACCATGTCAAAACATCACCAGTATCCTTCTGCGACCTCAACGCAGGCACACCACGTTCAGAAACAGCCAAGTCAGCGCCGGACAAAGCTGCCCGCCGCGCACCCGAAACACCGCCTCCCATCACAACCGCCACATACATCGAAAATTGGAACCTACGTCATCTGGACCATGATTATTGGGGTGCTGCTGTTTACGGTTCCGCCGCTGTTGTTTTACCTGATGTCAAACACAAGCGCGTTATTTGATTTCCTCTCGGTTTTTGTGACGTTAGTGGTTGGGGCAGTGGTGCTGGTGTTTTTCATCAGACATGCGAGAGGACTGCCTGATTTGGATGAGGTGATTGCCGTCCATAGAGAGTCTGCACCCACTCTTCCCACAGAAACCATTGACCCCAACGCCACCTATATGCTGACCAGTGATGGTGAAGTTGTAGAAGTAGAGGAAGATCACGTCCCACCTTCCGCTGTATCCATCCAACTCAATCACCGACGCGACCATCAGGAACACTAATGCCGAAATCCAATCGTCCCACTCACAACGTACCCGTAAAACGTCAGGATCCGATGCGGCAGGCGCGAAACATGGTTTAACGATCATACGGCGCAGATGTAAAACCAGAGTTTACATTTTCGCAACAGGATTCTAATTCCTTCCGGCTATCATAGCCTGCAATACTCTTTTAACATCACCCATTGGCGAGTATCTGTACCCTCGCTGGAGTCTATATGCCAATCCTGTTTAGCCGTTCCCTGTTTAGCATCGTCCTGCTTTTGATTCTGATGATGGCGGCGGCGTGCAGCCCTTCGCCACAAGCCACCGCGACTGTTGAAAGCACGCTCGCGGCGGAAGTGACCGAGCAAGCCACCGAAGCCGCTGCCGAAAGCGCCACCGAAGCCGCTGAAGCCGCAACCGAAGAAAGCAGCGAAGCCACCGAAGCCCCGACTGAGGAAGCCGCCGCGACGGAAAGTGCCACTGAAACCGCTGCCGTTGAAGCCACCTGCACGCTGCTCAACCTCAACACCGTGACCGAAGACCAACTGCTTTCGACCATGCCCAACTTCAGCAATCGCATGGTGCGTGAATTCTTCGAGTATCGTACTTATGTCAGCATCCAGCAGTTCCGCCGTGAAATCGGCAAGTATGTTGATGACGCGCAGGTTGCCGAGTGGGAACAATACGTCTACGTGCCTGTAACGCCTAACGACTCTGACGCCGAAACACTGATGCAGCTTCCGGGCGTGGACGAAACGATTGCCAGCGCCTTAACCAGTGGGCGTCCTTATGCCAACAACGACGCTTTTATGACGGCACTGGCGGCGCAGGTCAGCGCGGAAGACGCAGCGCAGGCATCCTGTTATCTGGCGAGCGAATAATGACCCCGGAAATCATCGACAGCCGTTTGCGCCGTTTCCTGCTGGGGCTGACGACGTTCATGTTTGCCGGGACGGTGGGGGAACTGCTGCTTCAGGAGCATTACAACGAGACCTTGCAGCTTATCCCTTTCGGGCTGTGCGCGCTGGGGCTTGTCGCGCTCATCGCCGCACAGGCGCGCCCCAATCGCAGGACGCTGCTGGCGCTGCGCGGCGCTATGGCAGTTGTCGCGGCGGGCGGTCTGCTGGGCATGTGGCTGCACCTTTCCGGCAACTACACCTTTGAGTCCGAAATTCGCCCCAACGCCGCGTTCGGGGAACTCATCCTCGATACGCTGCGGGGCGCGAACCCACTGCTGGCACCGGGCATTCTGGTGTTCGCCTCCCTGATTGCGGCGGCGGCGACCTACTATCATCCGGCGCTGGGCGAACCCAGCTAACGCTATCCCCGCTGCAACCTTTCTGTTCTCCGTGACGTATACACTGAAAAAGGTTTCCATCCCCTGATGGAAGCCTTCTTGTCATTGGCATCATGTCAGTGTGAATGCAGTAGAAAGGCTGGCCTATGATGTTCGGGATGCGGCGGCGCGCGCGGATAGGTACCCGGTTCCTTGTTGTGCGACTGATTTCATTATTGGCGATAGTTGTTGGCGTGGGCGCTGCTGTCTTTATGACACTGGTTACGCCTACTGCGCAGGTCATTACCAATGTGGAACAACGTATCGGCGCACCAATCGAAGTTCCGGTACCTGTGACCCCTCCCGCTTTGGGACTGCCCATTGCGGCTATTATCGTGCCGCTGTTGTTTCTGGCAGCAGGCGTTGGCATCGGCTTTATGCTGCGCTCACGGGGGATGTCCCAACCTGAAAAAACCAAGAACGATGAGGGCATCGAGAAGAAAAAGAAACGCCTCGCCGCTGAGTTCACCCAGACCAGCGACGGCGCAGCGCTGGAAGTTGTGGAAGACGACGAGCGTCCACTGGAAAATCACTCCTTCTAAGCATGGTTGGGCACCCAGAAATCGCGTTCTGGCAGATTGTGTCTGCTGCAAAATGCGACCAGCGTTGGTGCAGGATAGCGAACGAAACGTGTTACAATAAGCGGGTCTGAGATAGAGAGAAGGAAGAAAACACTATGCTCACCGAAAAAGTTCAGGCCGCGCTGAATGCCCAGATCAACATGGAACTTGGCGCGTTTTACACCTATCTGTCGATTGCAGCGCACTTTGAGTCGGATGGCTTGACCGGCTTCGCCGCATGGATGCATCATCATGCTGAAGAAGAAATGGTTCACGCCATGAAAATCTACGATTTCGTCCATCAGCGGCGCGGGCGTGTGCTGCTGAGCGCGATTGCTGGCCCCAAGACCTCATGGGAAACGCCGCAGGCCGCCTTTGAAGACGCGCTGCACCACGAACAGAAGGTCACCGCCTCGATTAACGCCATTGTCGATCTGGCACGCGCAGAACGCGATTACGCCACCGACAGCTTCCTGAAGTGGTTCGTGGATGAACAGGTTGAGGAAGAAGAAATCGTAGACGCTGTGATTCAGAAACTGCGGCGCATCGGTGACTTTGGCCCCGGTCTCTATCTGCTGGATCGTGAACTGGCGGAGCAGTCCGGCGGCAGCGCGGGCGAGGCAGAAGAAGGCGAAGCCGAATAATAGATTGATGGTTGTAAAGGGTTCGGGCACACCTGAACCCTGTCCCACATGAGCAAGTGCTGGTTGGATGACGATGAGCTATCTGGCGCGGGGTGCGATCATTCTGCTGGGGCTGTGTCTGGCATTGACATCCAGTATGCGGTTGCTGGGTGTGTGGGGGCATGGCGAGATGCTGCTGGTTTCCACCGAACAGCAGGAGGTGGTGATGGCCGATGTGAACACCGGAATCACCTGGTTGTTGACTTCGCAGGTGACAGGCTCGCACTTCCAGTTATCCCCTGATGGCCGTTATCTGACCTTCACCGATGGCGGTAGAATCGTCCTTACCCATATCCCCGACGGCACAAGCGAGTTGATTCTCACAACGGATGTCAGCAGTCGCGACCCGATATGGTCTCCTGATGCACAGCGTATCGTGTTCATTGGCATGAGCGACAGCCGCAACCAACTCTATATGATGGATAGCGGGGGCGCGCAGGCTGCGCTGCTGTCACCGATTGATGCGAATGACTTTGCGCCGCAGTGGTCACCCGATGGCCGCCAAATCGCTTTTGTTTCCTTGCGCAATGGCTATCCACAGCTTTACGTGATGGACGTGGCAGGCGGCGGCGTGCGCCAGCTTACGCGCAACCGTTATATTGATTATTTCGCGTGGTCGCCAAGCGGAGACTATGTTGCCTATGTGGCGCGCACCGATACGGATACTGAGATTTTCAGTGTGCGCGTTGACGATGGCGTAGAAACGAATTTGTCCCACAGCGGCGCGCATGACTATCTGTTTGACTGGTCCCCAGACGGCGGACAAATTGTGTTTACCTCCATGCGCAACCGGGGTCAGACGCAGCTTTACGCGGTAAACACCGATGGCACGGGCTTCCGCGCACTGTCCGAAGGTCGCAGCGATTATGAACTGCTGCCGCTGTGGTCGCCGGATGGACAGACTCTTGCGTTTTTCTGCGGCCCGCGTCTGCGCGAACTGGACATTTGCCTGATGGACAGGGAAGGCCAGCGGCAGGTATTATCGGACACGCATTACAACAACTTTTCGCCGTCATGGTCGCCGGATGCCCAGCAGCTTGCTTTCCTGTCGACGCGCGCTGGTTCGCTTGATTTGTACGTGACGGATGTGGCCCAGCGTGGGAGTGCGCGCCGCCTGACCGTTGATTTAAACCTGGTGAACGCAGCACCGATGTGGGTGCCATAAGGGGAACAGGCAGGGAGTATGCTGCGCTATTTCGGGCATTTCTTCGGCATCATAGTGCTTTTGTGTCCGCTGCTGGGATTCGCTGTGCAGGGCGTCGCTCTGTTACTGCCGCGTCCTGCGCAGTTGGCGTTCGCCGTGCGCCGCAGCGATACAACGGCTGATGTCTACGTGGTGGATCTGGATCGCGGCTTAACCGCGCCGCTGATTTCAGGCATTTATGACCGCGCGCTGTCCTTTGCCCCCGATGGCGCGCTGGTGTATTCGCGGTACATCGACTCTGACCATAACCTGATCTTCAGCATGGACAGCAGCGGCCATGAAACGCAACTGTCGCCGGACGCCGTGCGTGACCAGTATCCGCTGTGGTCGCATGATGGCAATCAGGTAGCTTTCATGACGATTGATGAGGCCAATTCGCGCCTGACGCTGTACGCTATGAACCGCGATGGCAGTGAACGCCGCAACCTGTCGCGGCAGATCATCCCCTACGCCAACACCTATCCCGTGTGGCTGCCGGATGACACACGCATCATGTACGGCTATGTTGGCGCGGAGCAGAACGCAACGTACCTCGTCAACAGCCTCACAGGTGATCTGTTCAACTTCACCTACAGCACCGGCATTCGCGCGCTTCCGGCCTGGTCACCGGATGGCAGGCGCATCGCCTACGTGCTGTATGCCTCGATGTATGCCTCGGTCTACGTTGCGGAAGTCAACGCCGATGGCAGCGTGGTTCACGGCACCATCACCGAAATGAACAACAGCAGTCGTTCCTACAATACCTATCCGCGCTGGTCGCCAGACAGCCAACGCATCGCCTACGTCAGTGATGTGTTCGGCGCGCCCGAAATCTACGCCATGAACTACGACGGCACCCATAACGTCAACCTCTCGCAGAACGGCGCTGCCAGCGACACCTTCCCCGCGTGGTCGCCGGATGGTACGCGGATTGCCTTTATCTCGAACCGCGATGGTGTTTCACAGATTTATGTGATGAATGCGGATGGTTCTAACCAGCGCCGTGTGAGCGCGGTCTCCGGGGATTTACAGATTTCGCCGCCGACGTGGCTGCCCTAGAGGGGAAGGATGGGGGACAAGGCGCGCCTCATCCCCCGGAGAATGAATTGACTTACGGACGCCAGACCAGCGGATAGGCGAAGCGTGGGTTGGTCACATGACCATCGGCCACATCTGCGCCAACGAACACTGGTGTATAAGCGCTACTGTTCACGTCAATCAGCGCCAGCGTCAGGTAGGCAGGCTCCTGTGGGTCATCCACTGTCTGCCATTCCATGATGGCGACCTGCGTGCTGTCGGGAGACACGGCCATATCGCCGAAGCGTCCACGACTGATACGGAACTCGCTGCCACCATCCAGATCAAAAGCGAACAGAGAGTTATCGTTGCCCCCCGTACCGCCAACGACGTAAATCAGGCGGCGGCTGTCAGTGGTGAAGGCTAATGCGCCGACAATCGCGCCGCGATCTCCGGCAGAAAGTTCAAAGGGGGGTGCTGACGCCGCGTTGAAGTCCATAATGTCAACGAACGAGTCGTTATCAGGCGTGTTGCGGGCGATTGCCAGCCAGCGACCATCACGCGACTGTACCGGGAACGCGCTTGTGCCCCAGTCATATGGACGGTTTGAATCGCGGGCCATGACCGCACTGCGCGAAATCAGTTCAGACGGTGACATGTCCGCAAGGTTCACCTGCCGCAGCGACACCGTGTTGAGGGTGACGCCATCGGGAATAGTGAAGTACAGACGCGCGCCATCCGGCGAGATATACAGGTTGTTGGTACGCGCAAGCGGGGAGAATTGACCCGGTTGTGCTTCGCTGAGTGTTTCTTCCGTTGTGCGCGTATTGGGGTCAATCACATAAAATTTCCAGTGCGTGCCTGTGTCACCACCGGACTGGCAGCGATGCCCCATCACCGAAATCAGGCGGCCATCGGGCAAGATAACGATGCTGGCACTGGTAAAGCGGCAGTTATTGTCCGCTTCGGGCCGCAGGGATGTCACTTCACGAACGGTACTTCCATCCCACAGATTCACGGAGGCTTCGGTAGCTTCGCCGTTACTGTTGGTGAAGAAGCGGATAAACGCTGCCTGATCGTTGTTCAGGTCAAAGGCCACGGTGCTGTCCACGTCCGCTTCACGGAAAGGCGCAGGTTCCAGCCCCGCTGTGTCGAGGATGCGCAGCGTGCCTTCGGCGAATTCGTCCGTATCGCTGGGGGCGGCAGAGTCGATGTAAGCGATGCGTGCGCCATCGGGTGAGAAGCGCAACGTGCCGCTGCCGAGGCACACAAACGCGCGCACACTGTCCAGCGCCACCGGAGCGTCACTGCCGCGAATGGCGTACAGCGTGCCTTCATCCATCCCCATGTAGAACAGGAACATGTTGCCACCGGGCGAGGTCGGCGTGTCGCCGCAGGGCAGCACGCGATTGGCCGGGGCAGGCACATCCATGAGGGGGGAAGTCGTGCCGTCGGCGTTCATCCACACCAGTTGACCGGGAGCGTTGGCATCGACCTGATTAGGGTCTAGGCCGTTCGCCAGCCACACCAATAAACGTCCGCTGCCTTGCGCGCTGGCCATCGGCGCAAATACGCCCAGCAGCAGCACACATAACAGCACAAATCCGATACGCCGTCTAAGGGTCAAACTCAACATAGCGTCTCTCCTGAAAATAGCGATGAGCAGTGAGCCATGCGTTGAGGATGAATCATCTCATAAAAGTGAGATGCTGCATGTCAACCAGTCAAAAGGCGTGCTGTACGCCGCGCGCAAAATAAACAGGTTATTCACTGAAGACTGAAGACTTTTGACTGAAGACTCTGCGTCCTCAATAGCTCATTGCAATATATCTTACAACATGAATTCTATCATGAAGCGGGTGAAATATTGTATGGAATACTTTGCAATTGGACTAGCGTACCATCAGCCCGCGAGACAGGCATTGCCGCCGATCATCGTGCGCCCATCCATCTCGATTACAGAGAGGAACCCGCGCCCATTTCCACGTAGCCATTGTTATCCACACGCAGTACGCGCGCCGGGGGACTGCCTGTGAGCGTGCCGCCTGCGTAAAGCTGCGTCTGGCGCAGCAGCGTGCCGTCGCTGACGTTGAAAGCGTTGAGCACGCCGTTCGCGTCCAGTGTACAGCAGGCAGTCGCGGTCAGAGGCCATCAGCGGCGCGAGGGTCGTCGCGCCTTCATAGGGGTACGTCAGTGCGCCACAGCATTTCCCCTGTGGACTTAAGGCCAGCAGCGTATTGCTGGCGTCGGCGGTGTAGAGGTAAACGCCGCGTGTATCGGCCACGATGCGCGCGGTACGTCCGGCAAGCTGCCCGATGTTAGCCAGCGCTGTAAGCTGGCCATCGGCGTAGCGGCTGAACTGCGCGCCATCGAGCACATACCATGAGCCATCCGGCGCGGGGGCTGCGGTGAGAGAAGTGCTCACGTCGAAGCTGTTGAGGAGTGTGCCAGTGGCTGCGTCGAAGATGCTCCACAGGGAACGACTGTCGCCGCGTAGACCCAGCATTACCTGTGTACTGCTGGCGCTAAAGGTGCTGATGCGTCCGGCGATAGGGGCCTGGGCTGTCCATAATGATGTGCCGCTGGTGTCGTAAGCCGCCAGCCCTAGATTGGTGACGAAAATCAGGGTTTCAGTGCCCGCTGGCACGATAAATGGTTCATCCGGGCCGGCCACGTTCCACAGCGCCTGATAGTTGCCGCCTTGCAGCACCATCACCAGCCCGTTGCGGGTGTGGGCCACCACGCGGTCACCCGACAGCGCCGCCAGCCCGGTAATCACACTGTCGCCCTGTACGCGCCACAAACGGGTGCCGTTTGCCGTGACGCCCTCGACGACATCCGCGCTGGCGATAGCGTAGCCGCCGCCGTCCAGACTCACCGGGGGCAGCGAGGGGACACTCTGGAAAGTCGCCGCACTGACGAACCCGGCAGCAGCCGTGTCTGCCACAGCATGGTGAAGTCCAGCGGGTGCAGCCAGCCGTCCAGCAGCGGGTTTTCCTGCACATAGCCGGGGCCGCCATCGTCTGGCATGAAGGTGCGCACCTCGTAGTGCAGGTGGGGTCTGCCGCGTGAAGGATAACCAACGGCGGCGATCACGTCGCCCATTTCCACGCAGCTTCCAACGGGCACGAGGAAAATCGTATCGGTCTGTTCGACGTGGCCATAGAGGGTATAGTAAATGCTGCCGTCGGGGAAGGTATGCTCGATGATGACGACGCCTTTTTCAGTATCCCATTCCAGTGGGTCGGAGAGCGTGACACGCCCACGCGCGGCGGCATACACGGGGTCGCCGAGGCGGTCAAAGGCGATGTCTACTGCCGTGTGCAGCCCGCCGAAGCGTTCGCGGTACAAGCCGAAGTCGTCGTAGCCGCGTGTGAGTTCAACAATATTATCAATCGGCAGGCGAATGGCGTCCACCACGCCGCAGGGGGCTGTTACATTCTGCGCGTGTGCCGTAACGGTAAAAACTAAAAAGAATACAGTGACAATCCATGAGTAGCGCATCATACTCAGCATGATACACTGCCAAATGGAGGCAAGGCAACGCACATGCTGCGATTTTACACAAAGTTTACTATCGGGATGACCGTCAGGTGGATTGATATGAGTGCTTAATCCGCTTGTGCAAACACGCTGGTCAAATCCTGCTGCCAGAAGCGCAGCGCATCGCGTACCAGGGACTGCGTCCCTACCACCCACACCGTTCCCTGCGTGCCAGACACGTCCAGCGCCCGCCGGAAAGCCGCATCCACGTCCGGCTCATCGGTCACGTCGGGGTTGAACTGCCGGGCAATAGGCACGACTTCATCGTTGAAATGCAGGTGGTTGGCGGTTACGCGCGTGACAATCACGGCGTCCGTCAGCGGTGCCAGCGTTTGCAGCAGGCCGTAGGCGTCCTTGTCGTGAGGCAGCGCCGTGACCAGCAGCAGCGGACGGGTCATGGACTCCTGCACGCTGTCGCGGAACAACTCGGCGGCTTCGCGGTTGATCGCGCCGTCGATGATGACGCTGGGCTGCACGCTGACCTGATTGCAGCGTCCAGGGAAGCGCAGGCGGCGCACGGTGTCCTGCGCCTGCTGTAGGTCGCCGAACGAGGCTGCCGCGCCGCAGGCCAGCGCCAGATTCAACGCCTGATATTTTGCGCGTGTGCTGATGTCAAATTCGTAGGCGCGCTCGTCCATGTTCACACGAACCTGCTGCGTGCCATCGTCGCTGGTGGTCTGCGTGTAGTGGATGTCTTCGCCCACGTAGAGTAAGCGTGCTGCGCGTGCCTGTGTTTCCGCGCGCAGCACCTCGCGTACTGTGGCGTTCTGCGGCGCGCTGACCACGAGGCCGCCCTGTTTGATAATGCCGCTTTTGTGCCAGGCCACCTCGCGAACGGATGGCCCCAGCTTGTCGAGGTGCTCGTCCATCATCGGCGTCAGCACCGACACGCCGTTGTCGTACAGGCTCACATCGTCGAAGCGTCCGCCGCGCCCCACTTCCAGCACCAGCGCCGTCGTCTGCTGTTCGCTGAAATAGCGCAGCGCAACGGTGAGAAACATGCCTGTCGGGCTGAGGTATTTGCCCGCTGGCAGGCTGGCGTCAAGCGCGTTGATGTGCGGCGCGAGTTCGTTGATGATACGGACGTAATCGGCTTCGGGGATGACGTGCCCATTGAGGCGGATGCGTTCGCGCAGGTCGATGTGATTGGGGCTGGTGAGCAGGCCGACCTTGCAGCCCATGCCTTGCAGCAGCGCCGCCGACAGCAGCGACGTTGAGCCTTTGCCCTTGCTGCCCGTGACGGTGATGGCGGGCGCAAAATGCGTTGAGATTCCGGCGCGCTGGAGCAGTTCGCGGGTGGTACTGATGTCGCGGGTGAACTGGTCGTAGCCTTTGAGCGACGGCGAAACACGCTCGTAGGAACGGAACATGAGGGCATGGCATTCAGCGAGGGAGAGAGACATAGCAGCAGTCAGCTTTCAGTGATCAGCGAGAACGAAACGAACTACCAGAATTTCTAACCGCCAAGACGCCAAGAGCGCCAAGAGGGAATAGTTTGAGGCTATTTATTATGCCACAACGCTAACATCTGCTGGCGTAGCGCCCTGATGAGAGGTTCGTGGCGGCGGCGGGCCAGATAGGCCAGGGAAAGCGCACAGGGAAGCGGCGGCGTGTCGCAGACCCGTACACGGTCAGGGAGGGAACGGGCTTCGCTTTCTTCCATCAGCGTCAGGCCGACGCCAGCCGCGACCAGTTCCAGCTTGGTGTGTTCCTCGTCAGCCAGCACGAGGCGGTTGTAACTGAGGCCGCGCGCCTCAAACTGGCTGTCAATCAGCGTTTGGAAGGGGCAGTAACCATCGGCGTAAATCCAGGGTAGCTGCGCCAATTCAGCCCAATTCGCGCCTGTTACATCCTTATCCCACTGTCGGGGTGCCGCGACCACCAATTGCGCCTCAACCAGTGCGTGTTTTTCCAAGGTTGTATCGTGAATCTCGCCATAGATGTATCCGATGTCCAGTTTGCCGCTTTTCAGCCCTTCGATCACGCGGCTGGAATTGCCGCTCACGAACTGTAACTCCACAGCAGGGTAAGCCGCCGATACTGCGCCAATCAGTGCCGCCACCCGCAGAAAGGCTGGCGTGGCGTTTAAGCCGACTGCCGCACGTCCGCTGACCTGGCGCTGTGTTTCGCCAGCAAAGTCTGCCAGTTCCTGGGCGGATTGTAAGGTCTGCTGGGCTTTGGCTTTGAGATGGCGTCCGATTTCGGTGAGTTCGACGCCGCGTGAGGTGCGCACAAACAACTGCACGCTGAGTTCGGTTTCCAGCGCCTTGACCTGCATACTCACGGCGGACGGTGTGGTAAACAAACGGCGCGCGGCACGGGAGATGCTGCGTTCTTCAGCAACGGCGACAAAGGTAGTGAGGTGTCCAAGTTCCATAGGAAGTTATCAGTTGTCAGTAAAAGGCAAAGCTGGCGGCGTTCAGGATTCGTGAAGGGTGATTTCAACGAATCGCTGCGACGTTTGTCTAACTATATGCCTAGAATGATAGACGACGCAATGACCGTTTGGATTTTGAGTGTGAAGGTATTCCATTGAAAATCCCTACCAATTGGAGACTCCCATGAACATCCGTTACAAATCGCTCGTCAGCGAGACGCCTGCCGCGCCCAGCGCCGAAGCCAACGCTTTTTTCCGGCGTAAGCTGGGCTTTGAAACCGACTGCGCCGATGTGTACAACGATTGGAAACACGATACGGCTGACTTTGTGCTGGTGGATGTGCGCAGCCCGGAAGCCTACGAGAAGAGTCACGTTCCCAGCGCGGTGAACATTCCGCAGGCACAGATGACGGCGAAACGGATGGAGGAGTATGCGCCGGACACGCTGTTTGTCGTGTACTGCTGGGGGCCGGGCTGTAACGGCGCGACCAAAGCGGCCATCAAACTGAGCGCGCTGGGTTATCCCGTGAAAGAGATGATCGGCGGCATTGAATACTGGGAAGACCGCGAGAAGTATCCGGTGGAGCGGGGTAGGATTTAAGCTATTGGCAAAATGCAAGAACAAATGCATTGAACCGCCAAGTGACGATGAAGGGATCACATGGGGCGATGAAAATACATTTGAACCGCAAAGGCGCAAAGGCACAAAGGTAGGATGTTCAGAGCAGGCACAGTGCTAAGCACAACGTAGAACGTAAAGGAAGGCAGGAGAGACAGGCACAAGTCTGTCTCTTTTGGTTTGAGAAAGTTGTAACAATCCTTGTGCTTTTGTAGCAAACCGGCGTCGGAAAATGGTTTTTAATTTGTTATTCAAACGAAGTTGGTTTGTAAATGGTTTGTTCGTTGTGCCATAACTTGACACAAGATAAGCGTTTCTCATATACTACGAAACAAAGGTTAGAATTTTGTGCGATGTATTAACAACTAGCGAAGGCGCGTCGCTGTGAAACCCTCACACGAACACACACCACATTACGTCAACAGCCGTGTTCTCAAGATCAACGTTGGGTTTCTGCTGAGTGACGGACCGGGGCACAGCCGTGATATAACCTTCGATGTCCCAGCGATGCGCGTCTCTGAAGATGTTACACTGCAATACCTCAAGGGCGAAGTGCGTATCAGCCGGACTACCGAAGGGCTGTTGTTACAAGGTAACTTCACCGGCGGCGTGGAAGATGAGTGTACTCGCTGTCTTGACACCGTAGAGCGTGCCATTGAAATTGGCATCGAAGAGCTGGTTGCCTACCCTACCCCTATCGGCACAGAATTCACCGTCAGCGACGACGGCATCCTTGATCTTGCACCCTTAATTCGCGCTGAAGTCTTAATTGAAGCCGGGCGCGGCGTCCTGTGCCGCCCTGACTGCAAAGGATTGTGCCCGGAATGCGGCACCAATCTCAACCACGATACCTGCCACTGCCACGAGGAGAATGTTGACCCTCGCATGGCAAAACTGAAGCAGCTTTTGAAGTCTTCGGACTGATCGACAATGGACTTAGGTGTTTAGTTATTGCGGGGGAGCTTGTGATATGAAGGATTACGATCATTCTTACGACAACGATCTGGAAGAGATGGAATTTTTTGACGAGGACGATACATCGAACGCGGACGCAGAGCCGCTAGACGATGAAATGTTCCTGGCGATGAATGAGGATGACCCGTTCTCCGAGGATGTAGGTTTTGATGATTTTGATGAGTTTGGTTTTGATGAAGAACAACGTGAACGGGCGCAGCTTGACGAATTATCCTCCAGCGACACTGTTGGACTGTATCTGAAAGAAATGGCACGCGTTCCGCTGCTGAGCACTGAAGAAGAAATTAACCTGGCGCAGCGTATCGAAGCGGGCACCGCCGCCGAAAAGAAACTCCGTGACAACCCCAACCACAACCGCGCTGACGAATGGACAGCCCTCATTAATGACGGCATTGTAGCGCGCGAACATCTGATAAAAGCCAACACCCGCCTTGTGGTGTCCATTGCCAAAAAATATATGGCGCGCGGCGTTCACTTCCTCGATCTCATTCAGGAAGGCAACCTGGGCCTGATGAAAGCCGTTGAAAAATTTGATTATCGTCGCGGCTTCCGCTTCAGCACTTACGCGACGTGGTGGATACGGCAGACGATTACGCGGGCGATTGCCGATCAGGGGCGCACCATCCGCGTGCCCGTACATATGAGTGACCGCATCCGCCGCCTGTATCGCGTGGTGCGCCATCTGGAACAGGAATACGGACGCAAACCCACGCTGGACGAAATCGCCGCCGAAATGCAGGCCGACCCGCGCAAAATCCAGTGGATGCTGAAGGTGTCGTGGCAGCCGCTGAGCCTTGAGCATCCGGTGGGGGACGACGAGGATAGTGAACTGGGAAATTTCATCGAAAACGATTCGCTGCCCACGCCTTCGCAGAGTGCTTATGACCGCCTGCTGCAAGAGAAGATTGAACAGCTTTTGAGCACGCTGACGCCGCGTGAAGCGCGTATCCTGCGCCTGCGCTTCGGCCTGCACAACGGTCACAGCTACACGCTGGAAGAAGTGGGCAAGAAGTTCGGCCTGACGCGCGAACGCATCCGCCAGATTGAAGGGCGGGCACTGCGCCGCCTGCGCCATCCCAGCCGCAGCCGCCAGCTACGGGATTATCTGGGATAAGAAACCTCACAATGTATGGAAGCCTCTTGCAGCCGCAGGGGGCTTTTTGATTGGTGACATGAACCCCTCTCTAAATCTCTCCCCGCAAGCGGAGAGAGACTTAAATGCAGGGCGCGACATTGTATGTGTATAAGGCTGCTGGTTACGGCGCGGTGGTTGGCGTGCGGGTGGGGATGGCTGAGTTCGGTGGGGTGAAGGTGACGGTGCCCGCAATCGCCAGCAGCGTGTCCTGAAACTGCGGCAGTTCGCCGGGGGCAGTGGCGGCTTGCAGCAGCGCGAATGAGCCGCCGCCCGCGTCCACGACGATGGCGATGCTGTCGCCGCTGTCGAGAATCAGCGTGACGTGCGCGACGCTGACGCCGTTAATTGTGGTGCTGATGACTGCGCCCGGCGTGCCTGTGGTGACGTTCGCCGCGATAATGCCGATGAGGTCTGCCGGGGTGGGCGTTTCCACCTCCAGCCCATTCTGCTCAACGATAGCGGCGGCAGTCGTAGGGGAAAATGCAGTGAGCAGAATGCCGACCTGTCCTGAGGCCATCGACTGCTGGCCCACGACGGAACGCATGGCCGCGTCGTTGTTGGCCAGTCCCACCAGCGCGCCCTGTTCCTCGATCACCCAGCCACGCGGATAATGCACGGTGAGCGCGCCGTTGACCGAGGTGTAGGTCAGCGGCAGTGGGTCTGCTGTGGCTGTTGGTGGCAGGGGCGCTGCCGCAGGTGCGCCACAGGCCGCCGTGAACAGCAGCACAGCGACGAGCAAGATGAAACTGCTGCGGTACATGTTCAGGTTATGTCCCTTTAGGATGCATACTCTATTGACGCGCCGATGGTGCGGGCGATGGGTTCCAGCAGGCTGAGTTCGCCGCGTGAGGCAGCGGCGGCCAGCGCAATATGTGTGCCGTTTATATCGAGCACTCCGAGCAGCGCTTCATAGGCACTGCTGTTGATACGCACGAAGTAGGTTGGTCTGCCGCCGAGGCTGTCCTCAACGGGATCGCTGACTTCTGTCCCTGTCGTCTGATACTGCTGCGCCAACTGCACCAACGCTTCCTGCGCGGAGATGGAGGCCTGCACCGTATCATTACTGCCGACGGCGATTTCACCGATGGGCGAGACGATCAGACTAATCTGATATTGGCCGGAGCGCGGCACACTGTTGAAGGCGGCGCTGTTGTTGACGATGACGATTTCCCCGCCTGTTTCCTGCACCAGCCAGCCCTGTGGATAGACAAACGACAGTCTGCCGTCGCGGCTGGTATAGGTGCCGCCGCCGCTTTCGATACCAGACGGCGTCTGCGCGATCATTGTCGGGTCAAGGGTGGCTGTGGGCAGGCTGGGGTCGAGGGTGGGTACAGGCGTTGTTTCGCGCGGGGGGATAGTCGGCGGGTATTCCGTCGCCGTGCCGCGACAGGCAGCGAACAACAGCATCAACGTCATCAGCAGAAAAAACTTCAGATATTTCACACTTCATTCCTCGTCAACGGGGGTAAGGGCAGGATACGTCCTGCCCATCATCTTCTGTTGGATTTATATCTTGACCACTGGACGCTTGGTGTGCCAGTCGGTGGCGGTCTGGTAGGCGTGGGCGACGCGCAGCAGCGTGTCTTCCCTGAACGCGCCGCCGATTAACTGCAAACCAATCGGCAGTTCCTGGCTGTCGAAGCCGCAGGGCACGCTGATGCCGGGCACGCCTGCGAGGTTCAGCGAAATCGTCAGCACGTCGCTGAGGTACATTTGCAGCGGGTCGTCAGTGTTCTGCCCGATTTTGAAGGCAGTGGTCGGTGCGACAGGCGCGGCAATCACATCGACCTGCTCGAAGGCTTTCTCGAAGTCCTGCTTAATCAGCGTGCGCACGGCCTGCGCTTTGCCGTAGTACGCATCGTAGTAGCCGGCGGACAGTGTGTAGGTGCCGAGCATGATGCGGCGCTTGACCTCCGGGCCGAACAGCGCGCGGGTCGCCTTGTAGGTTTCCCACATTTCACCCTTATCGACGCGCGGGCCGTAGCGAATGCCGTCGAAGCGGGCGAGGTTGGCGCTGGCTTCCGCCGGGGCGATGATGTAATACACAGGCAAGCCGTACTCCGCGTGCGGCAGGTTGATGTCAACGGCGGTGGCGCCCATCGCTTCAAGCTGGGTGATGGCGGCACGCACGGCGGTTTCGACTTCAGGATGCAGTCCTGCGCCGAAGTATTCACGCGGGATGCCGATTTTCATGCCTTTGATGCTGCCGTTAAGTTCGCCGAGATAGTTGGGCACGGGCGCGGGCATACTGGTGGCGTCCAGCGGATCATGTCCAGCGACGACTTGCAGCAGGCGTGCGACATCTTCTACCGTGCGCCCGAATTCCCCGACATGATCCAGCGAGGAACCGAAGGCCACCAAGCCGTAGCGCGAGACACGGCCATAGGTGGGTTTGAGTCCGGTGATGCCGCAGAACGAGGCTGGCAAACGCACGCTGCCGCCCGTGTCGGTGCCGAGCGCGCCCGCTGCCATGCCTGCTGCTACTGCTATGGCGCTGCCGCCGCTGCTGCCGCCGGGCACACGTTCCAGATTCCAGGGGTTGCGGGCCACGTAGTACGCAGAGTTCTCGGTGCTGGAACCCATCGCAAACTCGTCCATGTTGGTCTTGCCAAGCATCACCATGCCCGCGTCTTCAAGGCGCTTCACGGATGTGGCAGTGAATACTGGCTTATATCCCTCAAGGATTTTGGAACCGCAGGTGGTGGGTACGCCTTTGGTCGAGAGCACATCCTTGATAGCGAGCGGCACGCCAAGCAGTGGGCGCTGGTCGCCAGCGGCACGCGCCTGATCGGCGGCGGTGGCCTGGGCGATGGCCGTGTCGGCGGTGACGGTGAGATACGCTCCTAGCGCGCCATCCAGTTCTTCGATGCGGCGCAGATAGGCGCGGGTGAGGTCCACGGAGGAAATTTCGCGTTTGTACAGTTTGTCAACGACTTCACTTAAAGTCAGATCGGTCAATGTGGTCATAGTGTCCCCATACGCAAGGATGAGAATGGGAACAAGTATAACAGTGAGCGCAGGTGAAATACAGCGTTTAACGCGCGGGTATGATCAATTACCAGCCTGATAAATGAGTGAGAACAGACAAGGTGGGAATATTAAATTGTCGTGTTGACCGAATGTGCGCCAGCCATGTGTAAAACAAGCGACGGACACCCTAGGCCAGTGCTGTTTCCCCATTGCGATAGGGCGTGTAGGCGTTGACCCATTCCTGATCATACTCGCGGATGAATGTCTCCGCCAATTCGACCAGTTCACGGTTGCCGATGAACAGCGGCACGCGCTGATGCAAGCCTGTCGGCATGATGTCCAGAATGCTGCCAAGGCCATCGGAGGCATAGCCGCCAGCCTGTTCGACGATGTAGCCCAGCGCCTGGGCCTCGTACATCAGGCGCAGCTTGCCGCTAGGTTTCTTCAGTTCGCCGGGATAGATAAACACGCCGCCGTGCAGCAGATTGCGATGGACATCGGCAATGAGCGCGCCGATGTAGCGCTGCGCCAGCGGTTCGCGGCCTTCGCCATGAATGCCCTGCAAATACTTGACGTAACGGCGCACGCCCGGCGTCCAGTGTTTCTCGTAGCCCTGATTGACGCTGTAGTATCTGGGCTGCTGTGGCACACGCAAATCGGGGTGACTGAGCAGGAATTCGCCGATGCTGGGGTCAAGGGTGAAGCCGTGAACGCCCTGTCCGGTAGTGTAGACCATCATTGTGCTGGGGCCATAGATGATGTAGCCCGCCGCGACGAGCTTGTTGCCCGGCTGCAAGACATCTTCCAGCGAGCCGCGTTCGCCTGTGGAGATTTTGCGATGGACGGAGAAAATCGTACCCATCGGCATGTTGACATCAATGTTGGAACTGCCGTCCAGCGGGTCGTAGAGCAGGGCATAGCGCCCGCTGTCGAAGTGCAGGGGGATAGGGATGATGTCGTCGTGTTCTTCGGAGGCCATCGCGCACAGGCGTCCGGTGTGGTCGTTGATTCTGAAGATGACCTCGTCGGCGAAGACATCCAGTTTCTGCTGGGTTTCGCCGAAGGTGTTCTGGTTTTCCGTTGCGCCGAGGATGTTGACCAACCCGGCGCGGGTGGTTTCGCGGGCGATGATTTTTGCCGAGAGGGCCATATCGTAGAGAATGTTCGTCAGCACCCCGGTGGCGCTGGGAAACTGTTTCTGCTGGTCAAGAATATGCCGCTCGATGGTGGTGATTTTGTGTGGCAGCGTCATCGCCTGATCTCCCTGAAATCAAATCCTGATTTGATTGTATGTGATGTTGCGCTACAGATACAATGAGAGCGGACGATAAGTTTGGACAAATTACCCAATGCTCCTCCGTAAATTGCACTCCCCAGTCTTAAGCTCAACCCAGCGGCTTTCTGTGGAACAATGGGGGTGTCGCGTTGTGTCGCAGAAGGGGAGAAAACCATGCGAAAGCTGTTATTCGTAATCATTTTGCTGTTGGCGGTCAGCGTCGTTCAGGCGCAGGGGGACAATGCTGGGAATGAGATGCTGGGCATCAATCTGGCGGGTATCGCCGATTGGGCAACGGAGCATCCGTTTGTCGATGTGTTCAAGACGGCGCGCACCTGGATTTCACAGCGGGATGGCGCGGAATGGGGGCAGGGTGGCGAACTGGCGCTGACGCCTGAAGGCTGGGTTGCGGCGCTGGATGAGGGGCAGTACGCGGAAACGCTGATGTTCTCAGCCGATGTGACGATGGCGGAAGGACTCGACGGACAGTACACCATTCTCTACGATGGTGAAGGCGCGCTGGCGTTTCGCGGCAGCAACGTCACCGTAGTGAGCGAGGAAGCTGGACGTATGGTGGTTGAGGTGCGGGCGACGCAGGGCGCGGTGTTTCTGCAAATCGTGGAGACCAACGCTGACAATCCACTGCGTAACATTCACTTCCTGATGCCCGGCACAGAAGCGACCTACGAAACACAGCCGTTTAACCCTGTGTTCCTTGAACGCATCTCGCGCTTTACGGCGCTGCGTTTTATGGACTGGATGGGGACAAATAACTCGCCCATCAGCGCGTGGGCTGACCGCCCGCTGCCGAGTGACGCAACGTTCGCATGGCGCGGCGTGCCTGTGGAGACGATGGTGCTGCTGGCGAACACGGTTCATGCTGACGCGTGGTTCAACATGCCGCACAGCGCGACGGATGAATATGTGCGCGAGTTTGCGACCTACGTGCGCGACCATCTTGATGCTGACTTGAAGGCGTATATCGAGTATTCCAACGAGACGTGGAACGGGCAGTTCCAGCAGGCGAATTACGTGGTGGAGCAGGGACTGTCGCTGAATCTGGCAGAGGGCGACGCCTTCTGGAGTGGGCTGCGCTATCACTCGCAGCGTGCGGTGGAGATGTTCGCCATCTGGGAAGAAGTCTTCGGCGGTACCGCGCGGCTGGTGCGTGTGTTGGCGTCGCAGGCGGGCAACGCATGGACAGGCGAACAGGTGGCTGATTTTCAGGGGGCGGCTGAACACGCTGACGCGCTGACAATCGCGCCGTATTTTAGCTGTGATGACCCCGGAAACCCCAGTACGGCTGACCAGATCGCCGCGCTGACGGTGGACGCACTGCTGGATCGGCAGATGGCAAACGTGCAGGAAGGCGGCTGTGCTTATCAGTACATGGTCGATAACCTGTCGGTGGCGCAGCAGTACGGGCTGGAACTGGTGGCTTACGAAGGCGGGCAGCATCTGGCGGGCTACGGCGGCGCGGAAAACAATCAGGCGCTGACGGATTTGTTCATCGCCGCGAATCGTCATCCGCGTATGACTGAGATTTACCTGACGTATCTGCGGGCGTGGCAGGCGTTGGGCGGCGGCGTGTTCATGGCGTTCACCGATGCCGCACAGCCGTCGATGTTTGGTAGTTGGGGCGCGCTGGAGTACATCAGGCAAGACCCCGCCGACGCGCCGAAGTATCAGGCATTGATGATGTTCATTGACGCGTTACAAGGAGAGTAGAGAGTGATGAGTAACGAGCAACGAGTAAAGGGAAGTCGTTGTTCGGTAGAGTTTCGTATTTACGGCATTCGATAACCTGCGGCTGTGGTTTATGATAGGAGGTTTATAGCAAGAGGCATTCAAGTGATGAGCAACGAAACTTTTGAAGTTGAAATCGTGGCGATGGCCAACGGCGGCAGCGGCATCGCACGGCACAATGGACGCACGGTGTTTATCCCGCAGGTGATCCCCGGCGAACGGGTGGAAGCGCGCATCACGCAGGATAAGGGCAAGGTGCTGTTCGCGGAGGGCGTGCGGCTGCTGGAAGCGTCGGCAGACCGCGTGTTCCCGCGCTGCGCGCATTTTGGCAAAGCCTGCTGCGCGGCGTGGCAGCACATCGAGTATCAGGCACAACTGCTGCTGAAACAGGATGTACTGGCTGACCAGTTGGGGCGCATCGGCGAACTGAGTGACGAGCAGGTGGAGCGCGTGCTGCGTCCGGTGATGGCCAGCCCGCAGGAGTGGGGCTATAACCATCACATGACGCTGCAAGCGGCGGGTAATGACATGGGGCTGGCGGCGGCAGATGGGCGCGTCCTGCCGCTGAGAGAGTGCCACCTGCTGCATCCTGAACTGTGGGCGCTGTACCAGTCCTTTGACCTGGAACTGGAAGGACTAAAGCGGCTGAAGCTGCAAATCGGCAGCAACGGCGCGCACATGCTGATCCTGACGATGGCAAACGACGAAGCGCCGGAACTGGAAACGGATATGGCGACCAGTGTCAACATGCTGCTGGAAGATAACGAACCGATGAATCTGATCGGGGACTCGCACTCGCTGTACGTGGTGGGTGAACGCCGATTCCGCGTGACGGCGGGCAGTTTCTTCCGCGCGAACGTGTCCCAGTTGGAAAACCTTGTGGGCGTCGTGCTGGATGGCCTGGCGCTGACGGGCAGCGAAACGGTGCTGGATTTGTACGCGGGTGTTGGGCTGTTCAGCGCGTTTATCGCACCGCAGGCCTCGCTGGTGACGCTGGTCGAAAGTTATCCGCCTGCTGTGACTGACGCTGACGAAAACCTCCAGGACTTTGAGCACATCGACATCATTGAAGGCAGCGTTGAAGAAGCGCTGGACGAACTCGACGAACGCTACGACGCGGCGCTGCTGGACCCGCCAGGCAGCGGTTTAAGCGTGGATGTCATCGACCTGCTGAGTGAGCATCAAATCCCGCGTCTGGTGTATGTCAGCAGCGACCCGGCGACGCTGGCGCGCGATGCCAAACGCCTCGCCAAACAAGGGTATACGCTGAAAAATGTCCAGCCGATTGACCTCGCGCCGCAGACGTATTATGTAGACAGCGTGGCGGTGTTTGAGCGTTAATGTGGGCACTCAACCCGTGCTAAAATGAAGTGGTGAAGTGTTCATCCCAATGAGCTAAAAACCATGACTACACTATCCGAGCAAACGCTGCGTGATACTGATTCAACTGCAACCTATATCCGCAATCGCCAGGTGTTGTCGGCGGCGCGTGTCGCGTGGCTGGTGTGCTTCGTGCTGAACATTGCTATTGTGGTCCTGCACACGCCGTATTTTTACAGTGGGCTGCGCGACCTGACGGCACCCATGCCGCAGCGCCTGCTGCTGGACATTGTCGATAACAGCGCACTGTGGCGGGCAGGGCTGGCGCAGCTTAACCTCGCGCCTGAAGTGCCGGCACTGCTGCTGACCGTCATTTTTCGGATTGCCGAATTGGTGTGTTTTAGCGTGTCGCTGCTGATTTTCCTGTATCGCTCGGATAACTGGATGGCGCTGTGGCTGTCGTTGGCGATAGCGCTGGTGGGTGTGGGCGATGGGGCGTATCTCGTGCTGTATGTGCTGCCAGCGGGCAACATTCTGTTCGGGCTGTACAGTTTTTCGCTGATCATGACGGTCATCTCGATTTTGTTTCTGCTGCCGGACGGACATTTTTTCCCTGCAAGCAGCAAGTGGCTGCTGCTGGCGTATGGGCTGTGGGAGGTCTTCCGCCACATTCAATACACCTTCCAGACAGAATTGTTTAACGCGGTGCCGTTCGCGCTGTGGTATCTGCCGCTGGTGATGATGTTCTGCGGCGGGGTGATTGCGCAGGTCGTGCGCTACCGCCGTACCTCTGCGGTGGGACGCCATCAGATCAAGTGGCTGATTTTCGGCGTTGCGGTCTACTTTGTCGTCTATCTGACATTCTTTCTGCGCATCATTTTGTCAGACACGGTGGCCGCCAACAGCAGCGGCGCGGGATTCATTCTGTTCCAGACCCTTATGACCGCGTTCATTCCGCTGGGCTTAATCACGCTGGCCATCTGTATCGGCGTGGCGGTCATGCGCTACCGCCTGTATGACATCAACGTCGTCATCCATCGTTCGCTGGTTTACGGCAGCGTGACCGTGCTGCTGGCGGTGGTGTTTCTGGGTGTGGCTTTTCTGCTGCAAAGTATCCTCGGCAGCGAACAGTCCGGCATCGCGGTGGTCGGTTCGGTGTTTGTCGCGGGCCTGCTGTTTAACCCGGTACGCAGCCGCGCGCAGCGTTTTATTGACCGCCGTTTTTATGGCTTTCGTTTTGATTTGAATCAGGTCAAGCGGGCGCAGCAGCTCCCGGAAATCAAAAACCCCGGCGCGCTGACGGGCAAAACCCTCGGCAAATATCAGGTATTGGGCGTTGTCGGGCGCGGCGGGATGGGCGAAGTGTATCAGGGTTGGGATGGGAAACAGGCGGTTGCGCTCAAAATCCTGACCGGGGATATTGCCAAACGGGAAGACCTGCTCAAACGCTTTGAGCGTGAGGCCGAGACTTTAGCTACCCTCAACCATCCGAACATCGTCAAAATCTACGACGCAGGCTACAGCGGCGAAGTGTACTACATGGCGATGGAACTGGTCGAGGGGCGCGAACTTGCCGAAATCCTGCGGCAGCGCGGCGCACTGCCGATTGACGAGATTACGCCGTTCGTCAGCGATGTGGTCGCGGCGCTGAATTATGCCCATCACAAGGGACTGGTACACCGCGACATTAAACCGTCAAACATTATGCTGCGGCTGAAAGCTGACAAGGAAACCGAAGAAGTGGTGCTGATGGATTTCGGCGTGGCCAAGATACAGGATGCCGCGACTTCGATCACAGGCACAGGGGCGATTGGCACGATTGGGTATATGGCACCGGAGCAGATTATCGCTGCTAAGGAAGTCGATCAACGTGCTGATATTTATGCGCTGGGGGTTGTGCTGTATGAAATGCTGACAGGCGAACGTCCCTTTAAAGGCAATCCAAGCCAGGTGTTGTTCGCCCATTTACAGCAGCCTGCGCCCAACCCGCGCGACGTGAATCCGGCGGTTCCGGCACCTGTGGCGCTGGCTGTCATGCGGGCGCTGGCGAAAACACCGGAAGAACGCTTTCAATCGGTGGGGGAATTGGCGGCGGCGCTGCGGCCCTGATCGGCGTTAAGATCGACTATTACGACGTTACCGTTTTCTTGCGGCGTTTGTCCTCATTTGTGCTGGGAACATTACAAAAATTGTTCGCATAGTTTCAATTTTGTGACCTTGATTAAGATTTTGTTGCTTTTGCATAAAATCCATCAGCGTAATTTTGTGAGCGTTCCCATATCAATCACCAGGGACTCCCTCTACACTCAAATTAACCTTTGTACCACCCCCCTGTCATGAGGTTATTGTGATGCAAAGGCACACAGCAGCAAATAATTTCCAGGAGTCACAGGCAGTATGCAAAGAGTCAAAGGTGTCGTCAAGTGGTTCAGCCCGGAAAAGGGCTATGGTTTTATCACACCGGATAACGGACCTGATGTCTTCGTACACTATTCGGCGATAGATATGACAGGGTATCGTACCCTCGAAAAAGGGGTGCAGGTTGAGTTTGAAATAGTTGAAGGGCCGAAGGGCAAGCAGGCGAATTCTGTGACTGCTGTCTAAGACCCTGTAACAACATTCGTACATTCTAAGACCTATCTTTTGCAAGATAGGTCTTTTTTTTGCGTTGGTCTACCCGCACAATGATGAACATTTGTGGGTCGTACTTATGGGAGCAACCATGGATTTACAGACGGTACAGGCGACGGCGGTGCAGATTGCGCGCGAGGCGGGGCGCGTGCTGATGAATTATTTCGATAAACCGCATGAAATCCAATCCAAAGATAATGTCTTTGACATTGTGACTGAGGCGGATCAGGCTGCGGAACGCATCATTGTCGAAGCGCTGCACGAGGCTTTCCCGACCCATCGGGTCATCGGCGAAGAAGGCAGCAGCGTTGGGGCGCAGGATGCCGAATACTTCTGGTATATTGATCCGCTGGATGGTACGGTGAATTATGCACACGGCATTCCGATTTTCAGCGTGAGCATCGCGATGGCTGACAAACAAATGCGTCCTCTGGTCGGTGTGGTCTATAACCCGGCGTATGATCGCATGTTCAGCGCGGCGCAGGGCCTGGGCGCACTGGCTAACGATCAGCCAATGCTGGTGTCACGCGGGGCGGTGTTGAACCAGTGTGTGTTGGGCACAGGTTTCCCGTATGACACCTCTACCAATCCCGATAACAACCTGCGTGAGTTTGGCGAACTGACGAAACGCAGTCGCGGCGTGCGGCGGCTTGGCTCGGCGGCGATTGATTTGTGTTACGTAGCGATGGGACGTTTCGACGCGGCGTGGCAAAAGCGCGTTAAACCCTGGGATGTGCAGGCGGGCATTATCATCGTGCAGGAAGCGGGCGGTATGGTGACGGATTACAGCGGCGGACAGTCCAAGCTGATGTACACGGGGCTGGAAGTGGTCGCCAGCAATGGGCGAGTCCACAATCAACTGCTGAACGTGCTGCAAGAACCGGGTAAATAGACGGTTAGTCCTGTGGCGCTGTGTTGTCGGGTGTTCAGTCCATCTGAGGCGATGCTGCGAACTCAATTGAACACCCGCCGCCGCCTGCCTGAATATAATTGCAAAGAATGTGCAAAATACGGCAAAAGTTAATATGGATGGATTGCATTTGTAATTAATCTATGCTATAGTGCCTGTAAATTGTGATTTTAACCACACCTTCTGACCCGTCAAACACAAACAACGTGTTGTAAATCATCGGGACACATTCCGTTGCTTACAGAAAAACCACTTGTCCGCGCCATCCCCGTGCATACGCAGGGTGCGGATAAAGCACAAGAGAGATAGAACGACGCTGAGGGCGTATCCAGAGGATAGCAGCTCATTTCAGCATACCTGCAACAACAAATGGCAAAAACCACTTATCGTGCGCACGATTTTCACACGGAGCGCTCATTGAACTCACATTGTATCGAAAGGAGCTTGGCGTATTGCGTCCGCTGACAGCGGAACTGCGCCCCATTTATGGTCATGGAAACTTTTGCAATTGCCGATCTGGAACAGCGAACGCTTGACGATTTGCGGCAAATGGCGCGTGAGGCAGGTGTCCAGCGCTTCAGCCGCTTGAAGAAACAGGATTTGATGCTGGCACTGCTGCGCGAGGAAGCTGAACGCAAGGGACATAAACTGCGCGGCGGCGTGCTGGAAATCGTAGACGATGGTATAGGCTTTTTGCGGGCGGAAAAATATCTGCCCGGCCCCAACGATGTCTACGTCAGCCAGACGCAGATTAAGCGCTTTAACCTGCGCACGGGCGATATGGTCATCGGGCAGGTGCGCGCCCCCAAGGACTCGGAGAAGTATTACGGTCTGCTCCGCGTCGATGCGGTGAACGGGCTAAACCCGGAAGAAGCCAAAAGCCGCCCGAATTTTGAAGACCTGACCCCGATTTTCCCGCTGCAACGCTTTAACCTTGAAACCAACCCGCGCATTTTGTCCACCCGCTTGCTCAATCTGGTTGCCCCCATCGGACGTGGACAGCGTGGTTTAATTGTGTCGCCGCCGAAGGCTGGTAAGACGACTGTGCTGAAGGATATCGCGAACGCCATCAGCCAGAATTATCCTGAAGTCCATTTGATGATTGGACTCATCGGTGAGCGCCCGGAAGAAGTCACCGACATGGATCGCTCGGTAGATGCCGAAGTGATTGCTTCGACGTTTGACGATCCGGTACAGCATCACGTGCGCGTGGCGGAAATGGCGCTGTCGCGTGCCAAGCGCCTGGTCGAAATCGGGCGCGATGTGGTCGTGCTGCTGGACAGCATCACCCGTCTGGCGCGCGCTTACAACCTCGTCGTGCCTACCAGCGGCCGCACACTTTCCGGCGGTCTTGATCCGTCAGCGATTCATCCACCGAAGCGTATTTTCGGTGCGGCGCGTAACGTCGAAGAAGGCGGCAGCCTGACGATTATCGCGACCTGCCTCGTCAACACGGGCAGCAAGATGGACGACGTGATTTACGAAGAGTTCAAGGGCACGGGCAATATGGAACTGCACCTGAACCGTAAGTTACAGGAGCGCCGCATTTTCCCTGCGTTCGATGTCGAACAGTCCTCGACACGCCGCGAAGAACTGCTGCTGGGTCCCGATGTCTTGCAGCGCGTGTACACCATGCGCCGCATGTGGTCCCATCTGGCAGAAGACCCCGATCTGGGGCCTGTCGGCGCGACGGAACAACTGCTCAACACCTTCCGCCAGACCGAAACCAACGAGGAATTCCTGAATACGCTGCCGGGTGCCGGCGCCGCGCAGAACGCACGCTTCTTCGGCTAGGCATGACCGCACTGCCACCCCTTGAAACTGAACGTCTGATCGTCCGTCCGTTTGTGATGGACGATTTTGACGCGCTTCAGACCTTCGGTGCTGTGTGGGGCAGCACGCCTGAGGCACTGCGCCGCTGGCTCTCATGGATTGTTGCCAATTACGAGCAGTTAGCGTTATTGGAGCAACTGCCATACGGGGATCGTGCCGTTGTCCTGAAGGCTACAGGCGAATTGATCGGTTCTGTCGGGCTTGTCCCGTTCTGGATTCCCTGGGGCATTCTGCCTTCAACTCAGGATACGGAATCGATGGCTGACCCCGTAAATGCCAAACGCTCAGCAGAAATGGCGTTGTTCTGGATGATCCATGAGCCACACCGCCGCAATGGTTATGCCGCTGAAGCCGCCCGCGCCCTGATTGACGCCATGTTTGCCCGCCGCCTCAGCCGTATCGTCGCCACCACCTCATTTGACAACCTCCCATCGCAGGCCGTTATGCACAAGCTTGGTATGCGCGTCGAGAAAAACCTGTTTCCTGATCTGGAAGGTGAATGGCAGGTGGTAGGTACGCTGGAAAATCCTATCACTGGATAACCAACCATGACTGCTTTACCTCCACTGGAAACTGAACGTCTGATCGTCCGTCCATTTGCGATGGACGATTTTGAATCCAAGCAGCGCCTCGACCATGCAGTATGGGGGGCGGTGACGGGCGAATCCCAACGTGAATTTCTGCAATGGGCAGACCTCAATCATCGCCAGCTTGCCAACCTCTACCAGCCGCCATACGGTGATCGCGCCATTGTTCTGAAAGCGACGGGCGAAGTGATTGGCTCGGTGGGCATTGTGCCGACGATGATTCCCTGGGGCGTGCTGACTTCGACGCAGGACGCCGCGTCTGCTGCCGACCCCGCCAATGCGCTGGTGTCGCCGGAGATGGGCTTGTTCTGGGCGGTACACCCTGACTATCAGGGCAAAGGCTACGCCACAGAAGCCGCGCGCATTGTGGTCGATATCATGTTCCAGCGGCGCTTGAAGCGCTGGGTGGCGACGACAGAATACGAGAACCACGCCTCGCAAGCGGTGATGCGCAAGTTGGGCATGACACTGGAACGCAACCAATTTGAACAACCGCACTGGTGTCAGATTGTTGGGGTGCTGGAGAATCGATGACCGACTTACAATCGCGCATTGCCACCGGACGCGCGCTGGAAAAAGAGGGCAGCGAACAACAGGCGATTGATTACTTTCACAGCCTGCTTGCCGAATATCCTGATAACGCGCTCGTGGAATTTGAGTTCGGCGGCGCGTATGACTTCGCGGGTTATGAAGCGGAAGCGATTCCCCATTATCGCCGCGCGATGAAGCTCGGACTGCCTGATGACGAACTGGCGCGGGCGTATGTGCAGTTGGGGAGTTCGCTGCGCAACGTGGGCGAGTTCGACGAAGCCGTGCAGCTGCTGACTGAAGGCGTGGCGAAGTTCCCCGATTACCGCCCGCTAAAAGTGTTTCTGGCGCTGGCACAGCACAGCGCGCATCAGGCGCAAGCCGCGCTGGTCACACTGTTGGATGTGCTGCTGCTCGACGCTGATAGACTTGATGGCTACGTGCGCGCCCTGCACTATTACACCGACGAACTGCGCTAACATGCCATACACGCCGCAAAAAATTTCTGCTATACTGCTGCGCGGGACAGCAAGACAATCAAGGAAAATCAACAAGCACCATGATCGACGTAAATCAACTCCGCAAGGGGACGACCATTCTGGAAGACGACCAGATTTTTAAGGTTCTGACTTATCAGCACACCAAGCCGGGACGTGGCAACGCGACGATCCGTGTGCAGGTGCGCAATATGCGTACCGGGGCGACGTTTGAAAAGACTTATAGTTCCGGTTCGCGCGTGAATGACATTCGCCTGGAAGGCAGCGAAGTCGAGTTTCTGTATGACGACGGGGAATTCCTGACGTTCATGGACACCTCGACCTACGAACAGCCGCAGCTTCGCCGTGATGTGTTCGGCGATGATATCTACTTCCTGACGGAAAACCTGCGCCTGAAGCTCAACAGCTACGAAGGCGAAGTCATCGACTACGAACTGCCGACGACGGTGGAACAGAAGGTCACCGATTCGGAAGTGGCGATTGCGGGTGATACCGCCAACAGCCCGACCAAGAAGGTCACGACCCAAACGGGCTTGCAGGTGAAAGTGCCGCTGTTCGTCAACGTCGGCGATACCATTCGTGTCAAGACCGAAGACGGCGTCTACGTGACGCGCGTCTAAACGATAACCACCCATGAGTGTGTATGATGAGAGCAGGTGAAGACGCCTGCTCTTTTTGCGTAACGCACGCTGTTCTGGTATCCCTCAAAATCGCGACTATGGATATACAGGAGTTAGTGGTATCGTGATATTACCTGCAACAGACTGAGCAACAGGGAAATAAACCGATGACAACCCCACCAGATACACAGGAACCCTATGTCTCTGAAGAGGAAGCCGAACACCGCACTAACCGCGAAGCCTTCTTTCTCATTTCCGGCGGTTTCCTGATATTCTGCGCCCCCTCTATGCTGTGCTACTGGCAGTATTCATTGGTCGCTTTCTGGATCCTGCTGATGGTGCTGTCGATGCTTTCCGCGCTGGGAACGCTGCTCTTCTGGCTGGCCACTGGTGACCTTGTATCGCGGCTGGGGCTGCGCAAGCGTAAGCGCTTCATCCCAGGTGACGAACTCACGATAAAGAATGAGTAGGGCGAGTTCGTGACCCGCCCTCTGCGATGCTTATTTCTTTTCCTCGCGTCCGGCGATGAGCTTGGTTTGATAGACCTTTAAGCCTGGCATATCGCCATCCACAATATACTGCGCCTGCTTAGCCCACGTCGCCGTGTCGCCGACGATGCGCACACCCTGTTCAACCTTCACCACCTGATAAATCTCCTGCGCAGTCATGTGTGCCAACTGCGAGTAGGTTAACACGCCGGCGCGGTTCAGCGCTTCCTGCACCCTGGGGCCAATGCCCTCAATGACCGTTAAGTCGTCGGGCGTGGGGCGCGGCGCGAAGGCCACCGCTTCCGCTTTGGGAATGCCCGCGGCGGTAGGACGCTCCTGCCGTGATTCCGGTCTGGGGGGCACGCTGTTAGGTTTGGCTTCGCGCACCATCGGCGGGCGTTCAGGGGCAGCCGCGCCGCGTGTGAAGAACAGCAGAATCAGGCCGACCACCACGTAGACCACGCCCAGCCAGAAGATATGCGACAGGTTAAACGAGAGGAAGTTGTCGGCAATGCTGGCATAGGTGTAGACAAGGGCCACACCCATACCGACAAGGCCGATGGCAATAATCAGCAGGGCGATATTACGGCTGTTCGCCAGCAGCGGCAGCAGCCACAGCGCCAGCCCTACGACGATAAAAAACACGCCGACCCAGAATACCTGCGTCAGGTCGAAGGACAGGATGTTGTTGGAAATGTTGAAATAGGGGAACGCCAGCCCGACAGTGACGGCGGCGATCCCCAGAAGCAGCAGCAAAACAATTAAAGGTCGTGCTGGATTAGAGCGAGAGGGTGCGTTCATAAAATTCTTCCTTTCCTCAATACTTTAATTTTATCCCCAATTTGCAACCAAAACCCGTCGATCAGCGTATTAACTAGCAGATACGCAAAATCCAAGGAGAACAATCACCATGTCTGAAAATAAACGCTACGAAGTCGAATGGTCTTTCGATTTTGACAAGGTGGCGGATCGCATTAAGGGTTCCGTCGAAGGGCTTGTCGGTGAAGTTGAAGTGAAGACCGAACACTACAGCGCCCCGCTGGACGGCGCGACGGCAGCACTCGTGGAGCTGGGACTGTCTGTCGGGCAGACCACCATTAAAGCCGCTGAGGAGTCTGCCAATATCCTCGACGCCGATGTCAGCTTTGTGGGTGAGCTTGATTTCAGCATCAGCGGCGACAGCACGCGCAAGGTTAAACTGGCGCAGAAGCCTAACTTTAACAGCATCGGCGAGTCGATTAAGCGCTCGATTGGCTTCGCGGTCAAGGGCGGCGGCAACGACCTGAAGTGGGACGTGCGGCTGACCAAAGAGATTCCGCTTGAACTGCGGCTTGGCGGCGGCGTTGGCCCTTCCAGCGTTGATTTGACCGACCTCAACCTGCGTGGGCTGACGGTGGATGGTGGTGTCGGCGAAATGACGCTGACCCTGCCCGCGACGCCTGATGTCTACAAAGTGTCGCTGGATGGCGGCGTTGGCCGTACCCATCTGACGATTGCCAAGGGCGCGATGGTCAACCTGACGATTGACGGCGGCGTTGGCGGCATTTACATCACCGTGCAGGAAGACGCGCATGTCAACCTGAAGGTACAGGGCGGCGTCGGCGAGACCAAGCTGGAAGTGCCTGCGGAAGCGGGCGTCAGCCTGAATGCATCGGGTGGTCTGGGCAACGTCTCCGTGCCTTCTCGTTTCCAGCGCATCCGCACTGAGGACAGCTTTATCAGTCACGGCGGCGCATGGGAAACTGCCAACTACGCGTCTGCCGAGAACAAAATCACCGTCGAGTACGAAGGCGGCGTTGGTCAGCTCGTCGTACGCTAGACCTTTTGGGTGCGGCACAACGCGCCCTGCCATGACCCCAACCTGTGGAGGGACGTTCGCTAAACTCTGTTTGGCTGAACGTCCTTTTTGTTGGGCGGCGTTATTCCATGCTGCGTTTGGCGACCACGACAAAAATTGCCCCTAACAGGGCGATGAGCAGCGCCGCGCCAATGCCTGCGCCGCAGATTTGCATCGCGCCGCCGGGGTTGCCGGTGGTTGCGGTTAGCATCGCTGCGCCGCTGGCCACAAGAAGAATAAACAACATCGCGCGTGCCACAGCCTGCGCGGGACCTTTATTCGACATCATCCTCATCATCCTCACAACGTTTCATGGCGATGAGTCTAAAGGAGAACACAGCGGGCGAAAAGCCTGATTATCGAGCTACCGCTACCGCTGAGGCGTATTCCTTGGTGTGCGTCAGGCTGATGTCCCATTCGGTCAGCCCCATTTCGGCGGCAAGTAGCGCTGCGTTACCATGCAGAATCAGCGTGGGGCGTTTGCGCGGGTTGTTGCAGCGAATCTCAATCTCCACCCAGCGAATATCACCGATGCCTGTGCCGATGGCTTTGGCGACGGCTTCCTTCGCTGCCAGCCGCGCGGCAAGGCGATGCGGCTGATCTTCGCAGTCTTCCCGTTCGCCCGCCGTGAAGAAGCGGTTCATAAAGCGCTCACCGAGGCGTTCGATGCCCTCAGCGACGCGCTGATTTTCAATCATGTCAATTCCACAACGCAGCATAAAATTAGCTTCTAGTCTCTAGTTTCTAGTTTTCAGTTGAATACAAATTCACTGATATAAAGTGAATATTAGAAGTCCAACTATACCGATAGAAAATGCCGCTAAAACAAGATGTCTAAAATTATATAGCACAGAAGAAATATAGATTGGCAAAAGAAAAACAACTATGCCGGCCAAAAGATTGACTAAGATGCTTGAGAGGTTTACCGCGAAATATAACTGACTAAAGATG
>JAXLWC010000110.1:0-11292 GCA_046328675.1 Anaerolineae bacterium
CGGAAGCGCGTGTCTGCCTTCAGAATTTCACACAATTGGTAGCCATCCATACGCGGCATACGCAAATCCAGCAGAATCAAATCCGGCGGGTAGGCTTCTACCGCCTTAAGCGCCATCTCCCCACTGGTCACCGGACGCACGATATACCCCTGCTCCCCTAAAATCTGTACCAGCAGATGCAGGTTTTCGGGCACATCGTCAACTAACAAAATCTGAGGAGATGCTTCATGCTTTGTCATCGGGGTCACTTGCTAATTCGATAAGTTTCTCAAAATCAAAACGCTGCGCCAATTCAGCCAGTTTCGATGCCTGATAGGTAAATGTAGGTCGAATTTGGTCAATCAGCCGCTGTACTTCATCCAACCGCGCCATCTGTGCTGCTTGTTGGAACTCCTGCCGCCACTGGCTCGGCAGCAGGTCGAAATCCTTTGGCCCGATTTCGTCCAACCTATCGCTTATTATAGTGCGGCTCTCATCGTAAATATACTTAATATTTAGATGTTTCACTAGCGTCTCGTAGATCAATCGCTTGCGGAAGGGTTTGAACACCGCGCCGTCGAACACGGTACTGTCCGCCAGCATTTCCGCCGTTAAGGCGATAATCACGGTCTCAGGCAGTTCAGTCCGAATCCGCGCCGTCGCCATATAACCGTCGATAACGGGCATTTGCACATCCATAAAAATCAGGTGCGGCTTCCACACCCTGGCGATGTCGATTCCCTGCTGCCCGCCTGAGGCCGTCTGGGTTTCGATCCCCGGCAGTTTCAGCAGCCCACTCATCAGATACAGGCCGTCTTCGTAATCATCAACCACCAGGATGCGGTACGGTATATCGGTGAGCACACCCAATATCGGTTGATCGGCAATCGGCGCGATGTTATCCGCCGTGATTGGGACATAAAAACTGAACGTGGAACCCTGGTTGAGCACACTGGTCGCCGTGATTTCGCCGCCCATCAGGTTAATCAGCTTTTTGCTCAGCGCCAGCCCCAGCCCCACGCCCTGTCGGGTTCTGGCCGGGCTGATGACGTGATTGTAGATTTCAAACAGCTTTGGCATTTCTTCCGCCGCGATGCCACAGCCGCTGTCTTCGACCTTAAAGTGCAGCTCCTGCGTCTCTGGCTGATAATCCATCGACACTGTTACGAAACCCACATCCGTAAACTTGATGGCGTTGCCGATCAGGTTAATCAGCACCTGCCGCAGCTTTTTCTCGTCGGATTTGATGTAACGCGGCGCATTGTTGCTAAAGCGGATGCCAAACTCCAGGCTTTTGTTGTAGGCCTGGAAGCCCATCATATCACGTATCGATTGCAGGAACTGGGGCAGGTCAAGGCTCTGGATTTCCACCTGTGTTCGTCCCGCCTCGACACGCGACAGGTCCAGCACATCGTTAATCAGTTCCAGCAAATGCTGGCCGCTGCGATGGATCACGGTAATGTTATTGCGCGCTTCAATGGGGATATTTTCATCGTCGCTCATCGCCTGCGACATGCCAATAATCACATTCAGCGGCGTGCGCAGTTCATGGCTGGTATTGGCCAGGAAGATGCTCTTGGTACGGCTGGCGGTTTCCGCTGCATCCTTGGCAATGCGCAGTTCCTGTTCGGTTGTTTTGCGCTCGGTCACATCCTGCGCCACCACAAACATCTGCGTTGGCTCGCCTTCTGCGTCACGGGCGTAAACCGCCGTGCGCATATAGAACCAGCGCCATGTCTCGTCGCGCTGCTGCAAGCGAAACTCCGTCTGAGCCAGCGAATCATCCGGCAGATTGGTCACGTCGCGGAAATACTGCACCACCTGCGCTTTATCGTCGGGGTGCGTCAAATCCGCGTAGAAGTTCTTTTCGTACTCGACCACTTCCTCGACAGAATATCCCAGATCAAGCCCCAGATGTTTGTTGACGTAAACAAGCTCCTTGCCCGCCACCTTAACGACATAGATATAGTCGGGAACCGTGCGCGCGATCTGCTCAATCAGGCGCTGGCTGTGGCGCAGGGCGATTTCCGCTTCCTTCTGCGCCGTAATATCCTGCTGAATGCCGTGCCACACCACTTCGCCGTCGTCCAACTGCTTGGGATACGATTCGATGCGCATCCAGCGCGTCCGATTGCCGATAAGAAAGCGTCCTTCCCACAGGAAGGGCGTGATATTGTTGAACGCCGCCAGTTCCAGACGGTGCATCTCCGCCCGATCTTCAGGATGCATCTGGTCATACAACACCTGCGAGTCTTGCAGCATCTTTTCCGGCTCAATCTCGTTGAGATCGCGAATGCGGGGACTGACATAATCGTAACGGTACTGCCCATCGGCGCGCCGTCCAACGCGATAGACCATCACCGGAATGTTGGCTACCAGTTCATCATAGCGCTGGTTGCTTTCCATCACAGCCGCTTCGGCCAGTTTTTGCGCGGTAATGTCCTGCTGAATGCCATCCCACACCACTTCGCCGTTCGCCAATCGATCCGGGCGCGATTCCAGCCGCATCCAGCGCTGTGCCCCGTTAATCATCAGGCGTCCTTCCCACAGGAACGGCTGCAACGTCGTCGCGGAAAGTTCCTGCAAGCGCTGCACTTCGCCAATCTCATCCGCGTGAATCTGGCCGTAGAGCAGCACGGGATTTTCCAGTATGGCGTCCGGCTCCAATTCATTGATGGCACGCACGCGAGGGCTGACGTAATCAAAGCGGTATTCCCCGTCAACCGTACGCCGCACGCGGTAAACCATAATGGGAATATTGGCCACCAGTTCATCGTAGCGCTGTTTGCTCTCGCGCAGGGCTGCTTCTGCCTGTTTGCGATCGGTGATGTTGCGGATAATCATAATCACTTCGCGGTCACCTGAAGCCACCATGCGCGCTTCATAGTCCTGGAGGCCGCGATTCGGAATATCAAGCTGATACTCGTAGGTCTGTGTTTGCCCCGTCGTGACCGCCTCGCGGATAAACAGACGCGTTAGGGCCACCACATCCAGCGGCAGCAGCTCCTCCAGCGTATGTCCTATGATCGCGTCAGGTGCCACGTACAGCTCCTCCGTTGCCCCCTTGTAAAACAGGAACTCTCCGTCGACAGAAAGGCGGAACACCAGATCGGGAATGGCGTTCAGCAGCGCCCGCGTTTGCGCCTCACTTTGCCGCAGGAAGTTTTCCTTTTGCTTCAACTCATTGAGGTCTACCATCTGCGCGATGGCATACAGCGGCGTGCCGTCCGCTTTGCGCACCATGTTCACGCTGAGCAGCACCGTAATCACGCTGCCATCCTTGCGTATGTAGCGCTTTTCCATGCGGTAGCTCTGGAAAGTGTCGCGCAGCAGATGCCAGGCAAAATACAGATCGTGTTTCAGGTCGTCTTCCGGCGTAATCAACTGAAAATCCGTCTCCAGCAGTTCCGCTTCACTGTAGCCCAGCATTTCCAGCAAGCTCTGGTTCACCTTCAGCCACTTGCCCTCCGGCGTCACCAGTGCCATGCCAATGGGCGAAAGCTCAAAGGCTCCCTTGAAGCGTTCCTCGCTGTCGCGCAGCGCATTCTCGGCAGCTTTGCGCTCGGTAATATCCTGCGCCGCGCCATAGAACCGCACCACCCGGTTCTGGCTTTCATCCCAGATGGGATAGCGCGAAATACTCACCCATTTCTTTTCGCCATCTTTGGTTACAATCTGGTACTCGTTGTGCGTCTGCTGCCCTTTTAACGTGGCTTGCATATCGGCCTGCGCACGCTCATAATCTCCAGCGCGGTAGAGCGAAAATATCCCTTGATCATCGACTTCACCGATAGGGTAGCCCGTGATGCGCGTGTAAGAATCCGTCACCCATTCCCGCACGAGGGTTCCATCCAACTCAACGCGATAACCATAGGCGTAATCGGAAATCAGTTCCGAAATCATGCGGTAGCGTTCCTCGCTGTCGCGCAGCGCGTTTTCAGCCTTTTTACGCTCCGTGATGTCCTGCGCCAGTACCAGCGCGGTGGTGATTTCCCCATTTTCATCGGAGATGGGCACCATTTCGATTCTGAAAATGTGGTGGTCGCTGGCCGTGAATTCCAAATTCACTTTTTTGCCCTGCAAGGCCTGGCGGATGTGTGGGCCTAAGAACTGGGCTTGGTTGAGGGGCAGAGCTTCATCCAGCGTCTTCCCTTCCAGTGAAGCGCTGGAAAATCCATATTGGGCCAGCGCCGCGCCTTCAGCCACGATATAGCGTAAATTGTGGTCAAACAGATACACCGCGCTCTGCGGCATATTGCGTGCCAGCAGACGGTAGCGCTCCTCGTGTATCCGTTTCGCATCTTCGGCCTGTTTGTAATCGGTAATGTCCTGAATCGCAGCGTAGCCACTGCTAAGCTCGTTTTTCTTCTCGTCCCATACGGGATATAAATGGACGCGCAGCCACAGAAGTCTCTTATTATTCCCAATCAGGCGCATGTCCAGCACACTTTTCTGATTAGCTTGCAGCAGCGCCAGATGTTCATTCACCCTGGGCACATCATCAGGATGCGCCAGGTTTATCCACTGCTGATTGCCTTGCTGCAACGCCGCAGCGCTGTAGCCTGTGATCCCTTCCCAGGCCCCCGCCAGCCAGTCAATAATCATGTAGTTGTCCTGCAAGTGGAACGCGAAGAAGAAGTCCGACGTAAGCTGCGAAATCGTCTTGTAGCGTTCCTCGCTCTGCCGCAGCGCTTCCTCGGCGCGTTTCAGTTCCGTGACATCAAACACGGTAGTCCGGCTCATGAGGTATCGCCCGTGTGTATCGCGCATGGCCGTGGCGTTGGCGATGATTGACATACTGCTGCCATCTTTGCGCAGCATATCAACTTCGATGTCTTTCATCCAACCGCGCTCTTTGAAGGTGGGGAAGGCGGCTTCAAAGATGCTGCTGCTGCTGGGGGTCAGCAGGTCACGATAATTCAGCTTTCCGACCACCTCATCCCGTTCATATCCCAGCCATTTCAGTTCGGTGTCGTTCATCTGCACAATCACGCCGTTTTCATCCACCGAGTGATAACCGCCGGGCGCATTGTTATACAGGTCGGAAACTTCTTCGGCGTACTGTCGCAGAACCTCGTCAATCGTTTTCTGCTCGGTGCTTTCGAGCGCGATGACCGTGACCGCTTCGGCCTTGCCATCAGTGATGATGGGGGCGATGCGTCCGCGATACCAGTGGTTATCCTGCCCCTGAATCTCAAAGTTGCCAATCTCGCTGCGGTGCAGCGCTGCCTCCAGCAGTTCTTTGATGTTGGCGTGGTATTCTTCCCGAATCAACGCCTGATAGGGCTGTCCGACCAGCGCCGACGCCGCGCTGGTATCCTCAAAAACGCTGCTGCTCATGGAAGACAGCCGCAGTTGATCGTCAATCGTCAGGATGAATCCCGGAATGCTGTCGAGAATCGATTGCAGCCGGGCGGCGTTTTCGCGGAGGGCTTTGGCCTGCGCTTCAATTTCTTTCAGGTCGCCGTCGTGGACATAACTCACTACCGCAACGATCATGATCCCCAGCGCCACAAACATGATGGTGGTTTCTCGCGGGATAAAAGCGTAACGGTCAATGCCAGCGGTCAGCGGCAGCGAGATGCTCAACGCGAACACGATGGCTAAGGCGTAGATGACTACCTTACGCCCGGACAAAAACATGCTGACCGACAAGAATGAAGTCAGGATGTAGAGGTAGTTGGTCGAGTCGGAGACAATCAGGTTGAAGAAGTTAATCACAACGTGGCTGACGACGAACAGCACGATGGCTTCGCGGTAGTGGCGGAAACGGATGATGATCAGAATCACGATAATGGGAATGGTGTGGCTGATCACCGGTTCGGGAATCGGCTGATTGAGGAGCAGGTAACTGGTGCAGGTTGCCAGCAGCGCCAGCAGATTGAGCCAGCTAATGATGAGCAGCGTGCGGATGCGGCGCTGGTCGGCGGGCGTCAGGGCATCGGGCTGACCTGTAAACTGTAAACCGAGGAGCTGAGATAAACGCTTCATGTGCTTTTTTAACCGTCACCCATTTGACATTTGTCCAGCAGAGTTCAACGGAAACCCGCGCTGTTGTTTCTATGCTAAAGGCGATTGACCAGCATACATGCTTAAGGTCATGGCGCAGTTTATATTGTGCGATGGTGATGTGTAGATGGTACCTCAGGTCGGTCAATCGTGCCTGCACGCAGGGGAGGATTTTTGAGCCTGATGAACGTGCCGCGTTTGGGAAGATGAACCTTGTACGGCAGGCGTTTGAACGCGTGGCCGCCGCAGGTGCGCGTGCATTCCCTTAAGCTGCGCCGTCTTCAGAGGCGTCCTGGTCAAAATCCAGCGCTTCAGCCTCGCCTTTTACTGAAAATTGATGGCTGACAACTGAAAACCCTGTACTTACACGAGCACAAAACAGCTTCCATTTGCGGTTCAATTGAGCCTTTAATGCAAAATGTAACAACAAGTTTTCGCTGTCTATTCCCATGTTTGAGGGGCACATACACAGGCGACTTCTAACAGAAGCGAAAGAGATGTACTTGTATTGTTAATCTTATTTACTACGAGGACTCCTCCATGACATTCGTATCATCGCTCGACCTACTACACCAACGCTTGCAAAAGCTCGTCACTGAACTGAACGGCCTGCGCACTATGGTGATGGAGGATAAACCCGATGACAGCAGCGCTCAGCCTGATGCCATCGGCGAAATTGCCGACGACCTGCTCGGCTGGCTGCAAGAGAGTCTCAGCACCTGCCAACAGGCACGCAAAGCGGTGGACTACCCGCTGAATCTGGCGCTGGCCCAGCATCAGTTGTACCAGTGTCAGAACAGTTTTGACCGTGTGCTGCACCGCTTCTTCGTTGAGCTTGCGCGTTATGACCGCATCCTTGAACTGGTGCGTGTCGGGCGTTCGCGCGGCAGCGCCTGGCAGCGCTGGAGTACAGCAGTACGGCGCACGCTGGACGCCTGTTATCTGCCGCTGTTTGATGTTCACAGTGCCTTTCGCCTGTGCTGGCAGGAGTTTATGGAACGCGGTGCCAGCGTTTACCTCAGCGCTCATGCCATCACCATTCATCTGGCGAAGGGATCATAAACATGTCTGGCGAACACCTGACACTGGATGATCCACAGCTTGCCGCCGTTCTAAACGAGTCGCTGAAGATGTTTTTCGCGCTGGAAGAGCTACAACCAGAAGCTATAAGTGCGCAGCATCCTGTTCTGGAGTATCCCACGCTGGAGGAAGACGCGCTGGATGAAGCGGTTGCCAGCGAACGCCTGCTGGCGGCGGCGGATTTGTATGTGCTGTACCAGCATGAAATGTTAGGCGTCTTCAGGGTCATCGCCAAACTGCAAGGGCTGCTGCGCGCGGGGACGCTGCACCTGCGCGACGGCGCGGCGATTTTCGCGCTGTATCACTTTGACCACCGCGAAGCCCTGCGCTGGAGCCGCCGTGACCGCCAGCAAGCTTATGCCCATCTGTTTGGTTACGGGCAGGCCGCCGTCAGCAACCGCCGCTTTCACCCGCTGCTTAACCGCCTGACCCAGCAGCTTACACGCTATCAGCGTGACCAACGTCTGCTGGCGGCGCTCCCACCTGTCCCCAACACGGGCTGCCTCGCCGATGTGCGCCGGGCAGCCCATGACCTGCGCGCCAACCTGCTGCAAAGCCTCGTATGGACAGGTTAATGTGCTGCGCGTGGAAGTCATGCAGCTTCTCGACAGGCCCTGCGGCTCCTCGCTATGCCCGAAGTCCGGCAGCAGTTCGGCGCGCAAAGCGGCTGGGACGTGGTGGACATGGTGCAAGCCCGCTACTTCAATGTGCAGGCTAAGTCCGCGCCGCGCCGTCGCGGCGATCTGCTGGCCGCGAACTGCTGCGCTGGCTGGCACCGCCGGCGCAGCACGCCGCGTCCGCTGTTCGAGGCTCAGGCGCTGCGTCTTGGCCACGCCCGCCAATGGCTGGCCGCCCGAGGAATGCTGCGCGGCCAGTTGAACGGGGTAGGACAGGGTTACCGTTGTCAGTTGTCAGTATACTGAGGCCAAAAGGTTGTCCGGTAGTGGAAAGCCTCGCGTTGAGGACGCTGGCAGTTCAAAGCCTTATCAAGTCGAAACCCACTAAAGGGGTTCATTCAGGTACTTACAGGGGTAGGTATTTTGGAGTGAAAGACCGTAGGTTGAACGTTCGTGCAGACCTCACCCAACCCCTCTCGATGCATCAAGTTGAACGTAGGGGATGTACGCGGCGGGAGAGGGGCGAAAAACAGGTTCAGGTGGATGAATGGTTGCCGTGAGAATGCGTTGAGGAGGCGGCGGTATTGCGGTGAGTTTGAGGTGAAGCGTTAAAAACCTACCCATGTAAACATTCAGGTACGGTACGGAGCGCAACTCCAGCCAATACTGCTTGAGTCATTTGCACCTTGGATGCAGATAGACGACTGCGTAAGGTAAGTCATTTAAAATAATCCACACAATGGCGCGTTAATGGGCGTCAACATGCGCAAAATCTCATAAACTATCACAGTGGGTCAAACAGTTGGATATGTCGCATGGCGCGGGACGGCGTGGCCTGTCTTGGTTACGGGCTGGTGCCTGTGGGCTGGAACTACAGCGATGGGGTTTAGGGCGTATGGACTTTGTACAAAAGCGCGTCGTAGACTAGACTTAGCAGCAGTTTTCGCTCAACTGAATCACGCTGCGCATTCGCTGGAAAGGACAACCTCATGACTCCTGACGAAAAAGCCATCGCGCTAGGTATTGAACTTGCCGCCTACTCGCCGATTGCCAACCTCGCGCCTGCCGCCCGTGCAGGCAGCGTACTTCATACTTCCGGCCATGTGTCCACCGGATACAAAGGCAAACTTGGGCAGGATTTGACCACCGCGCAGGGACAGGAAGCGGCGCGGGTGTGTGCTGTCGCGCTGCTGCAGGCGGTGTACGCTGTGAACGGCACGCTCAACAACCTGCGCTGCGTCAAGGTGTTGGGTGCGGTGAACTCAGCACCGGATTTTACCGAGCAGCATCTGGTGATGAATGGCGCGTCGCAGGTGTTCTGGGATGTGTTCGGCAAGGACTCGCACGGCTATCACGCACGGAGTGCGCTGGGATTTGCCTCGCTGCCGCTGGGTTTTGCGGTAGAGGTCGAAGCGATATTTGAAGTGATGGAAGAAGGATAAAACCATGATAAATGAGCCGATAATTTTTCTGATCAGTGATGTACCTGCTTCCGCCGCGAACCCGCTGGAAGATGCACTGCGCGAGCGCTACGTCGATGTTTACCGCGTGGTGGCCGCGACCCCGCAGACTGAGCCGATGCGCCTGCTGCGTTTCCACCGCGAACAGGGCGACCAGATTGCGCTGTTTCTGATTGACCAGCAGGGCGATGACCTGACGGGACTCGGTTTCCTGAGCGTGGGCAGTGTGATGTATCCCAAGGCGCGCAAGGTGGTGATTACCTCGGAGAATACCGCCGTGCGCCGTGAAACCCTCGACGGTTTTATCGACGGCAACTGGTATCCGGCGGAGAAGAACTTATACCCGATTCTCGACGAACTGCTGGCGGACTGGCGCGCGTCAGTGGATATGCCGTACATGTACGTCAGCGGCATCATGACGGTGCGTGCGGTACGCGTGCGCAGCAGCGACAGCCTGCACCGCGCGGCGGAGATGATCGCGCTGTCGGGCGTGGGCGATCTGATGGTGGTGGACGAAAACAACAACTTCGTCGGGGTGCTGTCGGTGGGGGATGTGCTGCGCGCTGCTATGCCTAACATGGACGAAATTATCAAAAGCGGCGGCACGATAGAGCAAGCCTTCCGCCAGTTCCTGCGCAAAGGCAGCGAATTGATGTACAAGCCCATTTCGCCGCTGATTATCAGCAGCCCGATCACCGTCGCGCCGGATGACCATGTGGCCAAAGTCGCCGCGCTGATGCTGGAAAAGAACATCCACCGCCTGCCTGTCGTGCAGGATGGGCGGCTGGTCGGCACGGTGGGGCGGACGGATGTCTGTCAGGCGGTGGTGGGTACGCTGTAACGCGGCTTACACTGTCATGACATGGACACCGCGCGCGGACACAGCGCTGACGAACTCGTCCGAGGTGCGCGTGTCGGTAATCAGCCTGTGAATGGCATTGATGGGCGCGACGAAGGTGGTGGAGACACGTTCGCACTTGGTATGGTCGGCGACGATAATCACCTCATGGCCGATGTTGAGAATCACACGGTCTGTCTGGGTTTCCGGCAGGTAATCGTTGGTCAGGCCGTGCTGCGGGTCAATGGCGCGGATGCCCATGAAGACTTTGTTGGCGCGCAGTTCACGCAGGGCCTGCTCGGTGATGTGGCCGATGAATGAGAGTTCGCTCTCGCGCAGGACGCCGCCCACGCTGACTAGCTGAATGCTGGGAGTGCCGGCCAGCGCGTTCATCACCAGCAGCGAGTTGGTAATCACGGTGAGGTTGACGCGGCTGCGCAGATGGTTGGCGACCTCCAGCACGGTTGTGCCGCTGCCGAGAAACACGGTGTCGCCATCGTTGACCAGGGCGGCGGCGGCCTGCCCGATGCGGCGCTTTTCGTCGGCCTGTTCAGTCGAACGCAGCGTAAGCGGTGGCTCCGGCGGCGCGCTGTAGGCGATAATGGCCCCGCCGTGAATGCGCTGAATCTTGCCCCCTTTGGCCAGCACTTCCAGGTCGCGGCGTGCGGTGGCGGTGCTGATGGCAAACTGCTCACAAATCTGTTCCACGCTGACGCGCTGCATCTGGGCGATGAAGTCCCGCAGTTGGGATTGACGTTCAATACCGGAAAGTGCCAGTTCCTTAGACATGTCTATTCGCTCATAAAAAATCATCTGATACCCCATGATGTTCTATCATCGAAGGCACAGTTTGTCAAATTAGTTGACAAGCCAATTAAAGCGCGCTAAATTCTGATTAAATATGATTATTTATGATTGATTGAATATCATCTATGACAAACCACACTCAGCAAGACCTGACGCTGCCCAATTTTATGCCGCGCGCGCAGGTGGTGACGAAAGTCTCACAGGTGCTGAAGCCGCGTTTTCCGGTGATTGACGCGCACAATCACCTTGCTGAACCGTTCGGCGGCGGCTGGGACAAACGCCCGATCAACGAACTGCTGGACGCGCTGGACTCGGTGGATGTGCGGTTGTACGTCGATCTGGACGGCGGCTGGGGCGAAGACCTGCTGCACCGTCACCTCGACACGCTCAAGGCACGCGCGCCAGAACGCTTTCAGGTGTTCGGCGGCGTGGATTGGTCGAAGTGGAGCGAACACGGCGACCACTTTGGCGAATGGGCGGCGAAGCAGTTCCGCTTGCAGGT